>CADBFN010000016.1 GCA_902794035.1 uncultured bacterium
TGAACGAATGTGAATTTACAAATTTGGGTGAGGGGTGTTCCCCGCAAGGGGTTAATGAGCATTAACCTCTCTCATTTTTCAAATGTTCGAAATAAATTTCTTCCATTTAAAAATTTTTCTCCCCCCAGTGGAGAATAAAAAATCATGCCATTGCGAGCCCGTCAGGGCGCGGCAATCCAGCCGTTTAACAATTCAAAATCAGAATAAAATATACTTTTTAAAATTAATGTAAATCTGTAAGTTGGGTTTTTACCTCAACATTATTTTTGTTGGGCTAAAAGCCCAACTTACAGATTGAATTTTCCTCGTTTTTTTTTCTAAAATAATTTATTTTTTAGATTCAAAATTTGTTATTTTTGCTTTACAATAATGCGTGTTTAAGTTAAAATCACTCTTAGAACGAGAGGGATATTGATTGATGAAATATAACAGAATATTATTAAAGATAAGCGGGGAAGCGCTTTTAGGTACTCAGCAGTTTGGTATTGCGCCTGAACCTGTTACAATGATTGCAAATGAAATTAAAAAGGCCGTCGAAATGGGTGCTCAGGTCGCTGTTGTAGTAGGCGGCGGTAATATTTTCCGCGGAATGAAAAACAGTACAAAAATTGGTCTGGATCGTGCAACAGGTGATTATGTCGGAATGCTTGCAACTGTTATGAATGCTATCACCTTACAAAGTGCTTTGACTCAAATTGGTGTTGATTGCAGAGTCCAAAGTGCAATAAGTATGAAACAAATTGCAGAACCGTATATCCGCCACAGAGCAATAAGGCATTTGGAAAAAGGCAGAGTCGTTATCTTCGCTGCAGGAACCGGTAATCCTTTCTTTACTACGGATACGGCTGCTGCATTAAGAGCATCTGAAATTAATGCTCAGGCTATGCTTATGGCTAAAAATGGTGTGGATGGCGTATATACAGCCGATCCAAATGCTGATCCGTCTGCAAAAAAACTTGATGAAATTCATTATGATGACATTATCATAAATGGTCTGAAAGTTATGGATACATCAGCTTGTGATTTGTGTAAACAAAATAATATACCGATTGTTGTTTTTGATTTCAAAAAAGAAAACGGTATTAAAGATATTCTAAATGGTGAAAAATTAGGAACTTATATAAATTAGAAAGAGGTAAATTATGTCTGAAGCTTTAGATGAAATGTTTTTATTTGGCGAAGAAAAAATGGAAAAAGCGATAAATCAGTTGCATAAAGAATTTGCATCTGTTCGTTCAGGACGTGCAAATCCTGCAATATTAGATAAAGTTATTGTAGAATATTACGGAGCTCCTACTCCTTTAAGACAAATGTCTCAGGTTACTGTTCAGGACGGAACTACTTTGGTTATTACTCCTTATGACAAAACAATAATGAAGGATATTGAAAAAGGAATAATCAAAGCCGAAATTGGTATCACTCCAAATTCTGACGGAACATGCATCAGGCTTCCTTTCCCTCCTTTGACAGAGGACAGACGTCGTGAGATTGCAAAAGATGTCAGAAAATTAGGTGAAGATGCAAAAGTTGCGATAAGAAATATCCGTCGTGATATGGTTGATAAATTAAAGAAAATAGAAAAAGATGAAAATCTTCCTGAAGATGCAGTAAAAGATAATCAGGATAAAATTCAAAAAGTAACTGATAAATATACCGATAATATTGATAAAGCAGTTGCAGATAAAGAAAAAGAGGTTATGACCGTATAATGAAACTTGATCTTGGATTAAATAAAAATGCAATAAGAATGCTTACCGGTTTTATTATGGGTACAATCGTTATGCTTTGTATAATGGCTGGTGGCTTTGCGCTGTTAGGGTTATTGGCTGTTATCCTTGCTTTTGTATCAAAAGAGTATGTCCGTATTTTAAATCACAAAGGGTTTTACCCGAGCCTGAATGTAATATATGTGACCGAAGCCGTTCTTGCTGCAATTGTTTATTTTGAGAGATTTGATTTAGTCGCAGCTACATTGACTATTTGCGCTATGGCATCTTTTATGTGGGTTTTATTTGTCGGACGTCAGCCATATATTGCTAATGTCGCGACTACATTGTTCGGAATGGTTTATTGCGGATGGTTTCCGCTTCATTTAATATTTTTCAGAAACTTGCATAATGAACAATATGACAGTGGTTTGGGTTTTGTGGTGCTTATGATTATTTCGATTATTGCTACTGATGTCGGCTGCTATTATGCCGGCAGACATTTTGGAAAACATAAGCTTGCACCGACTGTAAGTCCAAATAAAACAATTGAAGGTTCTGTTGGTGGTGCAATTGCCTCGGTTGTTTTTGCAGAAATTATTGGTTGTTATTTGGGCATAGGTTGGTTTATGTCACTAATTGCAGGTCTGTTGTGTACTGTATTTGCTCAGATTGGGGATTTATGCGAGTCATTACTCAAAAGAGATGCAGGTGTTAAAGATTCGGGGGATACTCTGCCGGGACATGGCGGATTTTTAGACAGAACAGACAGTTTTGCATTTACAATTCCTATCGTTTACTATTTCTTTAAGTATTTTGTATTCAGAACTGAATGGATGACTTCTTTGTGTGATTTTCTTAAGGGAATAATACAATGACCTCTGTAGCGGAAATTTTTGGAATTAATGCAGTAAATGAAGACTTATATAAAAAGGCTCTGACTCATCCGTCTTATACTCAGGAATTAAGTTTAGCGCATACTGATTGCTATGAACGTCTGGAATTTTTAGGCGACGCCGTACTAAAACTTACTGTTTCAGATGTTTTGTATAATATGTTTCCCGACAGTACGGAAGGTGAAATGTCAAAAATAAGAAGTATTGTTGTTTCTGATAATACTTTAGCTGAAATAGCAAAGGCTAATGGATTAAGTTCTCTTATAATATTGAGTAAGCATGATGAAAAGCAGGGAGCAAGAAAACTGAATTCTATTTGTGCATGCGCTTTTGAAGCAGTTTTAGGTGCATATTATCTTGATGGCAAATATGATGAAATCAGAGATTACATAGAAAAAACTTTTTCTCCGTTAATAGCAGAAGTTAAGGGTAATTTTGCCAAGTATAATGCAAAAGAAATTTTGCAGGAATATACGCAAGGGGTGGATAAAAACCGTCCTGTATATAAAGTTATCAATGAATCAGGACCTGCACATAAAAGAATTTTCGAAGTTGAGGTTTCTTATAACGATAAAGTTTTGGCGGTTGAAACCGGATTGTCCAAAAAAGATGCCGAACAAAAAGCCGCATACAGTGCTTGTGAAAAGTTAGGTATTATATAATTATTTCCTATAATTATTCATAATCATTTTTCTGTAATATACTTTTCTCAATTTTATCATATATTTCGTCACTAATTGAGCACAAAATAATAAAGACATGTGTCTTTCGGCATATTCTCTTTCGTATTCTCCCGAAAATATCCCGTCTTCTTGCGCGTTGTAATTCATTATTTCTAATAATGTATCAAGTGCTTTTATTGGCTTATATGCTTCTGCTAAATAATCTTCAAACATGATTACTTCCTTTACATTGTGACTTACTATGGACTTATAATGTAAACTATATTATAAAGGATTTATAATGTAAAGTATTAGTAAGGTAAATGTAATAATTTATAAAGGATTTCTAATGATAAGAAGATTACAAAAAAGTGGTAATGGTTGGGCAATATTTTTACCAAAGCCGTTGCTTGAGCTCTTAAAAGTCAATCCTGAAACAGACAAGGTCGAACTTGAATTTGAAGGCGAAGTTTTAAAAGTAAAAAAACATAAAGAAGAAGTGTAATATGTCAGAAAAAAAAATTATTATATCACCATCAATTTTATCAGCGGATTTTGCTAATTTAGAGCGCGATATAAAATTAGTCGAAAAGTGCGGTGCTGATTGGATTCATGTTGATGTAATGGATGGTCATTTTGTCCCGAATATTACAATCGGTGTTCCTGTTGTAAAATCTTTGAAAAAAATTACAAAATTACCGCTTGATGTTCATTTGATGATAGAAAATCCTGATAAGTATGTTGAACCGTTTGCAAAATCGGGGGCTGATATTTTGACATTTCATTATGAAGCCGTAAAAGATTGTGATGTGTCAGCATTGATAAGAAAAATAAAATCATTTGGTGTAAAATCCGGCATTTCGATAAAGCCAAAAACAAAACCTGATGTTTTGATGCCATATCTTGATGAAGTTGATATGGTTCTTGTTATGACTGTAGAACCGGGTTTTGGCGGACAAAAATTTATGCAAGATTGTGCACAAAAAATTGAATTTATAAAAAATAATTCTTCCGAAAATCTTATAATTCAGGTAGATGGCGGAATTAATGCTCAAACAGGTAAAATTTGTGTTGATTATGGCGCAAATTCTTTAGTTGCAGGAAGTTATATATATGGTGCGCCTGATGTAAATAAAGCTATCGAATCATTAAGGCTCTAGCTTTCTTGTGCGTATTCTCCGCGTCTGACTTTTCTTTTTAACAACTCATCAATGCTTAAATGCAGTTTATCTGTTGTGTCTGTACCGTCGTTTGTAGCTGTTTTAATATCTTTATCTGATTCTTCTGTTTTACCTGTTATCGGGTCTTGTTCGGATGAACTTTCCTGATTTTTTTTGTTTTGTGCTCCGATGCCTGTTTTTTCTTCTATTTGATTTTCAATGCTCGGTATTTTTCCAATATTTGAATTATTTTCATTTTCTGCAGACTGAACTGCTTGTTCTCCGGATTGAGCTTTTGCGACTGCATCGTTACCCGAATCAACCGCTTTTTCTCCTATCATTCTGTCAATGTTAAACCACCAGGATCTTCCTGATGTTGCCAGTAATTCATTACCTACAGATACGGTTTCAGAACCAAAATCAGCTGCGTTTAGCATTACTGATTGTCCGCCTGCTATTTCTCCGGAATAGCCTCTGAGTGTGCTTTCTGTCTGAGAAGCTTCATTTTGTCCGCTCACTCCGTATTGTTCAAGTTCTTTTTGAAGTTTTTCGATTTTTGCAAATGTTGAAGTGTCACTTTTGTCTTTGTTAATTTTATCAACTTCTTGCTTTAACTCATTTTGTTTTGCTTCTGCTTCTGCCAAAAGTTCTTTCATTGTTCCTTCTAATTCGGCAATTTCGTTATCGGAATTGTTTTGAATTGCACTGACAATTTGTTCGGTTGAAACCGCTTCTTGTCCCAATGTTTGGCTGTCTTGAGTAAATGTTATTGCCTGTTGTCTTAAACTCACTCCTGTATCTTGGAAATTCTTTCTTTTTATTTGCGCTGCAGTCATTTCTGAGGTGTCAGAATTTGTATCAGACGAATTTGGTTGAACCTCTGTATTTTCACCTCTGATTTCTTCAGTTGTGGTTGGTAATTCTGCGTTATCCCCCCCTGTTTCGTTTGATTCTGCGGATACGTTTGTATTATTTGTATTTGTATTTGCTTTTGCTTCGTTACTTTGATGTCTTGTTATAGATTGTGCTTTTTCGTAGGTAACTTCGTCGGTGTCGTACTTTGCTATATTTTTTAAGAAATCCTGTGCCCATTGAACATATACATCAGGTACTTCTACTCCCTGTTTCTGATATTTAAGGATTTCTTTTGCGGTAAGATTTTTCCAGTTTATTTTATTAGGATTATATGCTTCTATTCTTGAAATGTCCATAGGTCACCCTTGTTGTAAGTTTACTTTTATTTTATCGGCATAATTTATAAAAACTTTAATTTTGTCTTTCATACGATTAAGGGATAACTTTTTCTCTGAAAGTTATATAATTTATAATAAGGTGATAATTATGACTTACGAAGAATTAATGCAAAAAGCGGTTGAAGCCTCAAAAAATTCATATAGCCCATATTCAAAATTTGCGGTTGGGGCGTGTGTTTTGACAGAAGACGATTCTGTTTATACCGGATGCAATTTCGAAAATTCAAGTTTTGGCATGACTATTTGTGCGGAACGTAATGCAATAGGATCTGCTATTGCAGATGGCAAAAGAAAAATTAAAGCAGTCGCAATTTATTCCCCAAATCAGGATAATTGCACTCCTTGTGGTGCGTGCAGGCAGGTTATTCATGAATTTTGTGAAAATGACAATGATGTTGATATTATTTTAAAAAATGGCGAAGGTCTAAAAATTTATACTCTTGCTCAACTATTACCGGAAAGCTGGAATTTGTAATGTATATATTTGAATGGATGATTCATTTTATAAAAGGTAAAAAGTACAGACCTTTTATAAAACCTGATTTTATCCCTGAAGATGGAGAAGGTTTGCTTGAAGATTCCAAAGATTGTGAGCATGTTTTTATGCCTTTAGACAGCAGTGAAGAATATTTTGCCTGTAAGTATTGTGGTTTGGTTGTACCCAAAAGCAGATTAAAACAATAATTCTTTTATGATATTATAACCTTATGAAAAATAAAATTGGTTTTTGGGGATATCCTCTACCTTCAGTTATAGACCGTGTAAAAAAAGAATATCCGTATGCTCAGTGGTTTGATTTGGACTTTGATTTGTCTGATAAAGTCCCTGATGCAAATATTTTGCCTGAAAGTTATTGCAAGATAATAAAACAGATAATAAATAATTCTTTATATTATCGTGATGAAATTATAAAAATAATTGCACCAATAGGGAAAGATAAATGTGATAGCGGTTGGTTTGCGGCTCAGTTGTTAAAAGATATGGGGTTTGATGTTGAAGAAACCATATTCGAAACATTTGAATATCGTTCTCCTGTCTATATCTCAACTTCAAATATGCCGTTATATGACAAAGTTACTTCTATTACGGCAAATATTGTCGCGGATAATGTTGATACTTCCAGGATTGTTCAGTGCAAGCCAAAATTCGGCTTTTGGGGGGTTCCGCCAAATGATTTGAATATTTTAAAATTATTTCCTGATGAAACTCATGTTTATGGCTGGACAAGGTGTGTTGAAGCAAAAGTTCCGGCGGATATAGAATTGGAAATGTATGTTGAACCTGATGTCCCTACCGTATTTTATGCTCAGGCTTTTTGTTCAAAAACTCAGCTTGCAAAATATTTGGCAAATAAGTATAACGGACTTTACATTGATATTGATGATTATGCAACAAATTCTGTAAAAGCGAAGATTGAAGCTTTTTTAAGATTACGTTAGAATATTTATATAAACTATTTCGTAAATCCGATTTTTATTATATTCTTTTTGAATTTTTTTTCAAGTTTATCAAAACATTGGGTGAGTTTACGCTTTTTCTCTGCATCTTGGGTGTCTGTATAAAGCGAGAGTTGCTCTGTTCCCTGTTCGCCTATTTTTTCCAGCACAACACCTGTCGCACGATATAAAATATTCGGATTATAAATTTTTTCAAGCAGTTTTATTGCTGTTTTTGAAATTTCAAGTTCAAAATCCGACGGATTTTTTAAATCCTCTTTTGCATAAAATACCCTGAAATCTTTGGTTCTGAGCATGACTCCAACCTGCATACATTTTGTGTCATATCTTCTCAGTTTTCTGCAGGAAGTATGAATATGCATATTCAGTTCGTTTTTTATAAAATTGAAATCTGATGTAAATATGCCGAATGCTCTTGTGTTTTGAATTGATTTTGGCGTTGTTTCTTCGTTAATTACAGGAGATGTCATTTCCCCAAGAAGCTCATGACGCATTTCTATACCGTGTATTCCGATTTGTTTGTCAAGCCAGTTGTCTGATTTATTCACAAGTTCAAGTGCGGTTATAATTCCGTTTTTCTTCATTCTTTCTGTCAGTCGTCTTCCAATACCCCAAATTTCTTCAATCTTTGTATTTTTTAGTTCTTCAAATATATTGTTTGCATTAATTTTATAAATGTGTGATTGCTCATATTTTGCTTTGTCAGATGCCAGTTTTGCAAGCGTTTTTGAAGAACTTATGCCGATAGAAACGGGAATATCAACTTCGTCTAAAACTCTTTGTCTCAGCATTTGTGCAAGTTCGAAGTAATCTTTTTTATAAAGCCTTTGAAGACCTGTAAGATCAACAAATGCTTCATCTACAGAGTAAATCTGAACGTATGGACTGAAATCCTGTAAAACATTCATAACCTCATAAGAAACATTCGAGTAGAATTCATGGTCTGCAACAGGATATATGGCTTTTGGGTGTTCCTTTTTAGCCATAAAATATGGCTCTCCCATTCGTACTCCATATTCCTTTGCTTCTTTTGAACGCGAAATAACGCATCCTTCAGGATTTGAAAGAACGCATACTGGTTTGTTTTTTAGTTCCGGATTCCTTTTTTGTTCACAAGATACAAAAAAAGAATCGCAATCTACAAGAGCAATTACTTTTTGTTTTGGCATATAAATAGTATTAAATATTTTTTATACTCCGTCAATAGAGAATTTTTTTATTTTTACATATAATTTGTCAAATGAGAGAATAAAAATCCTGCCAAAAGGAGTAATGGCAGGATAAAATTAATATACAGTCTTGAATCTGTATAATTAAAGAGACATCTTTAGATATTATTACCTGTTTATTTTAAGAGTCAAATTATGTTGGATGAAATTTTGTATTTGTTTTATAATATTTAATATGAAAAAGGGATTTTTAATTTCTATTTTAATATTAGGGCTGATTTTATCAGTTAATCAACAATGCTACAGTTTTTCATTTGGTAAAAAGAATGCTTCACAGGAACAAGTTACACCAAATCAGTTCAGTCAGCAGGCAAGAGTGTTCTATGCACAAAATAATATTGATACTGCGTTAGAAAATTTAAATAAAATACCTGAAGATGAGCGTACGGAAGAAGATTGGCTTTTAATCGGCAACATTATGCAGGACAAAAACGATATAGAAAAAGCTCTTTATATGTTTAACAAATCAGTACAAAAAAATCCTAAATATTACAAAGCTCATTATAATCTGGGATATATTTATCTGACTAAAAATCAGCCGAATATGGCTTTACAGGAATTTAAATTGGCTGTCAGATATAAATCAGATTTCTCTTATGGTTATTATAATATCGGGTGTGCGTATTTAAAATTAAAAAAATACTCTCAGGCAAGATATAATTTCTTTCGTGCTTTAAACTTAAAAGCTAATGAACCTGATATTTACTATAATTTGTCATATACATATAAAATGCAAAAGAATGAAAAACAAGCCAAAGTATATCTTGATTTGTATAATCAGATGATGGAGAATCATGAGCTATAAGGGAATTATATTTGATTTTAACGGCACATTGTATTGGGATAGTGCAAAACATAAGCAAGCCTGGCGTGAATTCTCAAAAATTTTGAGAGGAACCGAGTTTAGCGATGAAGAAATGGTTTTGCATATGTTTGGCAGAACTAATGAAGAAATTATTGAATACGCAATAGGCAGAAAACCTGAGCCAGAAATGGTTGAAAAATACGGACAGGAAAAAGAAGCCTTGTATCGTCAAAGAGCATTAAAAGATAAAGAAAATTTTCATTTGGCAGAAGGTGCGGTTGAATTTTTGGATTTTTTAAAAGAAAACAAGATACCACGAACAATTGCCACAATGTCAGATAAAATAAATGTAGATTTTTATTTTGAACATTTTGAATTAGCAAAATGGTTTGATATAAACAAGGTTGTATATGCAGATGGAGTTGTTCCGAGTAAACCTGCTCCTGATATCTATCAAATTGCATCAAAGAATTTGGGATTAGAACCAAAAGATTGCATAGTTGTAGAAGATGCAATTTCAGGGATTAAATCAGCAACGGATGCTGGAATCGGAAAAATTATTGCGATATGTTCTGAAGAACCTTATGAATTT
This sequence comes from uncultured bacterium, assembly GCA_902794035.1. Lineage (GTDB taxonomy): Bacteria > Cyanobacteriota > Vampirovibrionia > Gastranaerophilales > Gastranaerophilaceae > Zag111. The sequence goes on from CADBFN010000016.1 coordinate 9,761, forward strand.
TATATCTCAATGCCTGAAGTTAGTGGAATTATAAGAAATTTTGACGAATTAGACCGAAATTTATTTATATAAATTATGTGTTTTTATAATTATTGCAAAATAAAATTTAGATGTTAAGATAGATATATCAAAAGAAATGGACTTGTAGCTCAGTTGGTAGAGCAGTTGACTCTTAATCAATTGGTCGTGGGTTCGAGTCCCACCGGGTCCATTTTTTGTATATTGACAAATAAATAGGTTTTGTGGGATGAGAACCCAACAGTGCGAAAGCATTGTCTGTGGTTCGAGCGCAAGCCGAGCAGAGGCTGGAGCAGATTTTGTCTGAGCCTGTAAGGCTCTACCGACAAAATGCGAAATGCCGTTTATTGCGAGGCGAAGCAAGACAGTCCCACCGGGTCCATTTTTTGTATCTTAACAAATAAATCAATTTTACAGAGAGAGTTTATATAAAGTTTAAAAAAGTAGTTTAAATAAGGGGTGTATTTTATGAGTTTTACTATTGATAAGAAGGCAAAAAAAGTTATCAGAAAAGCTTTAAAAGCGTTGGGTAAAAAGAATTTTGTATTTATTATGCATGGAGGAAGTTTCCCTGCTGCGCAAGGTGAAAATACAGGATTCGGAACTATAAATTCTAACGGCGGTAAGAAATTTATTGAATACGCTCAGGATTTGTTTGATGCGATTCAGATGGGGCCTGCCGGAAAAACTAAAACATCTGATGCTTCGCCTTATACAGGGACTATTTTTTCTAATAACCCTCTTTTTATTGATTTAAAAGAACTGACAACAAAAAAATGGGGAAATATATTATCTGTTGAAACATATAACGAAATTGTAAGCCAAAATCCAAATAAAGATAAAAACAGAACAAGCTATTCATATATAATAAATAAGCAGGAAGAAGCTTTAACAGAAGCTTATGAAAATTTTATAAAGCTTAATGATAAAAAACTCAATAAAGAATTTAATTCTTATAAAATTCAAAACAAAAGCTGGCTTGACAATGATGCTTTGTATGAAGCATTGGTTATAGAACATAACTGCGACTATTGGCATAACTGGAAATCTGAAACAGATAAAAATTTGCTTAACCCGAAATCTAATGAAGATAAAATTGAATATTCAAAAAGAATTGAAGAAATTACAAAAAAATATTCAAAAGAAATTGACAGATACAAATTTATTCAATTTGTTTTAAATGCTCAAAATGAGGCAACAAGAGAATTTGCAAAATCAAAGGGCATAAAAATGATTGCGGATAGACAAGTCGCATTTTCAGATCGTGATGAATGGGCATATCAGTCATTGTTTTTAGAAGGTTGGAGCTTGGGTTGTCCTCCTGACTATTTTTCAAAAGACGGTCAAGCCTGGGGTTTTCCAGTAGTGAATCCTGAAAAGTTGTATAATGGAGATGGTTCATTAGGTGAAGCCGGAATTTTAATGAAAAATTTGTATAAAAAAATGTTCAGAGAAAATCCGGGAGGTGTCAGAATTGACCATATTGTAGGTCTTATTGACCCATGGGTTTATAAAAAAGGATTAAAACCTATGCCTGAACAGGGTGCAGGAAGGTTATTCTCTTCTCCTGAGCATGAATATTTAAAGAAATTTGCGATACCTTCTGTTGAAGATTTAGATACTGAATATTCTGCTGATAATGAAAAAAGAGTTAAGAATTTAACTCATGAACAAATAAAAAAATATGGTCGTTTAGTCGAAAAAATTGTTATTGCTGCAGCAAAAGAAGAAGGATTGACTAAAGACTCAATTGTATGTGAGGATTTGGGTACTTTGACAAATCCTGTTGCTTCGGTAATGAAAGAGTATGATCTGTTGGGTATGAAGCTGACACAATTTACGGTGCCTACTGAACCTGAAGATCCTTACAGATGCAAAAATATTACCAAACATTGTTGGGTAATGGTTGGAACTCATGATAACAAACCTGTAAATGAATGGGCTAAATCATTGATAAATACTCACGAAGGATATTTGCATGTTAAAAATTTGGTAGAGGACTTGTTTAGCGAAGAACAAAACCCTGATGATATTATTGTCAAAATGACTAAGGATGCTGATTTTCTGAAAGAAACAAAACTTGTTGAACTTTTTGCCTGCGAAGCTGAAAATGTTCAGATATTCTTTACAGACTTCTTTAACATGAGTGAAACATATAATACTCCCGGAACTTCAGGCGACAGAAACTGGAGTTTAAGACTCCCTGACAATTTTGAAGAAATGGAAACAATAAACTTGCCACAAATACTAAAAAAAGCTATAATATCCAGAGGTAAAAAGTTTGCTGATAAAAATAAGAATATTATAGAGGAGCTTGATGAAATTAAATAATTTTATTAAAGTAATTTTGGTTAGCGCAATATTGTTGTGTTCAGCACCTTCTTTTGCTGATTTGGCAACAGATGCCAAACTTCAGTATAACAAGGGTATAGAATATTATCAGGTTGGTTCTTACCAACAGGCTGCCGAATGTTTTAAAAAGGCCACAGAATTAGATCCGAATTATATTGATGCATATTTTAATTTGGGTTCGTTGATGGAATACCTCAAACAAGATGATGAGGCTTTGAATGCTTTCAAACAGATTATTTTAAGAAAACCTGATGATTATGAATCTGTCTATAAAGCTGCTGAATTAAGTAAAAAATTAGGAAATAATGAAAAGGCTAAAATGTATTTGACCTTAATTCCTACAGATTCTTTGATTGGTGCGAGAGCAAAAGAATTAGCCGATTCATTAGAAATGGATATCCCTACTGCTCAGGCTGAATTGAATAAGCCTGAATCCTTTGCAGATGCAAATCCCATGAATAATTCTAATGGGGTATATAATGACATTACAAGTCCGACAGGGATTGCAACCGACCCTGAAGGGAATCTGTATGTTGCAGGTTTTTCTGATAACACAATTTATAAAATTTCACCAAATAATCAAAAAATAGTTTTTATCAAAAGTCCAAAGATAGATGGACCTGTTGGTTTAGTTCGGGATAATCAGGGCAATCTTTATGTCGCAAATTATAATAAGAATAATGTGTTAAAGGTAAATACCGGCGGTGAAGTTTCCGAAATTATAACAAACATCCAAAATCCATACTGTATGCACATAACAGGCGATTTACTTTTTGTTTCGGCACAAGGCAGCAATCAGGTTATAAGATACAAGTTAAATAACTAAGGAGTTTTTATGCTTTGTCCGCATTGCAAGATAAAGTGTTAAAAATTATTGTTTACACAGCAATATTTTTAATAGTTATCGGAGTATTGTACCTAATGTACTATGACTATGTTATGGGGCAATAAATTAATACGAATTAAAAATGCACTTTTTGAGTTTTTTCTGTCTCTATTAAATCAAATACATAATCGTAGTATGCACTTTTGCCTTTAAATCGTTCTAATTTATTTTCAAGTTCCTCTGGAGTAATGAAGCCTTTATATAATGCAATTTCTTCAAGACAGGAAATCTGTTCTCCTTTATTTGCTTCAATGGCTCTGACAAAATTTGCAGCTTCCAGCATAGAGTCCTGAGTCCCTGTATCAAGCCATGTGAAGCCTCTGCCAAGAATTTCAACATTTAATTTGGCTTTTTCAAGATAAATCTTATTCAGATCTGTTATTTCTAATTCCCCGCGTGCTGATGGAGTTAGAGATTTTGCATATTCGCATACATTTTTATCGTAAAAATATAGGCCTGTTACTGCAAAATTAGATTTTGGTTTTGAAGGTTTTTCCTCTAATGATAAAACTTTTTTATTTTCATCAAATTCGACAACACCAAATCTTTCAGGGTCTTTAACTCTGTATCCAAAGACAATTGCGCCATTTTTGTCATTATTTAACGCGTTTTTCAAAAACGTTGAAAATCCAAAACCATGGAAAATGTTATCGCCCAGTATCAAAGCTACATCATCTCCATTTATGAAATCTTCCGCGATTATAAATGCATCCGCAATGCCTCTTTGAACATATTGAATCTTGTATTGAATATTCAATCCAAATTGAGAGCCATCTCCGAGTAACTTTTGGAAGTTCTCATTATCATCAACATTAGTAATAATTAGTATGTCTTTAATCCCTGCAAGCATAAGAGTTGATAGCGGGTAATAAATCATAGGTTTATCATACACAGGCAACAATATTTTTGATATAGGCTGAGATGCAGGATATAGCCTCGTGCCGGCACCGGCTGCTAATATAATACCTTTCATTAAAGCTCCTTTATGAAAATATTATATATCAAAAATATTCAAATTTAATCATTAAAATACATTGTTACAATTCGCAATCCTGAATGTTATAAACTTGCATTATTCTGAAAAAAGTGTAAAATTGAATTTATACAGACGGTTAAAACCGAATCACACAAATCAGGAGAAAGACAATGTACGAAGATGAAAAGTTAGTATGCGAGGACTGTGGTCAAGAATTTGTATTTAGTGCAGGAGAGCAAGAATTCTATGCAGAAAAAGGACTTGTAAATAAGCCAAAAAGATGTCCTGAATGCAGAAAAGCAAGACGTAAACAACATAGAAAATCAAGAAAAATGTTTGATGCAGTATGTTCAAAATGTGGTGCTCAAACACAAGTTCCGTTCAAACCTGTACCGGGCAGAGAAGTATTCTGTAAAGATTGTTTCAAAGAAATAGGTGAAAATTCTGCACCGTCAGAAAATACAGAAGCATAGTAATAATATTTTATAAAAAAAACCCTCAATTATGAGGGCTTTTTTTATATCATTATACAGTTATTTAAATATTCTATAGTACTCATTTTTTCGTCATAGAGATATTTTATAAAGTTTAAATGCGCGCAATCTTTTGCGCTCAAAACCAAATTAATCTCAAAACCTTCAGTACAAAATGGCTCATAATCATATACCACATAACTGTTATATTTGCTTTTCCATTCCTTACGTTCAATTTTACAATTATTTTCATCTATTACATCTTCAAACCACGGTAATAAATTTTTATTAATATTTTTCATTTCCAAACGATTATACAAGCACTCGTTTATACTATTTCCTATAAACATAATACACATTCTCCATACAAAAACTCTATATGAAGATTATAAACTTATAAGATTTTAAAGTAATTGCCATAAAGAGTAAGTGTTATTGTCTAAAATATTTATATATAAAGTATATATTTAATATATCTTAATACTTTTATAATATTAATCAATTTTTTTAAGTTAAAAGTGTTTATAAATGTAGGATATTATTAATATTACAGGTGAAACATTGAGTCACGCAGATTTTATGAGGACATCAACCGGCATAATATGCGGTTTGCAGTCACTAAATACTTATTTGGATGCAAGGAGCAGCGGAGTTCCGCCAATGGTTGCGAGTGCAAATTTTGCCGGAAATTTATTTAACGGTCTTGCACGAAATGAAGTAGCATATGAAATGGCAAAAGCAGGAAATCCTGTCGGAAATATTATAAATATGTATTCAGGTTACGGCAATCCGGTTTCGAATGCTGTTGGTACAATGGGTTTAATGACTGCTTGTAGTCCATGGATGTTTTTTAATTCACCATGTTGCTATAGTCCAATGGTGTATGGTGGCTTTGGAATGGGATATACTCCATTTATGAATCCAATGATGGGTTGGGGTATGGGTGGTTTTTACTGCTAGATTCTTTGTCGGAAATGCTTCCGATTATTGCCACAAAAGTCCAGAAAATGAACTGTAGTTGTGGTCTGAAATATATAGTATCAACAAGCCCGTGAAACAGTGCGGATGCAATAGCAATTGTACATGAGCTGACAAATATTACATTTGTCGGTTCTTTTGAATTGAATATATATTTTACTGCATCATAGAAAATTTTTAATATAAATGCCAAAAATGTTATTAAGGCAAATATTCCGCTTTCAACTGCTGTTTCCAAATAAATATTATAGGCGCTCAGGGCATCAAATCCTGTTTTCATATACAAACCATAAATTTCTCTGAAATTTTTGTTCCCAACCCCAATTCCCAAAAGCCAATTATCTTTAAACATTTCAATGGATGAGTGGTAAACATTAAATCTAAAAGAGTTTGATGAATCACTTCTCATTGCAAAAATAGATAAAAATCTTAATCTCAACGAATTTACAAACATAAGTGCAGAAATAAATAATAATGTTGCGGAGCTTATTATAGATATATAAAATTTCTTATATGAACTCCAAAAGAATTTTGCACTTATGATAAATACTAGTCCAAAAACAAGCAACATGGACAGATATGCACCTCTGCAGCCTGTTTGTAATATTGAATAACAGACGCAAAAACTTGATATCAAAGATAAAATAAGCATATTTTTGTTCTTTTTGACAATAGAATAAAATATTGAGCCCAATACCACCGGCAAACCGCAAACCAGGTATCCGCCGTACAAATTAGGATTTAAAGGTTTTAAAGTCCCGTAAACTCTTGATAAAACATCTTCAGGATTAAGTCTTGATGTATCCTGCCATGTAGAAATTTGTTCTAAATGCAGTGTACTTTGGAAAATCCCTATTATAGCCTCAAAAACGATACAACCTGCAATTGTTCCAAGTATAAGGGGTATGTGCTTTTTATTATCCTTTAAATATTGTGCAACTGAAACGTAAAATCCCAAATACACAAAAGTTTTAAAAAATCCCTTTAAACTAAGACTAAATAATGTAGATCCGAATAAGCTGACTACAATTATCATAAAATAAAGTAATAAAAATATTTCGTAAGTTTTGAATTCAAGTTTTTGATTTGGACAAAGTAAAATTTTAATTATGGTAAAAAATATTACTATTAAACCTATAAATCCGATAAAATCAGAGCTCATAAATATTGAAGAAACGAATGTAAGCAGAATAAACGGCAAAATAAACCTGTCTATATTCTGTAAAAACAAGCTGTTATCGTATAAAAAACTAAATTTATTTTGGGAAAATTTTAAAATACTATTGAACATCATCTGTTGTATTCATGTCTTTATTTATTGTTTCATTATCAACGGCATCTGAAACCTGCAAATCTGAAACAGAGCCTGTAAATTTATAATTTGCGCCTTCCAATGTGATAGGCAAACCCATTTTAATTTTATTTCCGCCAACAACGGCACCGTCTTTTGTGATTTTTGCATTGTCAGTCAAAGTAACAACAACATCATACAAATCAGGTTGAGAATCATCTGTTACTGTTAAATACTTTTGACCTGCAGGTGTAGGAATGACAATTTTTCTTCTGTCTGCATCGACATCAACAATATCAAGATCGGAATACGGAACATTTCTTATACTGATAAAGGTTTTTTCTCCTTTTTTAATCGGGATTTCTTCCCCTGAAAAAGTTACCCCTCTCATATAGACTTTGAATATAATTTTTGAAGTTGCTTCAATTTGCTTATCTGCAGTTTGTCTGAATCCTTTATATGTATAAAAACCAACACATAAAGCAATAATGCAAAATGCAATTATTATAAAATCAACAGGTTTTATTTTTTTTATAAGTTCTTTAAACTTTTCCATAACTTCTCCTTATTAAAATTATAACTTCTCTACGGCATTGAGTAATTCTTCAACAGTTGTTGTAGCGCAGCCAAATTGGCGGACAACGATACTTGCTGCGACATTACCAATTATAGCCGAATAAACAGGATCAACACCTGAAGCCAATGCCAAAGAATACACCGCAGTAACAGTATCTCCTGCACCGGTAACATCAAAAACTTCTGATTTATTAAATACAGGTATTTTTTGATATTTTTGATTCGGTTCAGTTACAAACATTCCGTCAGCCCCACAGGTTATCAATATTGATTTAGCATCAGTCTGAGCTAACAATTTGTCTCCTGCTTTTTTCAAATCTTCCTCAGTTTTAATTTCAAAACCTACGGACTTTTCAGTGTCAGGAAGGTTCGGAGTCATAGATGTGACATTTTTATATGAACCCAAATCCCTTTGAGCATCAACAACTACAACTTTATTCAGCTTATTTGCCAAATCTGTTGTATATTTAATAATCGCCGGTGTTAATGTACCGATATGATAGTTTGATAGAATTACTGCGTCATAATCCGGCAATAATTTTTCGATTCTTTTAATCAGTTCTGCCTCAGTTTTTTCGGATATATATCCTTTAGATTGCCTGTCAATTCTTACGATTTGCTGAGTGATTGAAGTCGTAATAGAACCTGAAATTCTTGTTTTGACTATAGTTTTTCTGTCTTTGTCAATAACAATTCCGTCGCAATTTATATTTGCATCTTTAAAAGTATCAAACAAAAAGCCTGAATGATAATCATTTCCGGCGACTCCGATTACACCGACTTTACCATTATTCAGGGTCGCAACGTTATGCGCTGCGTTTGATGCACCGCCCAAAATATGTTTTGTTTTTGTGTGTTGTAATATTAAAACCGGTGCTTCTCTCGAAATTCTTTCAGCATCACCATATATCATCTCGTCTAAAGCCAAATCGCCGACAACAAGAACTTTTGCGTCTGCAAGTCTTTTTATGGACGAAATTAGTTTATCTTTATCAAAATTCATAGTCCAAACTCTCTTATTTGTATAACTATTAAATTATATCACAAACTAAACTCTTATTGTTAAAGTTTTTTACAATTAATACCGATATTTACTATGGTGGTACAATGTAGAGAATATTTATGAGAATATCTGCTATAACTCTGTATAGTGTAAATGGGTATAATCATGTTTTAGACGCAAAAAAGCGCAAATGCAGGGATACGATTTCGCTTGATAGTCTTAAAAATATTGATAACTTGTCTTTATTGCCAAATTATCAGATTGCTTTTACTGCAATACAAAATTCTTCCAAACTACGAGTGCTGTTTAAATACAATCTGCCTTGTATATATAGTGGAGTCCCCATGATTGATCCAAAACAGGTTTCAAGACTGATTAAATCAGGAGCATTTGAACGACCGTCAAAAGAAGTTGTAAGTATCTTATCAAGATATCAAGACTGTTACTCCGGAATGGAAAAACGTATTATGGAGATTATTTCTGCACGTTCAAAAGTGCATCCTGATGAAAATATAAAACAACTTTTAGGTGAGGTAGAGCCTGTTTACAGAAGAGATTTGAGAAAAAAACAAAGCAGCATTTTTCATAATCTTCAGGAATACTTCAGTGAACTTCCCGAATCATATCAGGTTAAATTTTCTGATTTAATGAAAGAGACGGATAAAAGGCTTAATGAAAGACCAATTCTTATACCGTTTTCATCCTACGAGTTTAAGTATAAACTTGCAAAAATTAAAGACAATATTGTCAATGAAAATGATCTTAAGGCTAAAAAGGTCATGAATAAATTAATGAAAGAATCTAAAAAATTATCTAATAATACCTGTCCTTCAACTATGGATAATCAGATTAAGGTAATAGGCATGATGGATTGGGTATTGAGAAAATCGGTACTGAAAAATAATTCTGAGTTAAACGAACTTATTGGAACGTCAAAGGCAAGGCTTACAAATAAAGAAATTATTGCACCTTTTTCAAGAAAATCTTTTTTGTATGACCTTGGAAGAATTGTTGATGATATCTCCGATAAAGGAATTCACGAAAAAATCATGAAGGAAGCATTAAAGCTTCCGACATCAAATGAAGATTTTTCTGCGTATATGGTCAAGGTTTCCGGTGAAAATCCCGAAAAAATCGCTTCAAGAATTTTATGGCCTTATCTGGCGTCTGTTGAACATATTTTCCCGAAATCCGAAGGCGGTCCTGATATAATGGCAAATTTTGCCGGCGCGACAACACGAGAAAATTCTATCAGAAAAAGTATAGATTTTACGGAGCAAATGAAACTTCGCCCTAATACCCCTAAGTACTGCCAAATGTATGTAGATAAACTTATTAAACTTTATCATGAAGGTGTGTTTAGTCAGAACAACATAAATCCAAAGTATATTGAAGAATTTAAGAATACTATATATAATGTTTCTAAAGGACAAATAGATTTGGATATTTCAAAATTTTATGATTAAAATAAAATCAGTAGTAATAGAATTCTTTCTAAATTATTAGTTCTCCAAAAATGATTCCATTTTCAAATTTGACAAGTTTTACTGTTTGCAATGTATTGTATAGATTTTCTTTGTCGGAGTCAATATGCACTGTTAAATAATTCCTTGTTACCCCTTTGAGATGGCCATAATGTTTATCTCTGTGCTTTTCAATCAGTATTTCGGCTGTTTTACCTATATTCCTTTTGATAAAATTTTCAAATTTTTTTCGGGATATGCTCTTAATAATATTTGCTCTTTCTTCTTTGATATTATCTTTTACCTGATTGTCCATGCTTTCTCCTACAGTTCCTTTTCTCACCGAATAAGGAAACGTATGTATTTGGGTTAATCCTGAACTTTCAAGATTTTTACGCGTAATTTCAAAATCTTCATCTGTTTCCCCTGCAAAGCCTGCTATAATATCACTGCCTAAAAACGGCAAATCAAACATATCGTTTATCTGCTCAATTTGTTTTAAATAAAAATCAGTTTTATAAAATCTGTTCATTGAACGTAAAGTTTTGTCGTTTGCACTTTGAAGCGACAAATGAAAATGCGGACAAAATTTATCCGATTCTTTTAAATATTCCAGTAATTCGTCGTTAATTTCTGTCGGATTTAGTGAGCCAAGACGGTATCGCGGTATCTTTGTTTTTGCTTCAATTTCTTTTAGCAGGTCTAAAAGTGTAAGCCCGAACTCTTTTCCCCATTGTCCTATGTGAATTCCTGTTAATACGACTTCTTTATATCCTGATTTGACGAAATTATTTATCTGTTCTGTAATAAATTCTGCAGATGCGCTTCGGCTTTTTCCTCTTGCTTTCCAGATTATACAGTATGTGCATCTGTTGTCGCAGCCATCCTGAATTTTCAGGCTTGCACGGGTTTTTGTCGTATCTGATAATACGGCTTCATTAAATTTATTTTGTTCCATAACATCTGATACAATATATCTTGTGTCTTCAATCAGGTATTTGTACAAATTTAATTTGTCATCATTACCGATAACAAAATCTATAAATTCATTTTTTAATAGTTCTTCTTTCTCAATCTGAGCAATGCAACCTGTTAAAACGGTCTTAACAGAGGTATTTTTATGCTTTGCATTTCTTAAATGATAAAAAGCTTCATTATCGCTTTTATGAGTCACAGAACACGAATTTAATATAAAATAATCCGCATTTTTTATATCCTGTACTTCTTCAAAACCGTTGTTTGACAAGTTTTCTTTTATTATTGAAGTTTCAAACTGATTCGATTTGCAACCCATTGTATGAATGTAAAATTTTTTCATATTTAAAATGTTAAAAAAAAAAGAGTAAATTGTAAATATTTATAAATATTTTTAAGTAAAGTAGCAAAAAAATATTTCACATGCTTTGTTAATTATAGTATAATCTGAATGTGAAAGGTATAGGTGTGTTATGCTTGTCAATTCTGTTTCGTTAGTTAATCAGTCTTCAAATCCGGCATTTAAAGCTTCTTTAGAAGAACAGATGTTTTCAAAATTAAATGACGGAGATATAAGGCGAATAGCCTGGGCAAAAGCATCTCAGGATGTAAATGATAAAAAGCACAGAAGAATTGACAATGCTCTCTTTTACTCATTACCTATAGCAGGTGGTATTTCAGCAGCTGTAAGAGAAATATCCCCTGAAGCAATTGCTAAATATGGTAAAAAGAATGTACGAGCAATCAGACTGGCTCGTTTTGGAGTTGTTACCGCAGCATGGGCTGCAGGTTTGGCTGCTCTTGGAGCTTTGTGGGGCGCAAAAGATTATTTAGCTAAAAAAGTTGATATTATCAAAAATAATCCTGTTATGTCTTCTGTTGTTACATTTGCTGCAGGTTTTGGAGTATTGGCAGGAGTTAATAAATTCGGAGCAAAAGGCTTAAATAAATTACTCAGTTCAGTTGATGAGAAAAAGGTAGTTCCTGTTCTCAAAAAAGTCAGAAATGCTTTGAATAACAGTAAAGTTCTTAATAAAATTGCTGAATTTGGAACAAAAACTCCGTCTCCGATTAAAGATATTGCAAGAAATGCTGCTGAGTTAGCTCCGCTTCTTGTTATAGGCACACAAATTGGTCATTTGTTTGGGCACCAAAGAGCAAAAGCGCAGGTTGCAGTTAATAATTATCAGGATTTAAAGCAGGCTCAAAGTATGATTCGAGATAATATTGCAGATGATAATATTGATAGCAAAATAAATCAAAAGCAGACTATATCTGATTTGCATGCTCAATATGAACAGATGCTGAAAACAAAACCTATAATGGATGCAAGTACAAAAGAACCGATTACATTTGAACAATATGTTAAACTTGCAACAACTATGGTAAAATAATTAAGGAAATATATATTTACAAAATGAGGTGCTAAATTTGCACCTCGTTTTTTTATAATATAATAAATTTATGAGGGTTGTTATTTTAGGAAAAGGGTTAATGCTTGGCAACTTAATACTTGGTGTAAATGATGCCGGGGCTGATATTGTCGGCGTTTTTCGTTATGATTATACGGCAAATTCAAAAATAAAAGTAATGATAAATGATTGTATAAATCCGGCCCCTGAAGTTACTCTTATAAAGAAACTAAAGTTAAATGAAATACGTTTAAAATCTGCAAATTGTGAAGCATTCCAAAAACTTATGGTTTCGCTTAATGTTGATCTGATAATTGTCGGGACATGGAAAGAGCGAATATCTCCAAAAACTTATAATATTCCGACTATTGCTACAGTGAACGTTCATCCGTCATTGCTTCCAAAATACAGAGGACCTAATCCATATATGCAGTCAATTCTTCATGGAGAGTTGTATTCCGGTGTGACAATTCACCTTATGAATGATGAATACGATAAAGGGGCAATACTTAAACAAAAGCAAATCAGAATATATGAATCTGACACATCTAAAGAATTAAGAGAAAAGACAGTTATAAAAGCTCGAGAACTTATTACAGAATTTTTAAATGATTTAAATAAGAGAATACTTACTCCGGTTAATCAGGATGAAAGGATTGCTACTTATTTCCCAAATATTACCGGAGAAGAAATGATGCTTGATTTTAATCTCCAGAATTCGTGGGAAATATCAAGAACAGTACGGGCTCTACATCCTTTTTTGCCGACTTATATAACATACAAAAATGTGTTTTTTACTGTTGATCCTTATAATTTCAATATTTTAGACCGATATACAAATTATCCGCCAAATACTGTAATTGATAAAAATGCAGAAGAAAAGTCCATAACAATAGTTGCAAAAGATCAAAGAGCTGTCAGGTTTAATAACTTAAAACTGTATAAAAAATCAGGAATAAAACAATATATAGATAAGCAAGTCGATATCATAAAATAGTATTATTAACCTCTAAAATAATCGCAGATTAATTTTTCACCGCGATGAGGAATAAGATGTTTAATTCTGTTAGCTAGTGTGTTGTTTTGTAAATCATCAAGTTGTTTTTTCAGAATTGCTTTTTCTAATAAAACTTTATCATATAAATCCGAACATATTTCACTTTTATCAATATGAGATTTTAACTTCAATAGTTGCAGTTCTTTTTCGTGTATTGATGCCATTAGTTGTTTTTTCACTTTGCATAGACCTTTCTGTTTACACATGAAGAATATACTGTTTTGTCAGATTTAAAATCAACTTTTTAGGTGATTTTAAATTAAACTTTCAATAAATCATACTCATAGCCTAGTTTTAAAGCTTCAATATTTTTAGGTATTAAATTTGCTCTGTGAGGCGGAATAACATTATGCAATGCTTTTTCTAAAGTACTTAAAGAGATTAGTTTGCTTACTCTGGATAGTGTACCTAAAGCAAGAATATTTGACATTTTAATATTTCCGAGTTTTTCCTGAGCAAGTTTGGTTATCGGAACAAAAATATAATTTATATCTTCTCTTGTTTTCTTTATGATTGCCAAAGAAGAATTAACGATAATCGAACCGCCTTTCTTTACCCATGAAACGTATTTGTCAAAAGAAGCCTGATTTAATACGATAATAAAATCGGCACTTGATTTCTGAACCGCACTTACATCTTCATCAGACATCACGACAGTACAATTTACTGTACCTCCACGCATTTCTGCTCCATATGACGGGTACCAGGTAACGTTTTTGTTATCAATCATAAAACCATTAGCAAGAACTTCTCCCGCCAGTAGTACGCCTTGTCCGCCAAAACCTGCAATTATAAAATCTTTTTCCATAATATCATTCCTATGTACAATCTAATTTTCAACTGTTATATCTTTATAAACTCCGGGTTTAAACACCTTTATCATTTCATTTTGAACTCTTTCATGTGCTTTTTGCGGAGTCATTTTCCAATTTGTAGGGCAGGTAGAAAGAATTTCTACAAAACCTAAGCCAAGTCCTTTTATTTGAACTTCAAACGCTTTTTTGATTGCCTGTTTCGCTTTTTTGATATTTGCTACTGTATCAAGTGAAACTCTTGCACTATATGCGGTACCGTCACACATTGCAATATGCTCTGCGATTTTTATCGGATAACCGTAATATTCAAGATTACGTCCTGTTGGAGATGTTGTTGTAACCTGTCCGACTAAAGTTGTTGGTCCTAACTGACCTCCTGTCATACCGTAAGTCGTGTTGTTTATGCAAATTGCTGAGATTTTTTCTCCTCTTAATGCCGCATGCATACTTTCAGCCCAACCGATAGAAGCAAAATCTCCATCGCCTTGATAAGTAAATACAAACTTGTCAGGGCATGCTCTTTTAATTCCTGTGGCTTCAGCCATTGCACGTCCGTGAGGGGCTTCAAGAGCATCAATATTTAAAAAGTCATATATTGTAACCGAACACCCGATTGCACACGCTGCGATAGTGTTTTCTGTTAATCCAAGCTCAGACAAGCACTCTCCTACAAGTCTGACCGCGACCCCGTGATCACATCCCGGACAAAAAGTATATTTTGCATCTTTTTTGAATGAATCAGGTATTTTAAAAACTTGAGTTGCCATTACATTAACTCCTCTATCTGTTTAACAATTTCTTCAGGAGCAGGAGGAACACCAACCCCCTTGTGTATAAGCTCAACAGGAGCTTTACCGTTTACGGCAAGTCTTACATCCTGAACCATTTGCCCCATATTTACTTCTACACTTACAAACATTTTGACGGACTGGGCCAGTTCTTTTAAACGTTTTGTCGGGAACGGGAACAAAGTAATCGGTCTTAAAATTCCTACCTTTAAGCCTTTTTGTCTGCATATTTTTGTGGCAGTTTTGACATTTCTTGCTGTAGAACCAAAGCTTACCAACACAATATCAGCATCTTCCGTTCCGATTTCTTCCCACTGAGTTTCCTGTTCTTCAATTAATTTATATTTTTCAAATAATTTTTCCAGATAAACACATTGATTATCCGCTAAAGGAGCATAAGAACGAATAATTCGTGCTTCTCTGCCTTTTGCTCCTGACAATTTCCATTGAGAATTGTCAATCTCAGGGTACGGATATGGTTTAAATTCAACAGGTTCCATCATTTGTCCCAATAATCCGTCTGCTAAAAGTACGGTAGGATTGCGGTATTTTTGAGCTAGGTAGAATGCTTTATATGTTAAATCCGCGCATTCCTGAACTGTTGAAGGTGCAAGTACAATTAATTTGTAATCGCCGTTCCCACCCCCTCTTGTTGCCTGAAAATAATCACCCTGTGACGGATAAATATTGCCTAAGCCCGGACCTCCGCGCATAACACTTACCAAAACTACAGGGAGTTGGTCTGAGGTTGCATATGATAAACCTTCCTGCATTAATGATACTGCACAAGAAGATGATGACGTCATAGCTTTTACACCGGTTGAGCATGCACCGATAGTCATGTTTATTGCTGCAAGTTCACTCTCTGCTGAAACATAAGCCCTGCCCAACTCCTGCATTTTGCCGCTCATAAACTCTCCGATTTCACTCTGCGGCGTAATCGGATACCCAAAATAGCACTGGCAACCTGCTAAAACTGCGGCATTTGCAATAGCATAATTCCCTTTCATCAAAACTTTTTTATCTGTTATTGTTGCAGTCATTTATTATAAACCCTCTTAATATACGGAATTTATCCTCTGTAAACCTCTGTTATTGCTAAATCCGGACATCTTGTAGCACACATTGCACACCCGAGGCACTCATTTTTTGAATCCTGAAATTCTACGACCCGATTGCCCAGATTATTTGTATCATTACTAATCTTTATTAAGTTCTTAGGGCACTCATCTATGCATAAATAACACGCCTTGCACTTAGACTTATCTATTATTATATGGCTCATGATATCCCCTCTTTTTAGTCTATACATGATTCATGTTATCACTAACTTAATTTTTTATAACCAGATTTTACTTTTGTGCTTAACATTTGTAATAAATATGCGTTAATAATTTTACTATTAACTTATAACTTGATAAAATTAGCATGTAGGGATAGATTTTTTAAATGTTAAGGGATTTAAAATGGCTCAAGATTTAGAAACAATAATACAGTTACTTAATGATATACAGAGAACAAATGCTTTTAATGCTGATAATTTTGACACCATACTTTCAGGTATAAGTTCAAAAATAGATACAAATAATTCCGCATCTAACAGCGAATTGTTAAACACTTATATTGGGGAATTATCAAAATCAATAGATGAAAAATATACTTACACCCTTAACAAATTTGAAGATATAGAAAAGGCTCTGAAGGCTGTTTATGATACTCAGGACAATCATGTCAAAAATTCTGATATGAAAGAATTGTTTGATATATTATCAAAGAATATCAATAATTTTTATACTGAGGCAAGACAAGAAAAAGCTATTCTCTCCGGAATCGAAAGTAAAATTGCAGATCTCTCATCAAATAAAACAGATAAAGAAGATATACTCAGAACGATTTCTTTATTAAGAAATGATATGGGGAATATTAATCTATCCTACAAAAACACCGTAGATGATATAAATACAACCTTAAAATCTATCCTCTCCGGAATAAAAAGTGTTGATCCTCTAAAAACAGGCGATACGACAAAAACACAAATTGATATAATGTTTAAGGCTTTTAATGATATTTTGTCAAATATTCACGATATAAATGTGCGTGAAGATAATTTCGAAAAAATATTGGCTAATGTTGTTACAAGCGAAGATTTAAAATTAACAGACGGTATAATTGATTCTATTGTTGAAAAGACAAATAGTATTGAAGAAAAATTAAATAATTGTGTATCAAAAAATGATATTGAAGATACTCAGTTGGCAATTTCTTATATAAAAGAGAAAAGCGATTTGTTATCTACATCAGAAGACTTTGCTAATCTAAAGGAAGAAACTGCAAATTTAATTTCATATACTGATGAAATTAAGCAAACATTGAGTTCTGTTGCAATGAATATTGATAACATCCCTAACTCAGAAGAAGTGGAAGCAAATCTGAAAAAGTTATACTCTCATATATATGAGTTGTCTAATAATGTTGAAAATTATAATGTTAAAGCTGATGTTGCGGATGTCAATAATAATTTGTCTGTATTTAAAGAAGAACTTGGTGTTATAAAAAATATTATAGCGGACTGTGATGAGGTTGTTACATCAAAACTTGTTGAATCTCTGGATAAAATTTCATCTGATAATGATGACTTAAAAAGAATTGTTACAGAAATATCAAGTGCATTCCCTCAAAAAGAGGATATAGAAAAAATATTGGAAGATAGTCTTGAACTCAATACATTGCTAGAACGTACGGAAAAAATATCTCAAGAACTGGAAGCTTTGCCTGCAATTCAAAATAATATAGATGATATTAGTACAAAGCACAGTGATTTGTCGCTTGCAATCGATAATTTAAAAAATAATTTTGATGAAATTTATAATTCTCTGGAAAAATTGTCGAAAAGTACTGATATCGCTGATATTAATGCCGGCCTTGCACAAATAGAAGCAGAATTGGCAGAAATAAAGAATACTTTTGAGGCTAATTCTGTTTTAGAAAACAGTCAAATTATCGAACGACTGGACAATTTGCAGAATTTAGGTTCTGAAATATTATCCCGCGAAGAATTTAATAACTACATAGAGGAGTTAAAGTCTTGTATCAGCAGTTTAAGTTTAAATACAGGCTCTTGTTCCGATAATTTACTTGAAATGCAAAATCTCCAAAAGAAAATTGACGATCGCTTGTCTGAACTTGATTTTTCTGGAGTCGCTGAGATTCTTGACAGTAAATTAGAACGTATAAATGAAAAAATTGAACAAATACATTCTGTTGTTGAAAATAATTCAACATCTATGTCAGAATTTATCAAAAATAATACAGGTCTTGATAATGAATATATTAAATCCGAATTAAATGAAATTAAATCTATAATTGAAGCAAATATGTCTGATTTTGATAATGCTGATGCAAATAATAAAGACAATGAAGCAATTAAAGAATATTTAGACGAGGTAAAAAATCTTATTCAGGATAATTCAAAAAGTCCTTTATATTCAAAAGTTATGGAAATAGAAGATTCTATAGTTAATAATCAGACATTCAATGAATCTGCCTATTCTCAAATTTTAGAAAAAATCGAACATTATCATGGTATTAAAGATAAATCTGAAAATAATGAACAAATTGAAAATGCTATCAGTGAAATTTCAGGGCTAAAAGCTCAGATTGATAGTCTGGTTGAGTTATACAATAACAAAGAAGAAATTAATATTGATAATCCTGAAGATGCTTATATCGCAAGATTTGAAGAATTTCTAGCCGGCAAATTTGAACAAATACGTCAGGATTTAACTGATATTACAAATTCAACTGATACAAAATTATCTGATAGTATAACATATCGTGCAGAGCTGTTGGAACAAAAAATTGGTGCTATCGAAAAATTATTAACAGAACAAAATCTTACCAAGGATTTAGATAATCCTGAATTTACCCAAAAACTCAGTTCCACTTCTGAAAAGCTCGATGCTTTCAGACAAGAATTTCAGTTGGCTGTTACAGATGTTACTGAAAATGTGTGTGCACAGACAAACAATGTATTAGAAGAAATACAGTCCATAAAGGTATTGCTTGATAAGATCTCTCAAAACAAAGACCCTGAAATTTTAAAAAATAAAGTAGAAGAATTAAATGAAGAATTGACATCTGCTCCGGAATTGGATGATATAAGTTTTGAGTTTGAGGAATTATACAGTAAGTTAAATGACAAATTAAATGACAACGGAAATAATCTGAAAGACTTTATCTTGACTGAAACAGATTCGATTATCTTAAAATTCGAAAATTTAAAAGAGTATATTGAGCAATCTGTTGAATCTATTCTACCGCCTGATGAAAATTCTATTAAAGAAATTAAAGATTTCATTTCTGAAATAAAAAACTTTAGAGAAGAACAGGAAAATTTGTTCGTAAATAGTGCTAATGAAATAAAGCAGGAAATAAAAACTCAAAGTGAAGAAATTAAATCCATGTTTGCTATTGCGTCAAATCACGAAGATATTATAGATGCGATTGAGAGATTAAAAGCTTCATTTAAAAAAGCTGCCGGATCTTCAAAACAAAAAGCTAAAGCAGAAGATGCAGTGTCTGAAAATGTTTCATTTGATGAAGATGCCATATTGGATTTGAAGGCAGATTTTAAAAAGTATTCCAAGATTATAGAAAAATTATCTGATGACAATTCTCAAATTACGGAAGTGTTATCAAATATAAGTAATCGTTTGGAAGAAATGACTAAAATTCCTGAGATTAAAGAAGGCAACGAAATAGATGATTCAGAATTAAATGATACTTTCGAAGTAACTGAAGATGATATTTTTGGAGAAGATAAGTTTGATTTTGTTCAGGCTTTTGATATTCTTCAGAATGATATCCGAAACTTACACTCTAAAATTGAAGTTATTCAAAAAAATCAAACTGAAAATAAAGAAGCATCTAAAATTCCTGCTATAAATAATACCGGAATGATTATGACAATAAATTCAAAAGTCGATAACATTCTAAAATCCATGGGTAATGATTGGCTTAAAGATCTTCAAACTTATATTAAAAACGGAAATCAGAATATAAATCTGAAACTTGATTCTATTGGTTCTAAATTAGACATATTTGTTTCTGATACTACAAATACTGATTTACTGAATAATGTTTCGGACAATATAAATGATTTGAATGATACTATTACTGATTTAGCTCCAAAAGTCGATTCTATTGTACCTTCTATTGAATTGCTTTCTGATTCAGATAAAAAATTAACTTCAATGCTTGAAGAACTTAACACAAAAATCGGAGAAATGGCATCTGATAATAGCGGACTGGATGAATTAAACAGCATAAAGGCTTTAATAGGTGAACAAAAAAGCTATATTGAGGAACTCGAACCGAGTGAAAAGCTTGAAGCATTTAAAAAATGTTTAGATGAAATAACCTTCGAAGTTAATGCTTTGGCTACAGATTCAAATGCAGACAGAGAAAAATTGCAAAAAACAATCAAAGATATGAAAGAGTCTTTGATGAGTGCGGTTATTTCAATATTCGATCAGGTTTCATTTATTGAAGAAAGTGAAGATATTAAAGATTTTGTTGAAGAAAGAACTGATGAAATAAATGAAAGAATCTCTCAGATTACAAAACAACTTCAACAATTAGCTTCAGCTGATGAAAAAACGGACTATACATATTCAATGCAGGACATTGAAACTGACTTGGCAAAACTGAGATTAGCCCTGCAAGACAGTACTCAGCCTGATTTATCTGAAATCACCGATAAAATATCAAAATTGAAAGAGCAGACAGAATTTTTGATTGCCACATCTGATAAGTCGTATAATGCCTTGAACACAGGAATTGTCGGTTTTGAAGAAATTATACATGACAATATTACAGATAGAGTAGATAAACTCTCTGCGATGTTAGAAAATTCTGCTGAATCTGATCGGGTAATCAGACAAGCTCTTGTTTATATGGGCGAATGGATTGATTCTGCCAGCAAAAGTATTAATAAAATTTCGTCAAATTCTGATGAAATAACAAGGATAAATGATGTATTAGTAAATATTAATAATGTAACTCAAAATATAAATGAAGTTAAAAATTCAATAAATATTCAGGTTAATAGTGTTATTGAAAAAAGATTTGCCCAATTAAATGAACAACTCAAAAATGTAGAAAAACAATTTGTTAAAATGGATAGTCTTGAAAATCAATTATTGCAGCAACAAGAACGTATTGACAGATTAGAAAATAATATTGACAAATTGGTGTCTATAGTTGAAAATATAGAAGATCCCGGAATTCCGAGAAAAATTGATAAAATTGAAAAACAAATATCAAAACTTGGAGTAAATATAGAAAAATTGGCATCATATGTTGACTAAATTAACAAAAGAACTGAATAAAGTTTTACCCTGTGAGAATGTGCTATCTGATTTCGAAGAAAGGTATGCGTATTCCTTTGATGCATCCGAAACACAGATTGCAGGTTCAAAAATAGCAGATGCCGTTGTATTTGCTCAAAATATTGAACAGGTTCAGGCAGTTGTAAAAATAGCAAATAAGTATAAAACTCCAATAATATGTCGCGGAGCCGGAACCAATACTGTCGGGAGTTGTGTTCCTGTAAACGGCGGAATTGTGTTGAATTTTTCAAAAATGAATAAAATTTTGGAATTTAATGATCAAAATATGACAATTAAAGTTCAACCGGGCGTTACCATTGGGGAGATACAAAATATAGCAGAGAAAAAAGGATTATTTTATCCTCCGGATCCGTCAAATTTGAAAGTATCTACAATAGGAGGCAGTATTGCTCAAAATTCTGCAGGGGCCAGATGTTTTAAATATGGCTCAACAAAAAATTATGTGCTCGATTTAAAGGTAGTAACAGCACGCGGTGAAATTATAAGAACCGGATCAAATACTATAAAAAATGCTGTCGGATATGATTTGAACAGCTTATTTACAGGTTCGGAAGGAACTTTGGGAATTGTTGTAGAAGCGACATTAAAATTAATTCCAAAACCTGCGGAAACTCAGGTTTTAATGGCATATTTTGATGATATAAATGATTCAGTACAATGTGTTAATCAAATAATTGAACAAAAAATATTCCCTTCAACTATAGATTTTATGGACCGTAATGCTCTTTCTACTGTTGAACAATTTTATCATACCGGACTTCTGACGGACAAAGAAGCTGCGTTGCTTATCGAAATCGATGGCGATTATGACAGTATATTGAAAATGAAATACAATATATGCAAAATTTTAAATCTTAATAATGCTGTAAATATTCAATACTCAAAAAATGAAACGGAAGCTGAAAATATTTGGAAGGCAAGACGTTCATCTATGGCCGCATGTGCTAAGCTTAAACCAAATGTGACTACAGATGATGTTATTGTACCAAGAGAAAATCTTGCAAAGCTTGTCAAAGGTGTTCAGGGAATTTGTCAAAAACATAATTTAACGGTTTGTCTTGTCGGACATGTCGGTGATGGCAGCATACATCCTCAAATCCCGATTGATTTTTCTGATGAACGAGAGTATAAGGAATATAAAATAGCCAAGACTGAAATATATCAACTCGCAATTTCTCTTGATGGTACGATTTCCGGAGAGCACGGAATTGGGTCAGAAAAGAAACCATACATCTCAAATGTTGTAGAAGCGGGCGCATTAAGTTATATGCGCGAAATTAAAAAGATATTTGACCCAAATAATATTCTTAATCCATACAAAATATTTTGATTAAAATCTGAAATTATCTTGTATAAACCCTCGGTAGTCTGACTTTAAGGCGACAGGTTAATTCATAGTTTATTGTATTCAAGATATTAGCCCAAACATCAATGGATTTGTTTTCATCAAGTAAGGTAATGACATCTCCGCATTTGCAATCGACTCCAGTCACATCAAACATAATTTGGTCCATTGTAATATTCCCAACCTGAGGCACTTCAACTCCGTTCAGAGTTCCCGTTATTTTATTTGATAATCCTCTTGGCAACCCGTCAGCATAACCTATCGGAACTGTCGCAATAGTTCTTTCGCCTTTTGCAGTATAAGTGTGACAGTAACTAATACCCTCTCCGTCTTTTGCTTTGTGTATATTTACTATTCTGCCTTTCAAAGAAATTAATTGTTTTAATTTCGGCATCCTAAAATTAACCCCCTGTGGGAAATCAGGGTACAAACCGTATAAAGAAATCCCTATTCTGCACATATTTGAATTTGGCTTTTTATAACAAATTGTTCCTGCGGTGTTTAAAATATGTAATAAAAGACCTTCCGTATCAATATTATCAACTACGCTATCCCATTTCGCGAATTGCTCTTGTGTTTTATCAAGTTCTTCTGCTGCGGCAAGATGGGTAAAAATTCCTCTTAAATCAAGATAGTCCGCATTTTGTACTTCTTTTATAAAATCAATTGCTTCGTCTGCTCTGACACCTATTCTGTTCATTCCCGTATCAAGTTTTACATGAACTTTCGGTTTGACACCTGTTCTTTCATAAATCTCTTTGCAGGCTTTTAAATGTTCTTTCGTAAAAATTGAGATACTTATATTATTTTGAATTGCCGTTTCTAATGCCCAAACAGGTACCGCTCCAAGCACCAATATATCACATTTGATTTTTGCCTGTCTTAAATCAACACCTTCATCTATTGATGCGACACCAAGCATATCAACTCCGCTTGCCAAAATTGTCGGCGCAAGCATAATAGAACCATGACCGTATGCATCAGCCTTTACCACCCCTAAGAGTTTCATCTCGGGCGAAACATTTCTCCTTATTTCTTTAATATTATGCTCCAAATTGCCTACATTTATTTCAACCCAGGCATCTCGGTGAATATTTATATTTGTCTGTCTTTTATTACTCATAGATAAATTATATGACAAAATCTGTAAATTTATAACAATTTGTGCAATTCTTTTTCGACTTCATCAAACACACTGTTCCAATCGCCGTTTTGGGTTTGTCTAAATAGTTTTAAACTGTCGTACCAATCTGATTTTGAAAGGTCATTATGCCAGCGCCAATTATAGACATGAGGCAGCAACACCCAGCATGGTTTACACATTGCTCCTGCAAGATGTGCTAAAGATGTGTCGTTACAAATTATCAAATCCAAATTTTCAACCGCCCCCGCAGTCCAGGAAAAATCTTTAAATGTTGGCGCAAGGTCAATTACATTATATTTATCTTTAATCTTTTCAAATTTTTCAGAGCCCTCAAAAGTCTGACAGGAATAAAATTGAGTGTTTGGGAGTTCAAAAAGTCTGAAAAAATCCTCTACGCTCAAAATTCGTTCTTTATCATAATACGAATTTCCCTGCCACTTAATCCCGATTTTAAACTTATCATTATTAAAATAATTATCCCTGTAAAACTTCACCTTATCAGAATTAGGCTTGATATACCCGTTATCATGATGGATAAACATATCTTCGCCCGATTTACCCAAAACATAAGGCAAGCTCAAAAACGGCAGGTGATAATCAAAATTCATCTCTTTTTCGTTTTTAAACATTCCCATAATCTCTGCGCCGTAAGAATTTTCTTCAAATAACGGTTTTAATTCCTCCTGAGGTTTAAAAATTACTCTTTTGCATTTTGAGGTAAGTTCCGGCATAAAACGGTAAATCATAATATTATCGCCAAATCCTGCTTCATAATAGGTATAAAGAGTTTTATCAGACAAATCTTCTTCCCCTGTCCAGATAGGCTTTTGCTTCATCAAATTCGGGTAAGTCTTTTCCTGCGAAACAATGGCACTTTGTTTGCATAATCTTTGTTCAAAGCATTTCAAACCGTCTTTGTAATTTTTATCCTGCATATAGGCAAGCGAAAGAAAATATGTCGTTTCCCAATCATCAGGATTTATTTCAAGAACTTTTTTATAACACTCTATTGCACCCTTTGTATCGTTTTCATTGAAGCAAAGATATGCAAGATTAAAATACGATTCAGTGCTTTTGGGGTTAAGTTCTATCGCCTTATAATAAGTTTCTTTAGCCTTGTCATACTGCGCATTGCTTTTATAAGCCATTGCAAGATTAAAAGTATTTTCGTAGTTTTCAGAATTATTTTTTACTAATATCTCGTAAAGTTCCACGGCATTTTGAAAATCCTCTTTTTTGAAATACATCTTTGCAAGATTTTCAATATAAAAAGGTAAAGGCTTTAATTCAATCGCTTTTTGCAGGCATTCAAGCGCTTTATCAAACTTATTTACCTGAGTATATAAAATTCCTAGCAAATCCCAAACTTCATGGTTTTGACTATCATCATTCAAAATTTGTTCATACAAATCTCTGGCATCTGTGAGTTGCCCTTTTTGATGATATTCAAAAGCCTGTTGAAATTTGTTTTGCATGCAAATCCACTCTCTAACCATCTCCCTCAATGGGCGAGGGAATTTTATATGCTACATTTTTATTCCGATTATTTCAAATAAACCGTTTATATTAAATACATTATACTGAAAGATTAAACCTAAAATAGTTCCAACTAAAACCAGCAATCCCAGAATAATAAAAGTATCTTTTTTGTCACCGTTTTTGCGTAACAATACCAAAATCCCCAGTCCGCCTGAGGTGCATAATCCTGCGACCAATGAGCCAAAGCTTATTGTATTTTTGACAAATAACATTGTAAGCATTACTGATATTGCGCAATTTGGTATCAAACCGACAAGCGAGACCAAAAACGGTTGTAAAGGGGAATTCATAAGGCAATATTTTGCAATAACTTCTTCTGATCCTGTCCTTGAGAGAATAAATGCCAGAACAACTGATATCAGAAATATAAATACAAAAATATTTAAGGTATGCTTGAGCGGATGCAGCCAAAAATCTCTTTTTCTTGTTGCATGAATAAGATGATGATGGCAGCAACCCTCAATGTCTTCATCATGACCTCCTTTGATTACAGGTTCTTTGGCGTTGTATGTAACAAGCCAATCAACGATATATCCGACAACAATTGCAACTGCAATTTTTACCGCGATAATAGGAAGAATTAGCGGAGCTTTCTGAGGATATGTTAATAAAACAGGAATTGCTTCATCGGAAGTTGCCAGATAAACCGCAACCAAAGTACCTCTTGAGAGCAATCGTCTTGTATAAACCGTACTTGCGATAACAGAAAAACCGCATTGAGGCAGTGATGCGAATAAACTTCCAAACAATGGCCCGATTTTCTTTATCCAAAAAACAAATAAATGGCGTTTTTTGGCGTAATATCGTTCTATAAATTCTATTAATACAAATATTATAAAAAGAAAAGGAATTAAACCTAAACTATCGATTAAAGCATCTTTGAGAAAATCCGGAATAAATTCTATCGGTTCAATTAATTCTTCCGGTAAATTCCATATATATTTTAGTACTTCCACAATATTATTCATTACAAAAGTTCCTCTTATAACTTAAAGCCTTTATCAGTGCAAAACTCATTTAATTTATTTTTTTCATATATAACAGAATTTTTGATATGTGGATTTTGAGTTTCTTTTACAACAAATTCCATTGCCTTTTCAAACATTACAGCTGAGCCCCGCAGATATTCAATTTGATTTTGGGTCGCAATTTTACCTATGTCATAGTAATATTTTCCATATAATAAGTAAATTCTGGAAAGCATATCGTTCATTTTGCAATTCTTTGCCAGTTTTAAAGCTTCTTCTATATTTATTTTTGCACTTGAATAATCTGCTATATTCATATAAGCATTTGCCAGAACAAGTCTTAAGCTAACTGCAAAGAAGTAGTTGTCAATATTTGGATTAACGGAAATTTCCAAAGCTCTTGATGCTATATCAATTGCGCTTTTTGAGTTTTCTGTAACAATAGTTGCATCAGCAATTAAGTACCACGCCAGTAAAGCACCCAAAGCCATTTTTTCTTTTGCAAAATATGTAACCTGCTCATTATAAATTTCCAAAGCTTGCTGTGCTTTGTTTTCGTCTTTGAATACTTTGCCAAGAAGCGTTTTTAAAATATTTTTTGTAAAATTGTCACCTGCATTATTTGCAAATGTAACAGCTTCAAATAAGTCCTGTCTGAGGTTTTCATAATCTTTTAACAAAAATCTGTTTATTATATAAACCAGATTTAGTCGGGATACCGATACATCATCCATATAATTGTCACGGTAATCTGAATCGACATTGCGCAGTATTTGCATTGATGTATTAATATCACCTTTCATTGTATTTGCATATGCCTGAACAATTTTTGCGCGAGCGATTAGTTGTTTATCATTAATTTTATGCTTATCAATTATTGTAAATAAGTTCTTCAAAACCTCAAAGCATCTTTCATTTCCCTGCAGAGCTAATGCAGTTGAAAGAACCAGATAAACTTTAAGCCAGCTGTCAAATAACAAACCTAAAGGAAACATTTTGTTTAATTTCGGTTTAGCTAAAAATTGATTTAAAACAGGCAACACATCATTATCTGCGAGATTTATAACTTCGCCGCAATTCCCAATATCTAACAGAGCAGACAATTTTGAACTGATAACTAATGCTCTTTCAAGTTCCTGTCCGTCTTTAAGTTTTCTTAGAACATTATCTGCACATTCAACATTGCCAAAATAATTTCCTGTTTTTGAGCAGCACAATGCAAGATAGCCAAGTAACTCAATTTCTTTTACTTCATCATTATTTGCTCTTGCATTCGATATTGCATCCGGTAAGAACTCCAAAGCTTCCTCCGGATCGTATCCAGATAATATTTTCCCTAATTTTTCACTAATGCTATAGCGAATTTTTATTGTTTCACTTTCATTAAATTCATTAAGCAAAGCTAAACACTGTTTTTGAGCTATAACATATAAATTTATATCTCCTATGTATGACGCCAGTCTGGTTGTTTTAGTCCATATATCAAAAGCCATTCTTGTTTCTTTTAAGTTATGCGCAATCATTGCCATAGTAGCATTTGTATTAAGGTTGAATACACTGATAGCTTTGCCTATTTTAATATTTATATCTTCAAACTCTGAGTCATGCGTAATATTTTTCAATACTGTTTCCCAAAGTTTGATATTATTAAATTCATAATATACATCATCAAATTTGCGGATAAAATTGGACATTTCGAGATAATTCAGGATGTCATTAAATTCATTTTCACCATAGCCAAAAATTTCTCTTAATAATGTTATATTAATTTTATCTCCTAATATTGCCGCAGCGCATAAAACCTTATGAGCGATTTTATTTGTCTTTTTTAAGGTTGCAAGGCGTTCTTTTATAAGAACCATAAAATCTTCCGGCAATACAAATACTTTATCACTTATCTGACAATCAAATACATAACTGTATGCCTGTTGTATATAAGCCAGATTTCCGTTAGCTTTTTCAATGATTTTTTGTTTTTCTGCTTCTGTTACATAATTATCAATATCATTATTTAAAACAATATCCTGAGCTAATTCTTCATCTGTTGCAGGGTGTAAATTTATATCCATAAATGAATTTATATTCTTATCTTCTAATCCGAAATAGCCACAAACAGGTTTTGGTTCGTTATATACAAAAACAAATTTTAAATTATTCCAGTTTTTTTCTTTACGGATTAAATTGGTTAAAAACTCTGCACTAAATCCATCTATAAAATCAAAATTATCGATAATAAATATGAATTTCCCGCTTGTTATAAAAGCATCAAATATTTTGTCTAATATAGAGTGAGTTCGTCTTTTATTTATAATTATATCTTCATAATTACCGTCATTAAAACTGTATATAAAATTGATTAAATCTGATACTTCAGGAGGTTGTAAAAATTTAAACTCTTTTGAGAAAAATTCAGTCGCATTTTTCTTAAGAGTTGCGCTATTTATACCAAAATTAGGCAGGCTAAACAAATTTAGCAGCATATCCTGAATGACACCACCCGGTGTAAGCTGAGTAAGCGGGGTACATTTCCCCATACAAATGTTTTTATCTTCAATATTTTTTATAACTGAGTATAAAACGGAGGTTTTTCCGCATCCTTTATCTCCAGTAAGAGATATAATTTTTTTGTTTTTGTCTGAAATTGCATTGCTTAAATTCTCAATCCCCTGCTTAAATGAACAAAAATCAGGTTTAAAAGATAATATACTCTCACTTTTATTTTTTGACGCAGAATTTTTGAAGGTAACTTCACCAAAAGATGTACCACATTTTCTGCATTTTGTTGCCGTTGGAAAATTGACACCATTGCATTTTGAACATATCTTAAGTAATTCCTGACCGCAATGGGTACACTTTAACTGTCCTACAGGGTTAATTGTCTTGCATGAAGGACATAATAATCCTGTTCTTGTTTTACAATACGGACACTTTAAAGCATCATGAGCTATATTTTTGTTACATACTGGACACTTCATAACACTACTTATTGTTCATCTAAAACTTTCTTAACTCTGTCTAGTAAACCATATATACGTTTAGATACTTCCGACTGGGATATACCAAGTTCACTTGCCATTTCTTTTTGAGTCATACCTTTGTCATATCTCATAATAAAGATATCCATAAATCTTTCTTCAGGTTCTTCTTCGTTAATTTGTTCAAGTGTATCCGCAATAAAATCAACAACTTCGTTATGTAAAGCGTTTTCTTCAGGATCAAATTTTATATTTAGAGCTGAATAATCAACAGAGTATGAAGAATAGTTTATATAAGGTACAGGTGCAGAAGTTGGTGCTTCTGTAATTGGTTCAACAGGCATTACCGTTTCGATAGGTACTTCCTGCGTGGACATATAACCTGTTTTTGACCTGCGTAAACGACCGGAGTCTTTTAATACACTTATTATGGACGTTGTGACAACTTTACGCAAATAGGCTTCCAGTGTCGCTTCATTTTCTATTGCGTTCATTATCGTAACAGATCTGCGGCACGTTTCATTTAAAAAGTCTTCATATAAATCTTCATTATTCAAAAATTTACGATTACTTTTTATTATTTTGGATATTAAATCTATTTTCTCCTGTGTAATTTCCACAAACATATCCCTTCGTCATGGAAATTATATCATATTTACAAATATATTTTAAGTATTAGTGTTGTACTTTCGTCATTTCCTAAGCTATTAGGGGCTTTTAGCGCTCTCAGAGTTTGGTTAACAGATTGTAACACTATATTATCAACCTGACTAGAACCGCTTGATAACAATATTTTTGAATTTTTAAAGTTCCCTGCCCTGTCATAAGTGATGCTTAATCTTATCTGATCTGAATATGTATAATCTGTAGCCAGTAACAAATCGCTTGATAATGCGGCTTTTAAACCTTTACCTGAAGATTGCAGATATTGTTTAAATGCAGGATCATAAGAAATGTAGTCGGGAACTTCCCAACTCAATTTTTTAACCGATAGAAATGCTGTTGCAGGAATAGGTTTTGTTGCTATTTGTTCCTGTGATTGTTGAATCCCTGATGTGGTCGAAGGATTATTTATCCCTTGTCTTCCCGGTCTTTGCATATTATCATTCATGACAACATTGTCGTTATTTATATTTGCGGTATTTGGAACATCTGTACCTAAATTGTTCGTACTATTATTTTCAATAAGTGCATTCTTATCTTCATGTGCTGACGGATTTATAAATTTAGAAACTGAAAATACAATTATTCCAAGTATTATTACAAGTAGTGCTAATCCACCTATCCCTATAAATATAGGGATTTGTTTAGATTTGTTTGAAATGATTCTTACATCATTATTTAAACCTGTATTATCCTGAATTTCAGAATTATTATATAATTCTTCCAAATGTTCATTCTCTGTAAGTGTTTCAGGTCTTGAACTATCTTTATTAATATCAATAAAGATCTCTCCAACGTTAAAAGTTTTATTACTTATTACTACGGAATTTTCTTTTACGGAATTTTTATCCAAAATATTGTTTTCTACTAAGTCATTTTCCGAAAAATTAATATCAAAATTATCTTCAGTTGGTGCGATCGTTTCAAAACTGTCAAAATCATCAATTACTTCGAATGAAACTTCTGCATTATCAGTAATATTATTATTCTCTATATTATCGATATCTGAAAAATCAAAGGTATTTTCATTTGAAAAATTTTCTGAAATATTTTCTTCTTGTGATTCATTTTTGTCAGGAAATACAAGTAAATCATCATCAGAAAATTCATTATCATCAATTTCTTGCACTGAATCATCAGATTTTTTATCTGATATTGAATTATCAAAATCTACCAAATAATTGTCTTCGTCTGTATTATCAATATTGTTATCGGAAACAGTTTTCTCTACTTCATCCAAAGATATTAGCTCTTCTTCTGTATTATCAAGGGTTTGTTCTATATTATTATCTGTTTGTCGGGTGCTATTAATATCCGAAATGGAAGTTACATTTTCATCATATAAATTGTCTGTTTCTGAAGGTTCATCATTCTTCGTATTTTCTATGTTATTTTCCGTTTGCGGGAATTCCAACAATTCATCGTCTGCATCAAAATTAAATGGGTCTGTAGTGAAATTGTTTGTTTCGATTCCTGTTTCTTGATTAAATTTTTCATCAGAAGATGCCTCTAATTCTTCCGTTGGAGGTTCTGAAATATCAAAATCAAATTCACTGTTGTTTAAATCGGCAAAAGATTCTTCTGTTGGTAATTCTTCTAAAGAATTGTCAATATCTATATTTTCATCAGCTATATTATCTTCAGTTTCTTGAATAACACCGGATTCGTCGATTTCATCAGAATTAATATTCAAATCTAAATCGCTTTCAGATGTTATTGCATCAAAATTTTCAATTTCAGGTTCAGCAAGCTCATTATCTTCAGCTACAAAATCCGAAATGTCTTCAA
>CADBFN010000017.1 GCA_902794035.1 uncultured bacterium
TGAAGGATCGCTTGGGGATGAGATTGAACCATAATCCATATCATACTGAGCCTGAGCAGAGATTGCCGCCTGATTTAAGGTAGATAATTCTTTTTTAAACTGAGTAGAAAACTTTTTACTGTTTGAATTTTGGATTAGTGTAGGGATTGTTAATGCAGCCACTACACCCACTATGCCAATGGTTATCATTATTTCCGCCAAAGTGAAGGCACATTTTTTTAATCTGTCATTATGAGGAGCAAAGCGACGTAATAATCCCATTGGTTCAATGGCGTTCGCAATTGATTTGATGGGATTGTTACGAAAATCAGAGATTTTTTCACAATGGCAGTTTAAGAATTCAGGATCACAGACAAAATTTGATAATTCAGGAGATTCTTCGCTACGCTCAGAATGACGGGGTTCTAAACCACTGAAATGCTTGCTATGAGAGGCTTTTACCCCCCCCCCAACGAGGTTGAAACGCTTGCTATTACTGCTTTTTGACATAATTTAAAATCCTCTCTTTTTCATAATTCTACTTATTTTATTATTTATTTTTTTCAGGATTTTGTCAAGACAAAAAAATAAATAATATATTTGTTATAAACTTACTATTGACATAAAAAATAAAAATTTATAATATTTACTTATGGCGATAGTATATTTAAGTTTAGGTTCAAACAAAGGAGACAGAATCGGTTTTGTCCAGCAGGCAGCAAGTTTGCTCGGAATGGACGAAGGAATTTCTATTGTCAGAAGCTCTGCATTTTATGAAACAGAACCATGGAATATGAAAACAGAAACATGGTTTGTAAACGCAGTTGTTGAAATAAAAACCAAATATTCCCCAAAAGAATTATTAAAAGTCTGTCAGGAGATTGAAAAAAAATTAGGCAGAGAACACAGACAAGGCAACGATTACGAAGACAGAACCATAGATATTGACATATTATTTTATAATAATGATATAGTTAATGAAACTGACTTGATTATTCCGCATAAATATGTACATCTGAGAGCATTTAATTTAGTTCCCATGCTTGAACTTAATGCGGATTACGAACACCCCGTTCTGCATAAAACAATAGTACAGATGCACGAAGATTTAGAAAACCCTGAAATGGTATTTTTATATGGAACAAGAGTTGATTTCGACTTCTGATAAAACCGTTGCCATAATCGGGGCGGGGCCTGCAGGATGTATGTGCGCAAAAATACTGACAGATGCAAATATTGATGTGTCATTATTTGATAAAGGAAAGTTTTTAAGGACGATACTACCAACAGGCGGGGGGCGATGCAATCTGGCTCATGCCATATACGATTTTAAAGAACTTGCAAAAAACTACCCCAGAGGCGAAAAATTTTTATACTCTGCCTTTTCAAAATTCGGAACTTCAGAAACAATAGATTTCTTTAATTCTATAGGAATAAAAACATACACTCAGGATAACAACCGCATATTCCCTGTTTCAAACTCATCATCACAAGTAAGAGATAAAATACTCAAAGCAATAAATAATTGTCATTTCATAAAAGAGAACGTGACCCAAATAAAACCTTTAAAATCAGGTTATGAAGTAATCACCGAAAAAAGTAACTATTACTTTGATAAGGTAATAGTTGCAACAGGCGGGCACAGTAAATATGATTTGCTGAAAAATTTTGACATTAAAATTATACCCCCAACTCCATCTCTTGCAGGGCTTACGACAGAAGAAAATTTTACTGATATAGCAGGTGTAAGCATTAAAAATGTGAGTACCTGTATCAATAAAAATCAAATTGACGGAGATATTATTTTTACGCATAAGGGAATTTCAGGACCGCTGATTTACACAATTTCATCTGTTTATGCAAGAAAAGAACTCCCATACATAATTACACTAAAATTGACAAATGAATTTGATTTTCAAAAGTTACTAAACGAAAATCCGCATAAAGAAATTAAAAATTTAATATCAAATTTTGTACCAAAGTCATTTGCACAATTTTTATTAGAAAAATTGAGCATAAATAGCGAAATAAAAGCTTATAATATCAACGGCAAAATGCGTGATGCAATATATAACAAACTTATATCATACCCGATAAAAATAACGGGGAAGGTTCCCGATAGTGAAGTAGTAACCTGCGGCGGAATTAATCTTGATGAAGTAAATTCCAAAACAATGGAAGCAAAAAAATATATGGGGCTGTATTTTTGCGGAGAAATATTAGATATTGACGGGTTCTGCGGAGGATTTAACCTGCAAAATTGCTGGAGCACGGGATTTGTTGCCGCAAAATCTGTTTTAGAATCAATATAATTAAAAGAGCAAAATATTTTTTGTTCAAACATTAATATCCCTGTGAATATTCAGAGCATAAGTTTCAATACTTATTACAATATACCGCAAATTCAGCAAATTAAGCACAATGCGGTTAGTAATCCTGTGCATATAAACAGCACTTTGCCATGCGATTGCGTATCGTTTAGCGGAGTATCTCATGGCGGTGATATATTAAAAAAACTATCTGCGTACGGTATTCCTGACATGTACACAGGACAAATTCTGCTTAATCCAAAAATCATTGAAAAATGGCAAAATAAAGGGGTATTCAATTACCCGATAGGAAGACTTACTGAAATAATTTCAAATTATGAACACTCATTAATGCCAATAGACAAACAATTCTTTCATATAATAAAAGGAATAGCAAAAACATCTCCTGATTT
The DNA here is from genome assembly GCA_902794035.1 of uncultured bacterium. Classification (GTDB taxonomy): domain Bacteria; phylum Cyanobacteriota; class Vampirovibrionia; order Gastranaerophilales; family Gastranaerophilaceae; genus Zag111. The sequence continues at coordinate 2,702 of CADBFN010000017.1, forward strand.
AACATTATCAGAAGCGACAAAAGAACTTTATCCAAAACATAAAAAGTTACTTTTAAGGGCTCAGCAACCGATTTTTGAAGGAATAATCAGACTTGCATGTGATTTACCAAAAGATTTATATGAAGAATTCTCTGAATTAATGAATATAACTAATAAAAGGTTATTAAATGATCCTGTCGTTTTGCCGTTTAGTGAAAAAGAATTTTTATACAAATTAAAAAGAATCGGAGATAATATAACAATTAAAGGAAATAAAGGGGAAATTCACGCTATAAATAAACTTATTAGCAGTGCAAGAGCAATTTTTAACAGTGAACAAAGAGGACAAAAAATCTTCGGTAAAAAAATTAAACAAAAATTAGAAACCCAAATGCTTCCGGAGAATTTAAAAAGAAATTCGACTAATTTTGCAAAATTCAAAGAAATCTTTGAAAATTCCCCGCTTAGAAAAAATGAATACATAATACGCCTTCTTGAAAATACGAGTGCTAAAATTCATGGATTTCCTTCATACGCACAATTTGAGAGAAAATCATTTATTCACGAATTAAAAAAGATTACAAGAAAACTTAAAAATCGTAAATTTGCACAAGAATTTACTGAATTATCATTAAAATTGCCGACTTCAAAAGATAATGTATCAGCTTTTATCGTTAAATATGCAGAGGAAAACAATAACAAAATCGGGACAAATATGCTTATTGGGGCATCTTGTTCGGTTGATCACCTTTTGGCAAAGAAAAACGGAGGAGCCAGCAAGCTTGCAAACTACGGACTGACAAGCGCCGAAACTAACAGACAAAAAACAAATATTTATTTTGATAAGTGGCTGAAAATACATCCGGAAACAAGACAAAACTGCCAAAAGTATGTCGATAGACTTATAGAACTATATAAGCAGGGAATTTTTGAAAAAATCAGCAAAGAAGAAAATAAACACAAACGACTTGATAAATCATATATTGAAGATTTTGCAGCCACAATTTATGATATGTCGCCTGAAAATAACAGAATTATACTTGATATAAGTAAATTATATGAATAATTTTCTGTGTTATAATAATACCAAAAGGATAAAATTATGGGTCAGGTTATAAACAGAGAACATATTGCAGAATTTGTAAATACATTGCATAAAAGTAATAAAACAGTAGTAGCAACAAACGGCTGCTTTGATATTTTGCATGTCGGACATGTAAGATATCTGCAAAAAACAAAATCTTTTGCCGATTATTCTATTGTTCTTCTGAATTCAGATAAATCAGTTAAAAGTATAAAAGGCCCATCAAGACCTATTAACAACGAAAATGACCGTGCAGAAATTTTATGTGCACTTTCCTGCGTTGACTATGTCGTGCTATTTGATGAAGATTCTCCTGCTGCTCTATTAGACGAAATTAAACCTGATGTTTATACAAAAGGTGCTGATTACACAATGGATACGCTGCCTGAGGCAGATATTATGAGAAAAAATAATACAAGAGTTGAATTTATAACATTTGTTGAAGGTAAATCTACAACAAATGTCATAAATAAAATGCGTTCATAGCAACTCTTTAAAACTGATTTGCTTTAAGAGTGAAGTTAAAATTGATTGTAACCTGATCTCTTGGGAAAGACAAAGGTAACGGCGGAAGCGGTGATGAACGTCTTAACGCAGTCAATGCAGAATCATCAACCTCTTTGACTCCTGAAGACTGAACTATTTCTTCATCTACAACGTGCCCGTTTTTAAGAATAGTAAACTTTACAATAACTTCTGTATCTTTATTTACTGCTGGCGGCTGCCATTTACCACTTATCTGTTTGTGCATTTCAGTTAAATAAGGCTGAAATTCAGGGCTCGCAGAACCAACTGATTTTTGTCCCTGTTCAGTACCGGCAGCAGGCTTGGATGCTCCTTTTAATTCATATGAATGTCCGCCTAAAACTATTGCGAAAGTTAATATCAAAAATGCTGTTCCGATAAAAATGAGAAAGATTTTAGTCATTTTATCCATACCTTTTTTTTGCTCAGCCATAATTTTTCTCCTTATTCAAATAATTTTGCTATAGATTTTGTATAATCAGGTCTTAAAATACCTTTTTCAGTAATTATACCTGAGATAAGCTCGTGCGGTGTAACATCAAAACCAGGATTTATTATATTCACACCATCTGCACAAATCTTTTTACCATTAATTGTTGTAACTTCATCATGAGAACGTTCCTCAATAATTATTTCATCCCCTGTCTTTATAGAAGTATCAATTGTAGATAACGGAGCAGCAACATAAAACGGTATGTTATGGTATTTTGCTGCAATAGCTACAGTATATGTACCAATCTTGTTGGCAGCATCTCCATTTGCGGCAATTCTGTCCGCACCGACGCAGACCATATCAATCATACCTTTTTTCATAAAATATGAACACATACCGTCAGTAATCAAAGTTACAGGAATCCCATCCATTACAAGTTCAAGAGTAGTAATTCTTGCTCCCTGCTGACGCGGTCTTGTTTCATCCGCAAAAACCTGAATCGTAGGATCATTTGCAAACGCAGAACGAACAACCCCCAATGCAGTACCATATCCGACAGTTGCCAAAGCTCCCGCATTACAGTGAGTCAGTATTGTTGCTCCTTTTGGAACAACTTCTGCACCATAATCACCAATTTTTTTGTTTATTTCAATATCTTCAAGTTCAAGTTTTTTACCGTTTGATTTTAAATCCTCTATTAAAGTTTTTATATCCGTAGCACAATTTTTGATAATATTTTTTTGCTTTTCAACAGCCCAGTATAAATTTACTGCAGTTGGACGTGAAGTAACGATGTAATCAGCCTTTTTTAGAAGCTCATTTTTAAAATCAGAGAATGAAAGATTTTGTTTTTCTAATTCCAATGCATACAAAACAACACCATGAGCACCTGCAATTCCGATTGCCGGAGCTCCTCGTACAATCATAGTCTTGATTGCATCATACATTTCATCTCCGGTTTTAATTTCAACATATTTAAATTCATACGGGAATTTTGTCTGATCAACCATCTTTGAACAATTATCAACCCATTCTATCGTTTTTATTTTTGATTCAAATTTTGCCATTTTTACCTTCCTAACTCTGAGATTTTTTTTCATATATATCGCGTATAAAATTTATTATATAATATGTCATAAATCCTGAAAAAGAATTTGTCGTTGCGGAAAGAACACCGACAAAAATCACAACGGTAACAAAAAGCCATACAGGAGAATTTATAATCATCGCAGTTAAAAAATAATTAGAAGAATATTTTATCGTTAAAAATAAAATTGCAACAATTACTGCATAAGCAAATGAAAATGTAATATTAGAGAAAAAACCTGATACCGCACCGTTTATTATACTGTCTTTGGGAGTGGTTAAATCTGCCTTACCCGCCATAATTAACAAAACTAAAACAACCGGAGCCGTAAAGAACATGTAACCAAACAATGCAATCCCCCCGATATACGGAATAGCTGACAACAAGCCAAAAACTGCACCAACTGACAAGCTTAAAATGGTTATACTCTTAAAAATCTCTCTGTTCATAAAAATATATTACCATTTTTACAACAAAAATACAATTTGCAGATTTAATAAATTCCTGTTACATACATTCACATAATAGAAAAAATAAAAATTTTGTGCTATTATAACCATAGTAGAAAATTAGGAATGTGTGTCATGACTCATATGAATGAAGAAAAAGTAATTGGAATACCCCGTGCAATGTCGTTTTATCACAATTATCCGTTTTATTACGGTTTTTTTGGTGATTTGGGGATAAAAATCGTATTATCAGATGTAACAACAAAACAAACAATGTCAGAAGGTGCAGGTCTTGTTGTTACCGAAACATGCCTGCCGATAAAAATTTATGTCGGGCATATTTTAAATTTATTAAAAAAAGGGATAAAAAATATCTTTGTACCATCACTTCAGTCTGTAGATACAAAAATATACAACTGTTCAAAAATCAGAGGATTGCCTGATTTAATCAGAAATGTTGTAAAAGAAGATTTTAATATGATTGAAGCAACTCTTGATAAATCAGAAAAGAATCAGGGATTATATGAATTTTTATCTGAATGTGTTAAACCTTTTGGCATCACAGATAAAAATTTAATCAAACGAGCTTCAAAAGCAGGCTGGAGATGTTATAACAATTTTCATGTTATGACAAAATCAGGAATGCCGTATTCTAAAGCATTGAGCTATGCTCTGCAGGGCAAAGTTGTTATAGGAAACGAATCTAAAGAATATCCTATTTCAATTGCTCTGGTAGGTCACGGATATAATATTTATGACGAACGAGCATGTATGAAAATCGTTGATAAATTAGAAAAAATGGATGTAAAAGTTTGCACTGCATTGCAATTATCATCAGAACAGTTAGACGAAGGTATTCAAAGCTTAGGTAACGAAAAATACTGGGCTAACGAAGATGAAATGACAGGAACTGCAGGACATTACCTTAAAGATAATAAAATTGACGGTATTGTCACAGTGACAGCTTTCGGGTGCGGCCCGGATTCATTGATGGTAGAACGTATTACAAGAAAAGCAAAACAATTTGGCAAACCTTTACTTAACCTTACAATAGATGAACAAACAGGGGAAGCCGGTTTTGTTACAAGACTTGAAGCCTTTGTAGATATGCTTTTCCGTAAAAAACGTGCTTCTATTGTTAATAAAATTAATATTGATAAAAACGAGCATAATCAATATACATTGAATACTAATATGATAGAAACAAAATCTTAATTATGACAGGAATATTAGCAGTTCAATTTTCTCCCAAAAAAGGAGATAAAAAGTATAATTTAAATAAAGTTGCCGAATATATAGATTCAAATTCTCACAATCGTTTGGATTTGGTAGTATTGTCTGAATTTTTTTCAACAGGCATAAGCCATGACGCATTTGTACAAATGGCTGAAGACGAATTTGGCGGAGAAACAATTAAATTTTTATCCGGACTCGCAATAAAATACCATACCAATATTATTTGCGGAACAGTAATAGAAAAATGCGAAGATAAATATTACAATACAACTTTTGTACTTAACAGAGAGGGACAAATTGTCGGCAAGTACCGTAAAATACATCTGTACAACTATATGGGCGGAAAAGAAGGTGAACTTATAACAGCGGGTGATAAAACTGTTGTTGTTGATTTAGATTTCGGTAAAATCGGTTTGGCAATTTGTTTTGATATACGTTATCCACAAATGTTCAGAGAACTTGCTCAAAAAGGGGCTGAAATAATCGTACTGCCGACAGCATGGATAATTCCGAAAGAAGTTTTTGAAAATGAACAAACAAGAAATTATGCCCGAGATATGTGGATTGCAATGAACAGAACAAGAGCATATGACAATATGATTTATACGGTAATATGCGATAACACAGGCAGAGTTGATTCAGATCTCAGTACTTTAGGGTGCTCAATGATAATTTCTCCGATGGCAGAAGTACTTGCAGATGCAAAATTTGAACAAACTGCTATATATTCACAGGTCGATTTGGGAATTGTTAAACTTCTTAAATCTCAATACCCCATAACAAGTATTGATTAATCATGTTTGTTATATAATATTTCTTGCGAGGTATAAATATGCAATTAGAATTTTTATATTCAAAAATACACAGAGCTACAGTAACAGATGCAAACCTTAATTATGTAGGTTCTATAACTATAGATAAAACATTGTTAGATGCAGCAAATATGAAAGAGTGGCAAAAAGTTGAAATTTTGGATGTAAATAACGGGGAAAGATTTCAGACTTATATAATTGCAGGTGAAGAAAATTCCGGTTGCATATGCTTAAATGGTGCAGCTGCAAGAAAAGTTCAAAAAGGAGATAAAGTTATCATTGTAACTTATGCCCAAATGGATGAAACCGAAGCTAAACACCACAAACCTACCATCGTTATTGTTGATGAAGATAACAAAATACTGCAAACTAAATAGCCTCTTTATATAATCTTTACTTGACCTTTTTTGAATAAAATTTTATGCTATATAAGTTAATAGGCACGATTTGAATAATCGGCTGATATATTACGATAAAAGAAAAGAGGGACGTATGACAGAATTTACGCACAAAAGGGGTGACGGTAAAACTTTTACCGCAGACGATATTAAAAAACTGATTCCTGAGCATAATATCAAATTTATTAAACTTCAGTTTGTCGATATCAACGGTCAGGTAAAAAATATAACACTACCGTCTGAACAAATTGATAAAATCCTTAATAATGAAATTATGTTAGACGGTTCCTCTATAAAAGGTTTTAGAAGTATTGAAACTTCAGATATGTTTTTCCATCCGGATTTAACAAGCTTTCAGATTTTGCCTTGGAGAGAACATGAAGGCGGAAATTCTGCGCGCTTGATATGCGATATTTATAATGTCGATGGGACACCATTTGAAGGCTGCCCTAGATGTAACCTGAAAAGAGTTATGCAGGCTGCGGAAAAAATGGGATTTTCTATGAATATCGGGCCGGAAGCGGAATTTTTCTTATTCGCGAAAGATAAAGACGGAAAAATCACAACAACGACTCAAGACCACGCAGGATATTATGACGTTGGTCCTGAAGACTTAGGGGAAGATGTTCGTTCTGATATAGTTTTGACCCTTCAGGAAATGGGCTTTGACATTGAAGCATCACATCACGAAGTTGCAGACGGTCAGCACGAAATCGATTTTAAATACTCTGATATTTTAACCGCGGCAGATAATGTTGCAACATTCAGAATTGCAGTTCGTGCAGTTGCGGCAAAGCATAATTTACATGCAACATTTATGCCAAAACCAATATACGGAATAAACGGTTCGGGGATGCACTGCAATATTTCGTTGTTTAAAGACGGTAAAAATGCTTTTTATGACGAAAATGCAGAATATCAATTATCTGATGTTGCAAAATACTCTGTAGGCGGAATGCTGAAACATGTCAAAAGCTTTACTGCCGTAACAAATCCGCTTGTAAACAGTTATAAACGTTTAGTTCCGGGGTATGAAGCACCTGTTTATTTAGCATGGTCATTAGCAAACAGAAGTGCCTTATTGAGAGTCCCTGCAAAACGCGGAGTTTCAACAAGAGTAGAACTTCGCTCACCTGATCCTTCATGCAACCCTTATTTAGCATTCGCGGCAATCCTAGAAGCCTGCATGGATGGTATCAGAAACAAAATTGATCCTCCTGCTCCTGTAGAAAGCAATATTTATAAACTAACAGCAAAAGAGCGTAAAAAACAACGTATTGACTCACTTCCGGGAAGTCTGGCAGAAGCTTTGGAACATTTGGATAAGTCAATAGTTACAAGAGCCGCATTAGGCGAACACATATTTGGGGAATTTATGAGTTCTAAAAAGAAAGAATGGGATTCCTTCAGAACTTATGTTTCTCAATGGGAATTGGACAAATATCTTGCAAGATACTAAATATAACAAAAGGTCGGTTTTAAAACCGACCTTCTTTATTTGATATAATTTATTTTAAAATTTCATCTAACAATGCTGCATTTTTTGACGCACTTTCAATTTGAGTTTTTGATAATCTGCGCATATAATTTTTTAAAGCTTCTCTTATTAATTCACTTCTTGAAAGCCTTTCACTATCCGCAAGTCCATCAACCCTGTTTAAAAATTCATCAGGCATTGTAACTAAAACTTTCGCCATATAAAACCCTTTCTTAACACCTGTTACTTTTTACATGATTATATCATGAATATATCCTATTGACAAGCAGATTGAATGTTTATGCTATAATTTTCTTAGCAAAAATAAGGAGAATTGAGATGAAAGTGAATAAAAATTATCAAAATATAGCGCAGAGTTACCTTTTTTCAACTATAGCAAAAAAAGTTAATGAATACGCAGCTGCGAATCCTGATAAAAAAATTATAAGACTTGGAATTGGAGATGTTACTCTGCCATTGTGCGAATGCGTAGTAGAAGCATTGAAAAAGGCTTCTGATGAAATGGGAGTAAAAGAAACATTTAAAGGATACGGACCGGAGCAAGGATATGAATTTGTAAAAACAGCCGTTCAGGAATATTACAAAACACATGGTGTGGAATTAGAAAATGACGAAATATTTATCTCTGATGGGGCAAAATCAGATTTAGGCAACATTTTAGACTTATTTGATAAAGATAATACCGTTTTGGTTCCTGATCCTGTTTATCCTGTTTATGTAGATACAAACACCATGAACGGGAGAAAAATAGTTTATATAAATGCTAATGCGGATAATGAATTTCTACCGCTTCCTGATGAAAGTATAAAAGCAGACATTATATATATATGTTCTCCAAACAATCCGACTGGTGCGGTTTATAATAAAGAACAACTGAAAAAATGGGTAGATTACGCTAATAAAAATGAAGCTGTAATCCTTTTTGATTCTGCGTATGAATGCTTTATTACAGATGAAAATCTGCCAAGAAGTATTTATGAAATTGAAGGATCAAAAACATGTGCCATAGAATTTTGTTCTTTATCCAAAATGGCAGGATTTACAGGCACCAGATGCGGATGGACAGTTGTTCCAAACAGTTTGGTTTTTGAAGATATGAGCCTTAATAAAATGTGGTTAAGACGTCAAACTACAAAATTTAACGGCGTTTCATATATTGTACAAAAAGGCGCTGAAGCGGTGTTCAGTAAAGAAGGTCAAAAACAAATTCAGCAAAATCTTACTTACTACAAAGAAAATGCCAAATTAATCTCAGATGTTCTCAAAAAACACAATATATGGCATATTGGCGGTAAACATTCCCCTTACATCTGGCTAAGATGTCCAAATAACATGAAATCATGGGAATTTTTTGATTATTTATTAGAAAATGTACAAATTGTAGGAACTCCGGGTTCAGGTTTTGGAAATAACGGTGAAGGATATTTCCGTCTGACATCTTTTGGCAGCCGCGAAAATACTATCGAAGCCGTTGAAAGACTTGATAAATTTTTAAGCTGAAATATTTAGCCTTAATAGACAATGCATACGAATAATATAGGTAATGCAACCTTCTGTTAAAACTTTTAAAATGATTTTGTACATCTTAAAAGTCAAAGGAGGAATTATGAAAAAGATATTACCTGTGTTCGCACTATTGGCATTTTTGGCAGTACCTCAGGGCGCATTTGCATGGACTTATGACGGCATCGGCAGCCTCAATCCGTTTACAAACTTCGGACGAGGCTTTGGCGGAGACGGCTGCGGCTGTAAAGTTGAACGATGTCAAACCCGTAAACTTACAAAATGTGAAAAATTACATGGAGTAAAGCTTATCAGAGGAACAAACTGCGGATGCGCCGCTCCTGTAGAGCCAATTTATATGGAGCCAAGCAACTGCGCAGGGTGCCGCAGAGCATTCTGACACAAAAAAAGATGCGTCTATGACGCATCTTTTTTATTTCTAATATTCTATATCCCTTAAAGCTTTAAATATTTTATCAGTGATTTCCTGTATATATTCCTGACTGACCAATCCGTTTATTATGGCATCTGAAATCTGATATGTCGGGCGGATATACTGCTGAGCGGTTCTATTTACATCTGCAAATTGCAAATCAGCTGCAGCTCCTTCTTTACCTCTTTGTTTTGCTCTCCTGTACCAGCGTTCTTTTATAACTTCTAAAGGAGTAAACACATAAACTTTTACATCCATAATATCGCGAATACCTTCATTTAAAACATATAAACCTTCAGTCAAAATAACTTTTGCAGGTTTTTTCTCATCTACATCCGGAGTAGATTCACATGTCACAAAATCGTATCTCGGCGATTTTATAGTCATGCCTTCTTTCAATGCCGCAAGATGCTGCTGCATTAACGGTAAATTTATCGCATCAGGGGTATCAAAACTAAAACCGGTTTTGAATAATTCCTCATAACTTCCGGCTTCTTTCAGTTCTCTTGATGTATCTTTGTAATAATCATCACATCTGATTACTGTATATATACCTTCTTTTTTATCCTTTACACAAGCCTTTATAGTATTATCAACAAAAACAGTTTTACCGGAAGCACTTTCACCTGTTATACCAATCAAAAACGTCTTTTTCTTGTCAAGGACAACCTTTCTTGCAATATTCATTATCAGATTATCAGAAATCTTTAAGAATAACGGTTGTTCCTGCTTTTTGTCTTTTTCCAGTATTTTATTCAAAGCTTCAACTATACTCGAAATAATTTCCATATCTCTGCGACTGGAATAAAAATCATAATTTGTTAATTCAAAATCCCTAATCATATCATTCCCTTGTAACAACATATATTTATTCTAATGCAAGATAAAATATTCTTCCACAAATCTTTTAATTTTGTAACAAAAAATTTATATTATTAAAGTTTTTACAAAGCAACGACGATTAGATATATGTAACAAGTTTTAGAGGAGTTATATTTTATGTATCAAGACACAATTATGGATGACTCTGTAAGAGAAGCGCAAGAAGCAGGGTTAAACAGTTTGAAGTGCGAAGTAAAATCCGTTGAAGCATTAATCGAAAATTTCTTATCACAAATACTAGAGTGCACTTCTACTTTATCAGAAAGAGATTTCTGTGTTTGTGGATTTTAACTTGATTTAAGACGCAAAAAAGGTTTCTGTTTTTAACAGAAACCTTTTTTGTTTTTACTTATTATAAAATCTTAAACTTTTCTTTTGCGAGCAGCTTCAGATTTATGTTTTCTTTTTACGCTTGGTTTCTCATATCTTTCACGTTTTTTAACTTCAGAAAGAATACCAGCTTTTTGAATCTTTTTCTTAAAACGTCTTAATGCGCTTTCAATTGATTCGTTTTCGCCTACTTTAACTTCTGCCATTTTATATTTTCACCACCTTTAATGACTTATTGTACCTGATAAATATATAACAAAGTAAAATAAAATTCAAGTATTTAGGGTATTTTGATTACTGATTTTTCAAAAATTTAGCTTTCGCTGCTTCATAAGAGCCTGTCATAGCGGTTGAAAAGAGAAAATCCTTTCCGTTATCTGTTGTTTTAGCAGCTTGTGGTTCTTGTACAGGGGCAGCTTTTTTATTGGCACCTGTAAGCATATTACCAAGCCAGGTTGCAACAGGGGTAACCGCAACAGGACCTATAAATCTGTAAACTGATCCAAAGATGATTAATGATTTTAATACATCAAGACCTTTTAATTTACCTACTAAATTTTCATCCTTTAATGACTTTTCAACATAGTGAATAAGGTTTGGCTTTTTAAATTTCTTTAATTCTATATCTTCAGGATGTTTTTCGGTATATATTTTTTTGATTTTTTCCTGATGGACTTTAATTCTTTTTTCTAACTCTTCAGGAGTTATATTCAGTTTTTTAGCAGCATATTTCATTGAAACATGTTTATTCCAAGGTGCAACAAGTTTTTCACTTACAAAATATGCAATTGCAGTAGAAGCAACAAGAGTTAAGCCCTGATTTATTGCAAGAGTTGTTCTTCTGTCTTCATCCATATCTTTGTTACGGAGAGTCTGAAGCATATACATGCCGGAAATTACATAAGAACCGATTGCCTGCATATGATCTACAATTCTTCCGATATCACTTCTGTGGAATAACCAGTTTGAAATCTTTGATGATATCAAAGGAGCTGTATAATATTTTGCAATTTTATCAGTACCTTTATCAAAAAGTTTGGTTAAAGGATTTAAAAATGCTGATTTTTGGGGAACACTGCCCTGAAAAGACGGATTCTTTTTCAGATAATTGCTATTGGAATAATTTGGAACAGAGGTATTTAATGTAATCATTATTTATTACCTCCTTCCTTATTTACCTGCTGAGCCTGAGCAGGTTGTTGAACCTGAGCAGCGGCAGGTTTGCTTTTTTCCAGACCAAATACGTGTTTTAGTATAGGCGGAATAAGTGCAACCGTAAGCATTGCTTTCAATATACCGAATACGAATACGTCAGGCGCCATATTCAAAGCTTTATAAACTTTATCAAAATCTGCAGCTTTATTTAATTTTACAAATTTACCGGCTTCATCAAATTCAAAGAAGTTTTTAAGGAATCTTTCCCTTACAAATTTTGTTCCTTCCATTAATTTTTCTTTTGTGAAGTTTTTCAAATTATAATCTTTATAAACTTTTTCAAAATCAATTTCTGAATTTATCGCCGTTAATCGGGTAAGTTTACCGTCTTTTTCTTCAAAAGAGCCAAATTGTTTTAAGAATTCAGGTTCAAGATGTGATGTGCCTTCTAATATACTTTCTGCAGTTAATTTTTCTTCAGGAATATTTTCCATTCCCGCCAATTTTTTAAGTCTGCGTGTAACAAGTTTAACATCATTACTTTTTTCTATTCTGTCCATTATCAACATTGCATCATGTTCTTTTACTTTCTTAGAAGCAATGCCCAGAGGATACATAATAATACTTGCGAATGCAAAACCTATTAAGCCTGATGCCATTGAATGACCTGAAGCATATATTTTATCTTCTTTATTTTTCTTTCCAGGTAAAGACATGATTGCCAACGGTCTCGGGCCTAAAGCAAGAACTAATGCAACTAAATTCTGAACGATTGTTGTATGGTTATTGCAGGCATCAAGTAAGCCATCAAGCATTCTTGACGAAAACTTAGCGGCAGATCCAAAACTCACTGAACTGCCGCTATAATATCCTCTATTCTCTTTTTCACAATTATTTTTACACAACTCTCCGCGCAAACCCATAATCCCATTCTCGGGAACAGACTTGAGCCTGTGCTGATTCGTTAACACGGGATAATTTATATTTTCTACTTTCATGCTACACCTTAATTAGTAATTGATACATTCATTTTAAAACAAAACAATTTATTTGTTGTTAGATATTTAATAATTTGTTACAATTTAATATATTTATGAATTTTAAAATATTGCAAAAAACCCTTATTTAGAGTAGTCTAAAAAGGTTGAGAGGGCAGTATATTGAGTGAGGATATAAATTTTAATCCCGAATTTGTGGTAAAAGAGGCTAAACTTCTTGAAAATACAGATTATAAATCAGTTATTACACAAATAGACAATCTGAAATCGAAATATAATGGTGAACATTTGGTTTCAATATATAATTATCTGCTTTCAAAATCGCAGAGTCCCGATATACTTATGCACCTTATCAGATTGTGTGATGAACACAGAAACCCTTCTACTTTAGAGTTTTTAGTGGATTTGCTTCTGCTGAGAAATATTAATAGTGAAGAAGAGGATATTAAAGAAAAATTTTTGAACGTCAGAATAATGTGTGCCAAAGCAATAGGAAACCAAAAAAATACTGACGTTGTATCCTCTCTTTTATATTGTTTGCATAATAAAAATGAAAATTACAGAATAAGATTAGCCTGTGCAGACGCATTAGGCAGAATTGGAGACCGGTATGCTGTTGCACCTTTGATAGAAGTTGCGAAAGATGAAACCGAAAAATCAATATACTTAAGAGAAAGTGCAGTCAGCGCACTCGGGTTACTGGGGGATGAACGAGCCTTAGATCCTTTGGTGCATATTTTGGAAACAAAACAGGGAATCATGGACAAATTTTCATTTCTGAAAGAACGTGCAATTGAAGTATTGAATAAAATTGGTTTCGGAGGAAATGAAAGGGTATTTAAAGCAATAAAATCGTCATTATCTGACCAATCACCTCAGGTCAGAATAGAAGCAATTGAAGCACTGATGAACAGCGAACACCCTGACTCTTACGATATTATAAAAAACGTACTTGATAACGACAATGACGAAGAAGTTAAGAAAAACGCACTGATTGCTCTATACAATTTAACAGACAGAAATATATTAGATGAAGTAATAGCTTCTGATAAATACTCTGATAAATTAAAAATGTCTGCAGTTGAAATCATAAATGAATACGAAAGTGAAGAAGATAATGAAGAATAAATCTATAATATTATTATCCGGCGGATTAGATTCGCTGGTAAGTCTCGGACTGGCAAAAGAGGAACTTAATATAACATTAGCCATTACTTTTGATTACGGGCAGAAATCCGCTAATGACGAGATCTCAGCTTCAGAAAAGATCTGCAAATATTATAATTTGAAGCATGAAATTATAAAACTCGATTTTCTTGAAAAAATTACAAATACAGCGCTTGTATCTTCATCACAAATCCCTTCCGGACAATCTCTGAAAGATGAAAAACAAAGCGCCAAATCCGTATGGGTTCCAAATAGGAACGGTTTATTTTTGAATATCGCAGGGGCATATGCAGATTCTTTTGGCTATAATCACATTGTAATTGGGGCAAACAAAGAAGAAGCACAAACTTTCCCTGATAATACAAAAGAATTTATAGATTCTGTAAATCAGGAATTTAAACATTCTACAAATGTACACCCCAAAGTTGTTACACCCTTGATAAATTATGTAAAAAATGATATAGTCATGTTGGCTTTGTCTAATAATATACCGCTTGAATTAACTATGAGTTGTTATCAGGGCGGTGGTAGGCATTGCGGGATATGTGAGTCATGCACAAGATTAAAGCATGCTCTGGAATTTAACAACGCAAACGAATATATAGAAAAGATTTTTGGTTAAACTAATGAAAACTTTATATATAGACAAAGAAATAAAATATATCGGGTCGCAGCTTGCCCCTCACTGGATTTACAAAAATTTTAAAATTCAGGGAGATGCGATTGTCGCCTTTTGCGGTGAATGCGAAGTTAAATTGTCAGAAATGGTTGATATTGAAGATGTAATTAATAAAGAACCGATTTACAGCAAATACATGCTAAGTTTTATTTCGGAACAATTCAATACTGAGCTTGTTGAAGGAGTATTTCGCCAAAGATTGTTAATAACTATCATAAAAGAAACGCTTGAAAAAAGAGGCTTCAAAGCAGAAAGAAACGGAGATGATTTGTTTGTAAATAACAAAAAATTATCGGTTTCAATCGCGACTAAATCTCTTACATCAGTACTAATCCATACCGGATTAAATATATTATCTCAGAATGCACCGATTGATGTATCAGGATTAGAAAGTGACATGGGAATAAAAGACATAAAAGAATTTGCAAAAGAAGTAATGGAGAGATATTCTCTTGAACTTGAGGACATTATACTTGCAAGTACAAAGGTCAGAGGTGTTTAATGTTAAAAAATACAGGCAGAGCAAAATCCAACAGAGAACCATCTAACAACAACGGAACTCATTTTTCTTATGAAGATTACAGAAAAAAAGTTAAAAAGACTTCATACAAAGATTTTATTGTATTCTTGTCAGTACTGATAATCGGCATACTTATTTTCTTAGGATTTGCAAAGATTTTATCACCTAATGTAGATGTTGAAATTGCAGATAAAGAAGAATATTCGGATATAGAAGAGGATAACACGCAACAGGGAGTAATAGACGAACGCCTGAAACACTTGCAGGCAGAAGACGATGCAAAAGCAGAGGAATCTCCAAAAGAAGATTCATTATTTGTTCCTGAATTAGATGAAGCGATTGTTCTTCCTACACAAATCAAGAAAACTATCGGCGAAATGGAAGACGAAATGCTTAATGACAAAAATATAAAGGAAAAAGTTGAGGCTCCTAAAAAAGAAAATCCGACAGACATTAAACCTCCTGCACATCACGAAACAAAAGCACCTGCACCTGTTGCCGTTTCATCATACAGGGTTGTGGTAGGAAGTTATGCAACAGAAAAACAAGCCGAAGTTGCTAAATCAATAATGTCAGATGCAGGACTGGGAGTAAATCCTATAATAAAGAATATTGGCGGAACTTACACACTGCAGGTCGGGGTATTTTCTACAAAAGAAAAAGCTCAGCAATCTGTTAATAATCTGCTGAAAAATAATTTCCCTGCAAGAATTTCAGAATAATTTTATCAATAGTTCGAATGCTACAAAAGCTCTCAGGACATGGGTTTTAGTATTGTTAATTTATGTAACAATATATATTTTATATATCAAAAATATATAAAATATTGTTTTTATTTATTTATAGAGTGCTTAAGGTCTTACAAGGAGACAAAACTTTGGTAGATGAAAAAATAACAATTTCACCAACAGTAAAAACAGCTTTTCAAAACTTTCGAACAGCTGTGAAAAGACTGCCTCATATGCAATCTAATAAGTCACATAAAACAGATGAAAACGATGCATATATGTCTTCCGGCGAAGATCCGCTTCCGCCTGATAAACGTTTGAGAGCGGCAGCTACAAAATTAAATGCAGAAAATGAACTTACATTAGCTGTTGTAACCAACTATTGTGCAGAATTAGATAACAATTTAAATCTTCCGCAGATGTATAGCGCATATCAAAACTACAAATTAGACGATCTGGAGCTTACACCAACATCAGAAAATACAGTTCAAACTTCATATAAAGGTAAGCAAATAGAAATCAAATATAGTTTGCTTGATGATGGAAGTAAGCAGTATGAAATAAATTACGAAGACGGTTCTAAGGTTAAATACGTTTCTTTTGCACAAGGCAGCAAAATGGAAATTAATGGTGAGGAATTTGAAATGCCGCAGGGTGCAGTTCTTGAAGAAAAATCTATTCCCGGCAAGGTTTTTAGCAAATTAATACAAACACCTGATATGAGAAGAAACTTTATAAATATGCCTGATATTTTAAATGAAGCAGAGCAAACCTTAAAAACGAATAATTCGGTATAAATAGCCTTTAATTTGAAGATTTTGTACGAAAACTGCTGTCATTAGCACAAAAATCGACAGTTGCTTAAGCAAGTAGCAAGTAGCAAGCAAGTAGGTTGGGTGAAACCCAATAATAAATTTATAGTGCAATTATAGGGACAAAAAGAGCAAATGAGCGGATATTTTTGTTACCAAAACTGGACTTTCCGGACATTTATACTCACTCAATTTCCGACCTTAATAAATCGGCAAAAGCTAGATTGCTTCGCCTTTACAGGCTCGCAATGACATTTTGAACTTCCGAGCAAATGTCCTGAAAAAAGGTATTCACCCAACCTACGTACTTTTTTGCAACTTTTGCTCATTTTAGCATAAAAAAAAACTTTCAGAAATCTCTAAAAGCCTTTATTTTAAATGGTTGCGGGAGCTGGATTTGAACCAACGACCTTCGGGTTATGAGCCCGACGAGCTACCAGACTGCTCCATCCCGCGTTATTTAGTTTACATTTGCGATTTACTCCTCGCAGTCTGGTTCCCAGACTTTCCTCTCCTCGAACGATACTTAATCGTTCTCGTCGGCAGAGTATCCCGCGATATTCAATTTATATATATAATACTATTACATAATTTTTATTTTGCAAGTACTCATACTCTTAATATTTATTAACAAATCCGATAAGCAACTATAATAAGCATTTTTTAGTTTTATATAAACTTAAATTAATACTTTAGAATTAATTTTTAATAATTAATGTTATTTGTTATAATGATTTGGGATTAATCCAAGTATAAATAAAAATTCAAATATTAATCATTATATTTAAAGATGAATTTTACATATTTTAAAGGCATAAAGACAACATTTAGGAGAAATGGCATGACATAATTCAAAAAAATTTCAATAAAATCATTCAAATAATTGACAAAATTTGAAAATATGAGTATTATACTTGTAAAGTAATACAAATTAGTTATAGTATTAAAAAAAAAGAAAGGTTATGAACTATGAACAAAAAATTCGGTTTTACTTTGGCGGAAGTATTGATTACTTTGGGTATCATCGGTGTAGTTGCTGCAATGACTATTCCTACATTGATTCAAAACACAAACAGTGTAAAATTCGCTACTCAATTTAAAAAAGATATTTCAACATTATCTCAGGCAGCTTTGATGGCTCAGGCTCAGTATGATACTGACTATGCTACTACTACTCACAAATGCGGTGATGTTCCGGATTCAAGTACAGGAGCAGCTGCAGGTGCTAAGCTTGCTGTAGGTGCTGAAACATTGTCAGCTGGCGGATATTCATCAATTTGCGCCATATTAAACACAACATTAGCAGGTAAGACTGCTCTAGGTTTAGGTAGTTCAGTTAAGAGTTCAGCCGACTCATCAAAGAGCTATACTTGGGCTTCAAAGAAAACTTTAGGGGAATTATCTAATTATTATGTATATTCATTAGCTGACGGCTCCTTAGTTGGTGTAAATAAAGATGCCAAAGGTTGCTCTTTAGAAGTAGGTGCTACACTTGATAACACTGTATTATCCGGAACTGGAGCTTTAAAAGATTGTGTTGGTTTTATTGATGTAAACGGTACAGCATTACCAAACAAAGAAACAGTATGTGAAACTGAGAACCAAACAGCATTGAATCCTTCAAGTTCTTGTACTGTAACAAGTAAAGCATCTCAAATAGGTGACTTATTCCCAGTCGTATTCCACGATGGTACAGTAGAACCTGCATCAAACGCTGCTAAAGCAGTTTTGACAAGAGGTAAATAATTAAGTTTAACTTAATAATCAAAACAGAGAAGGACAATAGTTCTTCTCTGTTTTTTATTTAAAACAGCTGGATTATCCTCTCGAAAAACAATACTTGATTGTTTTTCTCGGCAGAGTGCTATCACTCGCAATGACATAATGCATGTCGTTGCGAGAAGGTCAAAGGATTGACCGACGAAGCAACCCAGCCTATAATACGATTATGAGCGTATCAAATCAATATTATGTTTATATTTTATTCAGTAAAAAGAATGGTACTCTATATGTTGGTGTAACTTCCGACCTTGCCAACAGAGTTTGGCAACACAAAAATAAATTAGTAAAAGGATTTACTCATAAATATAGTGTTGATAAATTGGGTTATTATGAAGTATCTAATGATATTAATTCTGCAATAGCAAGAGAAAAACAACTAAAAGGTGGTAGTCGTAAAGCAAAACTTGATTTGATAGAAATACACAATCCTAATTGGAATGATTTGTACTATGAAATAATTTAAAATAGCTGGATTGCTTCGCTTCGCTCGCAATGACATGATTTGATAGCCGGATTACTTCGCTTCGCTTCACTCGCAATGACATAATGCATGTCGTTGCGAGCGATAGCACCCTGCCTCACAATAATATGTTGTTCATGCTAATATAACTATATGCAGAATTTTAATCATTATACAGTTATGAAAAACGAAGCCGTTGATGCCCTAAACTGCCAAAACGGTAAAATTTATGTAGATTGTACGCTTGGCGGAGGGGGGCATAGCGAACTCATATTGCAAAGAATTTCGCCCAATGGGCGTCTTATTGCTTTTGACATAGACCAGGACGCAATTGATGCCGCATCTGAGAGATTAAAAGATTACAAAAACTTAACAATTGTAAAATCTTCTTACACAAATATTAAACAAGTGTTACATAATTTGGGGATAGAAAAGATTACCGGAGGAGTTTTGTTTGATTTGGGCGCGTCTTACCACCAACTGACAAAGCAGGAAAGAGGTTTTTCATTTTCCAAAGAAGCCCCTCTTGATATGCGTTTTAACAAAGAGGCTGATTTTAGTGCTTATGATGTTGTTAATACCTACAAAGAAGAAGATTTGGTCCGTATATTTTCAGAATATGGAGAAGAACATTTTTCAAAACGGATTGCTAAAGAAATTGTTACAAAAAGAAAAATTAAAAAGATTGAAACCACAACAGAACTTTCTGATTTAATTATAAACTGCACTCCTCATGTAAAATCCAAAGTTCACCCTGCAACAAGGGTTTTTCAGGCTATAAGAATTGAAGTAAACAGTGAGTTACAAAATGTTAAACAGACATTAAATGATATATTGGATTTATTGGAATTTAATGCTATAATCAGTGTAATAAGTTTTCATTCTCTTGAAGACAGAATAGTAAAACAAATATTCAAGTATAATTCTACCCGTTGTCATTGTGACAAAACTCAGGCGATTTGCAACTGTCCGCCACCAATGCTTGAATTAGTGAATAAAAAACCAATAATCGCATCAGAAAAAGAAATTAAAGAAAACCCGCCTTCAAGAAGTGCAAAACTAAGGGTCGCAAAATATATAAAAAAGTAGAAAGTATATGAGTGCAAATATTAAAGTCTCAAATCCAAATATAATAACAGGTAAAAACACTCAGCCTGTAACTAATACAATTGCATCCACAGTAGTAACAGGAGATTTTTACCGCCAAAAACCTATAACAGTAAGGGAAATGGTTACACGCAGGATTAATAAAACCTTGTGTATATGTTTGTTATGTACTATTGTTGTTACATTCATAAGCTACTATATTGCAATGAATTTCGAGGCTAAATTAAATTCTTTAGATCGCGAAATTGTAAGAATAAATACAGAAAATCTTGATTTACAGACTGATTTAGACAGATACAAATCATTTAATAATGTTGATAGTAAAATTGGAGAATTTAAGCTTCTTCAGAAGGCTGATAAGGTTTTGGAAATAACCGCAATGAATTCTTCTGACGTACAAACAGCCGGCAAAAAGGGGCATAAATCAACATTTAATTGGGCGATTGGTTATTAATTAATACAAATATGATTAAAGAGGAATTACAATTATTATTTAACAAAGACGACAGAGCTTTTGATGAGAATAATATTGATTATTCGCTATTTAAAAAATTTGATGAGTTTTTAGTATCAAAAATTGATAATTCCTTCAATCAGGAAGTTTTCAGCGTATATAAAAAATTTGTTGATATGAAGCAGGAAGCTCCTGACAGTATGAAAACGGTATTATTTTCTACTATCAGAAACTACGCAAATGATGAATTATCAAAAAAAGATTACATTGGCGCATTGGTTTTGTTTCGTTTTCTTATAGTAAAATCCGCTTTAGATTCATTGGATTACATAAATATTGCAAAATGCCTGATTTGTGTTTCTGATACAGCATTATATAAAGATTTTCTGCAGTTATACGAAAACAAAGAAGATAATAAATTGTTAGCATACATTGAACTTGCTGATATTTATAAAACAATAAAAGACTACGAATCTGCAATAAATTGCTATGAAAAATTTTTATCAAAAGACCCGACTAAAATATCTGTCTATACAATTACTGCAGATTTATACTCAAAACTCAACGGCAGTGAATCCTTAGGCAAACAAACAGAACTTTATAAAAAGGCATATACAATTGATCCGAATAACCGTTTAATCCTGCATGGTCTTGCTTACGGGTACGAAAAACTTGGAAACAAAGACAAAGCAAAAATATTTTATGAAAAACTTTTGGAAAATAATCCTACTGAAAATGATTATTACAACTACGGCGGTTTTTTAATCAGCTGCGGGGATTTCGCAAACGGGCACAAATACTTTACCCACAGATTTAATATTGATGATATTAATTTAAAGTATCCTGCAGATGAAGCAAAAAAATGGGATTTTAAATCAGATATATCTGATAAAACTTTGCTAATACACTATGAGCAAGGGTTTGGAGATACAATTATGTATTGCAGGTTTGTTCCGCAAATGAAAAATATTGCCCAAAAAGTTATCTTTGTTGTTCAAGAAGAGCTTTATAATCTAATTTCAACATCAGAAATATTCAAAGATATTGAAATTATAACAGATGAGAAATCAGCAGATTATGACGTAAATATGGCACTTTTAGATGTGCCTTTAGTTGTTAATGCGGATTCTGATAACTTACCATACACAACAGGATATTTAAATATTCCACAATATAAACCTGCAGAAGATAATAACAATAAATTTAAAATCGGTCTGTCATTAAGCGGAAGCAAAACCGCCAACTACTCAGGCAGAGATATTGACGTTGAAAAAATTTATAATTTATTAAAAGACATTCCAAACATTACTCTGTATAATCTCCAGAAAGAAGATAAGGAATGCGACGGGATTGTTTCTTTAGGCAAAACATTTAAAGATTTCACTGACAGTGCCTGCGCCGTATGTAACATGGATTTAATTATATCAACTGATAATGTAATTCTTAACCTGTCAGGAGCTTTGGGTGTTGAAACAATCGGTTTATTTAACAAAGAAACAAATTACCGCTGGTTTAAATCTGAAGGGGAAAACGTCGGCTGGTACGAAAGTGTTAAACCTTTGCAAAACAAAAAACAAAATGATTGGGATAATACAATATCAGAACTTGAAAATATCATACAGCACAAATTAAAACTAAACTAAAATAAAATAATCTGCTATAATACATATAGCAAATTTATTAAGAGGATATGAATATGAAAAAGATATTAGCAATTTTAATGATACTATGCTGTGCCTTGCCAACATTAGCGAAAGTAAGACACAATGAAGAAATTATAACCCCGCTGACTCAGCTGGAAAAACGCCAGTTTCAGACAAGAACTTATAATACACAAGATAACATTCTTGCAATGAAATCCATTTTGAATGTATTACAGGATGAAGGATTTATCGTGTATAACGTAAACTCTTTGTTAGGTTTCATATATGGCGTAAAAGATTTTGACATGAAAGATCCTAATATAGATATTTCAAAAGAATTTGGAGTTACGAAATCAAGATTAAACTACAACGGAGTAAATGTTGCGACATTAGAAGTCAGCGTAAATGTTACTCCATACGGCGAAAAATCAAGAATCAGAGCAAACTTTAAACGCAAATTGCTAAATCAATACGGAAACGCTCAAATGATCAACGATATTGATGAAGCAGAATTTTATGATGAATTTTTTGCAAAAGTTGATAAAGCTTTGAACATGCAAAAAGAAATTCAGATTAAATTAACACCTGAAAATGTAAATAAACCGGCTCAGGAAATTGAAGAAACCAAACCCACAGTAACAAAAACAACAATTAAAGAAGAAAAACAAGATACAGAAATCATTGAAACCACTAATTTAGAAGGGACAACTAAAATTGAAGAAAACAATCACACTGGGACTGAAGAAGAAACTATAACAAATGAAGTTACAGATATGCAGCAGACTTCAGAAGAAGAAACTATTACAAATGAAGCTGCAAATGCTCCGCAGACTTCGGAAGAAGAATCAATTCCTGACGACAATCAAAATATTGCTCCTGATGAGGAAAATCAAGAATCTGCCACTTCTGAAAAAGAGTTGAAAAAACTTATGAAACAGGCAAAAGAAGAAGCAAAGCAAGCGGAAAAAGAAGCTAAAGAAGCAGCAAAAGAAGCCCACAGAATTGAAAAAGAAACAGTCAAAGCTCAAAAAGAAGCATTGAAAGAAATGAAAAAAGAAGAAAAACAATCTGAGGAAAACATAACTGAATAATGAAAAAATTATTTTGTTTATTTTTAATAACTTTAATAGCACTGATATCTTGCAATCGCGTATCAGCAAAACTTATGCCTAAAACTTCAAAAGAAGTTTTAACCCAAAGACAAACCGGATATTATGATACGGATACAAAATCTGTGATGAATGCTGTTGTCGCAACCCTTTATGACAATGATTATATAATAGAAGATTATGACGAAACACTTGGTTTTATACGGGCAAAAAAGACTTTAAAAGCTGCATATACAAATAAAAAAAGAGTTGCAGGCTGGTCTGTAGTACTTGCAGCTGCGACCGCATATACGGTATTTTCTTACGGTTCCACTGCCGCAACAATGTATAGTCCTTCAAGACGAATTGCTACAGAATTAAAAGATAAAACTGTTGTTATTGATGCAAATGTATATATAAACAAAATTGACGAAAATAAAACAGAAGTAAAATTTTTGCCGGTTGAAAAAGTATTACAAAATGCGGATGGGTTCGCTTTTAATCAGATGGCACCTTTAAAAGTAATCAGAATATATAAAGCTTATCCATACAAAGAGTTTTTCTCTCAGGTAGAAAATAATTTACAGGACATAAATAGCTTAATTTAACTTTTTTTTACAATAATAAATGTAAATATACGTCTTTTATTGTATATGTTTTTAGTTTATTTATTGTAAAATATTTATGACACGGAATTAACAGAGATTTAATAATAATGAGAGATAGCAGAAGTTATAGAAGGACAAGAAGAGTTAAATCCCCAAAGCGTTCAGACAGCCCTTATGAAGATTACAGAGCCGGAAGATCGAAAAAATCACATTTTTCATTAAAAAAAATTATGGCAGTAATGATTATACTTTTGTGCCTTATTTTTGTTTTTAATTTATTTATAAGCGGAAACGATTCAAACAAAAAATCAATTTTTGCATCAATATTCCCGTTTTTAAACAATTCACAGGGAGAAACGGATTTTTCTCTGCCTTTTGGGCACCGAAGAACCAATATTTTGCTTTTAGGAGTTGATTCAAACGGTTCAGACAGTGATTTATGGCAAGGAACAAGAACTGATACAATAATTTTAATGAATATTGATCCGCGCAGCAAAACTGTTAATGCCGTATCAATACCGAGAGACAGTAAAGTATATCTGCCAAACGGACAAGGGGTCCAAAAAATAAACGCCGCTCACGCAATCGGCGGAATAAGAATGACCGTTAAAACAGTTGAAGACACTTTGGGGGTAAAGGTTGACAGATATATAATGTTTCACGATCAGGGCGTAAGAGCAATTGTCAAAGCACTAGGCGGTGTAGATATTTATGTTGAAAAAGACATGAAATATGATGATTACTCAGGAAAACTCCATATAAATATTACTAAAGGAAAGCATCACTTAACAGATAAAGATGTTGTGGAGTATTTAAGATTCAGACATGATGCTATGGGAGATATAGGAAGAACTAAACGCCAGCAATGGTTTTTAAGAGGCTTACTTGCCGATTTGAAAAAGCCTGAAACTCTTTTAAAAATTCCAAGATTGGTATCTGTTGCAAATAAATACGTCAGAACAGATATGACTCCTTATGAAATGAGCCAGTATGCAAATTTGGCCACACATTTTGATATGGACAATATTGAAGTTGCAATGCTTCCTGGAGGACCTAATAAGCATGGATATATAAGCTACTGGATTTTAGACCCTGAAAAAACACAGGATGTTATTAACAGACTAATTTATCGCAAAAAATTTGAAGGGCAGAAAGAAAAATATAAAGCAAGTATTGTAAGTTCTGCAAAACGTAAAAATGATATGAAAGAACTGAAACAACTTCTTGAAGATAACAATATTGATGTAGTATGCACAGGAGTTGTTTCTTCAACGCATTCGCAATTTATTGCCCATTCCCAATACGTTACAATTGATTATTATGCAGATTTAAAAAAACAAATTCCTCAGGTTAAATCACGCCAATTTGTATATGAGCCAAATAATTACCATTGTGCGCAATCAGATTTTACAATTGTAATCGCAGGCGAAAACTAATAATATTTCACGAAACTCCTGAAAGAGAGGTCATTAATGAACAACATTCCAAGAATTGGCGACAAAATTATAAATGGCAAACTTGTTAGAAAAACAGAAACAGATTTAACAAATTTGATGCCTAAGAAAACACAGACAGATAATATCGCAGAAAATAATATAAAAGAAGAACAAGTGTCAAATGATGAAATTAATGACAACACAGATATCAGTCAAGAAAGTCCAACAGAAGATACTGAACCGGAACAAACAACAAAAAGCACACAATCATCCGAACCTGAAGTCAAAGAATATTCTATAAACACATTTAAAGCTAATTATGAAAACAGATTAAATGCTATAGTAATACCAATGCTTTCAGAATATGAGCAGGAACGCAAAACCCGTTTAGTCGGGGCTTGTGCAGCGTCAGGAACATTAGGTTTTTTGGCGGCAATTGATTTCTTTTTTGTAGATGCCGATAAACATGGGGATATATTTTGGGCATTAGTTGCCGCAGCTACAGGTTCTTGGTTTTGGATAAAGAAGTCTTTTGAAAAAAAGATTAAACGCAAAGTTATGCCTATATTAATGAGGGCGGTTCCTGATTTTTCATGGGAAGAAAAACCGCCTGTAACAAAAGATGATATGAATGAAGCTAAAATCTTCCCGCTTATTCCGAAATGCTCTGTTAAATCTGACGATTGTTTTAAAGGGAAATACCGCGGTGTAAATATTGATGTTACCGAATGCGAATTTATTTACGGTAAAAAAACTGTTTTTAAAGGTGCTGTTATAAAAATCGATATGAACAAAAATTTTGAGGGTACAACAGTAATCCGCCCCAAAAAAGAAATCGAGTTTAAACACATTAAAGATTTGAAAAAAGCTAAACTTGAAAAAATTGAACTTGAGGATATTGATTTCAACAAGACTTATGAAATATATTCTACAGACCAAATAGAATCAAGGTATTTACTTACAACAAGTTTTATAGAAAGATTTAAAAATATTACAATGGCATTTAATTCAAAAGTGGCATTCTGTGCATTTAATGGGAAACATGTTTATATCGCTCCTTACTGCAAAAAGGATTTATTTAGCATAGGCAGTTTAATTAAACCTGTTGCTGATCCAAATCAGTTTATGAAATTGTTTAATGAATTCGTTTCGGTTCTGGAGCTTGTTGATCATTTCAAACTTGACAAGAAACTAGGATTGTAAAACCTAAAAAATATGTTATAATGGTAATAGTAATTTTAATGAGGATTTTATTATGATGAGTTTATTATTCAGTATTCCGTTAGTTGCTGCAGATGCAACAAGAACAACAGGAAATGGAGGTTTTCATATGAATGCCGGTTTAATTATTCTTTTGGTAATAATTGCATTATTATGCATACTTTATCCAATGTATGTTCGTCTAATACAGCTAAGAAATAAGACTAAAGAAGCTATGAGCGGTATAGATGTTCAGCTCAAAAAACGTTATGATTTGATTCCAAATATTTTGACAATAGCGCAAAAATATATGGAACACGAAAGGGGCTTATTTGACGAAATCACAAGATTGAGAAGTGCTGCAGCTGGAATTAAATCTGATGCTGATACAATTGGTCAAAAAATCAATCTTGATAATCAAATAGCAGCAAAAATGGGACAGTTGATGGTAAATGTTGAAAATTACCCTCAATTAAAAGCTGATGGCACAATGATGCAGGCAATGCAGACATATTCTGAAGTGGAAGAACATATTGCAGCGGCAAGAAGATTTTATAACAGCGCAGTGAATGAATTAAACAACGCAGTGGAAATCTTCCCAAGTTCATTGATTGCAGCAATGATAGGTATAAAATCTTATCCGTTCTTTGAAACTGATGAACAGTCAAGACAATCAGTCAATGCAACCGATTATTTAAAATAAATAAATTTTATATTATAATGAGGACGGGTTATAAAAATCCGTCCTTTTTATGTGTCCGTAGCTCAGACGAATAGAGCGTGGGTCTCCGAAGCCCAAGGTCGGGGGTTTGACTCCCCCCGGGCATATTTTTTATTAGACTGGAATTAAAATCCTTGCTCCTGGTCTTATATTTCTTGTAATTCCGTCAGATACAGCCTTACCATTACCTAATGTTATTTCAGTATGTCCATATTGGCTATTGTACCCTGCAACACCCTTGTCATAACACAATATACATCCTGCAGGTAATTTTTTCAAATCAACACCCTGAGCAGAAATTTCTTTAAAATTACCGGAGGATTTATAGGCATCAGCCATTCCATATCCATGAACACCCTGTTTATACGATCCTAAACCTGCATTAGCGATTGCTTTCTTTACATAAGTAGCACAACGTTTTAAAAATCTGCCGGGAGCACCATTTATTGCCGCCTGAGCAAGTTTTTGACCTTTTTCAGCACAATAGTCTGAAAGTTTACCGGTACAACGAACAACACTTTTACCTACAGATGTAATTTTACTTTTTGCAGATTGATAGAATGAACTTGCACCGGTTTTAAAACTATTCCAAACATTAGTATAATTAAATGTTGGTAAAGTGAAATTCGAAAAAGTCGGTAGTGAGAAATTAAACCATCCGCCAAAGGGATTTGAAACAGATGAAATTCCCTGACTAACAGGATTTACAAACGGAATGTAAGGACTTGATGTTACACTCCCAAATGGCATATATTGGAACAATGGTGTATTCACCGAAGTAAATGCAGGCAACTGAAAAGAGCTGACATTCTGATTAAATATTGGCGGTATGTTATTAAACTGAATCATTCCAAAATATCCCCTTATGTATATATAAAGTATATTTTTTTTAGATAATTGCATGTATTTCAGCTTTTGTAACGAAATGTAAATCAGATTATTGCCACATTATAATATACTGATTTAATTTGTAATTTTTTGTATAATAAATGTATGAAAATTTTAGGTATTGATCCCGGAATGGCAATTGTCGGGTACTGCATATTAAATTATGACGGAAAGAATTTAGAGCTGGAGCATTCTGGTTCTATCCAAACCCCTAAAGAAAATAAAGAAGGGGAAAGATTAAATGAAATTTTTAAAGACATAAATACTATTATTGAAAAATATAATCCTGATGTTTGTGCAATAGAAAAATTATTTTTCTTTCGCAATCTCACAACTGTAATGCCCGTTGCCCATGCCAGAGGAGTAATATTACTTGCACTTGCCCAAAAATCAATCCCTGTACATGAATATACCCCAATGGAAGTAAAGCAAATTCTTACAGGTTACGGCAGAGCTTCAAAAAAGGATGTCGAACAAATGGTTAAAATCTCACTTGGAGTCGAAAATTTACCTAAACTTGACGATACGGTAGATTCAATTGCAATCGCAATCTCTTATACAAGAAAAGATGCTATTTTAAAATAATCACCCTAGCATGTAATTTTACCCATAACAACACGTTTAGCTGCACCTGTACAGCAAGGCAGATTATTTGGAATACCGTAATATGCGCAATAACCAAGCAGGGCAAAAGCCATAACTTCTTTGAAATTATTTGAAATTCCGTAATCTTCGCATGTTTTTAAATCAATATAGGAAGGCAGGAAAGTTCTTAAAAATTTCATTAACGTTTTATTATACGCACCTCCTCCGCATATAACGGCTTCATGTATTCCGACATTTGGATAAATAAATCTTTCATAAGACTCAGCTATTGTTTTTGCCGTAAGAGCCGTAACGGTAGCGATAATATCTTTCGGATCTTTTGGGGCATATTTCAGGGCATTTTCAATATATTTTGTATTAAAATATTCTCTGCCTGTGGATTTTGGAGGTTCAATGAGGTAATATTCATCCTGCAAAAGACATTCCAGCCAATTATCAGATACAACACCTTCTGCAGCAATTTGGCCATCTTTGTCATAAGGGAGTGAAAAATATTTATTAGCACAATAATCTGTCATAATATTGCCAAGTCCCGTATCAAAGCCAAAAGTGTCATAATCTTCTGATACAACAGTCACATTAGAAATTCCGCCTATATTTTGGATTGCAAAATTTTTCTTATACTTGCCTTTAAACCACTTCTCATCGGCAAAGCAAACCAATGGAGCACCCTGACCACCCTGAGCCATATCGGCTTCTCTGAAATTTGAAACGACCATACATCCTGTTTTCTGAGCAATAACAGAACTTTCTCCGATTTGTAACGTACTTTTTAAAGATATATTATCAATACACTCATCAAACGGGTAGTGAAAAA
The DNA here is from genome assembly GCA_902794035.1 of uncultured bacterium. Lineage (GTDB taxonomy): Bacteria > Cyanobacteriota > Vampirovibrionia > Gastranaerophilales > Gastranaerophilaceae > Zag111. The sequence continues at coordinate 32,220 of CADBFN010000017.1, forward strand.
TTGTCTGACCATGACTTGATATAAAATCAGGTTTACCAAATTCTCCTGTAAGAATATTTGCAGCATCAGCAAAGCATTCACCAATAGCGAAATTCATCTGGCAAATATCAGATACCGTTGCTTCGTTTCTAAAAATCTGAAATATCTTTTCTCTTATATGCGGAGGATATTTGTAATTTATACCTTTAATAAGTTTCACGCTCAAATCAGGATAAACTTCACACAACCCTGCATCGATACAGTCGCAGGAAGTGCCCGACATCAAACCTATAACTCTTTTTACATCTAATTCTGTCATAATCTTAGTATTAAAATTATAATATAGCAAACGGCTAAAGTCTATTTATTAAGCGAATTAGTGCTGCTTATAAACCTTATCGGAATATAACTGTATTTGCGGGGTATCAATTTCGAAAGCATGTATTCTGCCAGGACCAAGAACAACAGAAACACTTCCGTCATTTACCTGAAATTTACTTTCCTGACCATATTTTGGCAACAAATTATTTAATTTTTGGCTGGCTTTTAGTGTAGGGACCTGTACCTTACAAGCTACAGGATGATTTACATCTTTATTTGCCAATACCAAAACAGTTCTGCCATCTCTGTGACGTGCAAAGGCAATTACCTGATCTTGTTTATCTTTTTCCTTATTTAAAATAATGTATGAACCACGACGCATTATATCATCATATTTATCTCTGAATTTGAAACATTCAGTCATAAATTTACCGATTTGAGGATTTTTGCCTCCAGGGCGTCTTGACAGATTGAATATATCTAATTTACCCTGATGTGCAGTCATTTCATGATTATCAGTCATTGTTACAGGATTATATATGTTTCTGTAATCATATAAATAATCATCTCCTGACTGGAATCCATCAACGATATAAGGATTCATCATAGGTAAAGTTGCCTGAAGGCCGGAAGTTAAATTACAATAAACTTCTCCGCCATGGAACATTGGGGAAACATCATCATGCGTTGCAAAAGAGCCGATTAAAGATTTGCCTGTATCAACTCTGTATGACATATTCAGATTATCTATGACATAATCATGCAAATCTTTTGCCTTTGACCACTCATGGAAAATATGATATTGTCCGTAATATGCGTCAAAACCTGCCCTTAAAGAATCTTCAGGTCTGTCAAACGGCATATTTGCCTGAGGAGAAGCATCTTCATATGTGTAAGTTTCAGCTAACCACGCAAATTCAGGATCTCTTTTTCTGGAATATGGTATTATAATATCCCAAAATTCAACAGGCTTAGCTCTTGCAACATCAGCTCTGATACCATCGACACCTGCATCAATCATCATATCAACAAATTGTCTGTGGTATTCAAGTAATTTTGGATTTAATGTTCTTTTACCTTCATCATCCCAAGGCTGAAACATTCTGATATCTTCCCAGCCTTGCGGAGTTTTTGGAATACCGTTTTCAATAGCCATAAGTTCAGGTTTTTCTTTGTACAAATTGTAAGATGCACAACTAGGCATATCAATCATAACCTTGATATCACGTTTATGACATTCATCAACAAATGCCTTAAACTGTTCTTTGTCTGAACGCGGATCATTTTTATCTATTAACACAGGATCAATTTTCAACAAATCTTCAGGAGAATAAACAGAACCTGCGGTACCCATTGCATTGTCTTTACCGGGTGGATTTATAGGTAATATATGTAATGTATTAAAACCCTGAGCCTTTACTTCATCTAATCTTGATATTGCGCCTAAAAATGTTCCGGCTTTTTCTTTACCGTCAATATATTCATTACCGTTTTTATCTTCAGCGGTAAAAGTACGAGGCAAAATTGCAAGAATTTTTGCGCTATTTGTAGTAAACAATGTTCTCAGATTATTTTTATAATTATGAACCCCTTCTGACGGCTTTGAAACAACTGCAGGAGTATTAATAACAGCCTGTGAGTCAAGATATTGCTGAATCAAATTTGTTGAAGACGGCCCTGAAAAAGACACACTGCCTGTTAAATTATTTTCCTTTTTACTTAATGACGGAGAATAAACCTTCATAGCTATTAAATTTGTACTAACATTTGATATCATTATTTATTCTCCTTGACAATTTTGTCTTTTGGCATTCTTCCCATAAAAAACTGGGAAAGAACTGTTATGCCTAACAATGCAGCACCCAGACCGCCAAACATACTTAACCATGTTTTACTGTTAAATTTTTGTTTGAAAAGTTTTGCAAACATATCATCAGTTGCACTACCTAAAAGATTAAACCTGAATTCCGTTGAGGATTTCTTCCCGCCTGCAACCTTATGATTTTTCTTGATAAAATATTCATCTCCGCCAAGATAACTCAGCAATTCATTTCTGTATTGTTCAAAATTCTTGTAAAACATTGAGTTTTCTATTTTGGATTTTGTTTTAGGACTTAATCTATCACCATACATTAATCTCATAGCTGAATCATAAAAAATTCGGTCATGAGGATTATCAACAAGTTGTTCTACACCTTTTTTGCCGTAAAACTCATTGACAACTTTTCCCATTTCTGTTTTTATGTCAGAAAATCTTAATTTTCTCTGCTCATCAGTTAAATTATCAGGATTTAACTCAGGATCTCTCAGGAAAAAGAATTTTACCGCATAATCTGAAGATCTGCCACCTAATAATAACTGCTTAGACATTTCAACCATTTCTTCTCTGACAGAGCGAGGAAAATCAACATGCTTTATAAGTTCACCCTTGGCATTAGTAAAGTTATACTCTTTTACGGAGTCTAAAGTATTATCAGATACTCTTTTGAAGAAATCCAATGTATTCAAAAGTCTGTAAAAAGAGCTTTTAACCCCTCTGACTCTGTCCTGAACATATGATAATTGCAAATCTTTCAATGTATGTGTATCAATTTCACCTTTTGAACGATCTACATCATAACCTGTAAGTCTTTGAACCGTATATTTTAATTTACGTTCCTTCAATTCTTTTGCAGCTTCATCAAAAGTTGTATCGACATAAGTTTTATACGGATTTTTTTCGTCTGCATTATATTTGTCATACTGAGCAAATTCGGTTCTTGATTCAAGGAAATTCAATTTTTCGATAATTTTATCCATAACTTCACTGTATTTTTCATCATTGGAAGCTATAGTTTCCAATTTGTCACGCAAAAGGGCATTTACTAAATTTGTATCCATTCTTGTTTTTTTGATTTCACTGTCAGTAATACCAAGAACCTTCAACATATCATCATCTAAAATAGAATTCCATGTATTTGCAAGATATGTTTCCTGAGCCTGAGCAGATTTCAGATAAGCATATTTATTTAATACTCTTTGTCTTGCGTGGAATGTATTTAATGTTTTATTAATTTCTTTTAAATCTTTTACTGCCTGTTCAGATAAAACAGAAGACGGATTTGCTCTGAATATTCTGTCTAAGCCACTATTTTCGAATACTTCATCCACAAAGAATCTTAAGCTTTCAGCATTGTTATTTTCAGGATTTGCCTGTTTAATAATATTAATTTTATCATCAATTGCATCAGCAAAAGCTTTTACATAAGAAGAAAATTCAGTTTCACCATGAATATGCTCGCCTGAAGCAAATATATTTCTCTTGCCGTCATCAAGCTTTGCTATGACATCATCAGCTCCCGGTATTATTTTATCTAAATCACCGACAGGAATATTTTTTAATTGTTCTCTGAAGAAATTACCTAAATCATCAAATGTATTTCTGGTAACATCATAACCTTTTTGTAAAATAATATTTTTCAAATCTCTTGAAATAGCTTTTGCAGTGATACTATCCATCCCTGATGAAAGAGTTTCACTTATCTGCTTGAATAATTCAGGAGTTACCGTTTTACCCTTATTTGAATCCAACAAAGTTTCTAAAGCTTTATTTTTATCAGAAAAATCATATTTACCGATTTCTGTGTTAAAATTACTCAAAAGTGCATTTGCTTTTTTATTAATCTGACCATCCTGATAGTTATGAATAGGATTTTTGAGTAAATCACATATCAATGCACTCATAATCGGTGTTGCAAAACCTGCTGTCAGCATCCACATTGTATTATTTTGAAGTGCAATTTTACGCATTTTTTCCTGTATAAAATCGCGGCGATTTTTCATATCTTTAGGAACTCTTAATCTGTCGCCAATTTTATTAATTTCTTCATCTGAATATAAATCCCAAGGAATAAATTGGTGATCCTGAAATACCGGTTTTTTAGTACCATAATTATCACGATATTGTTGTCTTATATCAAAACCATGAATTAAATATGCAGGAAGCTGCAATGCAAGTTTAGGCCAAATATCCATTGCTGCAAAGAATGAAACAAGCCCTACAAATTCCATAACTTTTGATAACGGTGCAGATTTTCTTGATAATAAATAAGTTGCAATAGTAAGTCCGCCTAACTTCATCCCCATATCATTCAAATGCCCAAGTTCATTATCATTTGCGGTTCCTTTAACTGAATGAGCCAATGCTTTTGCACTATATTTCATATCCTTGAAAAATTCAGAAGGAAGATCGAAAAGAGAATTTCTGACAAGATGCCCATTACTTGGCAAAGGTTTGATAAATGTACGATTAGACAACTCTTTATGAACATCAAATGTTTTCTTTACATTATCAGCATGATATTGCTGTACGGCCTGAGAATTATTCTGTAAGTATGACTGGATTAAATTAGTTCTCATTATCCGACCACACTTTCTTTATTTGCATCAAACACATCTTTTTCAGAAACTTTTGATGGTTTATTTTTAATATGAATTGTATTTAACACTCCAAGTATTGTAGCAGCAGCAGCTAACCCGACAACAGCTTTACCTGAATATTTTTCAAATTTGCCTGTTGCACCTGAAGGAGACCAAAATTCTTTGGCACTATCAACTAAACTATCTCTAAACACTTTTATGGAATGAGAAAAATCTTTTGTATTCCAGAATTTTCCCGTTGCAACTTTAAAATAGCTTTCCCATGGTTTTTGGAACGCAAGTGCAACACCAGCTGCAGCCCATAAATAAGAAGAAATTGTCCTAGCCAGATTAGATTTTACAAGAACTTCTTTATACATTGGTTTTACGGCCTGATCAGAGTCATTTAAATTAGTCCCTAAGCCGTTACGTTTAGCTATTTTATCATAGCGTTTATTTAATTCGCCTTTTTTATTCGGATCACCATATAACAAATCCCAACGGGTAAATTCGACACTTTCGCCAACTTTATGATATTCATAGCTTGTCAAATCAAAATCGTTTTTATTTTCAGGTAACTGATGGTTTACCTTAACATACGGCAATTGCGTATCAACACCTGTAATCCATTTTACAGGAAGATTTACAAGAGATTTTGATAATGTTTTAGCCAAAGCATAAAATATTACTCCCAAAGCCATTTTATTCCCAAGTTTGTACGCCGCTTTTTGATCAAAGCCCTCAAAATGTTTTGCAGCGGAATTGAAAACAGACATCAACGTCAAACTTCCGACTATATAGGGAACTGTTCCCATTGTTAAAAATTCATAAAAATCAGAATTTATACTCCCTTTAAGTCCTCTTGCAGGGTAAACGGTAAATGCTTTGGTAAATTTATCCATCGCAATCCTTGAGCGGGTAACAATATTATTATTCAGCAGAGTATCACTTTTAGGAAGTGATTTTTCCTGCGAATCTGATGCTTTAAATTGAGTTTTTTTGTCGTCGAAACTACTAACCGGTAAAATCATGTCAACTCCGCTATACGATATTTAGAATGCGTATCAAGATTAATTTTTGTCATTTTATTGAATTAAATTTACAATTTTTAATATTATTTTTTAGCTAAAAAAATAGAAAAAAGCCGCAGTAAAAATGCCCACTATGATGCAATACCAGGCAAATATATTTAAAGAAAATTTTGAGATAAATTTCATAAAATATTTAATACAAAAATATCCCACAACTGCAGAAACCAATGTTCCCAAAATTATAGCAGCCCAATTATAAGTGACAGCCTCCGCAACATCAATTTCGATAAGCGGATAAACCATTGAAGCCCCAAGTATAATCGGAATACTTAACAAAAAAGAATATCTTGCCGCGCATTCTCTGTTTAATCCTGAAAACAGACCTGTCGCAATAGTCCATCCTGAGCGGGAAAACCCGGGCAGTACAGCCAACCCCTGTGTCAGTCCGATTAAAATTGACTGTTTTAAATTTGGCATATCTGATTTTTCTGACCTTTTTTTAGACAGATATTCACTATAAAATAAAACAAAACCTGTTAAAATCAAAAGGCAACCGACCAAAGCAGGATGATATACCAAATGTTCAGCGACATCATTTACAGGGTATGCCAAAACTATTGTAACAATTGTACCTATAATAATATATAAACCAAGTTTTGCATCCTTGTCAGAAAAATCTTTATTTATTAAAGCTTTAAACAACGCTTTGCAAATCCGCCATATATCTTTTCTGAAAAATATTATAACAGCAATCAATGTCCCCAAATGAAGCATTATATCAAGAAAAATTTCTTCATTAGATTGTTGCGTAATCTCAATATTTTTAAAAACCTTATAAAAATTTGAAGTAAAAACTAAATGAGCAGAACTCGATATTGGCAGGAATTCACTTAATCCCTGCACTATTCCCATTAAAACTGTCTGTAAAATCGGCATTTATTATCTCCTAATAAGTGAGAAGTGAATCGTGAGAAGTGAATAGTCGATTTCTGTGATTTTACACATTTTATAAATTTTATGGCTGTAAAGAGCTATTCACTATTCACTTTTTAGCATTAACTTTTACTCCTCTTCAAAATATGAACAACAAGAAGTTTGAGTTTCCCAAACTGAAATTTTGTGTAACTGAACAATTTTTTCTTTAAGCTTTGAATAAATATATAAAGCAATCATTTCACTTGACGGACTTTCACCTTTAAAATCAGGCAATTCATTTATATCTTTATGATCAAGTCCTTCCAAAACGTCGTTCAGTTCTTTTTTTAATACTTTATAATCAATCAGAATATTACTTTTATCAAGAGCTTCACCTCTAACAAATGCTTCAACCATCCAATTATGACCGTGTTGATTTTCGCATGCTCCGTCATAGTTTAACAAATGATGAGCTGCCGAAAAAAAGGCTTGTGTTTTAATCTCGTACATATATTTCTCCTCTAACTATTTTCAAACTGCGCTTCATAAATCAAATCGCATAATTCTCTGACCGCACCTTTGCCACCGTCTTTTGAAGCAACGAAATTGCAGACATCTTTTACTTTTTTTACAGCATCGGCCGGGCAGGCAGCGATTGCAACTTTTTCAAGAATCGGGATATCGGGTTCATCATCGCCCATATAAGACACCTGAGAAAAATCAAGTTCATACTTTTGCATAATAGCTTCCAAAATAGGAAGTTTATTTTTTACCCCCTGATAAACTTCGCTAAAACGTAAATCAACGGCTCTGCGATCAACGGTTCCGTTTCTTCTCCCTGTTATTACGGCAGTCAATAAGCCGTTACGAACCATTTTAGCAAGTCCGTGCCCGTCTTTTGCATTAAATGTTTTGTATTCAATACCGTTTTCATCATAAGTTATGCTGCCATCAGTCATAACACCATCGACATCAAAAACGAGTAATTTTATATTAGATGCTTTTTGCTTTAAATCCATTCCCTAAACCTTTTTATCAATTATACTACAAACATTTAAGCAATAATAATAATTTACAAATATTAAATTACATAAAACATATTATCGGAATTTGTTTTAAACATATTTTTTATGCTAGTCTGCTTTTCTTTTTTGTTGCGAGGAAAAAAGAAAAGCAGACGGAAAAGAAAAACACGCTAAATCACAGCAATGCCAACAGGCATTGCACCGCTCATAAAATATAAGTGCAAATAGTATTTACGTTTTTGTCCTAATGGACAAAAATCTCTTAGCGCGCCTAAGGACAACGGCGCGCACTTGCAAGAAGTCCGACCTTTACGCAGTGAGCAATAAATGTTATGCGAAAGAGTGTCAAAGGCGGATTTGTTTGAGCGATAAGCGAGTTATCCGCCTTGTACTTGAGCATATACAATTTATTAGCGAACGGAGTTCAGGTCGTGGTTTTGAGGCACTTTTGACATCAAAAGTGCCCCTGT
>CADBFN010000018.1 GCA_902794035.1 uncultured bacterium
TCTAAAAAATTGTATCGGATTTATAGATGTCAATGGTGTCAGCTTACCTAATAAAGAAGTAACCTGTGCAGACGGTACATCTTCATTAGATGTTTATACCCCATGTACATTAAAGACAACGGGTTCAAAAATCGGAGATGTATATCCGATAGTCTTTCATAACGGCACAGTTGAACCTGCCACCAATGCAGGACTTGCACAAATTGGTGCACAAAGAGAACTAACAGATGCAGAGAAACTAGCCAAACGCCGTCAATTTGACAAATGGGTTGCAGAACCCGTTTTAACTCCAATGACGAAAGCACAATGCGAAGCAAAGAAAGAATCCTTAGGTATCAAAGCATGTAATTATGATAATGATTACTTCGCCGCAGCAGCAGAAAAGTGTGGTGGAGTAATTTCAGTAAATTACCTGAGAGCTTTTCGGGTTTAGGCTCCTCCTGGAACTACTTGTGGTCAGGCCGTGAGGCCAGCGCCTACGGCGCGTACGCCCGGGGCTTCCGCAGTTCGCACTCGGGCAGGGGCAGCAACTACCGCGACTTTTCGAGCTTCAGGGCCGTTTGTGTGGGTGATTTAGAGTGATTTAATAATTTAATTATTTAATCATTCCGCGCGAATTTCGGAAATGTTACAAATTCTTAACAAAACAATAATTCGCATAAATCACAAAATATTTAATTATTTAATATAAAAATTCGTACTTTGAAAACCTCCTAAAACCTTTTAATACCAAGCTTTTGATAGTATTATCATACTTCAAAATCTTTGATATTGCAAGTTTTGGGTACATATAACTTCATGAAACGTAACAATAAAAGCCTTCTCCCTTAGTTAGGGGAGAATAGAAGAGGGGTATTAATTTTGTTTTATTAATCTAAATCTTTCAAGCTTTGTAGGGTGCGTATATACGCACCTAATCGTGGTTTGTACTCACCTGACGGCAAAAGTAAAAGACTTATTATTGGCTTTTAACATGAACCCGAGGGATCTTTATCCAACTAAATCCTCTCGGGATTTTTTTAATATGTTCATGAAGTAATGTATTTTATATATTGATAAAAACAGGTCTGAGCTTGTCTGTGCTATGGTGCAACAGGGAGTGCCTTTTTTATCACGTCAATGACAGTTGTCTGTGAAGATAACTAAAGGTTTGGCTCAAGCCAAACGTCGTTATTTCTGAACATTCGGAATGTACGATTTCAGATCATTGTATAGCTCCTCCTGGTACTACTTGTGGTCAGGCCGTGAGAACAGCGCCAACAACGCGTACAACCGGAACTTCAACAGTTCGAACTCGAACAGGAACAACAACAACCGCAACAATTCGAGCTTCAGGGCCGTTTGTGTGGGTGATAAATTCAGTTTTTGTCAATATTTTATGCGGTCGAATTTTTTTCGTTAGTTTTGATTGCATTTTATAAAAGAGGATATATGTATGGCTCAATATCAACATTTATTAATTTATAAAGCTTCTTACGATGTATTTTTCAAATTTGTTAATTTAATCAATCATTTTCCCAGAGAATATAAATATTCGCTCGGAGAACGGATACAAAATGTTGCCATTGATATTATTGTATTAATTTACAAAGCTAATTCGAGTAATGATAAATCTGTTTTAATATCTAAAATTATTGAAAATATACAGTTATTATATCTATTTTTAAGATTGTCACACGATTTGAAAATAATTTCTGTTGATAAGTATGCAGAAATAATAGAAATGTTGGATGGAATTTCAAAACAAGCTTGCGGATGGCAAAAATCAAATAATTTTTCGTAACAGGCTTGTGTATGATTAATATTTGTGATATATGATTGCAAGTCAGGTGTTGTTTAGTGAATAAAATTATGCTAAAAAAAATATTATTTTTTTTATTAATTCTTTTATTGATGTTATTTTTTATTTTTTTCAATTGCGGGAAAACAGATAATAAAACACATATCGAATTTGCAACGTGGGGTTCTGAGTCGGAAATAAAAATATTAAAACCGATGTTAGAAGAATTTGAACGTGAAAATCCTGAAATAAAAGTTGATTTGATGCACATTCCGCAGAATTATTTTCAGAAAATACATCTTTTGTTTGCTTCAAATACCGCACCTGATGTTATTTTTATAAATAATTTGTATTTACCGTTATATTCAGATGCAGGAGTTTTAGAGGATTTAACCGAACATAAAGAATTTGAATATGAAAAATACTTTCCAAAATCAATTGAATCAATGAAATATAAAGGTAAAATTTATGCAGTTCCGAGAGATGTTTCTAATTTGGTATTCTTTTATAATAAAGATTTGTTTAATAAAAACAAAACATCTTATCCGCGTGAGAATTGGATTTTAGCGGATTTATTAAATACGGCCCAAAAACTTACTAACAATAAAACATTTGGAATCTCTTTTGATGAAAAACCATTGTATTTTTTGCCGTATATGTTGTATTTTGGCGGTTGGGGGGCAAATGACAGTGCAAATTATTTTAGTCAGGATATTCTGGCAAAATCCGAAAATAAAAAAGGGTTAGAGTTTTATGCAAATTTGAGAACAAAATATCATGTTGCCCCAAAGAAAGAGGAAATTGGCAGTGCCACTATGGCACAAATGTTTTTGCAGGGCAAAATAGGAATTTATTTATCAGGACGCTGGATGGTTCCCAAAATAAGGGAAGAAGCAAAATTTGATTGGGATGTAGCTGAATTTCCAAAAACAATGTTTATGGATTCATCAGGCTGGTCAATAGCAAAAAAATCCAATCATAAAAAAGAAGCAATAAAGTTGGTTTTGTATTTATCTTCAGAAAAAAATTCCAAACGGTTTGCCAAAAGCGGCTTAATTGTTCCTGCAAGAATGGATAGTGCTTATTCAGGTGATTTTTTAGACGGGAAAAAACCAAAAAATGCAAAGGCGTTTTTGAATACTGCACAAAAATCCGTACCGACACCTGTTACTGTTAATTACAATGAAATATTAGATGATTTACAAAAGAAAACAGAATATCTTTTTAATAAATGAAATTAATTAATTTTTTGGTAAAATAAAATTCCATCAGTATCTATACTGTTTTTCATTCCCTGATGAGTGAGTATTTTATAATCTGTTACATCAAATTTATATGGAGTTGGTAAATTTTCCAAATCATCCAGTATTGATGAAATTTTATTATGTTCATCTGTCCATATTGCAAAATCAATATCTGAACCGTTGTGAAATTTCCCTTTTGCTCTTGAACCATATAAAACAACTTTTTCAATTTCGGGTTTTGATTTAAAATAATTTAAAAGTTCATTTTTTGTTCTTTCGGGAATACCGTTATCCATTAAAAGTCTCCAGATTTTCTTTAAATCTTTTAAGTTCATAAAAATATGTTGCTGAAATATTTTCAAGAATCATATTAACTTTATCCTGATTATATTCGTGTGAACTTGCGTTTCTGTCTTTTGCCATATCAATCCATATTTGGGCACTTGGTAAAATGTTTGCTGCAAAAGCTTCTTTTATAGTGTCTCTTGGGGTAAAGGTTTCTATGTCTTTTGTTTTTAAAAAATCCTTAATAACTTTCCATCCGAGTTCATAGACAATTTCAAATGCCTGCACAATGGCAAGTTTATAAATATCATTTTGTTTATCATTAATATAACTATTGTGTGCAATTTCAAACAGGTTATAAGCTTTATTAAAATTTTCTATTCTTTCTGATAATCTTGTCATTTAAGTCTGCTCCAATTTCCTTAATTATACAAAAGTTATTACAAAAACTCAAATAAATTATACATATAAAGTTTTGTAAAGCCCTGGGCGTGCCCATCTTTTTTGCTAATATTATATTTACAATGTTTTAGGTTTGTAATACTATTAAAATATATAATATGATTGAATAAGAGGGAAATATAATGCAAATATCATTAAATTGGTTAAATGAATTAGTTGATTTATCAGATGTAGAGCCGTCACAAATAGCACATGAACTTACAATGAGCGGTTTGGAAGTAGAAGCAATAGAAGATTTAAAACCGTCTTTTACGGATATAAAAACGGTGAAAATAGAAAAAATTGATAATCACCCAAATTCGGATCATTTGCATTTGGTTACGGTAAATACAGGAAGTGGAATTAAAACAGTAGTTTGCGGTGCGCAAAATATTAAAGAAGGTCAGATTGTTCCTTACGCAAGTGTCGGTTCAAAGGTTTTGGACAGAAAAACAGGAGAACAGTTTGAACTTACTCCCGCAGTTATTCGCGGAGTTGAATCTCAGGGAATGCTTTGTTCTGCGGATGAACTCGGTGTTTCTGACAGAAATTATCAGCAAGAGGACGGAATTTTGGTTTTGAACAGAATTTTTCCTGATGTTCAGATTGGTGTTGATGTAAAAGATGTTTTAGGATTTGAAAAAGATACAATTATTGATGTTGCGCCAACTGCAAACAGAGGTGACCAAATGTCAATAATCGGTGTTGCAAGAGAACTCTGTGCATTGTTTGATAAGCCGTTAAAATTTAGTAAGATAGAGTGCACAAAAGATTTAACAACCGATGCGTTCAAAGTTGAAATTATTGACAAAGATGTTTGTAAATACTATTCAGTCGGACTATTAAAGAATATAAAAATCAAAAAATCTCCTGATTGGATGCAAAAAAGACTTATAGCTTCAGGCATGCGCCCTATAAACAACGTTGTAGATATAACAAATTATGTAATGCTTGAATACGGTTGTCCGTTACACGCATTTGATGCGGACAAATTAGACGGGTATTTGTGTGTAAGACGCGCAAAAGAAGGCGAAAAACTTATAACTTTAGACAGTGTTGAAAGAGAATTAACAAATGACAGTGTGCTTATTGCAACAAAAGATAAAGGCGTATGTTTAGCAGGTGTTTTTGGAGGTGAAAACTCTGAAATTGATAACAATACTACAAATATGGCTTTAGAGGCTGCTTACTTTACTCCTGTAGCAAACAGAAAATCCGCAAGAAGTGTTGGTTATAGAAGCGAAGCAAGTGCAAGATTTGAAAGAGGCATTGATATCGAAGCCGTAAAACCTGCCCTGATGCGTGCAATGCAATTATTGGTTGAATATGCAGATGCTGAAGTTATCGGTGTTGTTGAAGATGGAGAAAACAAATTACCTCCAACTGAAATAACCTTGCGATATGCTCAGATTAAAAGAATTTTAGGTTGTGAAATTCAGCCTGAAAAATGTATAAATATATTAGAGAAATTAGGTTTTGAAAAATTAGGCGGAAATGAGCTTGCTGCGAAGTTTTCAGTTCCAAGCTTCAGAGCAAATGATGTAACAAGAGAAATTGATTTAATCGAAGAAATAGCAAGAATTAATGGTTATGATAAAATTTCTCCGTCACTACCTTCAAAAACTGAACTTCCTGAAATTTCTCTGGAAGAAAAAGTTATTGCAAAAGTTCATTCATTTATGCAAAGTGCAGGATTAAATGAAATTCAGACAAGTTCATTAATCGGAAAATCTTTATTAGATAAATTCAAAATGACTTATGATGATGAAAAAGCGGTAAAAGTTGCAAACCCTGCAAGTGAAGAATTTTCTATGCTCAGACAAAATCTTGCTGCAAGTGTTCTGAACTGTATGAAATACAATTTTGACAACGGTCAGAAAACATTTTGGGCTTATGAAATCGGAAAAACTTACATAAAAGAAGGTCAGGCTGATGAAAAACAAGCCGGAGTTAAAGAAACCAGAGTTCTTGAAGGTATAATAACCGGCGAAGTTCAAAATTCAAAATGGGAAGTAAAAACAGAAACAGGTTTTTATTATGTAAAAGGTCTGATAGAAAACTTGTTCGAAGAATTAGAAGTATCAAGAAGAATCAAGTATGTATCGCTTGATAAAACAGAACTTGCTTCAACACATAATGTTCTTCACCCATACAGAACAGGTGTAATTATGTTATTAGGCAAAAAACCTCAGCCTATCGGATATTTTGGTCAGCTGCATCCGACAGTTGAAGATAAATTAAAACTTAATCAAAGAGCATATTTATTCAAAATCGATTTGAATGAATTAATTGCCGCAGTTAAAGAATCAGTGCCAAGATTCAAGCATATACCGCAATTCCCTGAAGTTCGCAGAGATATTGCATTTATAATTAATGATGATGTAACCTGTGAGGATATCCAAAAGGTTATAAAAGGCTCTGTTAAACAGAATATCTTTAAAGGTTCGGAAATCTTTGATATTTATCAGGGAGAACATGTTGAAGACGGTTTCAAATCAGTTGCTTTTAGAATAAAAATGCAGGATGAAAATGCAACTTTGACAGATGAAATTATCGAACAACAAATGCAGTCTGTTCGTGAAAAACTTCAAAAAACTTATGCGCAGATTAGTTTTAGAGAGTAGTTTGTCACTTGAAAAATGCACAATAATAGTTTATAATAAAGAAAAGGGCGAAGCAGGTTGCAGCCTGCCTCTTTAAAAGCCCCTTATTTGTGGAATTTAAGCACTATGATTATCGCAAGGATAAGCCATAGTGCTTTTTCAGTTACACTGAAGTCCACTCATCATCACCTCCTTTCATCATTCGTATAGGTACGATTTACAGTCGCAGCGAACGGAAAGTAAGTGTTGTTTATAGGGCTTACCCTCAAATTAATAATAACAAATAAATAAAACAAAACACAAAAACTTAATAATAATTCATAGTAATTTATTTGTAACAAAATGTAAACTTAAATTTAAAATGCCTCAAACCCTGTTATAATGCTCTATATGATATGATATGATATGATCTTTCAGCTGATATGTTTTTATAAAAGTACAGGGGACGTAATTTTATAGAAAGTATTGAAAGGGGAAAATTATGGGATTATTAAATTTTGCAATTAAGCATGTATCATCTTTTTTTAAGCCATGTATGAAATCAAGTGTAAAACAATGTACAACTAAAATATCTAATATTTATGGCCCGATTTCAAATCCAAATGGAGTGAAAGATTTTTTAAAAGCAGTAAAACAAAGGGGAAATTTATTAGTTGAAACAAAATCAGAAAATATTTTTAAAAGAACTGCTTTTGGTGTTGGTTATACTGTTCCAGGGCAGAGAACGTCATTTTACAGACTTACCAAAAATGGTGACAAAGTATGGTTAAAAGATAGAATTATATATGACCGTACCAATAGCAGCAAAATTGTAAGAGAAGATAGATTAAAGGATCATAATACTATGGTAACGAGAACACGACAATATGATAAGGAACATAATCTTACTAGTTTGTATCGTGAAAAAATGACACAAATTTATCCTGGCGATTTTCAACGTCATAAACAATATACATTATATGATTTTAAAAACAAAAAATATGATGATTTGTATATGGGATATTTTCGAAATGGACAACAAGAATATCTTAAAGAATCAGGTGAACTGATAGCGGTAGATTCAAAAGCTGCCAAGAGTGCAAATAATGTAATTTGTGGTCATAAAGTAGAGATTACTCATAATGAAAAACGTGGTATATAGCCTGTAGGTTGGGTGAAACCCAACAAAAAAAAATAAAAATGAGGCTTTTAAGATTTGTAGGATGGGCAAAGCGATGAGCGTGCCCATCTTTATTATATTTGTGGGCACATTACATTTTGCCCACACTACTTTCTATATAGGAGTTCCCACGAAAATAAGTTAAAATCAGCACCCACCCCAACCCTCCCTCAAGGGGAGGGTATGAGAATTGTAGATAGGGCATGCTTGTCCAATACAAGGTATTTTTTGATTCTTGTATTTTTTTTTATAATTACTATAATAATATTTAGATTGAATTTTTCAAAACGGGGGGCAAATTTATGAAAAAAATATTTTTATCAATATTAATGGTTTTTGTAATTGCTTTAGGTGCTTTTGCAAAAGATATTATTCCGACACAACCGACATTAGAAAATGTCAGAACTGTTGGTTTGTATCAGGTTAAAGATGATATTACAATATACAAATTCCCTGATGAAAATGCACAGATACTTTACAGAGTACGTTGGAATAATGAGGAGTTTTTCCCTGAAGCAATAGGAGCTGATAATTTTTTCTCTTTATTTATTGCAAAAAAAGATTTGGCTTATGTCAATGTGGTTGATATTGTTGATGGGTGGGTTGAAATCGTTTATGACAATTCAAAAAGTTTGACAGGCTGGATTAAAGAAGATGATCCGTATAAATTTATGACATGGACAAATTTTTATACAACTTACGGCAAAAAATATGGTCTAAAGCTTTTAAAAGGTGTTCCGGCAACTTGTAAAGATATAAAAGGTTCACCTGATGATTTAGCGCAAACTATTTCAACAATGAATTTACCTCAAAAAATTCATTTGAATGTAATCAGAGGGAATTACGCATTAGTAAGTATAATGGATTTGGATAAAACGCCTAAAACAGGTTATGTAAGATGGCGCAGTGATAATGGGGTCAGATATTTCTTCCCTGCAATAAAATAGGATAAAAGCATGAAAGAGATTAAATTAAATCATTATGTCGATACGGTAATATATTCCGTTGATATGATTATAAAAAATTTAAAAATAGATTTAAAACATAAAATTGATAAGCTTGATTTGGGTATAACAGGAGAGCAGTTTGTTGTGCTGGATACTGTTGCATATTATGAAAATATGTATCCGCAAAGGTTATCTCAGATTTTAATGAAAGACAAATCAAATACAACAAGAATGATAAAAATACTTGCAGATAAAGGATTAATTTCCAAAACTGCCGGAAAAATAAATAACAGGCTTGTATATTTGCTGAATATTACACCTGAAGGTAAAAAACTGGTTGATGATAATATGCCAAAAATAAAAAAATATATAACGGAAATTTTTGAAAATATAACAGATGAAGAAATAGAGCTTTTACATTCTATGAGTAAAAAATTTGAAAAAGCTTTAACATTAAATATCCGAAATTAATAAAAGAGTGCCCATATTTGACGTATGCATATATTATTATGAAAGCAAAGATAAAAAAGGTTTAAATTATATGGTTGAAAAAAATAAATACGGTCAATATATGACGCCTGAATTAATTACGGATTTTATGGTTGGACTGATTGAACATGATAAAAGTTCTTCTTGTCTTGAACCTGCATGCGGTGAGGGTGCTTTTTGCGCAAAATTGAATGAATATGGTTATAAAAATATTACAGCTTATGAGATTGATAAATCTTTAATAAATAAAAAATTTAATGTAATAAATAAAAGTTTTGTTTCTTCAGAAATTAAAGACAAATTTGATGTGATAATAGGTAATCCGCCTTATATACGCTGGAAAAATATCGAAGAAAAATTAAAATCAGAGTTGTCAGGTTCTTATTTATGGAATAATTACTGTAACAGTTTGTGCGATTATTCTTCAATTTTTATTTTAAAATCTGTCGATTTATTAAAAGAAAACGGCGAATTAATTTTTATTACTCCGGATTATTGGTTTAGTACGACACATGCACAAAAAATGCGTAATTACCTCTTAGATAATGGTTACATAAAAGAAATTTATCATTTTAATGAAACACCGATTTTTGATAAGGTAAAAATTTCTTTTGTTATTTTTAAATATATAAAAAATAAGAAAATTAAACCTGATATACAGATAACAAAATATTTTTCAAAATCAAAATTGACTAAAGATGATTTATGCGACATCATTGCAAAAAAATCCGAAAATGCGCAATATTTTTCAATACCTCAGTTTGAAAAAAACAGCAAATGGATATTAGCTGATGTTGAAACAATGAATAATATTAAAAAATATGAAAAAGCCTGTAAGAATGATACTTTTGAGGATTTTCTCGAAATCGGCAACGGTATGGTTAGTGGTTTTGATAAAGCCTTTCAGCTACCTGAGAAAATTGTGTTGAATGAAAATGAAAAAAAGAATTATATAAAAGTAATAAAAGCCAAAAATCTGAAGCAATACAGCTTTGCAGAAGTTACAAATTATATTTTTGTAAAAAATAATATAGATGAAAAAACATTTAAAAAGGATTTTAATGATTTTTATAAGTGTCTTTTGCCTTATAAGGAAGATTTATTAAAGCGATACAATTATGAAAAGGATTTAAAATTTTGGCAATGGGCATTTTTAAGGAATTACAATTTATTTAAAAGAAAAGAACAGAGGATATTTTGTCCCTGTAAAGAAAGAATTACAAATAAAAACAGATTCAGATTTGCAGTTGTACCTTCGCAATATTACCCGACGCAGGATGTTACCGCATTGTTAAAAAAAGAAAATACTCAGGAAGATATAAGATATATAGCGGCTCTTTTAAACAGTAAATATGTATTTGACTGGTTGTGTAATAATGGGACAAGAAAAGGAGATATAATTGAATTTTCTTATAAACCTGTAGCTTCTATTCCTTATCGAAAAATAGATTTTTCAGATAAAAAGGAAAAAGCTTTGCATGATAAAATTGTTCAACTTGCAGACAGATACTCAGAAAAAGAAGATATTTCCGATTTAGACAAAATTGATAATGTTATAAAAGAATTATTGAAAATATAAAGGAACAAATTTATGAATATAGATTTTGAATTACTTGCAAAAAAAATGATAGGTCAAACAGTACCAAAGCCAAGTAGTGGAACTTTGTCAGGGCATGCCGCAGGAGAACCTTTTGACAAACTCGTTTACAAGTTTTTAAAAGAACAACTTCCGCAAAATACCTTCAGACAATATGAATTTTTAAATGAATTATTTTTGGCGAATCCACAGGTACAAAATTATAATGAACGTGTAAAACTAATTGGTACGCCAACAATCAGCTATCTGTTATCAAGGGGAAAAGAACCGACAAATAAATGGAAACCCGACAAATTGTTTGAAGAAAAACAAAATGATACTGCTGATATTGTTGTATCTGATAAAGATTTTATACATATTATTGATGTCAAAACAAGAAATATGTCTAAAAATGCACAGGCGCCAAACATTATTTCTGCAAGTAAACTTGCAGGGGCTTGCTCTGTCATGCTTGATAACAATGATTTTGATTCTTTTGATATAAATTATATTCAGGTTGATTGGATTTTGGAAGATAAAAATCTTGTCTGTACAAATATTACAAAAGCCGATTTATTCAAAAGTAATCCTGAAAAATTATATATAAACTGGGCATCTGCAATGCAAATACAGTTCCATGTAAATGAATTAAATCAAAATTACAACGGTGATAAGAAAAATTGGGCAAAAGAATATCTGTATCATTTTACACAAGAAGCCACAAAACGCTCAAAATATATGATAAATGAATATGTAATCCCTTATGAAAAATATACAAAATCTGTAGTTTAAATATTTTTTCCCAAGTCGTAAGCCTGTTTTAGTAAATCGGTTCTTTGTGAAGCATCATTTGGTCCTTCAAGTCCTCCACCGTTTACAAAACCTTTAATACTTGTCCCCGGCAGGCATGCACACCAACCCTGCAAGCCGCTCAAGACTGTCTGAACAACATCTTCCGAGCCATCTGCTGAAGTTGTTATCACATAAACATCTTTAAAATTATAGCCTGTAACATAAAGGGAATTTGCTCTGTCAATTAATGTTTTCATTTGACCTGACATTTCATAATAATAAACAGGTGTTGCCCATACTATAACTTCAGCTTCTTTCATTTTTGCCGTAATTTCGTTTGCATCATCATTGATTACACAATGTCCTAATTTTTGACAAGCCATACAACCTTTGCAAAAACCTATATTTTTATTTTTCAGAGTTATAAATTCAACTTCATGACCTGCCTCTTTTGCTCCGCGTTCTGTTTCATGAGCAAGAATTTCAGAATTAGCATTATTTCTTAAACTTGTTGAAATTATTAAAACTTTTTTAGTCATTTTTTACCTCCCTTAATATTTTTGCAGGAATTCCTGCCACTATTGTATTTTCAGCCACATCATGTGTCACAAGGGCATTTGCTCCAATTATTGCTCCATTTCCGATTGTGACTCCGCCAAGTATTGTAGCATTTGAACCTATCCAGACATTATCACCTATTTTTATTGATTTTGGATAAATATTTTGTCTGAATTGTGGTCTTTCATCATGGTTTAAAGTCGCAAGTGTTACATTATGTCCAATTAAAACGCCATTTCCAATTATAATACCGCCCTGATCCTGAAATTTGCAGCAAGCATTTATAAAAACATTTTTCCCGACTGTAATATTTTTGCCGCAATCTGTGTGAAATGGTGGAAATAAACGGAAACTTTTATCAACCTTTTTACCTGTCAGTTTTGAAAATAATTCAACAATTTCTTCAGGTGTATGATATTTATTGTTCATTTCCATTGTAACTTTTAATGCCTGCTGACTTAATTCATTGAAAACTTTGAGCATTTTTTCTTCTACAAGTTTTCCGCTTGCCATATATTCGTAAAATTCATCAAGATTAATATCATTCATTTTAGTTCATTTCTGTCAGTTTTTTGCCTAAGTCAAATGCTCTTTGTAAGTCAATCGGGAATTGTGTCTGCTGAACCTGATGTTTATGTTCAGGGTTAAACAAATCGCAGTTATATTTTGAAAAATCTGCAAATTGAGTTGTATCATATGAATACAAGCCTTCAGCATAACCCATAATGTGATTTAAACTTTTTACGTTTTCATCAAGAATAATATTATAATTGATTTGATTTGCAAGTTCTTCAGGACAATTCATTGTAAAAATTACTCCTGTAGGAATAATTTTATCCCCAAGTCGTCTTTTCAATCCGCCGTTTTCTTTATCAACCATATATGTGTGGTTAGGAAACATCAATCGTTCAACAAAACTTCTGAAAATTCCTGTAGGATATGAAAAATATACAGGTGTTCCGATAATTATGGCATCTGCATTCAGACATTTTTCAAGAATAGGTTTTAAATCATCTCTGAGAGCGCATATACCTTCGGTTGTACTTCCTTTTCTCTGGCAGGCAAAACAACTCATACAACCTTTAAAATTGTATTCGTATAAATTAAAAAATTCTGTTTCTGCACCTGCTGATTCGGCACCTTTTTGTGCTTCTTTCAAAAGTTTTGCCGTATTAAAATTTCGTCTTGGACTTCCGTTTAAAACGATTACTTTTTTCATTGATTTCTCCTTATTTGTTAAGTTTATTATAAAGCAAAAAAATCTTATTATATGTTAAATTTTAAAATCAAAAAGCCCTGCATATACTGCAAGGCTTTAAAGTTTATTATATTTATCAAACTATACTTCTTTGAAAATCAAAGTTGTATTGTGTCCGCCAAATCCAAAAGAATTTGAAAGTGCTGCGTGGACTTTCTTTTCTCTCATTTTGTGCGGTACATAATCAAGATTTGCAACATGTTCATCCTGATTGTCAAGATTTATTGTTGGAGGAACTTTGCCGTCAGTGATTGCTTTTACACAAACGATAGCTTCAACCGCACCTGTTGCACCAAGCATGTGTCCGTGCATACTTTTTGTTGAAGAAACAAGCAAGTTTGGATTTTTTCCCTTATCACCAAATATTTCTTCAATAGCTTTTGATTCAGCCATATCGCCAAGTCCTGTACTTGTTCCGTGCGGATTGATATAATCAATGTCTTCAGGTTTTAAACCTGCATCTGCAAGAGCAAATTCCATTGATTTTAATGCTCCTCTGCCTTCAGGATCAGGAGCAACAATATCGTGAGCATCTGCAGTTTGACCGTATCCTACGATTTCTGCATAAATTTTAGCTCCACGGGCTTTTGCATGTTCATATTCTTCAAGAACCATTACGCCTGCGCCTTCTCCCATAATAAATCCGTCTCTGTCTTTATCATATGGGCGGGATGCTCTTGATGGTTCATCATTTCTTTTTGATAATGCTCTGCATGCAGTGAATGCGCCGACACCCAAAGTTGTTATTGTTGCTTCGCAACCTCCGGCAACAACGGCATCTGCGTCACCATACTGAATAGATCTGAAAGCATCGCCGATAGAGTGTGTTCCTGTTGCACAAGCTGATGCAACGCATTTGTTCAGACCTTTATATCCATGTTTGATTGATACTCTGCCTGAAGCAATATCAACAATAAGCATAGGAACTGTGAACGGAGATCCCTTTGTAGGTCCTTTTTCCAGCATAGCAAGGTGATTTTTTTCAAAAGTGTGGAATCCGCCTGCTGCAGAACTTACGATAACACCAATTCTGTATGGATCGTATCCGGCTTCATCTAGTCCGGCATCTGCAATAGCTTCATCAGCTGCAACCATACCAAATTGGGTAAATCTATCCATTCTTTTTGCATCTTTTGGATCAAGATAATCTTCAGGATTAAAATCTTTATCTTTAATTTCTGCTGAGATTTTTACTGCCTGTTTTTCAGTATCAATTCTTTCTGTTAATGTAATACCACTTTTTCCCTCAAGCATTGATTTCCAGAAGTTGTTAACTCCGATACCACATGGGGTAACTGCACCTAAGCCTGTTATAACTACTCTTCTTTTTTCCATTGTTTTTTCCTTTTCATAAAAAGATTCTTTGCTTTGTACCCGTCATTACCGAGAACTTAAATCCAAAGAATCTTTGCTCAGAATGACGTATAAATAATACGGGAGCGAAACATTAATGTCTCACTCCCGTATTTATAAAATTCAATTTTCAAAACTCAATCTTAGTGAGACAATTTGCTGTCAATGTAATTTACAGCATCTTGAACTGTTTGAATTTTTTCTGCGTCTTCATCAGGGATTTCGCATTTGAATTCTTCTTCTAAAGCCATAACTAATTCAACTGTGTCTAATGAATCAGCACCTAAATCATCTGTAAAACGAGCTTCAGGTGTAACTAATTTTTCATCAACACTTAACTGATCTACTACAACTTTTTTAACTGTTTCTAATGTACTCATGTTTTTCTTTCCTCTTTTTTTTGTAATAAAAATGTATTACTATTAATACTTCTCTTCCATAATTATATTTCTTAAATAATTTTTTGCAAGAATTTTACAAATTGTATATTATTTTGTTATAAAACTTTATAAAACTAAGCAAAAAAAGTTTTGTTTGGGTATTATTAGAAGTAGATAGGCAGTTAAGTTAATAAGTAGATAAGTTCATATCAATTTATTAATTTAATAACAAAGTTCAGTATTGAAAATAATTAAAAAATGTAAAGAACTTATCTACTTAGTTCTTTATATACTTATAAACTTTAATAAAAAGGAAAAACACATGCAAATAACACCAATCAACAATAATAATCAAACCTTCGGACATTCTTTCAGAGTAAGTATCTGTACAAAAGGTGAAGATGGAATAGTTAAGTTTGTAAATCCGTCTGAAAATCATCAATTATACAAAAAATTAAATGCAAAAATTGTAAATTGGCTCAATGAAGATTATTACGATAATTTACGTAAAATTTACGGAGTACCCCGTAAAACTTCTAAAATACAACCTGAAACCCAAAAACATAAAGAAATGTCAGAAAAATTAAGACAGAAAGATACTGATTATGCAAAATTTGGTGTTGTCCGTTCTGTTTATCGCAGAAACAATCTTAGTTATATTGCGACCGGTGCTGATGTTTCTATTATTGAAAATTTAAAAGGAGCAAAAGAACTTGGTGTTGCAAAATCTGACTCTTTATGGACATATGGTGATTCTCACAGTCAGTATGTTAAAGCTTTGTCTAAAGCCGTTAAAAATAATTCTTTAAATTATGTAATGCATGATAATGTTCTTTTGCGTTCTCCAAATAATAAAGAAATAATGTTAAAAGCTGTATTTAAACCTCTTGGCAAGAAGGCAGGATCTGAAAGGTATGAACTTGATGATTTTGAATTTCATGAAAATATCACAAAACGTACATTGGCACCTGTGAATCGCAATTTCTTGCAGTTTAAACAATCAAAAGGCATGCTGGAAGAAATTAAAAAAACCGTTCAGTATCATTTGAATAAAATTTTAAATAAAAGGGTTCATTTTTCTGATATTGATCAAATTCTTTATGCTCAAAAACCTGTTTCTGCTCCATCTGTAAATTCTTCCGCCGTAAAAGTACAAACTCCGGAAGTTAAACAACAAAAACCAACATTTGTTCACAAAGAACCTGTGCAACTAGAGTTTAAATTTGAAGATTAAATCGCAAATAAATTGACAATATTCAAAAAATATGAGATTATAGTCCTGTAAATAAGATTATTCTTGTACAAGCGAGGTTTTATAGTGAATATTGAGTTAAAAAATTTTGGTTTAGATGGTTTATATGCAAAAACAAGCGGAAGACTGGATTTGGATTCAGCAGTAGAATATGGTGTAACTATAAAAACTGCAGTAGAAGATGCTCAGGAAGAAATAAAAGAGCTTGTTCTTGATTTTTCCGAAATTACATTCATTTCAAGTTTCGGATTAAAAGTTGTTTTGGAATTGTATAAAGAAATGCAGGCAAGACAAGGTAGTTTAAAGTTAAAAGATATTCCTGAACAACTTAAAAACTCTTTTAAAATGGTCGGATTTGATAAATTTTTAGATTTGGATTAATGTTTAAGACTTTAAAATCAAAAGTTATTTTCACTTCATTTGTAATGCTGACACTGTTGGTGTCTGTGTTTATATTTTTTGCAATTCAGTCAAGAATGTTTACCAAACAACTTATGGTGCAAAATTACGGGTATTCTATTGATGCATTATTTGTTGATGATATTAATGACAGCATAATGACATTGGAAGATAACCTTAAAAGTTTGGCACTAATCGGCGGATTGCATTACAGAACCAGTCGTAGTGATGAACTTACCGATGAAGTTATAATAAGAATTTTTCGCAATTATCCTCATACTTTGGGTGGCGGAATTTGGTTTAAGCCATATATTTTTGGTGATAATAAAAAATATAATTGTTTTTATGCATACAGAAATAAAGATAATAAAGTCGTACTTGATAAAAATTTTGCAAGTGATGAGTATGACTACCCAAATCAACAATGGTATAAGGAAATCATTTCAAAAGTTACTCCAAAACGCAATATTGTCTGGTCTAAACCGTATTATGAAAAAATCGGAAGTACAACCAAAATGGTTACCGCAGGTACAGGTATATATGCAAAAGGGAAACTTGTCGGTATTGCTACTGTGGATTGGGAAATCAGTTCTGTAATAAAAAATATTTCAAAAATGAAACCTTATACCATGACTTTTTCTATGTATAAAAAGGGCAAAAACATAAAAAACAGTTTTGTTTTATTAGGGCATGGAGATGATTATATAATAGCTACAAATGACCCGTATCTTGATGGTAATTCTCTTGTTGGTCATTCTTTAAAAGAAGTTCCCTGGTATGCACCGGATTTATACTGGAAAACTTATATTACATACCATGGCAAAAAATATATTCCGTTTTGGAGAAAATTACATAACGGAATGGTTTTGGTAATATGCCTGCCAAAATCAGAAATGTTCCCATATGTAAATGATTTTTATTTCTATTTCACAGCCATAATACTTTTATTAATATTTATGATATTTGCAAGAGTATATTTTGGAATGAATCGTTATATCATGAATCCTATTGATAAACTTATTGATATTGCACATAAAATAAGTAACGGAAAAGATGTGAATATCAAAATTGACAAACCTGCTGAATTTGCGCAACTTGCTTCAACTTTTGATACAATGACAAAAAATTTAAAAACAATTACAAAAGAAAAAGAACATATAAATTCCGAACTTAATATCGCAAAATCCATTCAGGCATCAAGTTTGCCTGATGTATTCCCTCCATTTCCTGACAGAGATGAATTTGATATTTATGCGTTTATGGAACCTGCAAAAGAGGTCGGCGGAGATTTTTATGATTTTTATTTTATAGATGAAAATCGTTTTATGTTTTTAATTGCTGATGTTTCAGGCAAAGGTGTACCTGCGGCATTATTTATGATGACAGTTAAAACACTTATAAATAACCTCTCCCAAGTTGGTTATGAACCACAGGAACTGATAAAAGTAATAAATAACAAGATTTGCCAAAGCAATAAGCAAGGCTTTTTTGTAACAATGTTTGCAGGAATTATAAATGTTGAAACAGGCGACATTACTTATATAAATTGTGGTCATAATGCACCGTTAATCAAATCTGGCACAGGGGAATACAAATATTTGGAATGTGATTCAAATATAGTACTCGGGGCATTTGCAGATTTTGATTACAAAATTGTTCAGTCAAAACTTGAGGTTGGTGATACAATTTGCTTATATACTGACGGTATGACGGAAGCGACAAACCAAAATAATGAAATGTACGGCGAAGAAAGATTACTTGAAAAAATTAATAAATTTGATAATGATGATATTTATACTATGGCATCTGATATGAAAAATGATGTTATTAAATACAGTGAAAAAATTGAACGCAGTGATGATATTACCCTTGTAATTTTCAAATACAAAAATAAACATAATAATATGCGCAAAACGATTTATAAAGCGCCTGCTTCACAGGAAAACTACAAAGATTTTTATAAATGGCTTCACGAAATATGCAATCAATGGCAAATCAATGATGAACTAAAAAACAAACTTGATATGTGTGGTGAAGAAATTTATGCAAATATAGCATTTTATGCTTATCCGCAAACACAAGGCGATATTCGTGTTGCAGTTTTAAAAGACGAAACACAAATTACTCTGAAATTCGCAGACGATGGTATTCCGTATAATCCGCTTGAAAAACCGGATCCTGATATTACTTTGCCTCCTGAACAACGCCCGCTCGGTGGTCTTGGGATATTCATGGTAAAAGAAATGGCAGATAATATTCAATATGAATACACTAATAACAGTAATATTTTAACTTTAAAATTTAATATTAATCAAAATGTTCAATAGTAAACATCATCATAAATATTGAATATAAAGATTTTTGTTTTATAATTGATATATTGAGAAAATAATTTAAGAGGAATATTATCATGAATAAATTAGCATTTATCTTCCCGGGGCAAGGTGCTCAGGTTGTAGGTATGGGAAAAGATTTATATGAACACTATCCGGCAGCAAAAAAAGTTTTTGATACCGCTGATGAAGTTTTAGGTAAAAAAGTTACAAAGATTTGTTTTGAAGGTCCTGAAGAAGATCTTAAACAAACAATAAATACTCAGCCTGCGATTGTAACAATGTCTATAGCCGCGTTAGAAGCTTTTAAATCAAAATTAAATATCACTCCGCATTTTACTGCAGGACATAGTTTGGGTGAGTATTGTGCAATGTTTTGTTCAGGAGTAATGAATTTGAAAACAACTCTTAAAGCAATACAACAGCGTGCAACTTTGATGAATAAAGTAAATAAGGGTATGATGGCTGCTGTTTTAAATGCACCGGAAGGAAGTATTGAAAAAGCAATAAAAGAAGCTTCAAAAGAAGGTTATATTGATGTAGCAAATTATAATTCTCCTGTGCAGGTAGTTTTGACAGGTGATGAAAATGCCGTAAAAAAAGCAGGTGAATTATTAACAGAAGCAGGAGCAAGAAGATTTGTTCCTTTGGCTGTGTCAGGTGCTTTTCATTCAAAATATTTAAATGAAGCAAGCAAAGAATTCGGTGAATTTGTAAAAGATTTGGATTTATCAAGTGCATCTGTTCCTGTAGTTACAAATGTAGATGCAGCTGCAACTATTGCTTCTGAAGATTTCAGAAACAAAATGCCAAGACAAATTTCGTCTTCCGTTCATTGGACTCAAACAATTGAAAATATGGCTAAAAATGGTGTAGATACATTTATTGAATTTGGTCCGGGGAAAGTTCTTGCAGGTTTAAACAGAAAAATTAATCCTCAGTTAAAGACATACAATGTATATGATAAAGAATCTTTAGAATCTACAGTTAGTGCTATAGAATCTGAATTAGCAAATGTGTAAATGATTTAAAAACACGAACAATATAATTAATAGGATATGAGCTGAAATTTATTCCGAAAGAAAATAAATAACGATTTATTCTTGTTCTTTTAAGATATTTGCATATTTATCAAGTACATATAATATTTTTTCAGTTTGTTTCCAGACTTCATTAGCATGTTTGCCTTTTGCAATTTCCATGTCTGCTTTGCCCTGAACGGCAAGTTTTAACACTTCAGGCATGTTTATTGCTGTCGGATTTTCAGAAGAAAGATTTTTGTAATATGTATCCTCGTAATCTTGGTTCAATCTTAATTTCCAGTTATCAGGATTTTCGTCATGACCACCTTCATTGTAAGTTTTATCAATGCCGAAGAAATCAGCAAATGATATTTGTACTTTTTCTCCCATCATAAATAGTTCCGCAAATTTCGCTTTTACTCTTTCATTGTCATCATTTGCGATTTTGTCGCAATATTTGCTGCTGTCATGGGATGCATTTAATACACCTGCCAGATACATAGGATTCCAAGCTTCATTTGCTCTGACCCAGTCTTTTTTAATCATTTTATGAGCAGGATCACTGTCGTGAGAACCTACCAATGTCCAATTTTTTGTCCCTTTATAATATTCTCCTTTTTTATATTCCAAAGGAGTAATGCCGGGTAGTCCGTTTTCCTGATAATAAATTCTGTTAAATGTAGGTGTTTCGGTAACCAAATCTTCCCAAACAGGATAAGTTTTATCTATTGCGTGTTCTTTTAGTGTCGGAATAATTATTCTGTTTAAGACTTTTTGATAATTTTTATCAGGATCAATGTCAGGCATATTATTTATATTATCTTGTCTGTAACCATGTTTTGAGTATATATAAGGATCAACAAGTCCCAATGCATGATCGATTCTTACATTATCAAAATTATCTAAAGCGTCTTCTAATTTTGCTTTCAGATATTCTCCTGCAGGACCTAATGTTCCGTCATCATTAAACAATTTTTTCGGATCCAAAACAGGAACATTCCACTTTTGTATTCCGCCGTCAGGACCGCCGTATGGACAACCCATTCTGTAATCTTTTAAAAATAAATCCTGATGCGCCCATTCATCAGCAGGTGAAAATCCTACCAACATATCACTAATATATTTAAAACCATATTCTTTTCTTAAATCCGTATTTTCTCTGATTTGTTTATTAATGATAAACTGACCGAATTTGTATTTATCTGTTTCAGATTTATATAATTTCGTCAAATATTCTAATCTTTCCTGAGCTTCAGGGGTATTATCCTGACAGAGATTTTTATCAGTCGTATTCCATTTTGTAAAATCATTTGTGCCGTAATGTTTTGATAGTATATGGAATAGTGCGGAATTTTCTAAATCTTTCCCTTTTCTGTGATAAAAGTCTTCTTGTTCTTTTAATAGTTGGTTAAATTCTTTGGTTCTGTCTTCTTTTTTTAAAATTTGTTGTTGTTCGAAATTTTTATATGCTTTATTTATCAGATAATCATAATTTGCAAATGCATCAGGAAAATCAGAATAAGCATAATTTTTTCCTGTAACTTTTGTTTCACCTGTTAAATTTTCGATGTCTTTAATATCAAGAAGATTTCCATATTTGTTTTCGGTAAGTTTTGTAAAATCTATGAATAAATAATTTTTAGAGCCAACAGAAGATTCATATGGAGAAATTTGAGTTACTGAATTTAACTCCCCGATTGGACCTAATTGGTTTGAATTAAAACCGTGCAATATTTCAAAAGGCATTAGTTGTGCTGCAACTTTGCCATATGGTGTTCCAACTCCAGTATCATTTTTACTCTGAGGATAAGATGTTCCATGCAAAATCATAGCAACTTCTTTTGTCCCAAGATAATCAAAAGCAGGTTTTAATCCGGAATTTTTATAATCCTGTTCTTCTTCTTTTGTTAATCTTCGCCCAAATGTAAACTTTTGTGGAGATAAAATATTTATTTTATTTATGTACATAAACCCTGATAAAATTTTCTACAAATATATCAAAACATATAAAAGATATTTTTGCTAACGTTTTATCAAAAATATTTACAAAATATCTTATTTTATAAACATTTCATAAAATGGCGGTGTAAATAACAAAACACCAACCGCAATGGCTACAAATGTCATTACCATAACTGCCCCTGCAGCAATATCTTTTGCCATACCAACCATTCTTGAATATCTGTTATGATAAATTGAATCAAGTGTAAATTCTATAGCGGAATTCATCATTTCCATTGAAATTACTCCGCCTATTGCAAATAATAAAATGCAAATTTTAATGGCAGAAAAATTAAAATAAAAAGCCGTAGTAAGGGAAAGTAATGCGCACATAAGGTGAATTCTTATATTGCGTTCGCTTTTTATGGATAACCGCATACCTTTGCGGGCATTTTTAAAAGTTCTGAAAAAATTTTGTGATTTAAATTTTGTCATAATTTATATTTATACTTTCCAATGCTTTCTTTTGCCAATCTATTACAAAATTATAATCCGTAATTGTCTGATGGTCAAAACCCAGTAAATGCATTATTCCATGAGCAATGAAAAAACTCAGTTCATCTTCTTTTGAAATTCCTTTTTGCAGTGCTCCTTCAATCATTTTATCCAGTGCAATTATAATTTCTCCGAGGTTTATATTCCCGTCAAGTACAAATTTTTCATCTTCTTCACTATCGGCAAAAACTGCAAATGTTATAATATCTGCAGGATAATCCTTGCTTCTGTATTCCAGATTTATCGAATGTGTTTGTCCGCTGTCACAGAACAAAAAATCAAAAGAAACAGATTGATAGGCATAATTTTTCAGGCAGCAATTATCGCAAATTTCTTTTTGTGACATCAGGTATTCAAATAATGTTGAAGCAGTATTTTTTACTTTTTCAATATCAACATTCCAACTATCAAATTCATTTGTACATTCAATATTTATATTCATAATTTTTTATAAAGAGTGAAAATCATCATTCCTTTTTTCAGGTTCATCTTGCGGTGCAACTGTTTTGGAAGCTTCAAGTTCTTTTATTTTATTTTCCAAATCTGTATCTAATGCTTTTGCAGGCATTTCTATTTTGTTTTTCTTAAATTCTTTTGCAATATCTTCCTGATATTTAATTCTGTCATGCTGCATTCCGCGCAAAACTCTGCTGAATGTAATTGCAATAACTTTTAAATCTTTTAAAGTTAAAGGACTGTCTTCTAATTGTCCGTCATTTAATCTTTCAACAATAATTTTATCAATAATGTTTTCTATTTCTTCGGCGCTTGCACCTTTCATTGCGCGGACTGCAGATTCAACAGCATCGGCAATCATCAGTATAGCAGTTTCTTTTGAATTTGGTTTTGGACCTGTATAGCGGAATTGTTCTTCTTTTACATTTTCGCTTCCTTCTTCTACAACTGCCTGATTATAAAAATATTTTGCAATTCCTTCACCGTGGTGTTGAAGAATAAAATCATTAATTACGCTTGGTAATCCGTATTCTTTGGCTAATTCTACACCATCTTTCGGGTGCGCTGTAATAACCATTTTACTTAACCTTGGAGTAAGATTATTATGTGGATTTTCAATGCTGAAATACGATTGGTTTTCTACAAAGAATAACGGTCTTTTTAATTTACCTATATCATGATAGAAAGCTCCGACTCTTGCTAAAATCGGATTAGCTCCAATTGCTTCTGCTGCAGCTTCGCATAACGTAGATACCATAAGACTATGGTGATAAGTCCCCGGAGCCTCCATTTGTAATCTTTTTAATAATGCCTGATTATGATCCCCGAGTTCTGCCAATCCATACGGAGTTATTATATGGAAAGTGCTTTCTAATAACGGAGATAAGCCCAGTGCCAAAATAGAACTGATTATTGCATTTAAAAATATAAAAGTACAGTCTTTCAAAATTAGATAATTATCTACTTCTATTAAACATTTATCTATTAAATACAAACTCAGCATAATTAATACTCCGGAAATGCCCAAATGAAATCCGAGTCTGATTAAATCAAAACGTCTTGTATATTTAATTTTTGAGGTAACTATCATTGCTATCAGGGATAATAATATAAATATTACAAGGAATTGTGCTTTATATTGAATACCTATAGCCATAACCGATAAGATTAATGTTGATAATAAAAATGCGATACGCGGGTTCAGAAATACTGCGGCAATAATTACAACTGCAGGTATAGGAATTACATACGGAGAAAATCCTGTCGGCAGCATTACTCCGATTGAACACGCAATCATTGCCAACATTGCCGACAATGATAAATAACGCGGTTCATTATATTTTTTTTCAAATACGTTTAAATAAACCAAAAATATAAAACTTACTAAAAATACAAGAATATATATAGATAAAACACCCTGCCAGTTTAATTCATAAACGTTAAAACCTGCTTCACGCAATGCATCTCGTTTTAATCGTGTAATTGGTTCGCCTTTAAATACAATTTTTTGACCTTTTTCAAATGTAACCATTGATGGTTTGACTGATTGCTGAGCATTCATTTTGGCAAGTTCAGTTGCTGCTTCATCTACAACTAAATTAGGGACTATGACCTGTTCTAAAACGGCACAGATAACGGCAACCTGACGTTTTGAAACATTAGAAACAAGATTGTCCATGATAATCTGCTTTATGTTTCCTTTATCGTAGTCATTTTCCGTTACCCCTTTTTGTAATACATTGGTCAAAGACATTGATGCTTTTTCAAAAGCTTCATTAAGGCTTGGTTCATCAACATTCAGAAGAAAATCTATGATAAAATTCTTCTTAGAATTGTCGGTAAGATCGAATAAAACATTTATTTCTTCAATTTTTTCAGCTTTTGCAGCATCTTTTTTTCTTATTTGAATAACTGCATTACGCAATGTTTCAAGATTTGTTTTTATAAATTCGTCTTCTGCCGGCACCAGTTTAGGTTCGACTTTTTTTGCAATTTCCTTTTTGTGTGCTTCTGTCTTTTTTACATCTTCTACGGTTATGGTTTTTTCGGCAATAATTTCTTTTTTACTTATGCCATTTTCAATAATATTCTGAAAAAAGAAGTTTTGAGAAGATATAATTGCTGTTATAACGAGAGTGAAACAAATCAAATAAAAAAATTTGATAAATCTTGAAGATGTAAAAAACTCTCTCACAGATTCTAAATATTCAATTTTAGCCATATATAAAAATTTCCTGTTTTATTCTGATTATAATATATATTTTATAACCATTATGTAAAAATTCAAGTATGTATCATATATTTGGATTACATTAAAATAGATTTAACCGCCAATACTACAAAAATTACTCCTCCGACAACATGCCAGAATTTAGGAAAAATATTTTTAAAAACATTTCCGCTCCAAAAGCCTATTTGTGACATTATGAAAGAAATTATTCCGATAATTGTGCAGGATATAAATAAATTTGTCATAGTTAATCTCAGAGAAATGCCTGAAACCAAAGCATCTATACTTGTTGCAAATCCCATTGCTATCAGGCATTTAAAACCTATACATTTTATATCTTCTTTTTCTTTTTTATGCCTGATAATTTCCAGTAAGAAATGAATACCCAATATCGCAAATATTATGCAGACAATTTCTTTGCTGTAGGGATATATATATCTGTGTATTTTCCCTGTTTCATAATAGCCTAAAACCGGCATTAAACCCTGAAATAAACCCATGACACAAGCTAACAGTAGCGAATTTTTTATTCTGTTTGAACTTATGATCAAGCCTTGTGAAAAAGATACTATAAGACAATCCAGCCCAAGAGCTATTGCTAATAATATTATATCTGTTATACCCAAATTTCTACCTCAAATAATCTGTTCCACGGATAAGAATATTTTACATCAATTTCAGAATTAAGTACATTTCCGATAATTGGTTCAAATTCTTTCATTAGCAAAGACAATTCATTTTCATCAGTTTTTTTCAATATTTGTCTGATATTTGCCTGATATGCCCAATCATCAAGAAATCGTGTTATTTCTAATTTTTTAAAGCAGTTTTTATTATATTTTTGAGCAAAAAATTTGAATTTTGCCCCGCAAATCAGGCTACCCAAAGTATTTGCGGTTGTGTTCCATGCACTGTAGCCGTAAAAGTATTTATCCTCTATTTTGTTTTTAAATAATTCTTTTACAAATATGTTATCGCTTCCGTTTGCATACCTTATATCTGCAATCATGTATGGTTTTTGCGGAGTCTGAAATGTTTTGCTGAAAGGTTCTGTTTCAGTTTTCATGACAATTTCGCCCTGATGATGTTTAAAATTATTGACATAAAGAATTAAATCTGCATTTTCTTTGTTATTACAAATTTCGCATCCTGCAAGTTCAATTTGTCCTTTTACCGAATTTTCGACAGAAACATCTTCGTAGTTGGAAATCAGATTTTTATAATCAGGTTCCAAAAATACCGGATAAATTTTCATGCTTTTATTTACAGCTCTTGATAAAAGACTCAGCGGAATTTCATCTGCTCCTGTTTTTGTAAATCCTCCCAGCAATTCAAGCTCCTGAGCTTCCTTTACGTTTAGTCCGTATTGTGCGCAATCATCTTTTGAAAAAACTAAAGTTTCAAACAATCCTTCTTTTTGCCAGTTTAAATAAATTTTATTGACTTCAAAATTACGGTTTCTTGTTGAAATATAATCTTCTATAATTTCATTTGGCACATCTGTTTGGGCAGTTCCTGTTTTGTGCAGATTATAAGAATATTCAAAAATTTTCTTTCCGTATTTATTCCAGTATTCTTTTTCTTCCTCATTGAAGTTGTTATTTGAAATTCTCATAATACTTGAAGTTGCGTAAATTTTCGCATTTTTACTTAATAATATATTTTTTAACTTTTCAAGACGTAATTTTAAATCTTCAAGACTCTCTTTCCCTCTGCGGGAAGGAATTAATCCTCCATATACAAGCGTATCTAATGATATTATTATTGCATCTTGTTTGGGTAAATTTTTCAGCCATTCAAATAATCCGTCAATATCTGCAATTTTTTTTAAATCTCCCAAAAGTTCACGTTGCGGAATTGTAAATTCAATATTACCGTCAATTCCTGCAATGATTTTTGGTAATGTGTAACAAACAGGTCTGTTATCTATAGGTAAAAATGCAATCTTCATAATAAGATTTTAAATCAAATCACATTATAAGCAAATTGTAACGAAAATTTCTAAAATATGTGTCCGTTTTTGGTATATCATAATGTTATATTTATCCTAAAAGGAGAAATAATTATGAGTAAATTTAAACCTAATCAAAAGCAGCAGGAATGTATTGATAATATTGAAGGGAAGTATCTGATTTTGGCAGGTCCGGGTACCGGTAAAACATTTACAATTATTGAACGTATGAAATCTATGATTGAAAATGGTGTAGATCCTGAAAGAATTTTAGCTTTAACATTTTCAGTACCTGCGGCAAATGAAATGAAAAACCGATTAGATAAAGAGTTGTGCAAACTTGATTCAGGGGTGCATATAGCGACATATCACAGTTTTTGTCTTGATATTATTAAGGACAATCCGGAAGAATTTGAACTGCCGGATAATTATAAAATTATATCAGATACTATTACCAAGCAGTTTATAAAAGAATGTATTGATGAGTTAAATCCCAAGGCTTACAGAACAACAAAAAATGATCCTTATTTATATATGAAGGCTATTCAGGATCAAATAGAAGAAATTAAAAAATACAGAATGACAAAAGAAGAATTTTTTGACAATATAAAAAATAATTACGATTGGGAACCGGAACTTATAAGAGCAGAAAAAAGACTTCAACAACTTCAGCAATCGGGTAAAAAAATCCCTGCTAATGCATTTACAGACGTTGAAAAAGCACAAAAAAGAATTGAAAAAGCAAAAGAATTATGGCAATTTTACGAACTTTATAAATCCAAAATGGAAGCAGGTCATTATATTGATTTTGACGACATGATAAATTTTGTTCTCGATAAATTTGATTCAGACGGATCTTTTTTGCAGGAAGTTGCTAACAAGTATGATTATTTATTTGTTGATGAATATCAGGATACAAATAAACCGCAAAATGATATTATTATAAAATTAACTCAGAATATGCGTTCAGGAAATGTATTTTTGGTCGGTGATGATGATCAGATTATTTTTACTTTTCAGGGCGCAAAACTTGATACTATGAACAAATTTCTCAAACAATTTCCTGAAACAAAAGTTATATGTCTTACTGAGAACATGCGTTCAACTCAATCAATTCTTGATTTCTCAAGGGAGATAGCTCTACAGGATAGCAACCGTCTGGAAACGGATTTGGAATTTGAGAAATATAATATTAACAAAAAATTAGAAGCTAAAAATGAAGAAATTATAAATTTTGACAAGCCTGTAAGACTTTATAAATACCGCAATATTATGCAGGAATACAATCATATTGTTGAAGAAATCGAAAGTATAATAAATTCTGATGATTGCCCTAAAGATGATGAAGGGAATAGAAATCTTGCAGAAATAGCAATTTTAACAACTTCAAACGGAGAATTGGAAACTTTTGCCCAAATGCTGAAAGACAGAAACATTCCTTATGAATTGAAAGAAGGGAAAAATATATTTTTAATAAAATCTTCTCTGATTTTATACTATTACATGCAAATGCTGACATCTCCTGAATTACATTCGGATAAGATTTTTAAACTTCTTTTGCTTTCTCCTTTTAATATTAATTCAAAAGATTATGAAACATTATTTATTCAGCATTCAAAATATAAAACATTCATTGAAGCAATGAAATCAATTGATAAATCAGAGTTCAGTGAACCTGAGAAAATAGTTGATTTTATTCTGACTTATGATTATTTGCAAAATTACAGAGCAAATGAAACATTAAAAAATGTAGTTCTGGAAATTGGTGCTAAAACAGGAATTTTTAATCATTTTATCAATTCTGAAATTAACAGAAATGAGAATATTGCAGGCATAAAAAAAATTACGGATTTAGCGTCAGAATTTTCGGATTCATTTAATTCAATATCTTTAGAAGATTTTGTCGGATATTTAGATATTGCTTATTCCGGTGAAACGGTAATAAAAACTGACAAAGCTCCTGTAACGCTTAATGCAGTTCAATTAACTACTTATCATTCCTCAAAAGGTAAAGAATATTCATATGTATATATGCCGACGCTCATTCGTGATAAGTGGGAATCATCAAGCAGTTCATATAAGGCGATTATACCGCTGCCTCAAAGCGAATATAAAGACAAAGATGAGCTTGCACAAATAAAATATTCCGACAATATTAAACTTATGTTTGTAGGAGCTACCAGAGCAAAACATTCTCTGTATTTGTCTTATCCTGAAATGATTTCAGGCAGAGAGAAAAAATTATCAAGATTTATTTTAAACATACAAGACAAGGCACAGCAGGCAGAAGCACCGGCATTTGATGAAGATTCCTACTGGAAAGAAACTACTAAAAATCTTATTAAACGCGATTATGATTATACAAGAGAATTTCAGACTTTAGTAGATAGCATTTTAAAAGGTAAACCGTATTCACCGACAGCAGTTAATACATATTTAAAATGTCCTCGTCAATATTTTTACGACTATATACTTGATTTGTCGGCAAAAGACGGTAATGCGGATGCAATGCATTATGGAACATCTGTTCACAAAGCGTGTGAAAAAGCAGTGAAATTCGCCAAAGAAAATGGTTATTACCCTGAAAAATCAGAATTTATAAAATATTTTACTGATAAACTGGAAAGCCTGCCAATATCAAGTTTTGAAGCGTTGAAAATTTTAAAAGGCAGAGGAGAAAAAGCTTTTGAAAAGTATTATGTGCAGATGTGCAATACTCCTGTAAATGAACTTTTTGAAGTTGAAAAATATTTAGAATTCCCTATTGACGGAGTAAAATTCTGTGGAATAGTCGATAGAATTGATAAAAATTCTGATGGCACATTCTCAATATACGACTATAAAACCGGTAATGCCAAGGATATATCTTCAATTTGTGTAAATGGTGATCATGAAGATTATTACAATCAGATTGCATTGTATAAATACTTTTATGAGAAAAAAGAAAAGTGCACAGTTAAAAATACTGGATTTATATTCCCTGAAGAATTTGAAAATAATTTAAATATTGAATTCACAAAAGATGAATGCCAAAAAGTTATTGACAAATTCAAAGGTGCAATAAAAAATATTAAAGAATACAAATTTGAGCCAATAGAAGTAAAAGAGCGTAAAAAAAGTAAAACTTGCCAATATTGTCAATACAAAGACTTTTGTAATTTAGAAGTAGTTTAAGTTTTATTTTTCTGCAATTTTATCGCGGATTTTTACAGCAAGTGTAACCGCACCTGATGTGATTAAGGCTCCTGCAAAATATACTGTCCATGCTAAGAAATTGTATTTATTTACACTTTTCAAAAGTTTAGGATCAAGTACCTTTTTGGCAATTTTTGCACCTCTGATGCTTGCAAGTCCTTCTTCTGCAAGCATTGGAACAAGTGATGCAAAAGCAAGTTTTCCTGCATTATTTTTTATGAATGTAGTTGTTTTATCAAGAATTCCTTCAGGTTTTTCGCCGTCTTTTTTCTTAGACTTTAATAATCCGATTGCCAAAATAACAGGAACAAATCTTGCGCTTATATGACGTCCTATTACAAGAGCTTTCATAGCTTTTGAGCCTGATGCGTTGAGGGCGTGTCCCATTTCATGAAAAGCTGCAGAGCCTAATTTATCTGTATTAATCATTATATCTCTTGTTAAAGGTGAACAAAAAGCATTTTCTCCGTCTGCAACGATTTTTAATTTTGATGATATGTTTTGATGTTTGTCTGATTTTATAATTTTGTTTTTTGCAGAATTAAGTGTTGCCTCTCCCATTTTTTTGCCTGAATCTGTTGCAGCAGATGCAGAAGGCTGAACTTTTCCTGCATTTTTTATTTCTTCAAAGAATTTTCTGTATTCCCTGTTTTTAAGATGCTCTGTTAATTTTTTTGCAAGTTCTTCTTTTTGTTTTTCTGTAAGCGGTTTTCTGTTTCCGTTCAACTTTTTAACGATTTTGCCCCATTTGGAATTTGTCCCGAAAACTTGAGATTTTTTTTCAAACAATTTAGTCATTTGTTCATAATTTTCAGGGGTAACATTGTGCAAGTAATACTTCTTTGATTTTAATCCTGACTGAACAAAACCGTCGGAAGCTGCTTTTTTGATGACTTTACTTTCTGCAGTTGAAAAATCTTTCATCTGCTTCATTATTTCGCCAGCATAGCCCTTTTTGAATTGCCATCCAAGTTTTTTTGTTCCATGGTATGACAGGTAACCTGCGCCAGCACCTAATGCGTAATTGTTATTATCATTATTTGTATTGTTAATCATATAATATTCTGCATGTGTTTTGAGTATAACTTATTAAACACAAAACCTGAACAAAAATAAATTTGCTGATTAATTTCCATTATTTGCCAGATATTTTTTATATAAGTCAGGACGGCGTTTTTTTGTGCGTTCAATTTGTTGATTAAGGCGGAATTGTGCAATTTCTTTATGATTTCCGTTTAAAAGTACCTCAGGAACATTCAAACCTCTGTATTGTCTGGGTTTTGTGTATTGCGGATATTCTAAAAGACCGTTTGAAAAACTGTCATCATGTGCTGATTCAATTTTGCCCAAAGTCCCTTCAATTTTACGGCTGACTGCATCAATAAGACAAAGTGCGGGCAGTTCGCCGCCTGTTAAGACAAAATCACCAATAGAAATTTCTTTTGGCTTAATAATATCTCTGATTCTTTCATCAAATCCCTCATAATGACCGCAAAGCATTATAACTTGTTCATATTTTGCAAAATCACATACAATTTTTTCATTTAAAGGCTCGCCTTGTGGTGAAAGCATAACAGTAATTGAATTTTCTTTTTTATCAATACTTTCATACGCATCAATATATGGCTGAGGAGCCAATACCATTCCTGCTCCGCCTCCGTACGGGGTATCATCAACTTTTTTGTGTTTATCCAGTGTAAAATCTCTCGGATTTACTGCGTTTATTTCAAATACTCCATTTTTTTTTGCGCGTTTCATAATACTGATATCGCAATAATGCTCAATAACTTCCGGAAATAGCGTTAAAACATCAAATCTCATTCCAGTAGTCCTTCAATATTGTTTATGATTATCTTTTTATTTTTAATATCAACATCAGGAACGATAGCTTTTACAAATGGTATAAGGCAAATATGTTTGGTACTTGTTTTGACTGATAACAAATCATTTGCACCATTATTTGAAACTCCTATTACAAAACCAAGATTTTTGTCTGTTTCTTTGTCATAAATGCCCATTCCGACAAGTTCATCTATCAAAAATTCATCTTCATCAAGATTTTCTCTTATTGTTTCTTCGTCTGTAAATAAAAGCATACCTTTGTATGGCAAAAGATCATTTATTGAATCAATGCCTTTGAATTTGACAAGTAAAAAGTTTTTATTCGTACGGCAAGACTCAATTTCTAACTTATTGTATTCGCCGTTATTTTTTATATAAACGCAGTTTAAAGACATAAAAAACTCTTGTCGGTTTTTAGAAAATCCGACTTTTGCTTCGCCTTTAATTCCATGAAAATTAAGAATTTTACCGACCGAAATGAATTTATCCATAACTATTCTTCAGAGTCTGACTTTTTAGGTCTTCCTCTTTTCTTTTTAGGTTCTTCATCTGCCGGAGCTGTGTCTTCAGCTTTTTTTTGATTTTTAAATTCTTCCGGAACATCAGGTCTGTCCTGATTCCAGCGTTCCATTCCCATTTGGGCGCGAACTAAACCAATACCAACGTGAACTCTCCATTCATCCATTTTTAATTGTGCCGCAATAATCTTGTGGCAACCGATAGGAGGTATTGGTAATAATGGTTCATATAACATTTTGATTGCATTTAACTGATCAGGTGTAATCGCAAGTTTACGTTTAGGATAAGGGAGTTTCGGAAGCATCATTTTTTGTCTGATTAAATTAATCCCGAAAAATACCTTTCTTGGCTCTAAACCGATTTTTTCACCGATTACTTCGTGTGCATCAGGATTAGGCAGCGGAAGCATAAGCTTATATAGCAATTCAATTTGTTCTAATTGTTCTCTGCTGACTAATAATTGCTTAGGAGCTTTATTCCTGTTATTTTGCGGACGTCTGTTATTATTAAATCTGTTATTTTGCGGACGTCTGTTGTTATTGAATCCGCCTTGTTGTGGTCTGTTATTATAAGGCCTGTTATTTCCGTAACCGCCCTGACGATTGTTGTTGTATGGTCTTTGACCGCCCTGACGATTATCTCTGTAGCCGCCCTGATTATAACCCTGACGATTGTTGTTATATCCGCCCTGACGATTATAATTATTCTGCCGAGGTCTGTTATAGCCCTGATTATACCCCCCTTGATTATTGTATTGACGAGGAGGGCGTTTGTCTTCATCATCTCCGCCTGCAGAGTAACTGCTGTAAAATTGCGGAGCAGTTTCATTTTCAGCACTTGGCTGAACTGTTCCCTGCTGCACAGGTTTGTTTTCTTCTGATGAATCTATCATCATATTTTTGTCGGGGTATAAACAATCCGGACATATTACCCTTTTAGGATTCTTAGTTTCGAATTCACGACCGCACTTAATGCACTTGTTTACATACATAATAAAAGCCTCTTAATTAGTAAAAAATAAAAAATCAATAAATAAAATCTAAAATAAATTTCCTCACAGTATAAATCAATTTAAAAACAAAATT
The DNA here is from genome assembly GCA_902794035.1 of uncultured bacterium. Classification (GTDB taxonomy): domain Bacteria; phylum Cyanobacteriota; class Vampirovibrionia; order Gastranaerophilales; family Gastranaerophilaceae; genus Zag111. Next base: position 33,646 of record CADBFN010000018.1, read on the forward strand.
CAACCTTGTATTCTAATTGTAACATGTATTTAATAAAATGTAAAGTCCTTCATATAAATTAGATTTTCTTTACAAATTAAAATTAGTTATGTATTATTAGCTTAACAAAGGGAGATACATTATGAAAAAAATTATTATGGGTTTAATGGTTATTTGCACATTGTTTTTTATGACAAATGCTTCTTTAGCCTGTGATTGCGGGTGCCAAAATGGAAAAAATACTGCAGAAATCGAATGCCCAAAGGATTGTGATTGCGGGTGCCAAAATGGTGAAGAATGCAAATGTAATAAAGATAAGGCTCAATGTTCTAAAAAAGAATGCTGCAAAAAATGTGATTGCGGATGTCAAAATGATGAGAAATGCAAATGTTCAAAATCAAAATGTCATAAAATATTCGCAAAATGTAAAAAATTAAAAAAAAGATGTAAAAAGGGTTGTCCTCTAAAAGATATAATAAACGAAAATACTGAAAACTCAGAAGAATAATTTATAAATTTAAATAAAACAAAAGCATCAGATTATATCTGATGCTTTTTATTTTATATTATACAATAGTTCTGAAATTTGCTCCCAGTTCATCTGATTCTATGCCCAAACTCTTTGCAATTTTCATATTATCTTCTCTGTTTTGATTTGTTATAGTTTTTGTTTCGCCTTTTGCGGTTTTAATGATAATTGTTTTTGGAAGCGGGTAATATGAATTGTCAAAATCTTTAGCCAATACTTCCTGTACCTGAATATTATTTTTACCTTCTGTGGCGTGTGAAATTTTTGCAGAATTGCCGTTTGTTATAAGTATTTTTGACTTGGGGTGTTTGCTATTAAATTTTATTTGTATTTCTTCAGGAATCATATTTTTCAAAATCCATCTTGCAGAAAGTATAAACGGATTTTGTCCTTTAGAATCTTTGCCTGCTGTCATTGCACCATCAATTGTATCTTTCTGTGTCCGCTGGTATTTATATACTCTTTTTATTCCATTTGGAGCAATTGTTTCCATTATTTTACCATTTGAAGTAAAAAGTTCCCGCCTGTTCCCATCTTCGGTGATTAATAATTGTGTTGTTCCTTTATTGCCGTTTTTACTGGCAATAATACTTCCTTTTCCGTATGCATTAAATACTGAACTCCATCTTTTGTATAATTTACCGTTACAGTAATTGGGTAATGTCTCTATTCTAACCATTGAACGACCTCCATAATCCGGTAGATATATAATAGCATATCCATAAATATATGCAATTGTTGTTAAGCAAAATTACAAAAATAACAAATATATTTGTAAAACTACTTGTAACATGTAAAATAATTTTAATGGTTAATATTAAGGAGGGAATTATATGAATAAAATTTTTAAAATGATTTTATCTGTTGCGGTGTTGTTCTTTGCATCACTTCCTGTAATGGCATATCCTGATGTTGATGAAAGTCATTGGGCATATTCTCAGATAAATATTTTAACTGAAAAAGGGGTTATTGTCGGATATCCTGACGGAACATTTAAACCTGATGAAAATGTTACAAGAGCTGAATTTGCGGCTATGGCAATTCGTGCCTTGGGGCAGGAACATACAAAAGTTGTTCAGCCTGTACATTTTACAGATATTGATGAATCTCACTGGGCATATTCTGATATTCAAAAGGCATTATATTTTGATTTGGTTTCATGTGACAAAAATGGTGAATTGTTCAGACCTGATGATTCTGTTTCAAGAGCGGAATCTCTAACGGTTGCTGTTAATGCTTTGACAACAGAAACAATTACTATGGCTAAGGCAAAAGAGGTTTTGGGAAAAAAATATATAGATACCCATTCAATTCCTGAATGGTTTACAATTCCTGCAGGTAAAGCAGAAATTTTGGGAATGATTGTGGTTATGCCTTCTGCCAAAGAAGCAGAGCTTGCAGCCGACAGACCTGCCACTCGTGCAGAAGTTGCGGCTATTTTATTCAATATGATGGAACAGGCAAAATTGAATCCAAACGCAAAACTTGCCGAAGCTATGAGAAAGAAAACAGGTGAAGGTTTTGTAATTGAAGAAGCAACAGTTCAGGGTAGTGTTGGTACTATTCCTGCAGGTACTTTTGTTCCGGTAAAACTGAATAATTATATAAGCTCTCAGACAACTGAAGGCGGAGTTATTTATAACGCATATATTCCTCAAAATTATGTAACAAGAGAACATTATATTCTTTTGAGAGAAGGCGATCGCTTACAGGGACAGGTTTTAGATGCAAAACCGGGAAAATATTTTGTAAGAAACGGTGTTTTAGTTCTTAAAAATAATTTAGTTACAACTGAAAATGATCAGGTTGCTCCATTAATTGGTCTTTCTGAGATTAAAAAAGACAGAAACTGGTGGATGAAGTTTGTCAGATGGGCATTTAAAGGAGAACAATTAGAAGTTGTTTCTGACGGAGATGTTTATATGAAACTTTTAAAACCTGTAAAAGTTGATTTGACAAACGGTTGGATTTATACAGAATAACTTAAAAAGGCGGGATTTTAATCCCGCCTTTAATATTTTTTTAGTTTTTTATTAAATATATTCTACCCTTATCAGGCATAATTCTTCATTGTTAGCGGCATTTTTAATTAAATGTTCTGTTGTATTGTCGTCATTAATTTTAACCGCAGAAATTACATCTTCGCCGTATCTGACTTCGTGTTTGTAATAAATGTCGATGGCTTTAATTGTATGAGTGTTACGGAATTCGTAACTCAAAGCTTCCATTGCCCAGGTCATATAAACAATATTATTGACATGACCGTTCATATCCAAATCATCATATCTTACATGGAAAACAACTTCGCTGTCTGGGGTTTCAACAGGTTTTAATTTACGAAGTACTACGTCATTTTCACGTTTTTGATATTTTGTAATATCAGGGAATTTTTGTTCAATATTGACAAGACTCTTAGAATCTAAATCAACCATTAACCAATATGATGTTGCTCTTAAAAGTCTTTCCCCGTCAGGAGTATAAGCTTCAAAATCACGATATGCACTTTGACGTTGTGTTCCTCTGTTTTCTGTGTAAAATTTAATTTCTGTCAGATTTTGCGGATATTTGTCAAATTCTATTCTGTAACGAACCAAAAACCAACCTAAATTCTGTGCATTAAGCTCTTTATTTCCAAAAGGTGTGCCGTTGATGTTTCTTGCACCCATATCCTGTAATAAATCAAGCATTGCTGCCGGTTTTAGGCGATATTGTAAATCATGCATAGACATTGTGATAGGATATGTTTTTTCTAATGTATAAAATTTATCCTGCGTATCTATTGTCATTTTCTCTCCTTTTTAAGGTGAATAGTGAGTGGTGAATTGTGAATAGACCTTTACAAAAATAATAATTTTTAATTGTGCGATAGCACTGATAACGACTATTCACTACTCACTACTCACTTTTCACTTAATTTCTACTCCATCAATTGCAGTGAATACTGCTTTTTAAATTCTTCAAGTTGTTGTGCTATGCCTGAAATGTCTTCTGTTTTAAGACTTTTCTTGAGCTCATGTTTAGGAATGGATGAATTTGCGGACTGAATCATATTTGTAGAAATATTTGAGCAGTGGTCTGAAATTCGTTCTAAATCGTTTAAAACTTCGGCATAAGCAAAATTTCTTCTGATATGGACTTTCTCTCTTTTTACACGTTTAATATGGTTTTTCTTTGCAACATATGAAATATCATCAACAACCTGTTCAAACGGTTCAACTTCATACGCAGTTCTCAAATCATTATAAATAAATGCTCTTACTGTAATGTCATAAACTTCTTTAACCGCATTAACTACTTTTTTAAGTTCTTCAACGGTTTCTGGTGCAAGAACCCATTCTTTTCTGTGCATTTGATCTGCGATTTGCATAATATGTGTTGAATGGTCTGCAATTTTTTCAAAATCTGAAATTGAAAGAATAAGTTGAGAAATCTTATTTGAATCATCTTCTGTCAGATCTTTTGCAGAAAGTTTTTGCAGGAATGATTCTAAAACATCTTGGTATTTATCAATTCGTGCTTCGTTTTTGTTAATTATTTCAGAAATCTTTGGATTATACTGTTTTAATTGACGAACAGACATCACAAGAGATTCTCTTGTGAGTTTTGCCATTTCGGCAGTAGTCTTATAGCACTGAGAAATGGCGATAGACGGAGTAAGAAGCAAACGTTCATCAAGTATAACTTCTTTTTCTTCTTTACTGTCTTTGACAATAATATATGAAATTTTTTCAAGCATTTTTCTGAAAGGAAATAGACAACAAGCCGCCAAAATACTGAATATAGTGTGGACAACTGCTATCCCAAACGGATTTGCCATTTGTTTTAGCGGATATTCAAAGGTATGAAGCCATATTTCAAATATTGCAAGAAATATAATTGCACCGATTACATTAAATGCTACATGCACTGCAGCAACTCTTTTGGCGTTGGTATTAACCCCGATACTTGATAAAACGGCAGTTATACAAGTTCCGATATGCTGACCTGCAATAATTGGTGCGGCAATCATATAAGAAATACTGCCTGTTAAAGACAAAGCCTGCAACATACCGACTGATGCGGCTGAACTTTGAATGATCATAGTTATTACAAGTCCGACCATTAATCCTAAAAACGGATTTTTAAATAAAGTCAAAATATGCGAGAAATTAGGGTCATTTGCTAATGGTGCCATTGATGAAGACATCAAACCCATACCAAACATTAATATTGAAAATCCGATTAAAAAGGTCCCGATAGGTTTTCTGCGTGAAAAATTACTTCTCGAAGTCATAAGCATTATGACACCTGCCAGAGCAAGTAACGGCGAAAAGGATTCAGGTTTGAGCATTCTCAGGAAAAAATTGGTACTTTGAATACCTGATAAACTCAAAATCCATGATGTAACCGTTGTTCCGACGTTTGAACCGATAATTATAGCAACAGTTTGGGATAATTTCATAATTCCCGAGTTTACAAACCCGACAAGCATGACTGTTACTGCGGAAGAACTTTGGATTGCGATTGTCATGCCTGCACCGACCAAAAATCCCTTAAACGGATTTGAAGTAAGTTGTTCGAGCAATTTTTCCATTTTTCCGCCGGCAATTTTTTCCAATCCCGAGGACATTACAACCATGCCATATAAGAAAAATGCCAAACCTCCCATTAGAGTAAAAATTGAAAATATATCCATAATTCCGCCTAATTTTTATTTTTAATTACACACGCCTAGTATAAATGAAAAATATCTGACAGGCAAGAAGTTATTTAAACCTTCTCATCATATTCATAGCTTTTACCATAGCTTTTTTCTGACCGGTTTTATTATTGCCGAATCCGCCGAACATTTTTTGTAATTTGCCCATACCGCCCATCATTTGACGCATCTGTTCAAACTGTTTTACATAAAGATTAATTGTATGCATATCAATTCCGCATCCCTGCGAAATTCTGCGTTTACGGCTTGTATTCATAAGCTGTGGGTTTTCACGTTCTTCAGGAGTCATACTTTGAATAAACACTTCAATACGTTTAAATTCTTCTTCACCTTTGTGAGAAATCATTTCTCTGTCTTCTTTTTTAATATTTAATCCCGGAATCATTCCCAATAACTGATCCATAGAACCAAACATTTTCATTTGTTTTTGCATATTCAGAAAATCATTATACGAAAATTCAGCTTTCTGCATCTGCTCCTGCATTCTCAAAGCCTGTTTTTCATCAAAGACTTCCTGTGCACGCTCTACCAGAGAAACAATATCGCCCATTCCTAAAATTCTTGTAACCATTCTTTCAGGATAGAAATTTTCAAGCGCATTTAGTTTTTCGCCCGTACCTGTCAGTTTTATCGGCTTACCTGTGCAGTAAACAACTGATAACGCCGCACCCCCTCTTGAATCCCCGTCTAATTTGGTCAAAACCAAACCTGTCAAGCCGATTTGGGCATCAAAGTTTTCTGCAACATTAACCGCTTCCTGCCCTGTCATTGAATCAATGACCAAAAGTTTTTCATTTGGTCTGAAAACCCTGTCAATTATGAGCAATTCAGCCATCATTTCGGTATCAATTTGTAACCTGCCCGCAGTATCTAAAATTAATACATTAAATCCGTTATCTTTTGCATAATTTAGCGCACTTTGAACAATATTTTGAACATCTTTACTGTCAGGAATTGTAAACACTTCACATCCGATTTCTTGCCCCAAGGTTTGAAGTTGAGAAATTGCGGCAGGACGATAAACATCACATGCTACAAGCAACGGATTTTTACCCTCTTTTTTTAGTTTAACCGCAAGTTTTGCACTTGAAGTTGTTTTACCTGAACCCTGAAGCCCAAGCATCATAATAATTGACGGATGTCCTGATAAATCAAGCGGTTTAAGTTCTTTCCCCAAAAGTTCCACAAGCTCGTCATTAACTATTTTGACTAATTGTTGTCCCGGGTTTACACCTGTTAAAACATTTTCGCCTTCTGCTTTATCTTTTATTGCGGAAATAAAAGCTTTTACTACCCGCAAATTAACATCTGCTTCTAATAATGCTCTGCGGATTTCTCTTAACGCATCCTGCATATTATCCTGTGTAAGTTCCGCATTCCCTTGAGTTTTTGCAATTATATTTTGTAATTTTTCACTTAAATTATCAAACATTTTTATTCCTTTACACTTATTTTATTATTGTATTATTTGAGAATCGTGAGTCGTGAATAGTGAATTGTCGTTATCGGTGCTTTCGCACATTTCATAAATACATAAATTTGTAAAGGTCTATTCACAATTCACTTTTCACATAAATGTTATTCTAAAGTCTTTTTATCAATTCTTTTGTTTTAATACGAACCTCATTGTCAATTTCAAAAATTTCGTCTATTGACGGATTTTTAATTACATTATGATTTTGTGTCATTTTATCCGTTATCTTATAAATATCCCCTAAACTTATTTTCCCGTCAAGAAAAGCAAAAACTGCTTCTTCGTTAGATGCGTTCATACAAACAGTTGCACTTCCGCCCAATTTACCCATATTATAAGCAAGTTTTAATGTCGGGAATTTGTCAAAATCAGGTTTTTCAAAATCTAATCTTGCGATTTCACTAAAACTAAAACTCTTTGATTTAATCCCTTCAAAGCGTTCAGGATAAGTGATTGCATATTGAATAGGAATATGCATGCTTGGTAACCCAAGTTGTGCTATAACACTTCCGTCTTTGTATTCTATGGCAGAATGAACAATACTTTGAGGATGAACAACAACTTCAATATCATTGTAATCCATGCCAAACAAATGATGTGCTTCAATGACTTCCAACCCCTTATTCATCAATGTTGCACTGTCTATGGTAATTTTTTTACCCATATTCCAGCGGGGATGAGATAGAGCCTGTTCAACCGTTGCAGAATTCATTTCTTCTTTGGTTTTGTGTAAAAAAGGGCCTCCGCTTGCAGTAATAATAAGTTTACTTACCTGAGAAATATTTTTTATACACTGATGAATTGCACAGTGTTCACTATCAACTGGGATGATTTGTACGCCGTTTTCTTTTGCTTTTGACATTACAATATCACCTGCCATAACAAGTGTTTCTTTGTTTGCAAGCGCAATATCAATACCATTTTCTATCGCTTTTAGTGTAGGTTTTAAACCGATTCTGCCTGATACCGCAACAAGAATTATATCATTTTCTTTATCTGAGCATATTTCTTCTAATCCGTTTGTTCCATAAAGAGTTGTGATGCCGTCAGCTTTGAAGTTTTTATCATTTGAGCAGACATATTTAGGTTTATATTTATCGCACTGTTGTTTCAAAAGTTCGGTGTTGCTTCCGCCTGATAGTGCAATTATTTCAAATTTATCAGAAATTTTGTCTATAACTTCAAGAGCCTGTGTTCCTATTGAACCGGTTGAACCTAATATACTTATTTTGCGTTTTTTAGTTTCCATACTGTAAATAATTATAACATGTTAAAATTCAGGCGCAAAAAAAATTTTTTTGTATTTTAATACTATCAACAGTATAAGGAGTAAATAAAATGAGTGGTATATCATTTCAAGGTAATATTACAGTAACAACATGGAACAAAGCTGAATGTATTTCTCACGAATACCCTACAACAAAGGCTCAGGATAAACTTTTAAAACATATAGTAAAAGATATGTGTAAAAAAGAAGAAGTTACCACATTATCTAAAAAGAATGCTAATTTTTTATTTAAACTTATAGAAAAATTTATCGGTAAACCTGTCAAAAATATTAATAATGAAAAAATCATTTATAACGGGGGTGATAATATCGTATTATCCGATCGTAATCCTGTTTTGTTTAACGGAGTAAGAGTTGAAGTTGATTTAGATTAATCTAAATTGTAGTTATTACTATATCAGTTTTTTTATCATATTTTTCAACAGGTAATTTTTCAGTAAAAAGTTCTTTTGGTATCGGACATAATGTTTTGAAATTTTGTCCGTGTTTTTCTATAAACCTGTCATAAAAACCCCCGCCATAACCAAGACGGTATCCCTGTCTATCTGCCATTAATGCAGGAACTATCACCAAATCCAAAACTTTAGAATTTACAGGTTGTGAACAAGGTTCATATATTCCCAAATCTGATTTTTTCAATTCTGAGCAATACGGACAAATTAAAATATCTGAACCATTAACCTTAGGCAAATAAAATTTTTTATCATCATTTAAAAGTTCTCTCAAATCAACTTCATATTTTACAGGATAAAAAATCATTATATTATTTGCTTTTATATAATATTTATTTGTTCTTATCAGGTTTACCAGTTGTGCGGAAATTTCTTCCATAGGAAGATTTATGCGAATATTTTTTGCTTTTTTGCGCAGTTCATTTTTATCAATCATATTTTTAATATATAATAAAAACGCAATGACAGAATATAAACAAATGAAATTAATAAACCCGAATTGGGATCAGCACGGATACATTCAGGTCTATACCGGTGACGGGAAAGGAAAAACGACTGCATCTTTGGGACTTGCAATGCGTGCCTTGGGCAGGGATTGGAAAGTATTAATTGTCATGTTCACAAAAGGCGGAAATGACTATGGGGAATTAAATTCTTTCCGCCAGCTATCTGATAAAATTGCGGACAATCTGACGATTGTTCAGGCAGGGCTTGACAGAGTAATTTATAAATCAAACGAAAATGAACAAGACCATAAAAAAATCAAAAAAGGCTGGAATATAGTCAAAAAAGCAGTAAAAAATGATGAATATCAATTGATTATTATGGATGAAGCAAATATTGCAATTGATATGGGAATACTTGATGTTGATGAAGTAATAAAAGTACTTGAAAGCAAGCCTGATGAAATGGAAATAGTTCTAACAGGACGCAATGCGCATCCTAAAATTATTGAAATTGCTCATCTTGTTTCAAGAATTGAACCTGTAAAGCATTATTGGGATAAAGGGGTTTATGCAAGAAAAGGAATTGAGTATTAATATGCTCAAATTTCAATAATTTACAATAAATCCATATAAAAATTTGCCTTTTGAAAAATCATAAATATAATAATTATATCTGAGATTTATGAGGGATAGAATTAAGTATGAATTTAAAATTGAAAAAATTATTTGTAAAAGTTTTATTAGCATCTTTTTTGGTTGTCAATGCCGGAGCAGGTTCTTTTGCTAAGGATAATGACATTACAAGTCAGGTTGTTCCGAAACAATACCCTGCAAAATACACTCCTGTTTATATTAAACAAATTGCACCGGGGTATAAATCTGTCGGACAGGATGAAATTTTTTATGTTGCTTTGGATATGTTAAAAGATACAACAGGCATGTATTCACGCAATGCAATTTTAGGAAGTAATTTATCCCAGCGGCCTGTCAAAATTGAATTCAGGGATTTAAGTCAGATAAGTCCTGATTATGCTACTTTTGATGCTTTAGGTTGGAAAAAAGGTAAAAAATTGTATATTTACATTAATCAAAAACACAGAAATGCACCTGCAGGGGCATTAGCGGCATTATTATCCCATGAAGCACTGCATCAGGATGAATTCAATTCCCTTGCAGAAGAAACTTATGCGTGGACTATGGAAGCTGTTGTATGGGACGAAATTTTAAAACTTTATCCGGAATCTAATGATGAAAGTTCATCTTTGGTAAAAAGAGAAAATACTCTTAAAAAGCTTTTGGAAAAAGGGAATTATACAAATAAATATATTAAAAAATCCGTTATGCAAAACTCCGGATACAAAAATCTGCCGTCTTATTCTCCCGGGTTTGAAGATTTATAATATTTTTTGAATACATACTTGTTTTAGGCAAAAAGTCTATTGATTATGAATTTTTGTTGATGTTAAATATCAAATATGAAACGTAGAGTTGCGGCTTTGATATTAATAGGTGCAGGTGCTTTGGTATTTTACACAGGGCGTGCTTTTTATATTGCAAATAAAAATCCGATACTCAATTCATATACCCAAACGGTAGATAAAAGACAAGTTTCACCCCAAAAACTCTTTGATAAAAACTGGCATGTTATTAAAGAAGAATACTATGACCAGTCATTAAATCATCAGCATTGGTCAAAATGGAAAAATCATTATCAAAATAAAATAAAAACGCTTGATGATGTAAAAGTTGCTACAGAAACAATGCTTGCCAGCCTGAATGATCCGTATTCAAGATATTTGACAAAGGAAGAATTTTCTAATCAAAGGATTTCAATTTCGTCAAAAATATACGGTATTGGAGTCAGTATAACTAATGATTCCGGAAAAATAAAAATAATAAATATTATTGAACAAACTCCTGCTCAATTTGCGGATTTAAGAAACGGAGATATTATTCTTTCTGTTAATGATAAAGATATCAGCGGTTTATCAATCTCAGAAGTTTCAAATCTTGTCAAAGGACCTGAAAATACTATTGTCAGTCTGGATATAATGCGCGGGAAATCAAAAATAAATAAACAAATTATAAGAAAAGAAATTACAATCAAAACTATAAAAAGTTCTGTTGAAGATAATATCGGTTATGTTCAGATATCAAGTTTTATCAGTAATTCAATTCCAAATGAATTTCTTGAAGCATTAGAAAATACATCAGATTCTGCAGGTTTAATATTGGATTTGCGTGGGAATACGGGCGGATTGCTTTCAAATGCCGTATTTTTGGCGAATTTATTTATTGAGAAGGGTAAATTGGTAAGTATTGTAGGTCGTAACGGTTACAGATATGATGTTACGGCAAAAGATTCCAATTTAAGTATCGATAAACCTGTTGTAATTTTGGTAGATCAAACAAGTGCAAGTGCAACGGAAATATTTGCAGGTGCCATGAAAGACTGGCATAAGGCAAAGATTGTAGGCACAAAAACTTATGGTAAAGGAATGGTACAAAAAATAATACCTATGCCTAATGAAACAGGAATTAATCTTACTATTGCAAAATATTTAACACCCTCTGGAGCTGATATAAATAAAAAAGGAATTAGTCCTGATGTAAAAGTTCATTTTACCAAGAATGATATAGAAACAAGAACAGACACTCAACTTGAAATGGCTAAAGATATTCTTAGTAAAATGATTTCAAGCAGATAAATTTTGATTGAAATCTTGACATGCTGTTATGTCTTTCGTATATTGTTAATACGAAATAGGGAGACATGGCCAAGTGGTAAGGCAGAAGCCTGCAAAGCTTTTATCCCCGGTTCAAATCCGGGTGTCTCCTTTTTTTAGTACAAAGGAGTATTTATGAGTTCAATATTTGGGATTTCTGATTTGCCTGTATCAACTATAACATCTTCTGTTCAGATAGGTGGAGGTATGGATGTTCCGCAACCTATGTTTCGGGAAGTTGTTGTGTCCCGTAGTGAATTGGAAAGAATTCCCGACTCAGATAAATTTGTACCAAAGCCAAAGATTGTTACAAATTCTAATCCTATTATAAATATGCGTAATGGATTTGGAAAGTTAATGAAACACTTTAGCAAAGTGCAAATTAAATAATTTTTGTGGGTGATTGGCACTCAATCTTATTCCCCTCGCCCGCAGTGTTTGTGAGCGGGAGAGGGCAGAATTTCTTAATAAGCGATAGCGAATTTAGAAATTCGGGTGAGGGAACGAGAGGGGTAGCGCAATCTCAAAAAAGCGAAGCGTTTCGGTAAGGGCGCAAAACAATTGAATAGATTTGTGGGCGATTGGCGCAGTTGGTAGCGCACTTGAACGACATTCAAGGGGTCACAAGTTCGAGCCTTGTATCGCCCACCATAGAACCTCCGAGAGAATCGGGGGTTTTATAATGCGATATTTTGGCGAGAACTTGTATTTTCAAGTTCGGCGCAAGCGAG
>CADBFN010000019.1 GCA_902794035.1 uncultured bacterium
GCGCGCGCCGTTGTCCTTAGGCGCGCTAAGAGATTTTTGTCCGAAAGGACAAAAACGTAAGTACTATTTGCACTTATATCTTGTGAGCGGTGCAATGCCTGATGGCATTGCTGTAAGATAGCGTTTTTCTCTTTCTTGGTTCTATTCTTTCTCTTTTCATCGCAAGAAAAGAGAAAGAATGAACTAACAGAAATTATAAATATATTAATGACGACCGATAATATGTTTTATGTAAAAACGATTGAAATAATAAATTTTTGTATTTATAATGTTTGTCAAATTTGTTAACAAATAGTTTGATTTTTTTCATGTTTGATATATTATAGCACTATAAGCCGAATTAAAAGAGAATGTGAGGAAACCACATTCTTTTTTAAAGGTCAAAAAAAAATAAGTAAAATAAAGGAAATAAAACAATGGGTATCAAAGGAAAATTAGACAAAATGGTAGTTTTAGCATGTGAAGAATGCAAAGAAAGAAACTACACAACAACAAAAAACAAAAAGACATTAAAAGAAAGAATGGAATTAAACAAATATTGTCCAAAGTGCAAAAAACACACTGCACACAAGGAAACTAAGTAAAAGTTAATTGTGAATTGTGAGGTGTGAGTTGTCTTTATGAGTGCTTTCGCACTTTTTGTAACCAACAAATTTGTAAAGGTCAATTCACTATTCACAACTCACGATTCACTCATATGCGTCCTTAGTTCAGTTGGTAGAACGTCGGTCTCCAAAACCGGATGTCGAGGGTTCGAGTCCTTCAGGGCGCGATTTAAATAAAGGATTAAACAAATGATGAATGACAATTCAGATAAAAATAAAAACGAGACAATTGAATCAATAAAAGCTTATTTCAAAGGTGTAAAAGCTGAATGGGGCAGAATCAGCTGGCCTGAACGCAGACAGATTGTAGCAGAAACAGCTTTTGTAATTGTTATCGTTTTCTTTTTTACAGTTGCTATTTATCTCATAGATTTGCTTTTTAAAGGACTTTTAAGTCTTATCCAATAAATATTAAACAGAACCGAAAATTAAAAAGGTGGCTTATGACAAACGAAGAAAAAACAATGGAAGAACAACTAAACGAAGACATCGCTGAAGAAAAAGCGTTGGAACAGGCTGAAGCTGAAGAGCACGAAGCTAAGAAGAACAAGAAAAGATGGTATATCGTACACACTTATTCAGGTTACGAAAACAAAGTAAAAGTAAACCTTGAAAAACGTGTTGAATACATGAATATGGGCGATAAGATTTTCAGAATCGAAGTACCTCAAAAAACAGTTGTTCAGGTAAAAAGCGGTAAGAAACAGGAAAAAGAAGAAAAAATCTTCCCTGGCTATGTACTTGTTGAAATGATTATGGATGAAGACAGCTGGTATGTTGTAAGACATACATCAGGGGTTACAAAGTTTGTCGGTTCGGTTAAGAAACCTATTCCTGTAAGAGAAAGTGAAATCAAAAGAATATTACACAGAACATCATCTCAGGTTGAAAAAGTTGAACTTGATGTTAAAGTTGGTGATAAAATCAGAATTGTATCAGGTCCGTTTGCAGACTTTGATGCAGATATTATCGAAGTTTACCCTGATAAGTCTAAACTTCGTGCAAACGTTTCAATCTTCGGTCGTGAAACGCCTGTTGAATTGGAATATAATCAGATAAACAAATTATAATATGATAGTACAAAAACTGTGGAAGAGGTCAAGCCTCGTTATTACCACAAAAGGAGAAAAAAATGGCAAAAAAAGTAGTAGGAAAAATTAAACTTCAAATTGAAGCCGGAAAAGCAAATCCATCACCACCGGTTGGTCCTGCATTAGGTCAGCATGGTGTTAATATCATGGATTTTTGTAAACAATTCAATGCAAAAACTCAGGATAAGGCAGGTTACATTATCCCTGTTATCATTGATGTTTATGAAGACAGAAGTTTTACATTTGTAATCAAATCACCTCCGGCTCCTGTATTGATTAAAAAAGCTTTGAATCTTCCAAAAGGCTCAGCAGTTCCTAACAAAGATAAAGTTGGTGAAATTACAAGAGCTCAATTAGAAGAAATTGCAAAAACAAAAATGGACGACTTAAACGCTACAACAATGGAAGCTGCAGTAAAAATGATTGCAGGTTCTTGCAGAGCAATGGGCGTAACAGTTAAGGAAGACTAGTACAAAATGGAAGGACAAATGTCCGCTAACACCATGAAAGGAAAATTATAATGAGTAAATTAACTAAAAAACAACAAAAAACTCAACAGATGCTAGAAGGCTTTAATCAGCCGGCAACTGCTGTTGATGCTATAAAAAAATTACAGGAAATTTCAAAAGAAGTTTCAAAATTCAATGAAACAGTTGAATGTCACATGAGATTAGGAATTGATGTTCGTCAAGCAGATCAGCAAATTCGTTCAACAGTTGTATTACCTGCAGGTTTAGGTAAAACTGTAAGAGTTTGTGTTATTGCAAAAGGTGCAAAAGCATCAGAAGCAACTGAAGCAGGAGCAGATTTTGCAGGTGCAGAAGAAATTATCGATAAAATCGCAGGTGGCTGGTTTGAATTTGATACATTGATTGCAACACCTGACTGTATGGGTATGTTAGGTAAATTAGGTCGTGTATTGGGACCTAAAGGCTTAATGCCAAACCCTAAAACAGGTACTGTAACAATGGATATTGCAAAAGCAGTTAAAGACGCTAAAGCAGGTAAAGTTGAATACAGAGCTGATAAACAAGGTATGATTCACTGCCCTATCGGTAAAGTTCAATTTACTGAAGAAGATTTGGTTAAAAACTATGCAACATTAGCTGATGCAGTTTTGAAATCAAAACCATCTTCTGCAAAAGGTACTTTCGTTAAATCAATTTACTTATCAACAACAATGGGACCTGGAATCAAATTAGATCCAAAAACCTTTGCTGCTGAAGTAAAAGAATTGGTTTAAAACGAATAACAAATATAAAAAAAGCACTTGATTTAATAATCAAGTGCTTTTTTGTTTATGCTGCATATTTCATAAAATTCATATCTTTTAATTTATCTGCAACAATTAAAATATAATCAATTACATTTCTTTCACCATCAGGTTTTGTTTTTGCCTTTTCAATAAATGTATCTAAAATCTTAATAGCAATAGTTTTTGCAGGATTTGCTTTATCCTCACTACGAGGCATAATACTTTCTCCTAAAGCAACTGCTTTTGCAACAGGAGATTTTGGGGCAACTGCACTGACAGCAGACATGGCGGCTTTAACCGGAGCGACATTCATAGACATAATCAGACCTACCTTTCCACACTATAAATATAACTTTAACGCACTAATTTGCGTATTTTGCGATATCAGGGATACTGTTTATCCTATCTTGCATAATTACATACCAATCAGCAAGATTTCTTTCTGCAGGAGCCTTATTTTCTGCCTGTTCCAATGCCCTTTTAAACATTCTTTCCTGCATTTTTTTCATAGGATCTTCATATTGTGGTAAAGTTTCATCCATTACCCACGGCCTTTTAGGCATAGGTTTTTGTTTCGGAGCAAAAGAGGTATAATCACCTGCCGGTATAACATGCGCATTTGGACCATACTTTTCTTTCAAATCTTTATCCATTTGGACAAGTTGAGGGGTCCACGGATTTACTCGCTGGATACTTGTCATAAATTACCTGCCTTTCCGCAGCAAAATATTACCTTACACTTCACTTACATGTTCTTTAAAACTTTTAGCACGCAAAAATTGCCAATATTGCAATAAATTGTTACATTATTTTAATAATTAAAGAATTATAAGTTATAATATAAATGGGTATAAATAATGCAGACTGACAATAAAATCGGAGAAAATGTTAATCGTCCATGGGGATATTACAGAGTAATAGCACAAGGCAAAAATTATTCTGTAAAAGTTATTCACGTTAATACAGGACAAAGTTTATCCGTACAATCTCATAATTACAGATCAGAACATTGGGCGGTAGCCTGCGGAACTGCAAAAGTTATACTAAAAGACAATGAATTAATTTTGAAAACCGGACAAAGCATTGATATCCCTGTCAAAGCAATTCATTCTTTACAAAATCCTTTTGAAGAAGATTTAGAAATTATAGAGTTACAATATGGTGAAATACTATCAGAAGATGACATTATTCGTTATTCTGATATATACGGGCGCGTTTAAATTTCATCACAAGATGCAATTCTTACATCCCGAAAACCATTTATTAAACTCTCTTTGGCTGCAGTGCCTTTTTTAAGCATTTTATCAATATGTTCATTAGAAATTAAAATTTCATCAGTACAAGTTCTGTATGCCAAATGAGTTGGGCTTTTACCATCTTTAAGCAAAGTTGTCGGAATTTCTAAATATTGTAATAAATCAACAAATTTGTTCCATATATCCTGACTTTTTTTAGTTTGCTTTGAACCTAACAATACAGCCTGCAAATTTTTATCCTTTAGATCAATATTATTGCGCAAAAAATTTAACACACTACTGAAATGATGATTATATTCGTTTGCAGGACTCAAATGCATTAATAATGCCTTATCCCCATTTGTAACCAGACAAGCACTACAATCACAAACTCTGTGGGTGAAAACATCTTTTGCAATTCTTGAGGTACCAATATCCCAAGGAAAATCAACAAAATTATCCCGATTAAACGAACTTGTCAATTTATTAAAGTCAGACTGCTTAAGAGGAACTATTTTCGAGGTAAATGAAATTTCTGTCATGCTTAATTTATAAAACAGTAGATTCTTCGGCTTGTCATTCTGAGCCTTTAGGCGAAGAATCTCAAATTATAACGCCTCAGAATGACATTTTAATTAATTGTAGTAAAACCGAAAAAATAAAAATTTGCGCAGTTGATTTTTCATAAATTAATGTAAAATAATTGTTAAAGCAAAATCAATAATTTATAATTTATAGTGTAAAAATTCAGATAAAAGAAGGAGAGAAATATGATTAAAAAATTTATGGCGTTTATGACGTTGTTTATTACATCTGTTGCTCCTGCTTTTGCAAGTGAAGCAGACTTGGTTGTTCCGAGTATCAAGACAATTTCACCAAACAGTTATACATTACTTTTGGTAGGTCTTTGCATCTCATTTTTAGGACTTATTTTTGGTCTTTGGAAATTCTCGGAAGTAAAAAAATTAGAAGTTCACTCTGCAATGGCAGCAGTCGGCAACACTATTTTTGAAACATGTAAAACTTATCTTGTACAACAGGGTAAATTTTTACTTGCATTAGAAATAGTAATTGGAGCTTGTATTGCGTTTTACTTTGGTTATTTACAGGAAATGGGCTGGGCAGGAGTATTAACAATCCTTGGCTGGTCTGTGATAGGTATTTTAGGTTCTTATGCAGTTGCATGGTTCGGAATCAGAATGAACACTTTGGCAAACGCTAGAACTGCTTTTGCATCATTAAAAGGTAATCCTTTGAATATTCTCAATATTCCTTTAAAAGCAGGTATGAGTATCGGTGTTTTACTTGTATCTGTAGAGCTTATTATGATGCTTACAATTTTATTATTTGTGCCTGGTAAAATTGCAGGTGCATGCTTTATAGGATTTGCTATCGGCGAATCTTTAGGTGCTTCTGCTCTGCGTGTTGCAGGCGGTATTTTTACAAAAATTGCTGATATTGGTTCAGATTTAATGAAAATTCAATTCGGTATTAAAGAAGACGATCCGAGAAATCCGGGTGTTATCGCTGATTGCACAGGTGATAATGCAGGCGATTCAATCGGACCAACAGCTGATGGGTTTGAAACTTATGGTGTAACAGGTGTTGCTTTGGTAAGTTTCATTTTACTTGCCGTTTTAGGCGGAGAAAATCAGGTTCAGCTTTTGGCATGGATTTTTGTAATGAGATTTTTAATGATTGTCACATCTGTTGTGGCATACGGAATAAACGCTTTGTGGGATAAATTTATTTATTCTAAAAAAGCAGAAAAATTTGATTTTGAAGTACCTTTGACAAGACTTGTATGGATTACATCAATTCTTTCTATCGGTATGACTTACGGAGTTAGCTGCTGGTTATTGAATCCGTTAGGACATGGAATTTGGTTTATTTTGGCATCAATAATTTCTTGCGGAACATTGGGTGCAGCTTTAATTCCTGAATTTACAAAAATATTTACATCTCCAAAAGCTAAACACACAGAAGAAGTTGTAACAGCATCAAGAGAAGGCGGAGCATCTTTGACAATACTTTCAGGCATTGTTTCAGGTAATTTCTCAGGTTTCTGGATTGGCGCGGTTATTGTATTTTTAATGGCACTTGCTTATGTAGCAAGTACATTTATCCCTGAATCATTGATGCAATATTCTTCAGTATTTGCATTTGGGCTTGTTGCTTTCGGGTTCCTTGGAATGGGGCCTGTAACTATAGCAGTCGATTCTTACGGACCTGTTACGGATAACGCACAATCTGTTTACGAATTATCTTTAATTGAAGATATTCCAAATGTTGGAGAAGAAATCAAAACTCAATATGGTTTCGATGCAGATTTTGAAAATGCTAAAAAATATCTGGAAGAAAATGATGGTGCAGGTAACACCTTCAAAGCAACTTCAAAACCTGTTTTAATCGGTACAGCAGTTGTTGGTGCTACTACAATGATTTTCTCACTTATTTTGGTTATCCAAAATACTTTGGGCATCAAACCTGAAATGATTTTGAATTTACTTAACCCATACACATTGCTTGGCTTGTTGATGGGTGGTGCGGTAATTTACTGGTTCAGCGGTGCTTCTATGCAGGCCGTTACAACAGGAGCATACAGAGCAGTTGAATACATCAAAGACAATATCAAACTTGGAGAAGCGGATGAAAAAAGTGCAAATGTCGCAAATTCTAAAGAAGTTGTAAAAATTTGTACTCAATATGCACAAAAAGGGATGATTAACATATTTATTGCGCTATTTACATTCGCATTAGCTTTGGCATGCTTATCTGCTCCGGGTGAAAAATCACAACTTGCAGTTTCATTCTTTGTAAGTTATCTTATTGCAATTGCAATATTTGGTCTTTTCCAGGCTGTATTTATGGCAAACGCCGGCGGTTGCTGGGATAATGCTAAGAAAATCGTTGAAGTTGATTTGGCAGAAAAAGGAACACCTTTGCACGAAGCAACTGTTGTTGGTGATACTGTCGGTGATCCGTTCAAAGACACATCATCAGTTGCAATGAATCCTATTATCAAATTCACAACATTATTCGGACTACTTGCTATGGAAATTGCAATAAACGAAAACTTCCGTCAGGTAGCACCTTATGTTGGTATTGTATTTTTAATTATCGCATTAGTATTTGTAATACGTTCATTCTACGGAATGCGCATTCCAAATAAAAAATAAAATACAATTAAATTAAAAAATGACCTCTTAGACTTATCATCTGCGAGGTCATTTTTTAGTAATATTAAATTTTCTTTTCTTTCTTTTATCTGGTTCTTTTGGTAAATTTAGATTAATTTCAGTTTCTCTGATTTGTTTTTGCTCAGTTTTTAAAAATTCAATATAACTTTCTATGATATCTAAATCATATTTTTTTAATTCATTTGCTCTTTGCTTATATAAAGGTATATCATAATAGAATTCAGAATATTGCAATCCAACTATTCCAAGCTCATTATATCTGTAATTACCGGTAAACTGATATTTGTTATTATAACAATCCGTAGTATTAAATGCGAATCTGATAAAATTATCCGGTTCTATGCTCAAAAAATTAAACCCATTTGATTTTAAAATAGTCTCATGATTTGATGAACGATAATTTTCACAATAAATCGTATCATATATTATTTTTGTTTTACTATCATAAACAAAATTTGATACAGTAGTATTATACGCAGAATAATTTCTGCGTTTTATTAGTTTAAATTCTTGCTCATCACTATTTATTGGCTCTTTGTATGTAACTAACTTAAATTCTACATTCATAATATACAAAATATTATATATTTTATTTTAATTATAATCAAGTACAGAAATTATAAAAAGCGAATAGCAAAATAGCTATTCGCTTTTTAAATTGTACTTATCTAAGAATTTACTTAGATTTTTTTGATGATTTGGCAGGGTAGTAATCTCTTACAACACCATTGAATGCGTCGATATAAATTTCTTTTATATCGCTCATCAAAGGATATGCAGGGTTTGCACCTGTACATTGATCGTCAAATGCTAATTCAACCATTTCATCAAGTTTTTCGTAGAATTCTTCTTCCGTAACACCGAAATCTTTGATTGAATTAGGTAAGTTGATTGCCTTCATTAATTTATCAACAGCGTCGATATACAATTCAACTTTTTCGTCTAAAGTTTTACCGCCTAAGCCAAGTTCATCTGCGATTTGAGCGTATTTTTCTTTAGCATTCGGATATTTATATTGAGGGAATGTTGCCTGTTTGTGAGGATAATCAACTGCATTGTATTTGATTATTTGTCTGAATAATAATGCGTTAGCTACCCCGTGTGGTACATGGAACATAGCTCCAAGCTTGTGAGCCATTGAGTGGCATAAACCTAAGAATGAGTTTGCAAATGCCATACCTGCAATAGTTGCAGCATAATGCATTTTTTCTCTTGCCTTAGGGTTATTAGCACCTTCAGACCAAGATGGTTCTAAATATTTGAATACTAATTTAATTGCTTCCAAAGCATTTGAATTTGTAAAGTTAGTAGCCATACAAGATACATAAGCTTCAGTTGCGTGAACTAATGCGTCAATACCTGATGCTGAAGTTAAGCCTTTTGGCATGCCATCAACAAAATTAGGATCGATAATTGCCATATTAGGAGTCAAAGCATAATCTGCAATTGCATATTTTACATGGCTTTCATCATCTGTAATAATTGCAAATGGTGTAACTTCCGAACCTGTTCCTGAAGTTGTAGGAATAGCAACCATAGTTGCTTTTTTACCCAAATCAGGAATTGAGCAGATTCTCTTTCTGATATCCATAAATCTCATTGAAATATCAGAGAAATCTGTATCAGGTTGTTCATACATTAACCACATAATTTTTGCAGCATCCATTGGAGATCCGCCACCTAATGCGATAAATACATCAGGTTCATATGGTTTAATAATATCCATAGCTTGTTTGATCGTAGATAAAGTCGGATCAGGTTTAACATCAAAGAAGATTTCATGATCAATTCCGATTTCATCCAAAACATTAGTTATCGCATCAACAGCACCTGAATTGAATAAGAATCTGTCAGTTACGATAAACGCACGTTTTTTACCTGCCAATTCACGAAGAGCCAAATCAGTAGCGCCTCTTTTAAAGTAAACCTTTGAAGGAACCTTGAACCACAACATGTTTTCTCTCCTTTCAGCAACTGTTTTGTAGTTAAGTAAGTTTTCTACCCCAATGTTACCTGAGATAGCATTTTTACCCCAAGAACCGCAGCCTAATGATAATGACGGTTCAAGCTTGAAGTTGTATAAATCACCAATACCACCCTGAGAAGATGGAGAGTTGATAAGCACACGACAAGATGGCATCAATTCTGCATAATGGTCAATTCTTTCAGATGTTCTAGGATCAGTGTAAAGAACTGAAGTATGACCTGCACCACCTTTTGAAACTAATTCATAAGCCATTTTTGAAGCTTCTTCATAGTTTTTAGCTTTATACATAGTCAAAATCGGAGATAATTTTTCTCTTGAGAAAGGATCACTCCAATCTACAGAAGGTCTTTCAACTAACAAGATTTTTGAATATTCAGGAATTTCAAAACCTGATAATTCAGCAATCTTAACTGCACTCTGACCTACAATCGCAGGATGAGCAGTACCTCTGTTAGGATCGATAAACGGCAAGTCTATCATCTTTTGTTGTTCAGCCTTAGAAACTAAGTATGCACCTCTGTACTGGAATTCTTTTTTAACTTCTTCATAAACATCTTCAACAACTACAACAGATTGTTCAGATGCACAAATCATACCATTATCAAATGTCTTTGACATAATAATTGAAGAAACTGCCATTTTAATATCAGCTGTTTCATCAATAACAGCTGAAGTATTCCCAGGGCCTACACCTAAAGCAGGATTACCTGATGAATAAGCAGCCTTAACCATTCCCGGACCGCCTGTTGCCAAAATGCAAGCAATGTCAGGGTGTTGCATAAGTTGTCCTGAAAGTTCTACTGAAGGAACATCTATCCATCCGATAATATCTTCCGGAGCACCGGCTTTTACTGCAGCTTCCAAAACAACCTTTGCAGCTGCAATTGTTGATTTTGTAGCTCTTGGGTGTGGTGAAAAGATAATAGCATTTCTGGTTTTCAAAGCTATTAATGATTTAAAAATAGCTGTTGAAGTAGGGTTGGTGGTAGGAATAATACCTGCAATCACACCTAAAGGTTCTGCAACTATTTTTATTCCGTTTGCTTTATCTTCTTTGATAATACCGCAGGTTTTTGCATTTTTGTGTTTGTTGTAAATATATTCACTTGCAAAATGGTTTTTAATGATTTTATCTTCCAAAACACCCATGCCTGTTTCCTCTGCAGCCATTCTTGCCAAAGGAATACGAGCTTTGTCTGCGGCTGTTGCTGCAGCTTTAAAAATCTTATCAACCTGTTCCTGAGTGTATGTTGAATAGATTTTCTGAGCTTTTTTAACTCTTTGAATTAACAATTCAAATTGTTCAGCTGAATCTACTACTGTTGATTTGTTTAATGCTTTTTCAAGATTTTCAACAGTTTTTTTGTTTTTTGTTGTCATATTTTTTCTCCTTTATAAAATTATAACATACAATATTTTTTTAAATCGTGATTTTTTTCACAAATTATATAGTATTATTTTATACTAAACAATTTAATAAATCAAGTGTATTTTTTACAATCTTTATATGATATTAATACATAATTTATGTTGCAGCTGTAACAATATATTATACATGACTTTTTCTTTGTTCGTACAAATAAATAAAACAATAAATTTATAATATTTAATATATATTATGATTTAATGTCTATAACATGTATTATGCAATAAGTGTATTTTATGCACTTTATGACGAAACAGTGTCTGTTAGGCGATTTCGGACATCTTAACAAAAGTTCATAGTAGGTATTGACAAATTATTTATTATGATTTATAGTATTTATGTCAAATGAAGTGTTGAATTTACACTTAATCAAAAAGGAGGTAACGATGATTACTATAAACCCTATAAAAATAAGCACAATAAAACCAATATCTTTTGGTAATAATAACAATAATAATTCAAGAGTAGGTTTAATGAATTTGGATAAAAATTCTAACAATAAAATCAACTTTGAAAAGGACTTATATATTACTCAACAAGCTGATTTTGTTCATTCAAATCCTTTAAAAGCTCTTGGTTACAGTTTTGTGAAAGCTTATAATATACTTTCTACCCCAAAAAGAAATGTAGAAAACAGTAATTATATCCATATTCCATATATGGCATAAAATATAATTAACTCCTAAAGTATTTACCCCTATAAACCCCATAAAACACAGTCGAACAGACTATTACCCCAAAAGAAAACTCAAGCAATTTACCCCAACTGCTCGAGTTTTTGTTTTATTAATTATTTTTATTTTTATTATATTGCACAGTTTTAGAAAATAGGTTAAAATTATAATAAGAATACGCGGAGTTAAATTATTTATGTTTAAATTTATAAACAATATTAAGAAAAAAGCATTTACCCTGTCTGAATTACTTATTGCATTAGGTGTAATAGGAATTTTAACAGCAATTT
The DNA here is from genome assembly GCA_902794035.1 of uncultured bacterium. Lineage (GTDB taxonomy): Bacteria > Cyanobacteriota > Vampirovibrionia > Gastranaerophilales > Gastranaerophilaceae > Zag111. Next base: position 11,764 of record CADBFN010000019.1, read on the forward strand.
TAATGCCTATTGTTTTCAGTTTAGCGCCCGATCAAAATGTATTAATGGCAAAAAGGGCATTCTATACCACAGAGACAGTTATAAGTGATTTGCTAAATGATCCTTCCTGCTATCCTAAAATATTATCCCGTGCAGGACTTGATGATGGATTGGGATACAATAAATGCAAAAAATGGGGTGGAGAAGAAAATAAAGACTCATTAACTAGTGAAAACAGCGCAGATAAACTTGTAACATTGTTTGCTGACAGACTAGATATAAAAGGTTCAATTACAACAGAAAGAAATACAAAATCCTTTAAGACAAAAGACGGGATGAAATGGACATTTTCTCATTTCAATTTCGCTAACAATGTTCCGGAATCTTACGTTTTATTAACAGTAGATGTAAACGGGGACAAAGATCCAAATTGCGGACAGGCTTCAACTTCAGGTAAGTGCAAAGAAAGTAACCGTACTAAGGGATTTGATAAATTTACAATGAGAATTTTTGCAAGAGGACGAATACAAATAATCGATTGCTGGGCAGTTATGGCTGCAAAAGTAGATAAAAAGCTTGTTGGCGATGATGACGTAACTAACTGCAATAAAACTGACAGCGGAACAAGCAAGGAAGAATGCAGCGAAGCACCAACAAGTCCTGAGGACTTTTGTTGTAATGATGAAAAGTGGAAGAATTCAGAAATTTGTAATTCTTGTGTCACTGAACCAACATCACCGGATGATTATTGCTGCACTGCAGCTTCAAATTCAAGCTGGATAAATAGTCAGGCTTGCGATCCTTGTACATATACAACACCTTCAGGTCCTAACGATGCATGTTGTCAATCCGGACATAAATGGCATGGAACTCAGGCCTGCGATATTTGCAGCTCCCCTTACTCACTTGAATGCTGCCTGACAAAAACATCATCCTTAGAATATGGGGATAAATGTTGTGAACACACACAAATAGCTAATCAGGTCCCTGCCTGCAGGAATCAAAGTATAACTATAAAATCAAAATTTTATGTCTCATCTGAATATTCAAAAGACAACAGTACCTGGGGTAAAACAAAAATTACATCAGAATCCACAATAAGTTCAAGTGTACCGTTTAATATTGAAGTTAAATACATCCGCGGTTGTCCAAGCGGCGTAGGATGCGGAAGTTACGGCGCAGGTATGACATGCACTATAAATTCAGGAAACAAATCCTGCAGTTCAAGTGAAGATTTTGTTACAGGGAATTTTCCATACAAATTTGCAATAACAAAACCTGATAAAGCAAAAGGTGGCTTTACCGGATTTAAACCGATTTATACGATTCCTGCAAATTATAAAAATAACTATTCTGTAAAATTTGAATTCCCGGGGACTTTAGAAATGTATTAATTTAAAAAATAATTTACAAAATTACGATTTTATTGTATTTATACGTTCAATTATTTTTTTAATATTTTCTTTTTCTTCTTCAGGGATATCCATATTCATGTAATCTTCAAAATATTCTATTGCATCTTCATAATCTTCTCTTGCCATATACAAAATTGCAGCTTTTTTATATGCAACTGATAACTTATTATTTCTTGCAATAGCTTTTAAAAAATTGGATAAAGCCTTGTCAATTTCATCATTTGCCTGATAAGCTTCACCTAAATAATAATATATCCATTCATTTTCGTCTTTATATTCTAATATATTTTCAAAATTTTCTATTGCACTGTCATAGTTGCCTAATTCAAAATACACACGGCCTAAATCATAATAAGCATCATAATTATCAGGCTGCTTTTCCAAAATATATTCTAACTCATCTATAGCTAAATCTCTTTTAGCATCTTCCATATAAAATCTGGCAAGATAATGCCTGAAAACCAAATCATCAGGGAGATTTTCGATTGCATATGACAAAATATTTATTCCATCTGCAAATCTGCGTTGTCTGTAGTAAATATCAACCAAATTAATGTAAGTCTGAGGAATTCTTGAATTAAGTTCAATACTTCTTAAATAATTTTTTTCAGCTTTTTCATCATTGCCCAAATTGGCGTAACACAAACCTAAGTTATTATACACCTCAGCATTTGTCGTATCTGTTTCCAATACTGACGTAAATAAATCAGCCGCACCATTCCAGTCTTTATTTTTAAAACATTCAATTGCTTTATCTATTTTTTCCATTTTACAATCCCAAACTTACATTCTCATCAGTATTAGAACCGATATTTTTAATAACTGTTCTTGTATTTCCCTGAGCATCAAATGTTTTTGGCTTCATAGTCATTTTAATTCTGTCTGCATATATAGTTCTTACGCCCTGAGTAATACTTGAACGTCCAATGAAATTTGCCTCATTAGGTTTACCGTTTGCACCCGGATACAAGGTAACCTTAGGACCTGCTGCATAATAATCCTGATACCAAATTCTTACATTATTGCTTGCATTAAATATGGAACGATTTTGATTATACTCCTGATACCCTGATTTTAAAACCAGTTTTGCTCCATCATCAGTAAATATGCTTGAAGTTGTATTACCTGTTGCTACAATATTTCCTGTTGAAGCATCATATACAAACCTGTCTGCCATACTTTCATTATTTTCCTGTTTAACTCGTGCATTACCTATCAAAACAAGTCGTTTCAAATCGCCATTTTTATCGGTAGTGATTTCTGCCGCATTTGAAAAAGTTTCAATATCTTTATATAACATTGTAACAGTACCATTTGCTTTCATAACCCCTGTTTTTGTATTGTATTCCTGAACATCAGCGTTGATTACAACAACAGGCGTTTTACCATCAAAGACAACTGATTGGGTATCACCTTCTGCGCGTATAATCTTTGTAATCAAAGAAACTTTCAAAATATTTGCTTTTACTTCTCTTTTTTTATTTTTCTTAATTTCAAACGCATACGGCTTATCGTAAAAAGTTGCAGTATCAAGTTTTTGACCGTCAATAACATTTACATCTGCATTATCACCGACAACCTTCAATTCATCAATAGTAACTTTTACATCACCATTAAATTTAATTTTGCTGTCTGTTTCGGCATAAGACTGATTTTTTGATTCAATAATCAAATCCGAAGCCTGAACCGCAATTCCTGTCAGTATAAGTATGCCTGCTATAAATGATAAAATCTTTTTCATATTATTTTTTATCCTCATAAATTTTTGATGTCGTATGCCCTAATATTTTAAAATTTGTATAATCCGGACTAATAATAATTTTATCAGCCGTTGAAATTAAAGAATTATCTTTTCTGACTTTAATATGACCTTCTGCAATAATAGGAGCATCTGAACCTGTGTAAGTCAGTTTATCAGCATTCAGAGTAATACCTCCCTCTATTGCGATAAAAGTATCTTCATACAAGGTTATAACCTTTGTTTCAGAATTATATGTACCTTTAGAAGATTTTAAACTCATTGTAACATCATTGTCTTTGTAAAAATTAGCCAAAACGCCATCAAGCTGAGCAATTCCCTGAGTACCTTCCCAATGACCGGTATCTCCGTATATTTCCCAATATTTTTGCTCATTTTTGGTTTCAGTCAAAATAACGCCTTTTACAATTGCATTTTGATTATTTTGTTTGCCTGCAACCATTTGGCGGTTAAAATCATGCGTTATCAGTTTTGCAGTTGCAAATGCCCATAGCAATATACCTGCAACAGCAATACCAAACAAGAGATACACACGCTTTTTCTTTGATAATTTCTTAAAATCCATACTAAGAATATTATCACAAAATAAAATTAAAGTCGATATTTACAGAGAATAAAAAACTGATTTAATTATAGGTTTTGAAGAGCATTTTTACTGCTTTCCATACTTTCTTTAAGCATCTTTTTAACAATATCACCCTGCGTATCAAGCATTTTACAGACTGTTTCGATATTTCTTACTTTTGTAGAAAGAATTACGTCAGCATTACTTGTAATATTACCTGTAATATTTTGATATGCCGCAAGAGCTGCAGAAGTTGTACCCTGCATCAGGTTACCCAAAACTGTGGTACCTGCGCCATATACACCCAAATAAGGAGAAATTGCGGTTAATAAACCTCCAAAGCCGGAAATTGTACTTGCGACAGGCATTACAACATTTGAAGAAATACGTCCCATACCACTTCCGGTACCAATACCATATGCAGCCGCGCTTGCAATATCTGCAACACCCGCAACATTTGAAGCATATCCTGTTGCAGTTCCGCTTGTTGAAAAACCGCTACTGCCCCATCCGTTTAGAACACTTGATGCTCCGCCTGTTGCTAAGCCGTAAACTGACGAAATAGAAGCCGCACCATTTGGGAATCCTGAATAATTATACAAAGAATCAACACCATATGCAGTGCCTGTATTTCCTTTTGAATAATACGAAGTCCCCGGAACATTCATAGTTTCAGATCCGCCAAATACAGTAGCAAAAGAAGATGGCGCCAGTAAACTTGCCATATTATATATCAGATTACCACAAGATTCAAAACCGGTTCCGGTTCCGCTGCCTGATACAGTTAAATCACGCAGTCTGTCATAAGTTTCCCAAAGAACTGCTTTTGCATCTCCGCTTGCTGAACTTAATCTGTTTGCTATTACCAATTCGCTATCGTATCTGTATGACATATTTCAAAACCTCTTATTTTATTGTTATTAAAGTAAATATAAAATCTATTAATTATAATGCTAACTTTCAAATGTTTTAAATGTACCTTCAATGTTTTTAGATATAACTTTGTGGACGGCATCCATTTCAGTTTGGAGTGCATTTTGTTCTGTATCAAGTTGTTTTAGCCGTAATTCCAAAGTTCTGTCCTCTGTCTGAATTTGTTCTGTTTTTGCATTTATTTCCTGAACTCTCTGTTCATAAACTTGTTTTTGATAATAATAATTATTCATTGCATCATTATAAGCATCATCATCCGTTTGAGTTGAAGTTGTAAGGTTATAAACCGCACTTGATTTTTCTAACTGAATAGTTGTTGCACGACCGCTTGCATCATACTCAACTACTGCATATTTAGAAAGTGTTTGTTTAACTGTCTGATTTGCAGCATAATATGAATGTAACGCCTCGTCAGGATTCTGAATACAATATTTTAATGTATCATATGTTCCTGCATCACCATCTATAACAAAATTAATATTTTTTTGATTATCAGTCCAGAAGAACAAGTTTGCATAATCTGCAGGATCATCAGATCTTGTACCCGGGGTTGGATTAATTTCTTTCCATTTTTTACCTACAGTACTATCAGGCCAATCTGTAGCAATTTGTTCTAACGCAACCATATATGTTGCCCATTCATCACTTTTCGAGTCACAATCTTTTAAACAAGTCAATTTTTTTGTACCTACCATATAATATGGCTGTTCACCTTCAGGCGGGTTTTCAACATATTGAACCTGAGGTTTGGAATTAGTATTTCGGATACCTTTATATTGAATAACATCAGCAGTATATGTAACATAAGAATTATAATGAATACCGTCATCCGGATCAGTATAATCAGCTGCCTGAATTTCGGTTATGGTTTTTGTACTGTCGCCAATATCAAACGTATATTTCGTTTTGGTAAATTCAGTAGTACTTGGAGGCACAGGAACATCCATCTGATATAATCTGTTCCATAATTCTGAACTTTGGTTTGACAACGCAGTTCTGGCTTGGTTAATCTGCTGTCCTTCATATTCTACGTTAGTTTTTCTTGCAGCAAGTGAAATCCATCTTGCCTGAGATGCTGCCATGCCCATAATTACTACCTCTTTCTTACATTTATTTTTCTGCCTGCTGTACTTTTAATTATTTTTTTTCAAAAGTCAACACAGCCTAAAATAATTATATAGCATATATTAATTTTTATGGGACAAATACACCAAAAATCAACTATCTGGATGATTTTTTGACCATTTAATGGTTTTTATCAATAGAAAAACTTTACATATTTAATATTTTTCTGATAATATATCTTTGAAGATAAATTGAAAGGTTTACAATGAAATTTTCCTCATCATTTAAAGTAGGTTTACTAACAATAGTAGCATTATGTATGCTCGTAGGTACAGTTTTGAAAGTTAAAGGGCGTGCATTTTCTTCAGCACCGAGAATTGAAATACAATTCAAAGATGTAAACGGACTGCGTGCAGGTGCCGGAGTTCAAATGATGGGTTTAAAAGTAGGACAGGTAGAAGAGATAACACCGGTTGTAAAAGATGAAAACAGCTATGTAAAAGTTAAATTTGTTATAACAAATCCGGGTGTCAGTATTCCTAAGGCTTCTTCTTTTTCAATTCAACAATCAGGAATTATCGGTGAATTATTCTTAGAAATAACACCGCCAAAAACAAAAACAATATATATACCTATGTCAAAAAAAGATTTATTATTTAAAAATGACAAGGTTCAAATGAAATTAAGCGGGGAATATTATGATGTCGGAGTAATTAAAAGTGTAGATGTTATTCCGAGGGATTCTGTTCCTTATAATTATAAAAACAACATTCCGACAGCTTATGCTTATAAAATAGATTATTTTATAAACATGCCGGGACTTGTACCTCCTGAATTTTTAAGAGGTTCTGCACAAAAAGATAAAAATACATATAAACTAAGACTTGTAGCTTTGGATGATACTCCATTATTATATCCAAAGCAGGATTCTCCATACACAATTTTAGAACCTATGAGATTATCTGATTTCATGGATTGGCAGTATAAAGCTGCGGAAACACTGACTGAAACAAACAAAAAACTTAATGATATTTTAACAGACAGAGTTATTGAAGATTTGAAAAAGACTATTGCTAACATGAACCAATTAAGCGCAAGATCTACTGAAACATTAGATAAAGTTGATAATTTGCTTGATTCATCAAGAGAAGATATCAACAGATTACTTGAAATGACCCATCAGGCAACTGACGATTTTTCAAGATTATCTAATAACATTAACAATTTAATCGGCGATCCTAAGTTCAAATCAACAATAATATCAACAGCAGATTCTGTTGACAGATTATCAAAGAACCTGAACAAAATTATGGACGCAGCTGATGCTGAAGAAACAGGTAAAAATATTAAAATTATCTCTCAAAATCTTGCACAAATCAGTGAAAGTGTAAATGCAATGACAAGTGACGGCAAGTTAAAATCACAATTAACATCAGCAATAACAAATATAAACAGCGCTATGGCTCAAATGTCAGTTGCACTTGAAACTGTTAATAATGTTGATCCAAATAATAAACAACAGGTTTCTGACTTGAAAGTTATAGTTCAGGATACAGTTTGTATTACTGAAAACTTAAAGAAATTCTCTGAAAAATTAAATAAAAGATTCTTATTATTCAGGTTATTATTCTAATATGGAAAATTTAAAAACTAAAATTACAAAAATGCATTACACCCGCAATCCTGAAGGATTTATCTTTGAAATACTAAAATTCTGTTCGTATTTCTACGGGTTGGGAGCAGCATTTAAAAATTTTGTTTACGATAAAAGAATCATAAAGCCCAAAAAAGTTAATGCTTTTGTTATTTCAGTCGGCAATATGACTACCGGCGGTGTAGGTAAAACCCCTGTAGTTTCAGAAATTGCCAAATATTACATAAATAAAAACAAAAAAGTTGCCATAGTTTCAAGAGGATATGGCGGGAAATTAAATAATAAAAACATAAATCTTATATCAGATGGCAAGAGCATATTTTATGAAGCACAAGAAGGCGGAGATGAACCTGTCTGGCTTGCACAAAATACACCTGAATGTCTTGTATTCACATGCAAAAACCGGTATAAAGCCGCTAAATTTGCAGTAGAAAAATATGGTGCAGAGATAATAATACTTGATGATGGTTTTCAACACCGAAAACTTCACAGAGATTTGGATATAGTTTTGATGGATAGTGTCAAAGGTTTCGGCAACGAACAACTCCTGCCGGCAGGCCCTTTAAGAGAAGGAGCTGAAGCACTTGACCGTATTGATAAACTTGTTATTGTCAGCAAAAGTATTAACCATGAACTTGCGCACAAAGTCGCAAAAATAATGCAAAAAAGATTAAAACTTAAAACGCAGGTCTGTTATACGGAACCTGATTATGTATATAACATTAAAACAGGTCAGAGACTAATGGAAGGGATAGATGCAACCGCAATTTGTGCAATCGGGCAGCCTCAGCAATTCTATGACTTTTTAAATGATTTTAATATAATAAATACCATTACATTTGATGACCACCATCAATATATACCAACTGACATAATAGATATTTCAGGCAATATTATAACCACAGAAAAAGATGCCGTAAAACTGGAACGTTTTGAAAGAGATAATATATACGCATTAAAATTAAAAACAAAAATTGATGTTGAGGAATTGCTCAAATAATGGTTGATATTGATAAAATAGTAACTACACTTGAAAAAGCCAAACAACCCCAAAGCGAATTTGTAAAGCTTATGGATTCATTTAAAGATCCTTATCTGGTCTTAATAGCCTGCATTTTAAGCCTGAGAACAAATGACAAAACCACATATCCTGCTACATTACGGATGCTGAAACTTGCCAAAAATCCGCAGGAAATGGCAAAGGTTAAGGTCGAAGATTTAGAAAAAGCTATTTATCCTGTTGGTTTTTACAAAAATAAAGCAGGACAAATAATTGAATTATCAAAAATTTTGGTTGAAAAATATGAAAGCAAAGTTCCATGCGATATTGATGAATTATGCAAATTTAGGGGAGTCGGGCGTAAAACAGCTAATCTTGTTTTATCAGAAGGATTTAATACTCCTGCAATTTGCGTTGATGTCCATGTGCACAGAATATTTAACCGTATTGGTTATTTAAAAACAAAAACTCCGGAAGAAACAGAATTTGCATTGAGAGAAAAATTACCCAAAAAATACTGGATTCCAATTAATTCTCTGCTTGTTACTCATGGTCAAAATATTTGCAAGCCAATTAAACCGCTTTGCAGTAATTGTCCTGTTGAAAAATATTGCAGAAAACAAATATAAATGATATAATAAACCTCAAAACAGGAGGTTATATGTTTGCTTTTATATTATTTATAATAGTATTAATCTGGGTTGCATATCTGCAAGATCGCATTAATGTATTAACCGTAACTATTCAGGATTTGAAAAGAATATTGAATTCCGGTTCGGCAGAAATTAACAAAAACGCTTTACAACCCGAGCCCGACCAATACACAGAAGCTCCGGCTCCTGTCTGTACTCCTGCTCAAATTGCGGAACAACCAACAGAAGAAATTAAAGAACCTGAAATTCAGGATATTCAAAATATTGCTATAGAAACTCAAAAAGAAAGCTTTGACCTGCAAAAAGCGTTATTAGGCAATATATTTAATAAAATCGGAGCTTTGGCAATAATTGTCGCACTGATTATATTTATCAAACTTGTTTCACCATATATTGTTATAACTCCGCTTATGAAAGTAATATTTGCGTATTTGGCAGGCTTAGGACTTGTTGGCGGAGGATTTTATCTGCACAGAAAAGAAAATCTGAAAAATTATGCGGAAGTCATGCTCGGAACAGGCTTTGCGGATTTATTTATAACCACTTTCTGTGCATATACAATATTTGATTTCCTGAATACTCCTGCTGTAATTGCGATAGGTACAATTCTTTTGATTGTAACATATCTGATTGCGGATAAAATGAAAACTCTTTCTATGCTTATTATCGGTTTAATCGGTGCATATCTCACCCCGTTTTGTGCTAAAGCAGGAACCAATGCTGTTCTTTCTTATGTAATTTTTATAAATATGTTGTCAGTGATATTTACAATGAAGAATAAAAGCACAAATTGGATAAATATTATTAATTTGTTTATGTCAATGTTAGTGTTCCTTTGCTATTCTTACGGCAGTACTATGAGTATTGTTTATCCTTTAATTTTGTGGGGAACTTATATAATTTATGACGTTCTGCGCGAAAAAGATAACGATATAGATAATGTTGTATGCTACATAAATTACGGAATTTTGACGTTATTTTCAACAATTATATTTAAAGATGCATATAATTATCTTGCAATTTTACTTGGTGTAACGGCATTATGTTATTTTGGTTTGTCGTTTTATTCAAGAAAACTTCAAAATAATTTGTACAGATTTTATGAATATTCTGCATTAGTTAATATTTGGTTAGTTGTATTCTTCCTGTTCAATACCTTCCAAAGTGCAATAGCATGGTCAATACTTGGCTTGGCAATAACAATAATTATACAAAAATTCAATGCTTCACACTTAAAAGGCGGTCTGATATGGTATTATACAACAGCTATTATAGCAACTTTGAATGCCAGATATATGGGAAATAACTGCCTGATTACAGTTTATAATCCAATATTTAATATCAGAACACTTTTATTTGCCTTTCCGATTTTATCAATGATAATTTCAGCATTTATGCTTAAAAAAGACTACCACAAAATACACAATCTGCTCGTTTTTAGCGGAATGACTCTCGGGTATATATATCTGACGGGAGAAATTAATTCTATTTTATCAAAATCACTTCATGACAATGATTTGCTAAAATTCAACCGTAATATGATAAATATTATTATAGGTTTTTGTTATGCTCTCAATTCAAAAAGACTTGGGAAAACAAACGATTCAATGTTGTTTAATATTGCAGGATTGATTATCTTTGGCGGCACACTTATTGCGCTGATGATTTGTTCATATTTTTACTACGGTTCATATATTGTAATTTTTAATATGAAAGTTGCAGCTTTTGCAATTGCAATAGCAACTTGCTATATATTTGCAAAATGGGATAAAACTGATATTTATAAATACATTGGAATAATCCTCGGATTTTTAATATGCCATAGCGAAAGTAATCAGATTTATGCACAAAACTCGGGTATGAAATATGTCATATCACTTTCATGGGTGTTGTATTCGGGAATTACAACCATTATTGGTATATTAAAAAACAAGAAATATCTCATTAATACGGGTATAGCACTAATTATATTGTCAATACTTAGAATATTTATATATGATCTTGCAAATGTCGAAGCGATTTACAAATTAGTCGCATTTTTGGCTTTGGGTATTATATTAATGCTTGTTTCATATATATACACAACAAATAAAAATAAACAATAAATTATCGTCAAACGATTATATATAGTGTATTTAACCTCTTGCAAGAATATATTTTTAATGTAAAATAACATTATAATAACATTGGAAAGAGGGATTAATATATGGCGCAGAAGTATGAAAATATATTCTCATTATTGGAAAAGACAACCACATTAAATCAGAAAAAAGTTGCACTGGGAATGAAAACACTATGGGGTTGGAATGAATTTACTTATAAAGGATTAAGCCTTTTATCAGAAAGACTTGGCGCATATTTAATCAATGATTTGCAAATTCCTAAAGGAGAAAAATTAGCAATTTTATCTGAATCATTACCGGAATATGGTGTTTGCGTATTCGGTTCAGTTTTGGCAGGTTTAACTATTGTTCCTTTAGATAACAAATTGACAATATATGAATTAACATCAATACTTTCAAGTTGTGAACCTACAGTTTTGATGTGCTCAAGTAAAAACTATAACAGAGCAAAAGAATTACAAGATAAAATTCCGTCAATTAAACATATAATTTTGATGGAAGCATCAGAGCATGAAAGTAAACAAACTCCAAGTTTGTATTCGATACCTGCAAATTATAAAGCAAAATGGAGACGTCGTCCATTACATGATACAGCATTGATAATATATACCTCAGGTACAACAGGAGCACCAAAAGGAGTTCAGACAACATATAAAAACATGCTTGCCCAAATGTACGGAATGAGAAAAATATTACAAAGCATGATGCCAAAAGACGGAGATATGAGATTATTATCAATCTTGCCTATGAATCACTTGTTTGAAATGACAGTAGGATTTTTTACAATGCTTACTCATGGTTACTCAGTTTACTATACAAGCAGTTTAAAACCTAAAGATTGTCTTGATATTATGCAGGAGAAAAAAATCAGATTTATGGTAACTGTACCTGCATTTTTAAAACTTTTGAAATCACATTTTGAATCAGAAATCAATAAAAAATCTGCGATGTACAAATTTATGTACAATCTGAAATATCATTTGGCAAAATTTATGCCATTCTACATAAGACGATTGATGTTCAGAACAATACACAGATTATACGGCAGACATTTTTACGGATATATATCAGGCGGAGCGCCATTAGATCCGATTGTAGGAGCATGGTTTAAAAGAATAGGTGTAAGAATATTCCAGGGATATGGTTTATCAGAAACAAGTCCTGTTGTATCTATGTGTTACACCCCAAATCAGGATAACACCCGTTCTGTAGGTCCGATTTTAGATTCGTATGATGCAAAAATAGACCCTGATACCGGAGAATTACTTGTTAAAGGGCCATCCGTAATGAAAGGTTACTACGGCAGACAAGATTTGACAGACGAAGTATTGGAACCGGATGGATGGTTCCACACAGGTGATATTGCTGAAATTCGCAAAGGATTACTCTATATAACAGGTCGTATTAAAAATATGATAGTATTATCAGGCGGGAAAAAAGTATTTCCTGAAGAAGTTGAAACTGTTATGCAGCAAAGCGATAATTTCGCGGAAGTTTGTGTTGTCGGCATGCCAAAATCAGGCGGTGAAAAAGACGGATGTGAAGAAATTGTTGCAGTAATTGTACCAAGCGCAGAATACGCTTCAACTTTTGAAGATGAAGAGAAATTAGAAATTGCGGTTAAGGCTGAAGTAAAACAATTATCAAATCAACTTGCACCGTATAAACGACCAATTAATATAGTCGTAAGAACGCAAACTTTACCAAGAACGGCAACAAGTAAAATCAAACGTAAAGAAGTTAAAGCTCTTTTAACAGAATGCGTAAAATAGATTTTAATTTTGTTAGTGATATAATTAAAATGAAAACATAGAGAAGTATTGCAATCAATGGGGGCAATATTTACTCCTTAGGATGTAGCACTCTGCATATCCTTACCCCTCGCCCACAAAGTCATTAGGGTGGGCGAGGGAAGAAAATCAAAACGAAGAATGAGTTTTAGATTTTCGGGTGAGGGAATGAGGGGTAGCGCACCGTTGAAAACGAAAGTTTTCAACTTGACAACTTAATAGCGGGATGTAGCACTCTGCCGACGAGGACAATTGAGTATTGTCCGAGGAGAGGGGTAGCGCACCGTTGAAAACGTATGTTTTCAACTTGACAACTTAATAGCGGGATGTAGCACTCTGCCGACGAGGACAATTGAGTATTGTCCGAGGAGAGGGGTAGCGCACCGGTGAAAACGAAAGTTTTCAACTTGACAATTTAATAGCGGGATGTAGCGCAGCTTGGTAGCGCACTTCGTTCGGGACGAAGGGGCCGCAGGTTCAAATCCTGTCATCCCGACCATTTCAAAGACTAACAACAGTTAGTCTTTTTTTTTGGATGCCAGGATTACATCCTGAGCACGCACGCAGTTTTTAAGCACAATAAATTGTGCTAAAAACTAGCTGGCTGCATACCTTTATTGTACGGCTCGATTTCTCGCCTACAATATCGGTATCATCCCGACCAGTTCAAAGACTAACGACAGTTAGTCTTTTTTATTATCAAACCACATATTTACCTATTTTAAATCTTCGTCAAAATACCCGACTATATATTTAAAAGATTTTAACACTGAATCAATATCCATTATTCTGGTTTCATTAGAACGTTTTTCCTTTAAAGAAACAATGCCGTTTTTATAATCCACATCTTCTAATATATAAACATGCCAACGTCTGTTATCAAGTTTTTTTATACCGGTAGCTATTAGAATACTGTGATTTTTATCAGTATCCATGCGTTTAAAAAGTTCCAAAACTTCATTTTTATGACTTCTCAAATCAAGATTTATACTTGATTCAGCAATATTTATTGTAGGTTCTTTTCCTGTAAATATTTTCAAAAAATGAGATGGTAAATTATTTTCAAAATCATAATTTTTGAATACTCGTGTCAATCGACATATAAGAGGTTTTGATTTATATTTTTTTTCATAATTATCTACAGAAATATCGACACTTCTTACTATAGGATCATTTTGGATATTGTATAATTTTTCGTATTTTTTAACAACATTATCAACAGGAATAGAATATTTTTCCTTAACACCATTTGGACTATATAAATAACAATTTATCAAATCATGATTATTATTGTCATGGGTAATTTGATTTTGGAGCACTTTTACACCGTTTTCGGTTCTGGAAAGAGCTTCTAGCGAATTTATCAAATAACAGTCACTAAGGTGCTGTCTTGAATACTTTAAACCTTCAATTTCACTATTAGTAATTGAAGACTTAAATGATAAATTTGTAAAATCTAAACTACACTTCATAAACATCTTAAAACAAAATACATAAAAAAATTGCGCAGAAAAAATTTTAGCAGAAAAAATTGTTACAAACAACAAAAAAATAATACCTTTACAGGTATTACTTTCTGTTTAGTGCCTAAAGCACTTATTTTAAAGTTTAATCCTGATGAAAATTATTTTTCAATATCAAGATTACTTTCACCGGCTTGAAGCTGTTTTTTCATGATGTTGTTCATTACAGCATCTACTAACAACTCATAGGATTTCTTGTTTTCTATTCCGGGAAATTCCTCTTTGAGTTGGCTTCTGACCATCGCTTCCAGCTCTTGTCTGTCAGAAAACATTTCTACACCACTAATAGATTCCAAATAATCTGTAGTGCTTTTATCTAGTTGCGTTTTATTCGCATATTCCTGTAATCTCGATTTTGGAGATACAGTTTCTTTAATCTTTTGTACAAGCTTCAAATTTTTTATTCTGTCAAACATGATTTTCCGCCTCACACATTCACTTCTTGTATTATTTTAAAGTACCGTCAAAGAATTAATTGACTACTTTACATATTATCGTTACAATAATTTACAAATACATCCTACAATTTGCTGAAATCTGCCAAATAATCGTATTTTCCCTTTAATAAAGACAACAACGAAATTCTGTTATTTTTTACATTTTCATCTTTATCCATAACTAATACGTCATCAAAGAATTTTGTAACAGTTGAATTTAATTTTTCTAATTTATCAAGATATTGTTTATAATCATTTGTTATATTAATAGCTGAAATCTCGTTATAAAGCTCTTTCTCAACAGGTTCAACAAAATACTTTTCATCAACTGTCGCAGATTTTGAATCTTTAATTATTTTTATAACTCTGTTTGCATTTTCTAACAATTTAGGAGCATCTAGTTTTGAAACAATTTCAACTCTTTTTACATAATCGGCAATATCTGAAAGCGGATTATTATTAGAGCATGCATCCAATACATTCTTACTGTATCTGTCAGCCAAGAAGATAATCAGCCTTTGAATAAAAAATTCATTTACTTCATCTGCGCAATCTCTTTGAACCGGTAAACCTTTCAAAGCAGACTTAATATATTTATCAACATCAATTTTTAAATTAGCATCCAGAATAGTTCTGATAACGCCTAAAGCTGCACGTCTAACCCCCAGCGGATCAGATGATCCGGTAGGTTTTTTACCTGCAGCAAAGACCGCACAAATAGTATCAATTTTATCGGCAATACCAACTATTTGTCCTTCTATTCCTTTTGCTGTTTCACTTTCCGCATTTATCGGGAAATAATGTTCTTTAATACCCTGAACTACTTTTTCATTTTCGTCTGAAACTCTTGCATAATCAGAACCGATATAACCCTGCAATTCTGTAAATTCAAACACAAGATGAGTTGTCAAATCAGCTTTACACAATAAGGCAGTTCTTTCAACATCAGCAGAATTCAATCCCAAATCAGAGCAAATATCTTTAGAAAGTTTGATAAGACGCTGAGTTTTATCATACATTGTACCCATTCCTTTTTGGAATGTAACGCCTTTAAGACTTTCAACATAATCAACAAGAGGTTTTTTGGTGTCTTCTTTAAAGAAAAATACCGCATCATCTAATCTTGCTTTAATTACACGAACATTACCTTCTTTAATATTTTTAAATTCTGTTCCGATATAATTTGCCATTGTAATAAATTTATTTATTAATTTACCGTCTTTATGAAGTGCAAAATATCTTTGATGAGAACTCATTACTGTAACTGTAACTTCTTCAGGAATAGTCAAAAATTCCTCATCAAACTCACACATTACAGGAACAGGATATTCCGTAATAAAAGTAACTTCTTCAAGCAAATCGTCTGTATAATAAGGTACGGCACCGATTTTTGCAGCTTCTTGCTGAGCTTTTTTAATAATTAATTCTCTGCGCTCATTCTGATCTACAATTACGCAGGCATTACGCATTGTTTCAATGTAATCCTCAGGACGGCCAACTATTACATTCTGAGCCGCAAATCTGTGACCTCTTGTATAAATAGAAGATTCTTTATCGATAATTTTTATTTTAACTTCTTCACTATCTAATATTGAAACAATCCATTTTATAGGGCGGGAGAATTTATCATCATTATATCCCCATCTCATAAAATGTGCCCCCTGAAGTTTCATAAATATAGACGGAACATTTTGTGCCAGTAATTCTTTAATATCTTTTCCGAGAATTTTAATTTTTGCAAAAACATAATTATTTTCTACATACAAAGAATCAGGAGAAACATTATTTTTCTTAGCAAAACCTTCACCTGCTTTTGTTACATTACCGTTTTCATCAAAAGCTATATTAGCAATAGGACCTTTAATAATTTTTTCTTCATCTGCTGTTTTATTTTCCAATCCATACACTAAAACAGCAAGACGACGCGGAGTTGCATAGACTTTTATATTATCAAATTTTACTTTATTTTCATTTAAAAATTTTGTAAAACCATCATTCAGTTGTGCTATTGCCTGCGGAATAAACTTATAAGGTAATTCTTCCGTTCCTACTTCTAATAAATATGTACTCATGTTCTATCCTTATTATATATGTAACATCTTACGATAATTATAGTAAAAGCAAACAAGATTGTAAAATTAATTTTGTGCAGACGACAAAATAATACTCTACATACCCATATAAGATGCGAACAACGGTAAATATAATGCGGAAGCCAATACCAAAACTATTGTACCGATAACAACAAGCATTATAGGTTCAATCATTTTAGTCATTACATCAATAATATTATCTAAAGCCTTATCAATATAACTTACTGCCTGACCTAACATATCACCCAAACGCCCTGATTGTTCACCTGTTGCAATCATAAATAATATCATTTTAGGCATTGTTCTTGTTGCACGCAAAGCAGCAGATAAATGCTGACCCTGTTGAATTTTTACTGCAGCTTCTCCAACTTTTTGCTCTAATGTGTGATTAGTTAATGTCATATTTGCCAGATACAAACATTCCAAAATCGGAACACCCGCATCATAAGCAACCTGCATGACCGCAATAAAGTTTGCAAAGTTTGAAAACTGAATTAATTTAGACAATAAAGGCACTTTTAAAACAAATTCATCAATTTTATACTTACTCGGTTTCCACCTGAAAACAAAATTAATCCCAACTATTGCAACAATAAATGCAGCAGGAATTGCTACCCAATTTTGCTTTAAGGTAATACCTATATCCATTAATACCCGTGTAATCCAAGGCAACTGCATACCCATTTGGTCAAACATATCTTTAAATACGGGGAATACAAATACTAACATGACAATTACAATAAAAATAGCAAGCAAAATTACAAATGCTGGATACATCAATGCACCAATAACTTTTGATCTGATATTTGCCTGTTTATTAAGCAAATCTAAAAGTCTGTCCAAAGTTTTTTCCAGTTCACCGGCATCTTCACCTGTTTTTACAAGACCGATATATACATGCCCGAATTGTTCGGGATATTTTGCAATAGTACCGGCAAATGTACCCCCATTCATAATTTGTCTTCTTAATTCTGCCGCAACCTGACGCATTTTCAATTTTGCAGCGTCATTTTCAATAAATAACAATGATTCAATAATCGGAATACCTGCACTTGCAAGAATTTGCAATGTAGATGTAAAATCAATTTGCTCTCCTAAACCCATTTTTGGCATTTTTGCGAGTGCTTTTTTGCCGCCTTGTTGTTTTTTTTGGGTTGTATTTTCTTCAATAATTGAAGTCGGTGTAAGCCCTAATGAACGAATCTCGGTTCGTGCATCGCGCATACTCGTTGCTTCAACCTTACCTTTTACAATATCACTTGTACCATTTTTATATGCTGTATAATTATATATCGCCATATTATTCGCCCGCTATACCCAAGACTCTGACAAATTCGTTGATAGTAGTTACACCGTTTAATATATGTTTGATACAGGAAGCATTCAATGTCGTCATACCATGATCAACTGCGCACTCCTCTATTTCCAAATCATGAGCACCTTGTGCAATAAGTCGTTTTATTTCCTTGGTAATAGGCATAATTTCATATATACCAAGTCTTCCTCTGTAACCCTGGAAATTACAATGATTGCATCCTCCGGCCTTATATAAAGTAGTGTTCATTAATTTTTCAATTTCATCTTCATCAAGCGTTATACGCATAGCTTCCTCACGCGTGCAATGATATTCTTCTTTACAATCATCGCAAAGTCTTCTTACAAGACGCTGAGCAACAACACCTGATAA
Organism: uncultured bacterium; assembly: GCA_902794035.1. Classification (GTDB taxonomy): domain Bacteria; phylum Cyanobacteriota; class Vampirovibrionia; order Gastranaerophilales; family Gastranaerophilaceae; genus Zag111. Next base: position 30,440 of record CADBFN010000019.1, read on the forward strand.
CGTTGAAGATACCAGATAATCTTTTGCACCCATTTCAATCAAACGGGTAACAGTAGCTGCGGCTGAATTTGTGTGAACCGTACTTAACACAAGGTGACCTGTTAAAGCTGCTGATATAGCAGTTTCTAATGTTTCATAGTCACGAATTTCACCGATTAATATAATATCAGGGTCCTGACGTAAAATTGCTCTCATACATGAAGCAAACGTGATACCTGCTTTTACGTTTACCTGAGATTGATTTATACCGTCAAGTTTGATTTCTATAGGGTCTTCAATCGTTGTAATATTAACTGATTCATCATTTAAACTTTTTAAAATAGAATACAGAGTTGTAGTTTTACCTGAACCTGTAGGACCTGATGTTAAAATAATACCGTTAGGACAGGATACCATTCTTGTAATTTCTTCCAAATCCTGAGCATTAGCACCCGTAAGCCTTATGACTTTATCCTCCGATTTTAAACTGACAGCAGGGGCCAAAATACGAATTACAACCTTTTCTTTCCCTGATACTGGCAGCGTATTGATACGAAAGTCATAGGTACAATCTTTATAAGGCATTGAAAAAGTACCATCCTGAGGACGTCTTTGTTCAGCAATATTCATTCTCGATAGAACTTTGAAGCGTGTAATAACTGCAGATTCAGCTTTGTCAGGAATATCTATAGTTTTTTGCAAAATACCATCTTTTCTGTATCTTACGATATAACCATTCAGTCTTGGTTCAATATGAATATCTGAAACTTTATTATCTATAGCATTGGTTATAATTTGGTTTACAAATTTTGCAACCGTACCTGTTGAAACCAATAATTCTGCATCAAGCTGATCAGTAAGACTCAATTCCGATCCGGACTCTATTGTTTCTGTTTTTATCTGTTCCAAAATTCTTTCTGTTTGCTTTTTACGTTTTGAAAAAAATACTTCTAAAGAATTTTGAAACTCATAGTGAGTCATTAAAAGTTGTTTTGGATTTTGACCTGTAATATAAATAATTGCTTTTAAAATATCCTGCTTCAAAGGTTTTAAAACACCGACAGTTAAGGTTTTACCGTTTGAAGAAATCGGAATTACGGAATTTGTACGAATAAAATCTTCAGGCAATATATTTATATAATTTTTTTGTTCCTGTAATTGCTCTGCGGAAACAAGTTTATACCCTGTTTGTTCTCCCAATGTAGCTTTTAAATCTGCTAAAGTTATATATCCCAATTCATACAAAGTAGAACCAATAGGAGCTCCGGTAACTTTTGATTCAGCAAGAGCTTCATCTAATTGTTCCTGAGTAATTAATTCTTTTTTTAAAAGTAATTCCCCGAGCATTCCACCTACGGGCTCAGATACCATCACAGGGGCGTCTTTTCGCTGTTCAATCTGTGGGAAATCTTCTTTAATTTGTTCTTCTTCAAGAAAATCACTCAATAATTCCTGTAAATCATCATCCCCGCCAACTGGCATAAATCTTATCGGATTCGGAAAATATCTTTTTAATAACTGACTTATCCGCTCCATATTAGATTTTTTTGAAACAGCAACAAACAATTGTCCCTGACGAATACTTATTGGAACAAAACGCATTTTGCTCATTGCTATTTTGTCCATTTTTTCTATGATAGTTTTATCTATACTATTTTTTATTCTTGATATAACTTCATTCATTTATCTAGTTTAAATCGTTTGTTATTATAAATCCAAATCTGTAATTTCTGAAGCATCTTCGGAATCAACAATTATTTGAGGAGTAATCATAATTACCATTTCTTCTTTGCTTCTTGTAGTTCCTGTACTTCTGAAGAACATACCAATGAAAGGCAAATCACCTAAGAACGGAATTTTAGTAACATTTTTTGCTTCAACTTCCTGAATCATACCACCGATAATTAAAGTTTCACCATCTTTAATTCTGATACCTTTTAATGTTAAGTTTCTTCTTTGAAGTAAAGTTGCAGCCAAATCTCTTTGACCTTCAACCTCACCACCTGTATATAATTGGGAAGCAATAGTACTGTATTCAGGATTAATATCTAAAGTTACATATCCGTCAGGACTAATAAACGGTGTAATTGTAACTTTTATACCATTATCACTTTGAATATCATAATCCTTTTGAACCTGTGAAGAACCGGTACCTGTAGAGTCCAAATACTGAGATGTAACTTTTGATACATAATCAGATGTCAAGTCAATAACTGATTCCTGACCATTTGTAATCAGAATACGTGGATTTGCTAAAACACGTCCTTTACTATTTTCTACCAAATAGTTAATTGTCCATATTAACTGTGGAGAGCTGCTCCATTGACCATAAGAAATATCTCCTTCTGTATCTTTAGAAGTAGAAGTTCCTGAACCCATAGCCTGTTCACTGAATCCATGTCCTGCAAAGAAAATCGGATAATTTTTCCCGCCGCCGGAACTTGCGGTTCTTATACCGTCTTTAGCATTAAATGAGATATGTTTACTCATATATTGCCAGGTATTATCAAATGTTTTACTGCCGGATTCAGATAATGAAATAATCTGAACCTCTAAATAAGCCTGAGGGGCTTTCAAATCATTTGCAGCAATATAATCTTTTATCATTTCCAATTGAGTAGGAGAACCACCGATAATCTGAATCATGCCTATAGTTGGGAAATATGAAACAGTCATATTTTTAAATGGTAAAGAAGCTAAATCTTCAGCATCAGCTTTTTGTTCAACTGAACATAACAACTTCCCACCTCCGATAGACAGCCCTTCTCCACCGCCGCCGACACTTAAAGAATCAGAAGCAAAACCCGTAGGGACACCGGCAGCACCACCGGTTGATCCTTCTCCTCCATTACTCATAAAGGAAGGAACCAGAGTAGAACATATCAAACCAGCCATTTCAGCAGGAGTAACATGATTTACTTTAAAATTTGTAATAGGAGGTTTTTTATCAAATTGTTCTATTACTTTTTGAGCCAACATAGCATCAGAACGTGTTCCCATAACCAGTAATTCATTATTAGCAGGGTTTGTGGTAACTACAGGTTTTGATGATGCTCCGGGACTTATACCGGTTTTATTAAATATATTTTTGTTTAAGAAATCTGCAATTGACGCAGCACTTACATACTTAACAGGAACAATAATAATATCTTTTGAGCCTGCAGATGCATCAATTTCTCCTCCTTCTCCTTCTTCACCGGCCATTACCACAAGTGTATTACCCTGAATAGAATATTTTAACTTATTAGTTACAATTACCAGATTCAATGCTTTTTGTAAAGTTACATCAACCAAATCCATTGTAACTGTACCCTGAACATCCTGAGCGAATATTATATTCATACCTGCCTGATCAGCAAACATTCTCAAAACCTGAGTAACATCCGCATCTCTAAGACTCAGATTTACGATTGAATCTGCATTTTTAATTTGAGTTTCAGAATTAATATCCATTGATTTTATTGATTGTTCCGAACGGATGACAGGAGAACCCTGAGCATAAGCTAAAGGACCGGTTCCCATCATTAAAAATGAAACTGCCATTATACTTGCGATAAATTTTGCACCAATTTTATTTTTCATATTCGCTCCCGATTGATCTTTCGTATTTAAATTTTTCTACCGCCAAATCTTTCTTCCAGCCTGTATATATCAGTTTGGTTTGTATTGATACCATCTTTGGTAAACAATTCTCCGATTGCAGCCGAATAAACATTTGAACCCATTGCCGCTGTCACCCAAGTTGGACTTATCTTAACTATTTTGTATTCCTGACCTATTATTTTGTCACCGGGTCTTACAAGATAATCTTTGTTTTCAACATTTATTATGGCTGAAGGTGCTTCAGTATTGTACATAATACCAACGACCTTTGTTTTGGTAATTTTTGTTGCAACTGTTCCTGACGCTAAAGAGGTTGGTGGAACAGGTAAATTAAAGCTGTAAGGACTAATGTCGTCAGCTTCTCTTATAGAATAATTTTGTAACTTTTTAAGTTGTCTGATTTTTGAATTTGTCGCATTTGCTTCCGCAATCGCAGATCTTCTGGCTTTTTCATATTCAATCATTTCATTATAAGGCATAAACGGATTGCTTCTGCCAATTGAAACTACATCGTAAGAAACCATTTTGCCGGGAGCATTATTTTCTTTTACATCAACATTTACAGTATTTTGAGCTGTTTTTGAAGCTAAATAAACAGGTTGATATTCTTGCAAAGCTTCTTTTTTAGTTCCACAACCGCTCAATAATATTGTCATAATCACAAATACAGACAATATACAAAAAATATTTCTTATTTTTAAGTTTATGTACTTTCTCATCTTACCCGTCAAGTCTTATATTCGGTTATTATATACAATTAGAGTAATAACCATTCTAACAATAATAATATCATATTTAGCAATATTGGGCAAAATTAGGGGTAATAATCATATATTTGAAGTATATTATCCTAAATCTCAATAAATACAAGTATTTCCCCTGTTTATATTTCGTAACAGATTATAAATGCTTAAAATATTTCAATCCATTGATTGATATCGATTATATAAATTTTTAAATTAATTCACCTTATTGTCTTTTTTTTATCAGCGAATAACATGTACTTGATTATGGATTGTAAAAAAGTATCTTATACATTACCCTTTAAGGGACTCAATATTTATAACGCAACCTCTTATGTTCAGGATCATACATTGATAAACAGAGGAATAACTACGCTTGGAGGAAGCACATTCCCTCAATGCGCGATGTCAAATAATAAATATGAAGCTCAGGAGCGGGCATTGATGGGAGGAATATACTTTATTGCATCATACCTGACTCCTGTATTATTAATTCCTCTTTACAATAAACATTTTCTTAAAAATAAAGGAATTATCAGCTCACTAAAAGGAGCCGAAAAGAAAATAATACAAGTTTCAAAAAGATATCTTACTCCTGATGCGAATTTAAAGGAAGGTTTAGAAAAAACCGCAAAAATTTTTGACGAAAAAAACGGGACAAATGAACATCAAAAAGCATTTGAAAAAATTTATAATAAATACAATAATCCTGATAAATTAAAAAAAGATTTACTCTCAGTACACGAAAAAGTTTTAATGACAGATTTTATAACAACAGGTGCCATGTGGTCTGCAATACCATGGATTGCAACAGAATTTACCCAAAGCAGAACAAAAAGAAAAGACTTTTCTGCAGGTTTTGAATTAAAAAAAGACAACTCAAAATCTGATGAAGAAGTTAAAAAATCCAAGATGAAAAAACTAGCCTGGAATATAGCATTTTCAGTAATTCCCGGAATTATATTTGCAAAAACAATAACAAAAGGACTGAGTTCTAAAAGTACAAATCCATTATTACAAAAAATAGCAAAAAATCCGCATAATTTTGATTATACCTCAGGCACCAACATGTCAAAAACAATCTACGCCGCAATCTGGATTTTATCAAGTTTTCCTGCAAAAATAATATCATCAAGAGATTCAAATGAACGCAAAGACAGAGCTTTGAGAGATATCGGTTTATTCACAATGTTTTTTGGCGGAGATTTTTTAATCAATAATATTGCAGGCAGAATCGCAGACAAAATTTTCGGAACAAAAATCATGAATGACGAAGGTAAAAAATTAAATTTCTTCCAAAAATTTAAAATGCCATTGCGTAATTTCAGAACGCTTGATCAGGCAAAAGATATTTCGCCTGAAGTATTAAAAAAGACAAAATCCATAGGAGCGGGACTGTACTGGTTCTCATTACTTACCAATACTGCCCTGATAGGCTTTGGATTACCAAAGATATTAAACAAATTTTTACGTCATAATATTGAAAAAGAAAAACAACAAAACATTTCAAATTTTGACCTTGCATTCAAAGGTAAGACATCAATGCAAAAATTTATTTTACATTCAAAAGAAATAACCACAAACTAAGTTATTCTGAACTTTCGAAGCAAACCAGCCAAAATCGCAGTCAATTTTTCGCAATAACAAATTAGTATATGCTTTACCCCTAGCCTGCAGCATCATTTTGGCGGGTGAGGGTTGAATTTGTATTATTAGCAATTTAATGTGTATAAACAAACCATTGCAAAAAAGATACATGTCATTACGAGGAGGGCAAAGGATTGCCCGACGAAGTAATCCAGCTTTTTATTACATTAATTTTAAAAAGTATATTTTATTCTGATTTTGAATTATAAAACAACTGGATTGCCACGCCCTGACGGGCTCGCAATGACAATTTTTTTATTTCTCCCCGAGGGGGAGAGAAATTTTTCAATGTGAGAAATTTATTTCGAACATTTGAAAAATGAGAGAGGGTTAGATTAAAAATCAACCCCTCACCCCACCCCTCTCCCTTTGGGAGAGGGAGCAGTTCTTGAAATTTTAATTTCATAGAAATGCGGGAGAGGGTTGAATTTGTATTATTAGCAATTTAGTGCGTAGAAATGCATCCTAAATTACTATTTCAAATATTTTGTTGGGTTTCATTACATTTCACACAACCTACCTACTGCAATATTGTGAATGCCAACAATTGACCCCTCACCCCACCCCTCTCCCATTGGGAGAGGGAGCAGTTCTTGAAATTTTAATTTCTTAGAAATGCGGGTGAGGGTTGATTTGATGGGATTGCCACGCCCTGACGGGCTCGCAATGACAAATTACAAATCACCCACACAAACAGCCCTGAAGTTCGCACGAAAACGATCACTGCCGTAGTGTCTAGTCGAACCAGAAAGGGAGAAACCCCGGTTGTACACGTCGATGGAGCTGTACTCACGGCCTGACCACAAGTTGTACCAGGAGGAGCCTAAGCCGGAAAAGCTCTCAGGCAGTTTGCTGAAATCAGGGGTACCAGTGCATCTGCCAAGTCCTGTACCATAATAATTGTCATCACAGGTTGGGTAAATTGTTTTAGCTAGAGCGTATAAATCATCTTCTGTTGGCATATTTTGGACTCCGCCACACTTTTCAACCGCTGCAGCCCAGTAATCTGTATCATAACCACATTTTTGGATTCCTAATGATTCCTTTTTAGCTTCGCATTGTGCTTTGGTCATTGGAGTTGTTATTACCTGTGGTTCCCATTTGTCAAATTGACGGCGTTTGGCTAATTTTTCTGCGTCTGTTAGTTCTCTAAGTGCACCAATTTGGGCAAGTCCTGCGTTTGTTGCAGGTTCGACCGTTCCGTTATGGAATACTATAGGATATACATCTCCGATTTTTGAACCCGTTGTTTTTAAAGTACATGGTGTGTAAACATCTAATGAAGATGTACCGTCTGCACAGGTTACTTCTTTATTTGGCAAGCTTACTCCATTTACATCTATAAATCCGATACAGTTTTTTAGTCCGTTTTCGTCTGTAAGAATTGTTTTATTGATTGTTTGACCGCTTTCAAGGCTACAGCGTTTGGCGTTTGGATTAAAGCCGACTATTGAACCGTCTGCTAAAGTATAAAGCAGAAAATTAGTCGGGTCAAAACCGTCTGTCTTTTTAGTAAATTGGTATTTGGAATTAAAAATTGAACCATTTACCTCTCCATACACTCCCATATAATTTTTGGCTGAAAGTGTACTATTAAACAACGCGCACATTGTTGATTGAGAATCTGAAAATTTATCACTTCCGCAGGTTGAAGGGTCGCTATCATATGTTATTGAACCGTAATCCATATCATACTGAGCC
>CADBFN010000020.1 GCA_902794035.1 uncultured bacterium
TAAGAACTTAGAGTTGAAATTAAAACAACTTGATACTGAACAAAACGCTATTTCAACAGAAATGGATGCAGTTAAAAAAGTTATTTCTAAAAACGTTGAGTCTTCCTTCAAGACATTCAATGCTTAATAAAATAAAACAAAACAAAATAACTAAAACAGACATATGCAATAGAGCATAATATGCTTTATTGTGGATATAACAGACTTTCCTTTCCCTTTTTTCCTATTGATTTTCCAACGACTTGTAACTAAGTCGTTTTTTTTTTAGCCCGAGCAGAGGCAGGAGCGATAGCGACAGTTGAGCAATCATGGCAGTAATGAATATTCTGCCTGATTGCGAACGTTGCCATTTAATGCGAGGGCGTAGCGGATTTTGTGTCAGGGTGATGCGAACGATAGTGAGCAAACCCGCGGAAGTGAGGACAAAAGTGAATGGCAACGAAGTGAAATGAACAATTGTCCGAGCTTTAGCAAAATTCAAGACAAGCCCGAGCAGAGGCAGGAGCGATAGCGAGTAAATACGAGCAGAAAAACAATTAATAAACATAAAATTATTTTGATATAATAATTATATGAAAGAATTAACGCAGAAGAATATTAAAATTTTATTTTCAAATTTATGTTGTTCAAAATGTAAAAATGATTTTACACAAGAATCAATATCAATAAAAAACATAGAGGGAGATATTCTTATATGTAATTTAACCTGCCAAAAATGCGGGAAAGATTTTGGAGATACAGTATTAAATTTTAATCAAAAATCAGATAAACATAACCCGTTAAATATAATTGACGGACCGGCTCCAATTACAACTGATGACGTTATTAAAGCTCACAGGTTTATAAAAAAAATGAAATAATTCTTAATATTTAAGTTAAATTAATCAAACATAAACATTTACATGTTTTGTCAAAACAGTAGCGGAGGTTGGCATATGTATAGAAGAATAGTAGTACCAAAGATTTTAGAACCAAAAACAGTAAAAACTATAACAAAACCTAAGACCTGCTTAATACAGGATAAAGTTAATAACGTACAACCCCAAAAATTAACATTTGCCGTAGCAGCCGGCAGTGTACCGCCACCGGGAGGCAATGGTCCGGAAAACATTTCCCCGTTTAATAAAAAATTTACTAAAGAGTTTATAAAAAAGATAAGTCAAATGACCAAAGACATAAATAATTTTACCCGCAATGGTTTTGATATCTTTAAGAATCATAATCACATAAAATAAAAAAAACAGATGCGTTTTATATTACGCATCTGTTTTTTAATATATAACATTATTTATTTTGCGATTGAACAGTACTTTTAATATGAAGTTCTCTCAATTGTTGCAAAGATGCTTCACCAGGAGCCCCTGACATCAGACATTTTGCCCCTGCGTTTTTAGGGAACGCAATTACATCACGGATAGAATCAGTTCTGGCAAGTAATGCGACCAATCTGTCTAAACCGATTGCCAAACCTGCATGAGGAGGAGTTCCGTATTGCAAAGCATTTACCATAAATCCGAATTTTTCTTCAGCTTCTTCAGGTGTTAATCCTAATGCTTTAAATATTTCCTGCTGAACTTCTGATGAGTGGATTCTTACTGAACCACCGCCAAGTTCTGTTCCGTTATAAACAATATCATAAGCGATAGATTTTACATTACCCAAATCGCCGGATTTTAATTTATCCATATCTTCAAGGTTTGGAGATGTAAACGGATGGTGCATTGCCATAAATCTTTGTTCTTCATCACTCCATTCAAACATAGGGAAATCAACAACCCAAAGTAATGCGTGTTTTGATTCATCAATCAGGTTAAGCATTTTACCAAAGTGTAATCTTAATCTTCCCATAATGTCATAAACAAGTTTTGGTCTGTCAGCAAGGAAGAAGATTATATCGCCTGCCTGAGCACCGGATCTTTCTTGAATTGCTTTAGCCTGTTCATCAGTAACAAATTTAAGTACCGGAGATTTTGGAGTTCCGTCTTCCTGATAAATAATATTTGCCAAAGCCTTCGCACCAAATGAAACTGCGATTTTTGTAATATCGTCAATTTCTTTTCTTGAGAATTTAGCTCCACCCGGAATTCTTATACCACGAACTATACCGCCTTGTTGCAATGTATTTTTAACAATTTGGAATTCTGACTGCATAATGATATCGCCGATATCAAAGAGTTCAAGCCCAAATCTTGTATCAGGTTTGTCAGAACCGAATCTGTCCATAGCTTCCTGCCAGGTTATTTGAGTAAACGGAGGTTTAACTTCAACGCCTGCAGCTTTAAACGCATCTACAATCAAGCCTTCAACAACTTTTATAACATCTTTTTGTTCAACGAAAGACATTTCCAAATCGACCTGAGTAAATTCAGGTTGTCTGTCAGCTCTTAAATCCTCATCTCTGAAGCATTTTGCGATTTGATAATATCTTTCAATACCGCCTACCATCAAAAGTTGCTTAAAGATTTGCGGAGACTGAGGTAAAGCAAAGAATTTGCCTTCCTGAACCCTTGACGGAACAAGATAATCTCTTGCACCTTCAGGAGTAGTTTTGATCAAAATTGGAGTTTCGACTTCCAAAAAGTCTAATTTATTCAAATATCCTCTGATAGCCTGAACAATATCGTGACGTAAAACTAATTTTGAAAGCATTGTTTCACGTCTTAAATCTAAATATCTGTATTTTAAACGAATATCTTCAGATACATTTTCATCATCAAGCACAAAAGGTAAAACTTTTGATTCTGATAAAACTTCAACAGAATCAGGATACATTTCAACCTGCCCTGTAGGGTACTTTTCATTATAAGTTTCTTCCGGACGTCTTGTAACTTTTCCTGAAACTTTTATTACATATTCAGATCTAACCTTTCCGAATACCTCATGAACTGACGGATTAATCTGCGGATTTGCAACTAACTGAAATACTCCGCTTCTGTCACGAAGTTCAATAAATAAAATTCCGCCCAAATCTCTGACAGTTGATACCCAGCCTGAAAGAGTAACGGTCTGATCAATATTGTTTAAATTCAATTTACCACATTCATGGTCTTTGTAATTTGTTTCAATCATCTCTTAATTTTCCTTTTCAATCTATTTATATTTTGCAAAATTAATATTATCACAAACAAAAAAACATTAGACAAAAATATTGATTTTTGGTAAATTTTCTTTATGATTTCATTTGACAGTTTGATTTTAAAAGCATTTACACAGGAAAATAAAGAGTTTTTGCACGGGGCGAGGATAAATAAAATTCAGCAGCCAACCCGCAGAGAACTTATTTTTTCTATGCGCAATCAAGGGGAAACGAAACAACTTTACATAAATATCACACCTGAGATGTACCATGTTTGTTTTATGACTGATGAAAATTCAAAAAAAAGACTCATTGAGATTCCTCAAAAACCACCAATGTTTTGTATGCTCCTCAGAAAATACTTAAATAATTCACGAATCGCTAAAATAGAACAACCTGACGGAGAAAGAATTTTAGAACTTTATATTGAAACATACAATGAGATAGGCGATAAAATTTATCTGTGTCTTGCCATAGAATTAATGGGAAAATATTCAAATGTAATTCTTTATAATACCGATACTAATATAATTTTGGGGTGTGCACACAATGTTGGAGCAGATAAAAGTCAGGTCAGAGAGGTTTACGGTCAAATTCCTTATACTTATCCACCCAAACATTCATCAAAATATTTTATTGAAGAACGCTATGCGTTTTTATTCAATTATTTAAGGAGAAAATCATCATTTCGTTGCGGGCAAAGCGAAACAATACTACCTTTTTATATATATAAAACGGTGAATTCTCTTATAGATAATTACTATGCAACTCTGACAAGTAAAGCAAAATTTAAGTCCTTAAAATCAGAGTATTTAACACTAACAAATCAAAAGCTCAAAAAATGTCAAAAATCTTTAAATGAAATACAGTCACAATTAAAACGCAGTGAAAATTATGACAAATACAGACTCTATGGTGATTTACTAATGGCTAATCTGTATAATTTAAATGATTATACATCAGAAGCCAAAGTGTTTGATTATGAAAACGAACAAGCAATTACAATTCCGTTAAAAAAAACAAAAACTGTTAAAGAAAATGCAAACGAGTATTACAAAAAATATAACAAAGGCAAAACCGCAGGGATAAAGTTAAAAGAACTTATTGAAGAAAACAGGCAGAGCAAAGAATATCTTGAAAGCGTTTTATATTCAATTGAAATCGCAAAAAATATATATGAACTAAAAGAAATAGAATTTGAAATATTGCTTCCAGACCGAAACTCTATGACAAAATCATATAAAACAGGGAGCCGCTCAAATTCGGGTGAAGGTATAACCTGCATAAATAAAGATAACGAAACCCGAATTTATATTGGCAAAAACAATAAACAAAATGATTATATAATTTCAAAACTTGCATCAGATGAAGATTTATGGTTTCACACAAAAGACTGCCCGGGCTCGCATGTTTTATTAAAAACACAAAACGTGACAGACGAACTAATATTGGAATGTGCAAAACTTGCAAAAGAAAATTCGCAAGGGAAAAATTCCTCAAAAATCGGAGTTATATATACAAAACGTAAATATCTTCGCAAGCCCCCAAAAGCAAATTTAGGATATGTTACATACAAAAACGAAAAAGAAATAATTATAGATTAATCATCACTAAAATTATAATCAAGCGTGATACTATTTAGCAAATCATGCGGAGTAGTTTCAAGCATAAGGGCAACCCGTAAAAGAGTAGAAAGTTTCATATCATATAATCCGTTTTCTATCCGACTCCAGGTTGCGGTTGTAAGATAACCTCTTTGTAAAACAAAATTATTAAGAGATTTTGATTTTTTTAATCTCAATTCTTTTATTTTGTTACCCAATAATTTTGCATTTTCCTTATCAACATGTTGCATACGTGTAATATTAACGGTAACATCATGTTAAATCATTACATATATGTAATAGAAAAGGGGTTAAAGTGAATAAAAAATGTTTCACTCTGGCAGAGTTAATGATAACCATAGGTGTAGTTGGCGTAGTTGCGGCAATAACTATTCCTTTATTAATACAGAATTCAAATTACAAAAAATTTACCACTCAATTTAGAAAATCCTTATCTACCTTAAATCAGGCGGCAATCTCTGCTCAGGCTCAGTATGATATGGATTATGGAATGATAACTTCAGAAAGCACCCCTTCAACCTGCGCAACAGATTCTCTGTCAGGCGGACAATCGACAATGTGCGCATTATTAAATAATACATTAGCAGGTAAAACATATATGGGTGTATATGGTGAAGTAGCAGGCTCAATGATTTTGACAAAATATCAGTTTACGAAAAAGACAGATGGTTTTGATCCTGCAAACTTTTTAATCTATTCAATGGCAGACGGTTCAATCGTAGGTTTTAATCCGAGTATGAAAAATTGTTCATTGAGCGGTGAATTAACAAAATCAGTATTAACAGACTCAAATAAACTTGCAAATTGTATCGGATTTATAGATGTAAACGGAGTGAGCCTGCCAAATAAAGAAGTCACTTGCTCAGACGGTACAAGTGCATTAGAGCCAAATAATCCATGTACATTGAAATCAAGCGGCTTTGGATTGGGGGATGTATTTCCTGTAGTCTTTCATAACGGCACAGTAGAACCCGCCACCAACGCCGCAAAAGCCTTTTTTTCAGGAGAGTCATCCGTCAGTGCAGGAGATAGTAATATAATAGGTTATACATCTTCAGGTGATCCTATATATTCAAAGCCTGATACTAATTCTTCAGCAACTTCATCGAATACAGATTTGGGTGTAATTAGCTCAAGTTATAATCCTAATCTAGATTCAAGTGATGTAAAAATTGTTAGCGGTGTAAAATATCAAAAAGATACAATTTCGGGCTTCTATTATTCATTAAACTCAAATGGTGCGGTGGATACAACATCTCTCATGGATTCAGAAGGGAATATATATAAAAGTTTTCAAAATCGTTCAGGTGCATATATTTATGTAAAAGATGGTGATAAGGCTGAAGTAGATGGAGGAGGACATACATTCTTTAGTGGAAATAGCGAAATTGTAGTTGTGTATGATAATGAACATTATAAGCTTAAGACAAGCTCTAGTGGTCAATCAGCTAATTCAGACATAAGTCCTCGTACGGGTTGTCAAATTCAATATTCATGGGGTCCATATTACATTTATTGCAACGGCAAATACACGAGTAGCCTGTAGGGTGCGTTTATACGCACCTAATTGATAGAAGCAAGATCAGGTACTGCCTGACAGGGATTTAACCCCCTTTGTCTGACGGCATTTCCCCCTTAAAAGGGAGCAAAAGAAAGGGAAAATAAAAAGACTTATTATTGACTTTTAACATGAACCCGAGGGATCTTTATCCAACTAAATCCCCTCGGGCTTTTCTTTAAATGTCAATTATCATTGTGAGAAAATCTCTGATTTTCGTAACAATCCCATTATTGCAACCATTGTACTATATTGAATAATGAGATTACCACGCTCTTTAAACTCGCTCGTAATGACAAATCAACAAATAAGTAAAAGGGAAAATACAGTTTCCTAAAGGGGATAATTTACACGCTTAACATAATTTGTGGTAATATAATCCTAAAGGGAAATTTTATGCCGCATTTTTTTATCAATTCTAAACAAGTTGCAAATAGTGAAATTATTATTGCCGATAAGGAAAACTATTTTCATATTGCCCGTTCTTTGCGTGCAAGAACAGGCGAAAAACTTTTGCTTATTGACGAAAATAAAATTCAATACGAAACTACTATTCAAAGCATAACAAACAGTGAAATTACTGCAAAAATTGACAAATCATACCCAAGCAAAAGATTTCTTGATTTTGAACTTTATCTTGCCCAAAGCCCTTTAAGAAGTGATGCGCAGAATCTCTTGATTGAAAAGGCTACAGAACTTGGTGTAAGCGGAATTTATCCTGTAAAAACCGACAATTGTGCTCTCAATAACGAAATGATTGATAAAAAAATTGAAAAGTGGCAAAAAATTATGTATGAGAGTTCAAAACAGTGCGAAAGAGCAGATATTCCGACATGTTACCCTCGAACAACTATAGAAAAAGTTTTAACAGAAAACAATTTTGATAAAGTAATTGTATTTTGCGAAAGAATTGCAACCAAAACTATAAGAGAATCATTTAATCAAAACCCAATTAAAAAGGGAGATAAAGTTCTTGTGATAATCGGGCCTGAAGGGGGATTTTCACAAAGAGAATTTGATTGGTTTAACAGCTCCTCACCCCAAACCCATCACCCCAATGTGGCGAGGGAAATTATCGTAGAAATGCTCACATTAGGCGATATGATTTTAAGAGCGGAAACCGCAACAACAGTGGCACTTGGAAATATTATTTATGAATACTCAAATCACTAAAAACCGAATAAAAAACGATAAAATCCTGAATAATCTCGCAAGTTTTTTTGATAATGATATCTGGCTTGTGGGCGGTGCAGTGCGTGATATTTTGCTTGATAAAGAAATTTTGGACAGGGATTTAATAGTTACAGATTGTGATGCAAAAGAGCTTTCTTTAAAAATTGCGGATTTTTTAGGCGGAACTTTTGTTCCGCTTGATGAAGAAAACAAAATTTACAGAATAGTTTTAGAGGATAAAAAAAATTATCTTGATATAACAAATCCGACAGAAAATTCTTTGGAAAAAGACATTTACCGCAGAGATTTGAGAGTAAATGCAATAGCGGTAAATATTAAAACAGGCGAAATTTTTGACCCGACAGAGGGGTTAAAAGATTTTGAAAACAAAGTTTTAAACGGAATAAGAGAAGAAAATTTCACAGATGACCCATTGAGATTACTGCGCATTTTCAGATTTCATTCAACTTTGGGGTTTGAAATTTCTGATGACTTAACAGATATTGCAAAAAAACATGCAGTACTTATAAATAAACCTGCAAAAGAGCGTATTGAATACGAACTTATGAAACTTTTTGGTGGTAAATATTCTGATAGTGCGCTTTTAAAAATGGATGAGTGCAACATTTTGGAATTGATTTTTCCTTTTGTAAAGGAATTAAAACAAGTTCCGCCAAATGCGCATCATCATCTGGATTTATTTCATCATAGCATTGAAACAGTCAGACAGATTGAACTTTTATATTCTCAAAGTCAGCCTGAAGTCAAAGAGCATCTTGATAAAGTTGATTTTGGCGGATTTTCAAGACTTGCCCACTTAAAATTATCTGCATTCATGCACGATATCGGCAAGTTTTCAACATGGTTTATTGAGGAAGATACAGGTCGTCACAGGTTTTACAAGCATGATGATGTCGGTTCAAAAATGGCACCTGAAATTTTGAAAAAACTTATGTTTTCAAATAAACAGATAAAATATGTTCAAAAAATGATTAAAAATCACATGTACGCGACCATGGTTGTTTGCTCACCGGAATTGTCAGACAAAATTATGATGCGTTATGTGCGCAAGATGGAAGATGATGCGATAGATGCCATAATGATAGGCAAAGCAGACAGACTGTCTGCTTTAGGACCGGAAATCACAGAAGATATGGTTAATGAAAACCTTACCATGCTTGATAAACTTTTGAAATTCTATCTTGACAGCCTTGAAACACTCAAACCGCTGCCAAAACTACTAGACGGCAACGAAATTATGGAAATTTTGAATATTAAACCATCTCCACAGTTAGGCAAAATTTTAAACGAACTGCACGAAGCACAATTAAACGGGGATATTACAACAAAAGAAGAAGCAATTGATTTTATAACAAAATTAAACCAAAGATAATTTTGTTGAAGTCGTTTTAATTTTCCGAAGTTTTTCTATGCGTTTAACGACAAAATCTGCATTTGAATCTTCAGGACTATATTCAAGAAACTTATGATAATATCTTTTTGCTTCTCTCTGCTTGCCTAATTTATCCAGACATATCGCAATATCATAGTATCCTTGCGAATAATTAGGATTAATCTTTAAAACCTGTTTGTACAAATCCAATGCAGAATTATAAAGCTCCATTTTCATTAATAGCGTAGATTTTCTTAAATATGCATTTAGATAAGTAGGTGTATTTTCAATTAGTTTTTGATAAATCATCATAGCCATATCCTGCTCATCACACTGTTCATGCGCCAATCCAAGCTGATAAATAGCATCTGCATTATCAGGTTCAAGTTCAATCGCACGAATAAAACATTTTATAGCTTTGCAAGGGATTTCATCTTCAAGGTGACACATACCCAATTCATAGAATGTTTCAAAATTGTCTTTATCTAATAACGCAGACTTTTCCAATGCAGAAATTGCTTTTTTGATTTTGCCTAAATGTTTATAACAAACACCTAAATTTAAATATGTATCAGGATTATTTCGGTCTAACAAAATAGAATTGAGATAAAAACCAATCGCTTCTTTAAAAGAATTTTTTGATTTTAACTTATCCGCTTTGTTCTGCATATCATTTTTTTTAGCCTGAACTCTAAACGGTACACTCATATATTCTGTTTTTGAATTACTTTTTCTCAACTCTCTATCCTTATCCTTTGTTATTGTAATTATTTTTCGAATAGAGAATAACCACCGTTTGATGTAAAGATTAATCAATCATTAGATTTATTCGTATATTAATGCTATAAATTTGTTATGAAAAAGATTGCAGTTTTATTAGGGATAGCATGTATCTTCTCACCTTTGTCTGCCGCATTTGCAGATGATTCCGTACAATTGCGCGGAGTGGAGAAACAAAAAATAGAATTACCAAAACAAGACTATAAAAAAACAGAAAGTCTTGTTCTAACAGATGATGAAGTAATGGGACAAATTGTAAAACTTCAGCGTGAAAAAGATTTAGAAGATATTGATAATTTGTGGAAAGGCACTGTTTCAAATAATCAGGTAATAGGTTTTGCTCTGAAAAAACTTGCCACTCCTGAGAGCCAGCGCAGAATACACTCATCACTTATGGCAAAAACTTTATCAGCAATAATTTCAGGGGCTTCAATGGCTCCAATGCTTTTAGGGCAAAATTATATGATTCAGTCTGGGGCTTACGGAGCAGGCAGAATTGCACAAAATTTATTAAACAGAAAGAATATTCCAAAAGAAATTCCTTTAACTGATACAGAGCTCATAGAACTTGCAGGATTGGTAGAAAATCTGCAGGATAAAATTATTGCAGCGTATTACAACTACAAGAGCAGCTTAGAAATGCTCAAAGAAATACGTTCAAGAGAACTTTTATATAACAAGAATTATGCTAAGGCAATGGATGAAGAAGATTTTCTTGAAATCGCAATCCAATCAACTCTATATCAGGATATACAATTAGAAGAAGAAAAATACGTTCAGCTTTGTAAAAAATATCACTTAGAATTGCAAAGACTTGCAGGTAAAAAAGTTGTAGATAATCTTAATTTATACCAATATGACTATGATTCTGCACTTTTAGGAAACGGAGGAAAGAATGAAAAATAAATTATTACTACTTTCAGCAGTAATGTTAATAAGCGGGATTTGTACAGCAAACGCAAATTTAGCACTAACAGATATAAATGCACCAAAATCCCCTGCATACCGAGTCGGAATTTCAGAAATACCTGAACGTCCTTATGTACAAACCGTTTCAGAAAAAGATGCAACCATCAAACAAGCTATTCAGAAACAAACTAATCATACAGAAAATGATGTTACTTCATACGGGGATTTAAGCATAAAAAAAATATCACAAGAAATATCTTATGATTTAGAATGCGAAGAACAAGAGATGGTATCAGATTTGTCACTTTTGTGGCAGGGTGCAGCAATGCAGAGTGATACGATAAATTTTGCACTATATAAACTTGCAAATCCGGATGCTGATAAGCCTAATAAAAGTACAGTAAAAAATATGCTTAAAACAGTTGCAAGTATGTCCACACTTGTTGGGGCAGGAATGGCAAATCCTTTACTAGCCGGCACATCTTTAATCGGAGCTAATGTACTTGGAATAATGACTCAGGATACTAAAGCATTGAATTATAAATACTCAAAAGTTACAGATGCAGATATGATAATACTTATCCGCAAAGTTGAAGACCTCCAGCAAAAAACTGTAGATTTGTACTACGACTATATGACGGCTAAAAAGCAATTTGATATAACCACGAAATTAGCACAAGAAAGAAAAAATCGTTTTGAACAAGCACAAAAAAATAACGCTGCAAGAGAAATTATAGTAATAACAGATTCACATTTCAGAACCGCAATGGACAAACAAAAAACAGCCCGTTCCGTATTCTTATCAAAAAGGGCAGCTTTAGAACAATTTGTCGGGAATGAAGCATTCAATCAATTTGAGCAAGAACTAATCCAAAGAGAAAATTCATTAAACGGTGCATCGTCAGAAGTAAAAGAAGAATATACCAAAACAGTATCAGGAGTTGAAAATTACACAAATAATTTATCAAGCAAAACCGCAAGTTTATCAGGTATAGGATATATTGAGGAAGAAGAAGATAAGAACCTTTCTAAATTAGACGAAATAAAAGCTCTTACACCTGAAGCTCCTGCAGAACCGGAAGTACAAGTTCCGCAGGAAGCCCAGCCTGAGCAATCCGAACAAAAAACAAATACATTAAAAGATAAAATAAAAACTGCAAAAAATAAAATAAAAAAAGATAATAAAAAAGAAAAAACGAAAGAAGAAAAACCTAAAAAAGTAAAAAGAGATCCTTATGACACTAAAGGTTTTATATTTCTTCATGACAAACAGCCTGATGCTTCAAATTATCAGGATACAACAAATAACGTAAAAGAGACTACGCAAAAAACTAAAAAACAAAAAGACAAAAAATCTAAGGAAATATCACAAAAACCTGAAAACACAAAAGCAGGAGAAATCAAATCAGCTGAGGTGCAAAAAACAAATAAATATCACGGAGTAGAGCTTATGCCGCTTGATGATATAAAAGCACCGGATTTAAAACCACACGGATATTCAATTTTTGAAAAATAACAATCATGAAAATAATCCCTTATGAAGTAAAAACAGGCGAAGAAAACATGCAAATAGATTCTGATTTGCTTGATTATGCAGTAACAAATCAGATAAAGGAACCTATATTCAGATTGTATGGTTGGTCACCTGCCTGTATATCACTTGGAAGGAATCAGGATGATAAATTTTTGAATAAAGAATTTTTAAAACAAAAAGGTATCGATACTGTCCGCAGACTCACAGGCGGGCGAGCATTACTTCATGATAACGAAATAACATACAGCTTTATATGTTCAGAGAAATATTTAAAAAATGGTGAACATATAATATCTTCATATAAAGAAATATGCCAAATTTTCACAGATAAATTTAAAAATATAGGAATAGAAATAGATTACGGTACAAAAAAGCAGGTAAAAACAGGGTATGACTATTGTATGTTAGTTTCTACGGGTGCAGATTTATGTTACCAAGGCAAGAAACTTATAGGTTCTGCTCAATGCAGGAAGCATGGTTATATTTTGCAGCATGGTTCTATTTTGTATGATTACGATAAAAACTTATTGAAAGAAATATTTGGAGAAGACACAAACACAGACGAAATCACATGTATTAAAGAAATAGACAGTAGTTTAAAGAAGTCAGATATAATAAAACTTTTGACTAAGCCTTGATTTTTTAATATTTTAATGCTAAGTTAAAGAGGTAAATTCGTCACGTGCCTGTGGCACTCTGCCGACGAAGAAGGTGACTAAATGTCACGTTCTGAGGAGAGGAAGGTAGCGCAAGCTGCCGCAAGGTACAGGCAAGTGGTTGAAAATTAAATACAAAATAAAAGTCGTCACGGGCCTGTGGCACTCTACCGACGAAGAAGGTGACTAAATGTCACGTTCTGAGGAGAGGAAGGTAGCGCAAGCTGCCGCAAGGTACAGGCTAGTGGTTGAAAATTAAATACAAAATAAAAGTCGTCACGGGCCTGTGGCACTCTGCCGACGAAGAAGGTGACTAAATGTCACGTTCTGAGGAGAGGTAGGTAGCGCAAGCTGCCGCAAGGTACAGGCAAGTGGTTGAAAATTAAATACAAAATAAAATTCGTCACGGGCCTGTGGCACTCTGCCGACGAAGAAGGTGACTAAATGTCACGTTCTGAGGAGAGGTAGGTAGCGCAAGCTGCCACAAGGTACAGGCAAGTGGTTGAAAATTAAATACAAAATAAAAGTCGTCACGGGCCTGTGGCGCAGCGGTAGCGCAGAGGACTCATAATCCTTTGGTCGTGGGTTCGAATCCCTCCGGGCCCAAATTATTTAATAAAAGAGCAAAAGTATTAAACTTTTGCTTTTTTTAATATTAATATATATTTATCTGCGATTACACTTTTTGGAAAACTCCTTTAGCACAACCGCAAATCGGACATTTGTAGTCTTCAGATTCTTCGTCTAAATTACCTGCATACTCAAAACCGCAAACACTACATACATAAACAGGCTTATTTGAATCGTCTTCTTTAGCGTCTTTTGGTGCGTACTTATCAAGAATAGCCTTTGTAACTTCGCCATGGTGCTTTTCCTGAATTGCAAATTCTCTGACTTGTGCAATCGCATTATCATCAACACCAAGTTCTGCTAATTTATCTGCTAACTGATTTATATTATTTTTCCCTTTAAATTCAGCCTTTGAAAGTCCTCTTACCATATCTCAAAAAGATTTTTCATCAACAGGATATCTGCCGTTGAGCATTGCATAAAATGCGCTGTGATTGGTTTCCTGATTTCCTAATTCAATAAACTCTTTTGCGACATCATTAAGTCCAAAGCGCTCTTTTGCAACCTTTGCCAATGCATAATACATAGCACCTCCAATTGCTTCACCCTGAGACAACTGGGCAATTTGCTTTTCTATTGATGTGCCTTTTGTTTTGCCATAATAATTCATATATTTGCTCCTTTATATAATATATTTTTCTACTTTATCTTTTTTAACTCCTGAATAATTAATTCAGGAGTAAGGTGATATCTTGTATAAAGTTCTTCCTCAGGGACTCTGTCAGTAAATTCCTTTTTTGCACCGTAATTTAAAACTTTAACATCAGAATTCCCGTAAAATCTTGATATTTTTTCGCCAAAACCGCCATCAAGCACACCACTTTCCAAAGTTATTATGATTTTATGGTTTTGTTTTAAGGTATTGAGCAAATCTTCATCTATACCTGACAAATAAACAGGATTAATTAACGTTGAATTAATTTTGAATGTTTTTGCTATTTCATTTTTTAAATTTTTGCCTAACTCATAGAAATTTCCAACAGCAATTATAGCAATCTTTGATCCGTTTTCTTCTACTTTAAATTTATTCAGCTTCGAATAATCAGTCGTATCAACTTTGCCGGTTGAAATCACTTTACCTGAAGGAACTCTTATTGCAACCGGATATTTTTTTTGAATTGTAGCCCAATCAAGCATTGCAAGATATTCTTCTTTGGTGGTTGGGGCAAGATAAACAATATTTGGGATATTACTTATTAATGGAATATCAAACACCTGTAAATGTGTCATATCAGCAGAAGATATACCACCCCCAAAAATAAGAATAGTAGCAGGATTACTGTTTAATGCCAAATCCTGTGATAACTGGTCATAACTTCTCTGAATAAACGAACTCATAACCTCTAATACAGGAGTGGCTCCGGCTTTTGCAGCCCCTGATACAAAGCCTACAGCCTGTTGTTCTGCAATTCCGACATCAACATAATTGTCCCCTAATTTAGCTCTCACATCATGAGTTAAACCCGTTGCCCCCGGTGTAGCCGGACTTACAACGATTAATGATTTATCGTCATTATGTTTTTTGAGCAAATATTCAGCAGTAATAGTATTATAATTTTCTGTATTGCTTCCCTCTTGCGGATTCATAAATCCTGCCATCTGCCAATGATATTTTTCCTTATTTTCTTCCGCAGGAGCATAACCTTTGCCCTTTAACGTATGGAGATGAACGACAGTAGGTTTATCAGTATCTTTAACTTTTGAGAATAACTTAATCAAATCAGCAGTATTATTACCATTTTCAAGATAATAATAATCAAAGCCCATAGATTTGAATATATTATCTTTAGCTTTGCCGTTTGTTTCTCTAAGCTTGCCTAAAGCATTAAAAAGTCCGCCATGATTTTCTGCAATAGCCATTTCATTATCATTTACGACTATAATAAAATTTGACCCTAAAACGGCAGCGTTACTTAAGCCTTCAAATGCTTCACCGCCTGACAAAGATCCATCACCGATTACGGCTACAATATTATATTTTTCTCCTTTTAAATCTCTTGCCTTTGCCATGCCTGTAGAAAGAGCTAATGATGTTGAAGTATGACCGACTTTGAAATAATCATGTTCACTCTCATCCTGATTTGAATATCCTGAAATTTTTGTATTAATAGGATTTAAAAAACCATCTTTTCTACCTGTCAGCATTTTATGAGGATAAATTTGGTGAGATACATCATACACAATTTTATCTTCAGGAGAATTAAAAACATAATGCAAGGCTATTGTCGGTTCCACAAACCCTAAATCAGGCCCTAAATGTCCGCCCACCGTATTTGTATGATTTATAATTCCGTATCTTAAATCATCAGCCAGTAAATCTAACTGGTTACGATTTAATTTTTTTACATCCTGAGGAGAATTTATATTTTGCAAGACACGCAAACTATAATCCGGCTTTAAATAATCGTCACCTGCATAAACACTACCGCAGGATAATGCAACAGCCATCAAAAATAAACAAATCTTCTTATTCATAAAACTTCCTTCCTGTAATTTAATAACCTAAATCCTTTAACCAATCTGACACTAATTTTTCAGCCTGAGCTTTGTCATTTTGTGCGACATGGCCATACATTGCAAGCCCTTTTAAAACTTTTGCTCCAGTTTTATCCATTCCCTGTGTTCCGCAAAAACCGCTACCCTCATGAGTGCAGAATGGGGCAATACTCTTGCCGTTAAAATCATAACTTTCCATAAAAGTATAAACAGGAACAGGTTTATCACCCCACCAGACAGGAAAGCCGATAAATACTGTATCATATTGACTAAAATCATCTACTTTAGCGATAATTTCAGGTCTTGCGCCTTGCTGAAGTTCTTTTTTTGCATATTCTGTTAACTCATTATAACCTTTTGGATAATTATCATTTACAACCTTAATCTCAAATAAATCCCCGCCGGTTTTTTCTGCAATAATTTTGGCAATAATTGCGGTGTTGCCTTCTGTTATATTACCAACCGAATACTGTTCACCTGTTCTTGAAAAATATGCTACCAATACTTTCTTATTATCATTTACCCCTGCCATTGTTTTACCTCCGTTATTTGTTTTAAATAAGAAAAATCCACCTAACGCAATTATTAAAACTACAATTAAAATTAATTTAATATTCATTTATTTAGCCTCCGGTTTTAATTCTCCATAAAAATAGCTTGCCGTTGCTCCGCCGTCTATTAAAAAGTCTGAACCTGTAATAAAATCAGCTTTTTCGCTTAATAATAGTTCTGCGACATTTGCAACTTCATCCGCTGTTCCCGGACGTCCTGCGGGACATTTTGCAAACATATTTTTATAAAAATCGCCTCTTATACCGTTAAATTCATCTATTGCAAGAGGGGTAACAATAATCCCCGGAGAAATTGAATTTATTCTTGCTCCTCTTTTACCCCATTTGCAAGCTTCTGCCATAACTCTTTTTACATTACATCTTTTAGCCATTTGGTATGCGTGAAGTGTATCTTTAATATTTTTAGGCTGTAATACTTCAAGATTTAAGAGTTCTTCTGTCGGGGTACAAGCTAATTGTTCATCTGTTTCAGGTGTTAGAGCAGGCATTCGGTGTCCGCTTTGTGATGAAATAGTAACCCCACGACCGCCATTTTTTATTACTTTTCCGACTTCTTCTAATAAGACGGCTGTTCCGTATAAATCAACTTTTAATATAGTTTCAATAGGCGCTTGAGAAGGCGAAACACCTGCCGCATTTATTAGAGTTGCGATTTCACCATATTCCTGTCCTTTTTTGATAAAGTTTAGTATTGAATTTCTGTCCGACAAATCACACTCTATAGGTTCAATATTAAATCCTGCCTCACGCATAATTTTAGCAATATTATTAGCGTTATCAACATTTTTGTCGCCTACAATAATTTTTTGATTAAATCCTACTCTGCGAGCAATAGCCATTCCGATTTGACCTGCACCGAGCCATAGCATTACATCTTTCATTTGTAATCCTCTATCTGATAAAGTTAGTATGTACAATTTCTTCTTGTTTCGGCATAGTGATACCGGCATTTTGTCCTGCCTCTTTCAGTTTTAAGAACCAAGCCATGTTTCTTGCCAGTATTCTCATATTTTGCATACCTTCTAAATCTTGCTTAACATCATCAGGAGTGTAACCGTGTACCATATTCCAATATCTGCCTGAAATCATCGGCATTTCAGTAATAGCAAAATATTTATTCAATTGGTCTAATGCAGCGGTTGTTCCGGCTCTTCTTGCACTTACAATAGCAGCTCCGGGTTTATGTTCAAAAACTTTCTTTCCGCCTGTAAAATTAACAAAGAAAGCTCTATCTAAAAATGCGGTTATTCCGCCATCTGCACTGCCATAATGAACAGGCGAGCCGAAAACAAATCCGTCAAATTCTTTGCATTTTTCAACAAAATTATTCACATCATCATCATTTATTACACATCTTCCGATTTTTGCACAAGCAAAACAACCTCTGCATGGTGTTAATGATTTAATTCCTATTTGATAAATTTCAGACTCAATGCCTTCTTCTGTTAAAGTTTTTGATATTTCTTCTAATGCTGTATAAGTACATCCGTTTTTATGCGGTGAACCATTAAATAACAATACTTTCATTTTTATCTCCTTTTAATTTTTTGTTTTATAAGGCTCCTGTGGGTATTTCGGCTCTGTTCGGCATTTTTCAAGTATGCCGAACAGCCTCAATTATCCTACGTCGCTATCGTAGTGCTTTGCACCGGCTTACGCATTCTAAAATAAACCTGATTTAACGTGCGGTACATAAGGTGCTTCAAGGCGTTTTATAACATCATCGTTCAACTTTATATCAAGTGCCGCAACTGCTTCTTCAACATGTTTTACATCTGTAAAACCAACAATAGGTGATGTTATATAAGGTTTAGACAACATCCACGCCAATGATACCTGCGCCATTGAGTAACCTAATTCTTTTGAGATTTTTTCCAAATTATCAACGACAACTTTATCCTGCTCTTCTGTTGGCCAGACCGCAGGTGAAACTTCGTCAATCATGTTTCTTGCGGTTTTTGTTCCCCATGGATGAGCGCATCTCCCGCCAGCAAGCGGGCTCCAAGGGACAACTGCGACTTTTCTGTCCTGACAAAGCGGCATCATTTCTCTTTCTTCTTCACGATAAATCAAATTATACTGATTTTGCATTGAAACAAATTTTGTCCAGCCGTTACGCTCAGCAATCTGGTTTAGTCTTTCAAATTCCCACGCCCACATAACAGATGCTCCAATATACCTTGCTTTACCGGATTTTACAACATCATGCAAAGCCTCCATTATTTCTTCCATCGGTGTTTCGTGGTCAAGTCTGTGAATTTGATATAAATCCACATAATCGAGTCCTAATCTTTTCAAAGAATGGTCAATTTCTGCCATAATGTTTTTTCTCGAAGAACCTGCACCGTTTGGTCTGCCTTCACGCATAGCAAAATGTACTTTTGTTGCAACAACGATATCGTCTCTATCTAACCCGTATTCTTTAATCAAACGCCCCGTAATTTCTTCACTTGTCCCTAATTGATATACATTTGCGGTATCAAAATAATTTATACCAGAATCAATAGCTTTTTTGAAAATTGGTTTAGCATCTTCATAATCTTTTGCCCAGGGGAAAACTCCGTTTTCTTTCCCCGGTTTTCCAAAACTCATACATCCTAAACATATTCTTGAAACATCAACACCCGTATTGCCTAATTTTACATATTGCATAATTTATATCCTTTATATTAAATATTCACTCAATATCGCTGTTAATTGAAAATCTGCAAACTTTTTTGTCCAATCTCTCGGCTCAAAAATCCCGTCTGACATACACCAACAAGTCATCATTCCGTATAATTGGGATATTACAAGGTGCGTTAAGAGTTCAACTGGTGTATTTTCTTTCAGTTCTTTATTTTTAATGGCATTATTCAGTATGTTTTTTAACATATCAACATCATATTGCCATTTACTCATATCTGTATTATCAGGTGCTGTATTTGGATCAATTGATGCCCTAATCCATTCACGACATATATTTATGCCGTAAAGTTCAACTGCTTTCATAAAATTATCAAAATACAAAGATAATTTTTCAATTAAATTAGAACCTGACATTTTATTGATTTGTATTTCAATTTCTTTAAAATATCCTCTGCATATTTCAGCAACAATATCTTCCTTGTGTTTGAAATAAATATAGAAAGTGCCTTTTGCCACCCCTGCTGCATTAGTTATATCTTCAACACTGAGTGCATTAAAACCGTTCTTTTTTAATAAATCCTCTGCTGCATCAACTAACTTTTGATGAGTAATTAAAGTCTGTTCTTGCCTTTTAGTCATAATAAACACCTCATCATGCATGTTACAAGTTTATTATACAAGATACTGACCAAAAGTCAATGACTCGATTTCAACAAAAAGAATTAAACTTTAAATCAATTAAGTTAATTAAGCGGCATGTGCTCTCATTTGTTTGAATATATCAATGCCTTCTTCCCAATTCGGGACAATGTTCATATCCTTTTCAACAACTTCTTTTGGAAGTGCAGCGTGATGAATTTTAGGAAGCAGATAATCTTCGGAATAAACAATAGGTCTTGAGATACCGTCATCGGTATCGTTACAGATAAAGCTTAATTTACCGTTACTTTCTTTTTTATAACCGACTATTGTAATTTCATGTCCATTAACAATTATATTATTTTCATTTGTCTGGGTATAACCGATAATTATATTTTCACCCATATCAAGAGCAGTAATTAAATGTTTTTTCATTGTATCCAAATCAGTTTCGTAGCCGATTAATCTTGCATTTTCATCTACTGTTTGGTAAGTTACAGACAAAATATTTTTATCAAATACAACAGATTCTGTGAATGTTTTTTCAAATTCTATCAGACCTTTGTCGTTTTGGTTGAATTTTCCGCCTCTTTTATCAGTCAGGGTATTATATGCCTGCTGCGAACCGATTTGCATGAATGTAGATTGCATCAAAACATCAAGCGGAGTTCTTTCTTCCGGATCTTTGTCAGTTGTCTGTATCTGAGCTCTGATAATCGCATTCTTATCCGGTGCAAATTTTAACTTTGCATCGCTATAGTTTTTATCAAGTGTAAACGGAATTTCGAAAGCATTTAACAACCAGACACCATTTAATGCATTATCTGCCAGATTTTCCAGTTTAATATGTTTTGTTGCGGCAAGTTGAGGAGAACTTAACTCTTGAGCAAGTCTTGTGAACTCAGCAGGCATTTGCCTTGCTAATTTAAATTCTGTACTTGCCGCAACACATGTGCCGGAATGCTCAACATCTATTTCATCAGATGTTTGTCTTACATCAGACGTATTTAATTTAAACATATTATTGGCTGCAACAGCAGTTTGACGATAATTATTTGGAATATCTCCGAATTGTTGAGTTATTAAAAAAGGATATGCAATGGTAGTAATTGCATCTCTTAAAATCCCTGAATTTGAAAGTCCGTTAGCTCTCGGTTGAGTTGCGATTTTATGCAAATTATCCAAAACGGAAGACTTATCATCAGAGTTATTATTTAAAAGCACTCCGTTTTTTAACAATGTATTAACAATTTTTTTAGTATTTCTGTCTAGTTTTGAACATACTTCATTGTATTTGTTTTTTTCTTCTTTCGTAGAAAGTTCTGTACGAATATTAACCGTCCCAACAACAGGATTACTTAGGGTTTTTGCGGTAAATGACGGAGCAGGGCAAGCATGACAAACAGGCTGATTTTGAGCTTTATTTTCTGCCTTATTTGTACTTATGTTATAATTATAATGCCCGAAAGCGGTATTAATTTTTTCTACTACCATAATAACTCCACATGTATATTAAAAAACGGATAAAGGAAAAATTGCTACTTTTATACAAGGTTTGTAAATAAATGTAAATCGAGGATAAATTGAAAATAAAAGCACTCACAAAAGAACAGATACTTCTTTCAATAGACAGACTGACAAGATTTAAAAACACAGAAGTAAAGTATTTAAGAGTTTTTCGAGAAATAATACTGCATAACCTTATATCGCCAAATTTCAACAAACATGAACTTGAAATTATGGATTATGAAAGTATTAAAAAATATGCTCAGGAGATTTTTAATTATTCTGTTAAAATTATTGCAGGAGAAAATTCCTCGGATTATTCACTAAATAAAAAGCTATACAACTATGAAAAATCAGTTTATAAACAAGACAAGGAAACAGAGAAATTACTAAACAATCAAATAGATTATCTGTCAGTTGTTCAATTTATAAATGAATCTTCACCCCAAAATTTAAAATGGCTTAAAGCTATGGCAGAGAACACAAATATAAAAGAAGAACGAAAAAGACAAAAATTCAAATACCCAATAGAATTATTGGTGCTGGTTGAGGGGGCGACAGAAGAAACTCTTTTGCCTTGTTTTGCAGATATTTGTGATTTTAATTTTGATGAAAACGGGATTTATATTATTCCGGCAGGAGGGAAAAATCAGGTAGTAAAACTATATTATGACTATCGGGAAACATTAAACATACCAATATTTGTATTATTTGATAAAGATGGGATACAAAATGCACAAGAAATTAAACCAAAATTGCGAACTATAGACAAAATACACATAATAAGCTGCGGGGAATTTGAAGATGCACTAAATAAAGACCTTGTATCCAAAGCATTGAAATATGAATTAGAAAATATTTCGGAAATGAATATTGATTTCGCGGAAGAACCGGGACACAGAGTAAAATATTTAGAAGAAATTTTCAAAAACCGAGGAATGCATGAATTTAAAAAAGTCGAATTTTCACAAATCATCAGAGAAAATATAACATCTAAAGACGATTTAACCCCAGAAATAGAACAAATTATAGAAGAAATAAAAAGTTTGAAATAAAATTATTGACATTTAATTATGTTCAATATAGTATAAATAGTACGGAAGGGAAAAATACAAGCCCCCATCGTCTAGAGGCCTAGGACAACACCCTTTCACGGTGTAGACAGCGATTCGAATTCGCTTGGGGGTACCATTTAATAAGAGAGGGCATTTCAGCCCTCTTTTTTAATGCAAAATATTGATATATAAGGGTTTGAAGGGTGTTGTATTAAAAGTGCTATAAATAAAGGATTTTAACCACATAAGTTTTTTATTTTTGTTCATTTTTACCCCAAATTTTGACTAATAGTCACAAGAATAGTCACAAAAAATTTTGCTCAGAAAAATAACTACTAAAAGATACTTCTTACTCATCTTCAAGCTTATATTGTATAGTACAAGAATGTTTATTTATTCTGATACACATTTCTACAATATATTGATTATTCATTTTTAACTCTACAATTGTTTTTGAATATATGTCTTGTGCTATTAAAATATTTTCATCAATGCGTTTAAGTTTAAGGTATATTTTGTTTGGTTTTTTATGCCAATCATTACATCTTATTATAAAATCATAGATTATTTTTCTATTATCTAGTATATGCTTTTGCAAAATATTTAAGGTATTAAGTTGTCTCATAGCAATTTGAACATCTTTTGAAGAATCCCCACTAGAGGCAATTCCCATATTGGGTGAAAAGCAGTATTCTCCATCTATATTTAGTATTGTTGTAATTCCTGTTTCCCTTAATTCTCTATACTCACAATCACTAAATTCTTTTTCAATACTAAGAATACCGTTTAGTTTGTGGACATTATATTGTTCTATCCAGTTGTCCCTTAATATAGTAAGTAGTTTCCTGCAAGCAAAACTACTTTTACTGTGATTGAGTATTTGTATCAGATACACATCTGTTGGGGTTATACGGCAAAATAAAACATCTTTTGTTCTTGTGCAAAATTTTGCATTTTTTTCTAACTTACCTAAATGTAGGTGATATAAATCCCAATCGTTTAATAAATAGTCCTTCGGACAATTTTGCTTAAAGATATGTTTTACATCTTTATTTAAAAATGGTCTGATTGTATTGCCTTGTTCAAAATTACTAATAATATTTTCTATGCTATTTTGATATATTTTATATAATTTATTATCCTTTAATTCTTTTGACAAATGAACTTTACGGGGATTTGCAGGAGGAATTCTTTTTGAATCTGATAAATATTTAAAATATAAATCATGTGGTTTTAATTCTTTTAAATATGAATAATTTTTATTGTTTAAATCGATATTAAAATATTTTTGTATAGATAACAATACAAATTGTTTATAATCTTCCTCAAAATTTGCATCAATATTAATCCCCATAATTGTTATTTTATCACAAGCGAACTTATGAATAATAACGAAAGTTTTATAATTTTTATGAATTTAATAACTTATACCAAAGAGGTAGCTCACGCAATTAATAGCGGATTTTAATTATTCAAAATGATGAAGAATACTAACCACAGCATTAAAATTCATTGTATCGTGTGACAGCGGGGACAGGTTGAATGTTTTATCCAGCCTGTTTACTTTGATTTTTTTCCATAGTAGGACCGAATATTAGGTTATCCATTGCATTATTTGCATCAATTGGTAGTTCACTTAGTATTTGAGTATATGAGTTTACAGTTACTTTTGGGCTACTGTGCCCAACTTGCCCTGAAATATATACTATCGGGACTTTACACAAGTGCATAATATCAACATATTGCCCTCTTAGATCCTGAACTCGGCAAAAATTTTCTTCATAACCACATAATGTAAGTAATTTAGTAAATCTCCGTTCAATCCATTTGGCATACATTAAACCGCCCTGTTCAGGTTTGAACATAAAGTCGGTATGATTTATACCAAAATATTTGATATGCCATTGGATAATATCATATACCTTATTTGATATATCAACGATTCTTGTGGAAGTTACTGTTTTAGTCCTTGCCTAGTATTCATTCCGAGTAATCTGCTTGTCTACGTATATTACATACCTATTATCTTTTCTTTTTATGTCACAAGGTCTAATTGCAGAATATTCTCCTAATCGCATACCTGTCAAGGTTGCAATACAAAATATACAATAAAACTCAGGCATCGCTTCGATGCATGTATCAATTACTTCTTTTAACTCTTTTGTTGAAAAACGATTTCTTAACTTTTTGGGAATAGAAACAGGCTTTAATTCACTAAAAGGATTTGTGCTGATTTGTTTTAATTCAATGGCATAATTGAATGCCCGTTTTAAGAGCTTTAAGCATCCATTATACACATGATCACTTACACCTTTTTTATATAAATTCCTGTGCCATGTTTGGATAAAAGCAGGTGTAAGTTTTTTTATCGGAATTGATATTAAATCTTGCATATGGTTTTTAAAATAACCTTCGTAATTTTTTATTGTACCTTTTTCATATTTTCCTTCGTTTTTTATGAAATCAAAGAAAAAGTTTATAACATCCCTAAAAATAATATCTCCTTTTAATTCAACTTTACCACCTTCTAATGAATTTAAAAATTTTCTTTCAGCTTCTTTGGCTTCTTTTTCAGTATTAAAACCTCTCACTCTGACTTGTTTTCTTTTCTGTTTACCGAATTTATCATATTCTCCTGATGGCACATCAACAACAAACCACCATTTGAACTTCGTTTTTTCTATATTTGTATAATATTTTCCGACTGTCATATTCTATACCTTTTTTATCTTTATTAAGTATCTCTTTAAGACTCTATCGGAGCCCGATCAAAATCTCAAGTACATATTTTTATTTTTCCAATACCTTACTATGAACTAGTAATCAGTTTTCTTTTAAACTTGTATTCTTCTGTCAATGCTTCTTTTATACTGATAAATCCTGAGCGTTTAAAACGTTTCGTATTACCATTATCTAATCTTACACTTACGGTATAATAAAATTTTCTGCCATTCTTAGTCTGATATTTATAGACTGCCATGATGATTTTCCTTTTCTATTTTTTGTTTCTGTACATAATTAAATTGTGCCTGCGCACTAACAGGTTTTGGCGCAATGTAACATCGCCTTTTATAATTTAAAATATCTTCTTTTATCCAAACGGTCTTACATCCATAATTAATTGAGCCTATAGACAATTCATTATGTAGGATTTTTCTTGCCGTATGATATTTAAGCCCTAATATATCGGATGCTTGTTTAAGAGTAACCGTTTCTTTTTCTGCTATATCTATGCTAGTGTTATATTCTACCATTTTTTATTCTCCTTTTATTTTTTACTGATACGATTTTTTTATGCAACATATGCAAAATACATGTAAAGTACACATATATTTTTTTTCTAAAAAAGTTTACATGTATAATGCACTTTTTGCATATCTTTAAAAGATTTCATTTTTATAAACCAAATTTTTCAACATATTTCTGATTCCACCTACTGTTGCAGTAACCCCCCTATTTCTCAATAAAGAATTAAAAGTTTGTTTATTTTCAGCACAAATACCTTGAACATTACACCAATGACAATATAAATTATATGCTTCTTGTAATTTTGTACTTTTTTCTGATTCAACAAAATTATCATTAAGAAAAGCTCTTATGATATCACAACTTTCCCAAAACTCCTGATTTGCTTTTATAACACATTCAGGCGGTTGTAGACCTTCTTTTCTGTACAGGCTCAAACCGTCAATACACCAATGTAGGATTTCACTAAGTATTTCAGGATCAAGAAGTTTTTTCTTAAGATTCTTATCTTGTTCCTTTTCTGTAAAATGCCTATCAAATGTAATAACATTAACCCTTTTGCTTGCAAATAATGTATCATCATTTACTTGTGGTAAATGATTCGTTGTCATGAATATCTTAAAATTTGGTTTAAATTGAAATTCATTCTGATATAATTCTCTTGCTGTTATTGTATCTCCACCTGTATAAGCTTTCATTTTTGCTGTATCAAGAATCATATTTTGTGGTAATTCGATAGTATTAACAAATCTTACTCCTCGTAATCTTGCGATATCCCCACTTGCAGATCGGCTATCAGAGAATTTTTTTATTGCAAATGTTTCTGGTGCAGATTGTTTGGCATAATCTCCTAACATATATAAAAAAGTCTCAGCATATGTGCTTTTCCCGTTTCTTGTCGATGGTCCATATAATATAAAAAATGTTTCCTCTTTTGTAGATGCAGTTAAACAGTACCCCATTACTTTTTGTAGATATTTTATTTTTTCAATATTACCTTCAAAAATTTGTTCAAGAAACTTTTCAAAAATATTTGTTGATATATTATAAGAATGTTTTACATTAGCAATAAGACTAAGCATGTCTTCTGCCTTATGATTTCTAAATTGCAATGTTTTTAGGTCTAATGTCCCGTCTTGCAAATTTAGTAAATCCGTATTTTTATCTAATACGTCATTATATATTGGAAACTCGCTGGTAGCATCTTTAACAATAGCATCTCTTTTGTCCTTTGAACCAAGTTTTACAAGAAATTTTCTATAATTTTCAATTGAAGTCATTCGTTGTGTTTCAATATTGATATCATTAAAGAGATTGTCTTCCAATGAGTACATAAGTAGGGCATTCAATCTTTATTTTCTTTTATATACATATAATTCTGACTTTTATTTTTATACATTTGTTATGGCTAAAATTCTAATCATTTTTTAGGGGAATAATACTTACACAGGGTATTAAAATATATTTCTCCATTGGGTTCATCTTCGGGGTGGGTAATTCCTAAATGTCCATCGGGATATTCTTTTCTCCAAATTTCGTGGATGTTGTATTCATCTACAAGTTTATTATTTTTATCATAATATTTAAAAATCGGGAATTCTATCTTCTTAATGCCACCTTGCAATACAATATCACAATATGCCATAGTTTGAATAGTTTTATAGGCATAATTCTTTTCATTATAAGATTTGTCATTGTTGTAGTTGTATTCTTTAAAAACCCCGCCAATAAGATCTGTTTGTATATTTATAGCTCCTTGATCAAAGTACAAATGTTCACCAACCTTTGTACATGTTTCTTCTGATTCCAATTTATCTAATACAGGATTTTCTTGGATTTGTACTGGAGTATCTTCTTCTGAGTTTTTTCTTGTCAGAGTATCAATATATTTTTCCCCGTCCTGTCCACAAATTTTTTCTATTGTATTTTTTAGGATTTTCTTTGCTGAATGGTTAGTTGCATTATATTCAATTCCCATAAGATTTAAGATAAAAACATTTTTGTTATAATTATCAGAAAATTTGTCCGAAATATAATCAGAAAGTTTTTGTAGTTTTTGGGCAAGTTTTAGTTGTTCTATGGAACTTAGTTTTCTAAAATCTTTATTCTCTGATTTTGTACCATCATAATACTTTGCCCAAGTACCTTCCCCGAACATATAATCGGGTCCGACATATTCAGCCTTTCCTGTTGCTATTTTGCCAAGTTCATATAATGTGTATTCTTTATAAAAAGCTATGTGTATTTTATCCAAAGTATTATATTTTCCGATTAAATCAGGTTGCTGATTTTGGTATTTTACTTTATTTTCAAAGGTATGTTCTATTATAGAATTGAGGTCATTCCAATAATCTTCCTGTTCGTCAAATTTAAAACATTCATTTAACGGTTTAATCTTTTCGTCTAAAGTACATTGAAAATAGCCGCTTGCAGAAACTTCATCTGTAAGGTCATAATCCTTATAATATTTGCAATTTAAAGCAGATGGAATAATATTTTTTAGTGTATTGTTTTTATACATAAATCCTGATACGACAGTAAAAGAAGACACACAAAGGAATGTGCTTAAAACAACCATAAGTATGCATTTTATTTTAGATGTATCTTTTAATTTTCTCCCACAGTTGGAACAAAATTGTTGATTATTTTCTATTTCATTTCCGCAATTCGGACAATACACCTTCATTCACCTGCATATTTGGATTACCCTTATTATTTATCTATGACATTATAGTCAAACGTAAAACTTATATCAATATAAGAACCTTTATAACTGGAAGGTAAATTCCCGAAATATGTTCTCTTCACCGCATTGAGTGCTTCTCTATCAGCAGCATCACTGCCTGAACTTTTTGAAAATTGAGAAGATATCAGATGTCCATTTTTGTCTAAAGTAAATAAAACTACAACTCTCTTGCTCTCTGTTCCTGTAGGGGGATGCCAATTCTGTTTAATATTTTTTTGAACTTTTCTCATGAAATAATCAAAATTTGGTTCCTTATTATATTTTGAATCCACAGGAGACTTTGAACCTGTACCACTTCCCATGCCATTCCCCGTTCCATTTGATGTGCTGACTTTTGTTTCAGAAATTGTATTTTCTTTTATATATAATGCCCGTTTTGCCATTTCGTTTGCATTGTATAAACGTGAACTTAATTGAATATCATGCATATTTATAGAAGATGCCACCTTATCTGTTAAGGGATTTGCTAAACTTTTATTCTTTGCGTAATCATTATATTTACAAGTGGCAACTACCCCTGCAAAATTATCTTTACTCTGTATAGTTGCTACGACATATACTTTGCTATTTTTATCATAATATTTTACATTGTAATATGTGCTATCATTATGAGAATTAACACTATCAGTATCAATAAAAATTTCTTTATTACGGATAGTGGCATCTTCCCAAGTTTCAGAGAAACTAGGCAAAGTAACCAATATAACTGATAAAATTGTTAAAAATAATTTAGAATAAAGTGTATTCTGCATTTTCTTTGATATCCTTCTGTTCTTTTTCTGCTTGCTCTTTTTGTTGTCTTGACTTTATTTCTGCTTCTTGTTGACGAAGATACTCTGTATAGGATTTTACAGCTATACCATTTGGATCATATACGCACAAAGCTTCGTTTACAGTTGGTAAAGTCATATGAGAATCTTTTATTGTCGTAATTCTCTCTGTAAATTTAGCATAAGATGGACCAAAATCACGTGCATAAGCCATCCATGGTTCACCTTCTACCTCTTTATCTTCCCAATATTTTTCTGTTCTCATTTGATTATATGAAATATTTAAAATATTCAAAGGGATAGTATTGGCTTTATGACCATCAGGTAAATAAGATTTAACATTTGTCTCATAACTAATTGCAGAACCATATACATCTGCAGCCAAAGATGCTAATTCTCTGGCATTTGGTAATTTATATCCCCAATCACTACATTGTTTCATCGCCCCTGCCCAGTAGTCATAATGTTTGTAACATGTTCTAATTCCAATATCCTGATATTTTTTTGCTGGAATAGCAACTTTATCGTACGTAGTTAGTCCTCCTGTACAATCATAATAGTTTAGCGGCTCAGGCTTAAATGTTTTTGTCGTAAAACATACTCCATTGGATGTTTCATATATACAATTTCGTTTTGAAGCAGCTTGCTTTGCCTCTTGTATCTCTTCATCTTCAGTAGATTCATTTTCATTTGACGGATTAGCATTTTCGGTCTGTTCATTCTGCTGCTGATTTGAGGTATAATCCCTGTAGTTATGGAAAATATATTGTAATAGATCATGGTAACAACATACATAGTTTTTATGGACATTTAAATTCTTATGATGTAAAAGTTGGGGATATAGTAAATACAGGGCAAGTTATTGCAAAAAGTGGAAATACCGCAGGAATAGGAAAAAATGGAAAAGTTATGACTACTGGCCCCCACTTACATTTCGGGGTCCATAAAAATGGACAATCAGTAAATCCATTAGAATTCGTTAGAAATTTTTGAGATAATAATATCTAACTTTGAATAAACATTTTCTTTTAACTCAAGTAATTCTTTGAATTCTTTTGAATATTTTAGGTGATACTTTTCTATGTAATATTTATATAGAAAGGTATCACTTTCTGCGCCAGGCTCGAGTCCTAAATCATATTTTGCAATATAAGGTTGAACTTGTTCTATTATAACATCAGGATAAAAACTTACAGTTCCACTCATTTGCTTTAATTGTTCAATAAATAGTTTATTTTGCTCAGTGTTCTGTGGATTATGCAAATATTTTAAATATATAGTATTTGATTTTTTATCAAAATCTAAAAGCATTTGTTTCAATGTTTTATTATTATATGTTATTTTATCATATAAAATATGTTTTAATGCTTTATCCAAATCAAACTTAAAATTAGTAATTTGATTTTGAGGAATTTTTTTTACATACTCATCTTCCAAATTTTTAGGTATTGGTTCATAGATATCAAAATCCCTAATTTTTGAGGATGCTTCAATATTGATTCTCTTTATGTTATTTTTTATTGAAATTGAATTATTATTTTCAATATTAGGAACTATCCCAAAATAATTATAATCAGAAGGCTTATCCTTTTCTTTTAACAATTTCCTAAAGTAAGTTGGACTTAACTTAGGTGTTAAATAAGGGTTATCGTCATAATATACGCCGTTATATATGTAATAATATGATGTAGGATCTACATCATCATATTTCTTGGTAGAGCACATAAATCCCTTATATCTAACTTTAAA
Source organism: uncultured bacterium (assembly GCA_902794035.1). Classification (GTDB taxonomy): domain Bacteria; phylum Cyanobacteriota; class Vampirovibrionia; order Gastranaerophilales; family Gastranaerophilaceae; genus Zag111. The sequence continues at coordinate 30,742 of CADBFN010000020.1, forward strand.
ATATTTATGAGTTGGAGAATATTCTGTTGAATATATAACATGAGTTATGAGTCCTTCTCCATACGGGCATTTAATATTTTCTTCATTATTATCTATATCTGGTTTATCCATAATATCGACAGTATATACGTCATTTTTCGCATTATAGTTATACGATTTTGCATCATAACACAAATACCCCTTATTTATAAAATTTGTATTTTGAATATTATTCTTATACTGAACATTGTATGTATTCTTAGCAACCTTATTACTAATATAATAAGGTATAATATACTTTATATCCACATCATAATTTGAACTATATTGAGTGCCAAACTTTTTCAAAACATCTTTATTGAAATAATTTAACCAATGCTTTAAATCTTTAATATAATTTGCGTTGTTATTATAATAGATATCTAAGTAATTTATGTGATGAGAAATAGGTTTGCCATTCTCATATTTTACAATATCTTCACTTGATACAAAACCTTTATATGTCGCCTTAAATTTCTTAGGAAAAGGTTTATAAATTAGCGAAAAAATAAGATGAGTAATATTCCCTCTATCGAAAGGACATTTGTTACAAACGTCTAAGTCGGTAGAGGGATCTCTATCTACTAAAACATCAACACTATAAGTATTTGTTTTCTTATCATGCTTATATGAACCTAAATCATAATAATGATATGCCCCAAAACCAACAAACTTTTTATTTTTTACTTCAATAATATTGGCATTTAAACTATAACATTCTTTTTCACTAAAGCATAGAAATTGTAAATCATAATCAATATCATTTTTTATATAATATTTTTTTGCTGCAAAAGTAGGAAGACAAACAAAAATAATCAAAATTAGTGCAAAAACTATTTTTTTCATAATGTAATTCTACTTATAAATATATATAAGTCAATTGAATTTCATATGCAAAAATTAAATCAGGAGATGAAGAAGCTCATGTAATAAAATCTATTGTTGAAAATTACAACCTAACTAGTCTTGCAATTTTAACAGGGCTGTTTTTGTGTTGTACGACAAAAATAAAATTCCTCCGCTATATTTTAATTAAAAATTTCTAGGGAGAAAATAAATATCCCCACCCAAGGTGCTATTTGGAAAATTTTATATAAACCTATATAAAAATAGGCTCAAATGTTGACTATTCCTGCAAAGCCTGATAATTTACCTATTATGCCGTAATATGCTAAAATGCAGATATAGACGGACTTTTGTCCTGTTTGGGTTAAGGGAAATTTTCATTATAGAGAAGTGAAAATTCGCCTGTGTATCTAAAACATTGAACCGTTCCAACCCCATAAATCAACAGGGTGATAAGTTACATATACATTTGAACCATCAATACCGTAATCGTTAGCCAAAATACTGCAAATACTTTGAGTTAATGTTTGGCAAGAAGGTTTACTTGCAGAACCAAGCATTTTTATTGATATATATGCACCTTTATCTAACTTATTTTCTGCCATATAAAGAGATTTTCCGTCTTCAATTTCAGTCATTATGTAGGCTTTTGGTTTTGATAGAGCAGATGAAGTTGCATCTGTCAGTTTTTTCTGCAAATCATCTTTTTGTGTTTCATCTAATTTGATAGTTAATCTTGCTTGAATATATGGCATAATTTTCTCTCCTTATTTTACATATGTATTTTAGCATAAAATATTTGTCCCGACCCACGCGAGGGACGTTGAACGAAAATGGTTCCCGACATAATTCAATACTTCAGCCAACTAAAACTCCTCTTAAAATCCGCGTGAGCGGGGACAGGTTGAATATTTGTTTACTGATAAATAAAACAAATTTGTTCTAAATGCGTAGATACTTGTTAAAATCTACGTAAAATTTACGTAGATTCCACTTGATTTTGCGTAGATAATATCGTATAATATACGCAAAAGGTGCGTTAATTTATGAATAGATACATTTGGCAAAACTCTGAATTTCCTAATTTTACTTACAATAAAGACATTATTATGCCGTTATTATCCTCTGTAAGATTAAAACAGGGAATATTGTTAGGTAAAATGCAGTCTATTGGTTTTGAGAACAGTCAAAAAGCAAAACTAAATATTTTAACAGAAGATGTTATAAAATCGAGTGAAATAGAAGGATTAAAGTTAAATGTAGAGCAAGTTCGTTCATCTATTGCTAAAAGATTAGGATTAGATATCGGCGGAGATATTTATATTGAACGTGATGTTCAGGGTGTTGTTGATATGATGTTAGATGCAACAATTAACTATGATAAACCCATAAGTGAAGATAGATTATTCGGTTGGCAATCTGCAATGTTTCCAAGTGGCAGGAGTGGTTTATACAGAATTAAAGTCGGGGAATACAGAGATGATGCAAATGGGAAAATGCAGGTTGTTTCAGGGGCATTAGGACATGAAAAAGTACATTACGAAGCTCCGAATGCTGATATTGTGCCACAAGAAATGAATAAATTAATAGATTACATAAATAATGACACAGGTACAGATTTAGTAATAAAAGCAGGGATTGTTCATTTATGGTTTGTTATAATACACCCGTTTGAGGATGGAAACGGAAGAATTGCAAGAGCTTTAACTGATATGTTACTTGCAAGGAGTGAAAAAACATCTGATAGGTTTTATTCAATGTCATCTCAAATAAAAAAAGTCAGAAAATCATATTATGACATTTTACAGATTACACAAACTGATTCTGTTGATATAACTCTATGGTTAAAATGGTTTTTGGAAAATTTGATTATTGCTATTGAAAATTCGGATGAACTATTGAATGATATTTTGAAACGAGCTGAATTTTGGGAAAAGAACAAAACACAAACATTTAACGAAAGGCAAATTAAAGTTTTAACAAAACTATTGGATAACTTTGAAGGAAATTTAACTGCTAAAAAATGGGCAAAAATTTGTAATTGTTCACACGATACTGCAAACAGAGATTTAACTGATTTGGTAAATAAAAATATTTTACACAAGCAAGGTGAAGCAAGAGCAACACACTATGTATTTGATTGATTTACTTTCTATTCCGAAAAAGTCAAAAATTTTAAAGTTTTCGGAATAAAAATGTTGAAAAATATAAATTTATTTTTTTTTATAACATTTTTAAGGATTTATTTGATGTTATTTGTAACTAAAAATTTTAATAGCAGTCACGCAACAGTCACGAAACTTATCAAAACAATTAACAGAGCTAAATTAATAAAAAGTAAAAGTGTTGATTTTATTGGATTTTATTAACTCAGTTAAATCTATTAACCCCGTAAAACAGGCTCTAGAGACCCTTTCACGGTGTAGACAGCGATTCGAATTCGCTTGGGGGTACCATTTAAAAATATGAGGCTAAAGCCTCTTTTTTATTGCCAAAAATTTGCCCCTGTTATATCAAATCTGCAAAATGTTTAATTTACAAATGAGTCTGCTAAACTAATATATTATTAATAATTGTGCTATAATCTCTTAGGAAGATTACAAGGAGATTATTAAAATGACTCAGACTGATACAAAAACTGTTAAATTCGATCCCGGATTTGCACAACATACAACTATATTGTCAATAAGTTTAGAATATATATATGCAAAAATTAATTCTTTTAAAAATTTTGGTCAGAAAAAATCAAGTTTTAAATTCAATTACAACCAAATTAAAAGAATGGTTGAAAACAATGTTGGCTTTTGTCTGGGGAGTCTTTTGTGGGCAGTTTATATAAAATCTTTAGGGAATTTTAATATAGAAGGGAATCCTTGCTTTGGAGATACTTTTGACAAAGACGAAACCTGCGGCGAAATAGATTTTTCTATTGAATACTTTGAACATCTTACCAAAGACGCCAAATACTACCTCGGAGAAAAATACGAAACAAATCCGCTTTACATAAAGATTTTAAAATTATACAAAGAATTTTTACTTGAAAACAAAAATTTTGTAAATACAAAAACAACTAACGATATAGTTTTGCCAAAAGATATAATTATACCGAATGAAGATGATTTAAAAACAATTCATTCTAAAATTGGAAATGTTATACAGTCAGGAAATCTTTTGGATTTAACAGAAGTCTTTTCTCTTGTATATAAAAAATAAAATAACATTAAAACAATCTATCTGAGATAAAATTATGGACTTAAAAACAAAACTTTATCAAATGTTTATATTAGGTTTGGATGGCGGAGAATATAAAAACGCTCTAAACAAAGGACTTGGCGGGATTATATTTTTTACCAACGATATAAAATCAGAAATTCAGTTCAAAACACTTATTAAAGAAATTAAATCAGAGAGTTTAATCCCGCCGTTTTTATCAATTGATCAGGAAGGCGGCAGAGTTGAACGAACAGAAAATATTTACGGCGGTAAAAAATACTTATCGGCAAAATTTGCATACGAAAAAGGGGAAGATTTTTTAAGAAATCAGACAGAAAATATTGCAAAAGAGCTGAAAGATTTCGGAATAAATTTAAACTTTGCACCATGCACAGATACAAACACAAACCCAAACAATCCGATAATAGGAGAACGTGCATTTTCATCAAATCCTGATGATGTTATTAAAGGATATGATATTGTTTCGGATATATACAGAAAAAACGGGATTATTCCATGTATCAAACACTACCCCGGACACGGAGATGCTAATAAAGACAGCCATCTGACCTTACCTGAAATTAATTTATCTATAGATGAAATGGAAAAAACACATATAAAACCTTTTAAATATGCAGTAGATAACGGAGTTGAAATGATTATGGCAGCCCATCTGCACTGCACATGTTTTGATAAAACTCAAATACCTTCGTCACTAAGCCAGAATGCAATATCATATTTAAGAAATAAATTAGGATTTGACGGAGTAATTATTTCTGATGATATGATTATGAAGGGGGTATCTGATTTTGGACAAACTGAAGCCTGCATTATGGGAATAAAAGCTGGTTTAAATATGTTTATTTACAGGAACTCGGATTCACAGATTATTAATACAATTGAAAACATATACAAAATAGCCCAAAATTCCACAGAAATAAGGCATAATATAGAATATTCCTTCGAAAAAATAACGCAATTAAAAATGAAAATGAATATTTGATTTGTAATATTTCTTAATATTTATCACAATAAAGTCAATTTTCGAAAACAAATAAACTTTATTAATTTATACAGGGGATAAATATAGGGGAATAATATCATGCTAGGTTCAGTACTAAAATTAGGCAGCCGTGCACTTAAATGTTTGCCGGAATTTATTTTTGGTGAAAGTGCACACGTTATAGGTAAAGCATATAAAGCAGCACCTAAGGGTTCTATATTTTCAAAAGCTAAAGTCGCCGGAAAAGCATTTGAAAGCCATGTAACAAAATTAAGTGCAACAAAAGGCGGATTTTTAACCAGAATGTGGAAGAGCGCAAAAAGTTGCGTTAAATTTCCTTCAACAAGAGCGGGTATTCGCCTGGCAAGAATGACAGGAAAAAGCAAGATAATGGGAGGAATCAAGGGATTCTTCAAAGGCCTTGGAAAGAAAATGCCGTTTATTGGCGCAGCTTTGACAGTAGCATTTGAAATTCCAAGCATAATAAAAGGATACAAACAAGAAGGAATAGCAGGAGCATTAAAACAAGTTGCCGGAGCAGGTATTGAATTAGGCGGTATGGCAGCAGGTGCCGCAATAGGTTCTTGCATATGTCCAGGTATCGGCTCACTTATTGGCGGTGTTGTTGGTGCATTTGCCGGCTCTCTTGTAAGAAGTAAGGTTGCACCGCTAAAAGAAGACGAAGAAGAACAAGTGCCGCAAGGAGAACAAGACACTCAACCGAGTGATACAACTTCAACTGATTCATCATCACCTTCAGACAGTTCAAGTTCAAGTTCATCTTCAGGCCGCAGCACAAGCACAACAACAGGAAGTGATTCAACTTCAACATCAACTACAACAACACCGACTGCAACAGCTCCGACTGCAACCATCCCAAGCTTCAATCCATTCAATCCAACTATGACAAATCCGTTTGGAGCAGGAATAGGCTTCAACCCAATGATGGGTATGGGTATGAACTTCGGCTTTAACCCAATGATGGGGATGGGTACAGGGATGTTCAATCCCGGAGCACAACTGGTAAACGGATTATTACAACCGGGAGAAAACATATTCCTTAAATACCCAATGGGACAAAAATTCCAATATGTCGGACCGTAAATTAAATAACAAAATATAAAATAAAAAGCTCTAAATCAAAAGATTTAGAGCTTTTAAGTATTACAAAGAAAAGCCCGAGGGGATTTAGTTGGATAAAGATCCCTCGGGTTCATGTTAAAAGTCAATAATAAGTCTTTTTTATTTTCCCTTTCTTTTGCTCCCTCTACCCTACTTCAGATCACCCACACAAACGGCCCTGAAGCTCGAACCGTAGCGGCGGCTGAGGTTGTACCTGCCCGAGCCCGAACTGTTGAAGTCCCGGCCGTACGCGCCGTAGGCGCTGCCCTCACGGCCTGACCACAAGTAGTACCAGGAGGAGCCTAAGCCTGAAAAGCTCTCAGGTAATTTGCTGAAATCTGGTGTGCCTGAGCAGTTTTTTGAACTGTCATCGCAGTTTGGATAGATAGTTTTAGATAATTCGTATAAATCATCCTCTGTTGGAAGGTTTTGTACTCCACCACACTTTTCTGCTGC
>CADBFN010000021.1 GCA_902794035.1 uncultured bacterium
ATCCTTAGGTATCAAAGCATGTAATTATGATAATGATTACTTCGCCGCAGCAGCAGAAAAGTGTGGTGGAGTACAAAACCTTCCAACAGAGGATGATTTGTATGAATTATCTAAAACAATTTATCCAAATTGTGATGATTCAACAAAATACTGTTCCGGTACCCCTGATTTCAGCAAACTACCTGAGAGCTTTTCGGGTTTAGGCTCCTCTTGGTACTACTTGTGGTCAGGCCGTGAGTACAGCGCCAACAACGCGTACTACCGGTACTTCTACAGTTCGAACTCGAGCAGGAACCACAAACGCCGCAGCGGTTCGAGCTTCAGGGCCGTTTGTGTGGGTGATCTGAAGTGATTTAATAATTTACCTTCTCAGTAGGTTCTACTGTCCAAATAAATATATTGTCATTGCGAGCCCGTCAGGGCGTGGCAATCCAGTTGTTTATAATTTAAAATCAGAATAAAATATACTTTTTAAAATTAATGTAATAAAAAGCTAGATTACTTCGTCGGGCAATCTTTTGCCCTCCTCGTAATGACATGTATCTTTTTTGCAATTGTTTATACGCACCAAATCGCGGCTCATTTGCCTGACAATAAACTTTACCCCCTCTTAGATTTTGTTCCCCTAAATTTATTACTTTTTATGTATTTTTTTATTTATTTTTAGTAAAATCTAAATATGCACGGGCAAATTTACAAAATTTATTCTGATTCTTACTTCGTAAAAATTGGCGAAGATATAACGCCTTGTAAAATCAGAGAAGTTTTGAAAAAACAAAAATTATCCGTTGTCACAGGAGATTTTGTCGAAGTTGATAATAATGAAGTTATTACAAAAATCTTACCCCGAAAAAGTTATATAAGACGTCCTGCGGTTGCAAATGTTGATCAGATAGTTGTTGTCAGTGCATTAAAAGAACCGGAGTTGGATTTTGGTCAGCTAAATCGCTATGTATCGCTTGCAAAATATTATCAAATTCCTGTTATTCTTTGCTTTAATAAAGAAGATTTAGAACACGAAAACAGTTTACAGGACAGAATTGAACAAATTTACGGGAATTTAGGATATAAAACAGTTTTTACTTCTGCTTTAGAAAAAAAAGGTATTGATTATTTTTCAGAACTTTTGACGGGTAAATTATCTGCCTTGTGTGGAAATTCAGGTGTCGGAAAATCGAGTTTAATCAATGCTCTTAATCCAAATATAAAATTAAGAACTCAAAGTGTAAGTGAAAAACTTAATCGCGGAACTCACACTACACGTCATTGCGAAATTATTGAAATTTCAAAATCAACAAGAATAATAGATACTCCCGGGTTTAGTAACCTGAAATTTGATTTTATATTACCAAAAGATGTAGATATTTTATTTGATGAAATTTATCAATACAAAAACAAATGCAAATATTCAGATTGTCTGCATATAAATGAAACAGGCTGTGAGGTCTTGAAAAATATTGATAATATAGATTACAGCAGGTATGAAAGCTATCTTGAATTTGTAAAAGAAGCTTTTGAATACAAAGAACGTGTAAAATATAATGGTGTAAAAACCGAAACTCATAAAAAATATCATAATGAAAAATCTATTGTAAAAATAAGTGATAAAAAACGACAAGGCGGAAGAAATACGCAAAAACAAAAATTGTACAGGGAGTTTGACGAACATGGAAATGAATGATTATATAAAATTAGTTGATGATAAATTAGATGAATATATACAGGTAGAATATCCGCAAGATTTATTTAAATCAATGAAATATACAGTAACTTTGCCCGGAAAAAGATTAAGACCTGTAATGTGTCTTGAAACCTGTAAAATGTTGGGCGGAGAATTTGAAGATGCTATTCCGACTGCTTGTGCGATAGAAATGCTTCATGCCCAGACTCTTATTTATGATGATTTGCCTTGTATGGATAATGATGATTACAGACGTGGTAAACCTTCAAATCACAAGGTTTTTGGTGAAGCAATGGCAGTTTTGGCAGGTGATTCTTTATTAACTTTTGCTCCTCAGATTATTGCAAAATATTCTGAAAATCTTTCACCTTCAACAAAACTAAGAGTATTAAATGAATTTTTTAATTCTGGCGGGGCAAGAGGGGTTATCGCAGGTCAGGTGGTTGATATTGAAAGCGAAAATAATCCTGATATTAAAAATAAAGAAGAAGTTTTGGATTACATACATTTGCATAAAACGTCAGATTTATTCCAATTATCTATGCGTACAGGTGCAATTATTGCAGGAGCGGATGATGAAAAACTTAATGCCGTAACCGAATTTGCCCAAAATTTCGGAATTTCTTTCCAAATAGCAGATGATATATTAGACGAAATTTCAACATTTGAACAGATGGGCAAAACAATCGGTAAAGATAAAAAAGAGAATAAATTGACTTATGTTTCTTTATACGGACTTGAAAGTGCAAAATGTAAACTTTCTTGCAAATTAACTCATTGTCGTGATATAATGGACAAACAGAGTTTTAGCTCAAAAATATTCAATGATATTATTGAGCAAATACAAAAGAGAGTAGGGATTTGATGTTGATTGATACATTCAGACACTTGGTTGCAAATAACGGATACGAAGCATTGAGCTGCGGAATTTTGGCGGCTTTTATAGGACAAATAATAAAATTTATAATTTTTACGATACAAACTAAAAAAATAAATTTTAAAATATTTACAACGACAGGCGGAATGCCAAGTACTCATTCAGCAGCCGTAATTTCTCTTTCAACAATAGTTGGAATATTAGAGGGTTTTGATTCCGTTATATTCGCATTGTCGTTAGGAATTTCACTTATTATTATGTATGATGCTGCAGGGTTAAGACGTGCTGCAGGAAAAACCGCCGCATGTCTGAATAAAGTTATGGAAGAAATGTATAACCACGATTTAGAGGCTGTCGGCGGAAAATTGAAAGAACTTTTGGGGCATACACCGCTGGAAGTTTGGGTTGGTGCAGCTTACGGTGTAGTTTTTGCATACTTCTATCATTCGTTTATTCTCGGTTAAATAATTCTGTTAAAAGTTTTCCCGTTAAAATTATAAAAATATTTGCTAATTTTTATTTATCACTCTATAATTAATTTAAAAAAACAGGGGAGAGTGTGTAAATATGAATTTGGAACATGTTAAACAAACAGATCCGCAAATAGCTCAGGCTATTGAAGCAGAATTAAACAGACAGCAAAATACAATTGAACTTATTGCAAGCGAAAATTGTACTTCTCTTGCAGTTATGGAAGCCTGCGGAAGTGTTTTGACAAATAAATATGCGGAAGGCAAACCGCACAAAAGATATTATAACGGTTGTGAACAGATAGATGTTGTTGAAGAACTTGCACAAAAAAGGGCTTGCGAACTTTTTGGAATGGATCATGCTAATGTTCAGCCACATTCAGGCGCACAGGCTAATATGGCTGTATTTATGGCAACAATGAAACCCGGTGACAAAGTTTTGTCAATGGATTTGTCAAATGGCGGTCATTTATCTCATGGCTCGCCTGTTAATTTTTCAGGAATGTATTTTGATGTAAAATCTTACGGAATTAACGAAGATGGTGAAATTGATTATGAAGATGTCAGAAAAATGGCGCTTGATCATAAACCGAAATTGATTATTTGCGGTGCAAGTAACTATTCAAAAATTATAGATTTTAAAAAGTTCAGAGAAATCGCAGATGAAGTCGGCGCACTTTTACTTGCCGATATTGCTCATATTGCAGGGCTTGTTGCGGCAGGTTTACATCCGTCACCTGCAGGGTATGCACAGTTTGTAACAACTACAACTCACAAATCTTTGAGAGGCCCAAGAGGCGGAATTATTATGTGTGATGAACAATACGCTGCAGCTATTGATAAAGCTGTTTTTCCTGGTATGCAGGGCGGACCTTTGGAACACATTATTGCAGGTAAGGCAGTTGCTTTACTTGAAGCGTCAAAACCTGAATTTAAAGAATATGCAAGTCAAATCATAAAAAATGCAAAAGCACTTGCGCAAGGGTTGATGGACGAAGGTCTTGATATTGTCGGCGGTATGACAGAAAATCACCTTATGACTTTAGATTTGAGGAAAACAGGCAAAACAGGTAAAGATATGGCAAATGTTTTGGAACGTGTCGGAATTACCGCAAATAAAAATACAGTACCGAATGATCCTCAGAGTCCTTTTGTAACATCAGGTATCAGACTTGGAACTCCTGCAGTTACAACAAGAGGTTTTAAGGAAGAAGATATGACAGAAGTTGCAAAAATTATTGCATCTGCAATATATTCGTCGGATAATGAAATGGCATTGAATAATCTTCATGCAAGAAGCATGAAATTATGCGCAAAACACCCGCTGTATATGTAAAGTGAAGTGTGAATAATGAATGGTGAATAGAACTTTATAAATACAATAATTATTAAATGTTCGTTAGCACCTATAATGACAACTCACAATTCACATAAATCAAAGGAGACTAAAACCATTATTATTAAATTAACACATGCTCATATAATCGGAACGATAATAGCCTATATAATCGGGGTATTTCTTGTTCCTATGGTTATTAGTTTTTCTAAAAAAGAAGGACTTGTGGATTTGCCAAATGCAAGAAAAATTCATACCAAACCGATTTCAAGAATCGGCGGGGTTGCAATTTGGGGAAGTACAATGCTGACTTTTTTGTGCCTTGTGTTAATGAGTTATTATCCTTACGGAAAATTATTGTCAGGCATTTTGCTTGGCGGTTCTTTAATGTTTTTGCTTGGATTTATAGATGATGTATATGGATTGGGTGCTAAGTTTAAATTATTTATGCAGTTGTCTATTGCGACAATAGTTTATTTGCTGGGTGTGCAGATAGAAAGTGTTCCGTTTTTTGGCGGTATAGAATTGGGTATTTGGTCTTATCCTATCACTATGTTGTGGATTGTAGGAATATCAAATGCGATTAATTTTATAGATGGTGTTGATGGTTTGGCAGGATCTGTAATAACTGTCAATGCGATTACTTTGGGATTATTGGCAGTAATCGTTACTCCGGCAAGTCCGATAAGTGCGTTAATCGGATTTATTCTTGCAGGTTCAATGCTTGCGTTTTTAACTTTTAATTTTAATCCTGCAAAAATATTTATGGGTGACAGCGGATCTTTGTTTTCAGGATTTTTGCTTGCAGCAATTTCTATAACAGGTGTTATGAAGGTTGCAACTGTTGCAATATTATTACCGTTTATTGTACTTGCAGTTCCTATTATTGATATTACTTTTTCATCATTAAGAAGAATATTTAAAGGAACTTCGCCTTTTGTTGCTGATGCTGAACATATTCATCATAAACTTTTGCATGCCGGTTTTTCACAGAAAAAAACTGTGGTTATTTTAACTTCGGTAGCGATAATTTCAGGCGGACTGGCATGCCTATTTGCAAGTCATAATGCTATAATATATTATTTTTATCTGACTCTTGCACTTGTAATAATTATGTTATTACTGAATTTGGCAAGGGTATTGACAAAAAAATAAAGTTGTTATAAAATGCTAAAAAATGAGTTTCTGATTACTCAGTTTCAATTGAATTTTGTAATTCTTTTTGGAATATTTAAGTGCAGATTCTCCCAGATTTCAATTAACTAAAGTTAGTGTAATTGTATTTATCAACTATCAGCAAAGGTTAAAAGCGACACTATGACAGTAGAAGCAGTAAACAACTATAATAATAAAACATGTCTTGTTCCTATGCTAAAAGGAGCAGCGGCAGGGGCTGCGATTGGCTGGGCATTAAAGTACGCTTATCCTTTAAACGAAGATGAAAAAACTACAAAAGAGTATTTACATGTTCAAAATGAGATTAAAAAGTCAAGAGAAACATTCAGCCCTTGGACAAGATCTTACATAGACGAAATAAAAGCAAAGAAAATCAAATCAGCCGCTGAAGATGTATTTGTAAAAACTTATGACGGGTTGGAACAGGGAGATAAAATTGGTAATAAGAGACTACTTGATGCATTCAGAAAAATGATGAAAGAAGACCCTGACGGAGTGCCGGAATTAAAAAGATTATTCCATGATGCAAGATATCAGGCTGAAAAAATAGCTAAAAAAGCGATAAGCTCATATAATCTTGCTACAAAACACTTCAGACCAACAGAATTTTTTGTTACTACAGGTGCTGTTACCGGTGCTGCAGTAGCATTGTTACATGATGTTTTGAAAACAGATGTAAAAAATTAAGATAGAGAATATAAAACCATTTATTAGTAATTGATTATGACAGGTTCACAAGACCTGCCTTTTTATTATTAATATCCGAATAATTTTATACGGTTCTGTTCCATGTTCATTTCAAAGCGGAATTCAAAATCCTTTAATTGCTGTGAAAAATCATTATCGTTTTTGCAAAATATTTTTAAACCGTAAGCCAAATTGTGACAACAAAAATAAATTTCAGGCATAACTCTGTCTCCTTATAAACTTCATCTTATTACTTCAACTCTTATATAAAGTAAAAAGACTTGTCAGAATTTCATGAAAATGAAAATTGTTAATAATTTGTAATATAAAAATGTTATCCTTCTGTAATATCCCAAAGCTCTAATATATCATCAGGTATGTTATCTAAAAATCTTGATGGTTTTGATAAAACCATGTTCATAGAATAATCATACATATCTACAGGGTATGTTATATATAAATTGTTTTTTGCTCTTGTTGTTGCAACATACATTAATCTTAGTTCTTCGTCCATTTCTTCTTCAGAATTAAACGAGTAAGCACTCGGAAACCTTCCATCAACTGCACCGATAATAAATACACTATCCCATTCAAGACCTTTTGCACTGTGTATTGTAGAAATTGTTAAAGCTTCGTCATCAATGTTATTTTTATACATCCCTTCAACACTGGCATCAGGCGGTTCAAGTGCCATATCACTTATAAAATCTTCAAGATTAGAATATTGTGTTGCAAGATATTGTAAATGATCCAAATCTTTTTCACGTTTGTTAAAATCATCATATTTATCTTTTAAAATCGGGCGATAATATCTTATGATTTCTTCTACAATTTCAGCAGGTTTTTTAGTTGCAATTTGAGAACGTTCTTTACTAAGAACCTTTATCAAAGGAGAAAGGCTTGTCATTTTATTAGGTGGCAAAAGTTTTATATCAGGGTTAAGATTGCCTTTTAATACCGGCATAATATTATTAACTGCAGCATTTCCTACTCCCTTTAAAAGCAGTAAAATTCTTGTCATACTAATGACATCATCAGGATTAACCAATACTCTCAAATGGGATATAACATCTTTTATGTGTGCAGTTTCCATAAATTTTGGGCCGCCAAATTTGCGGTAAGGAATGGCACGTTTTGAAAGTTCTATTTCCAGAGAATAAGACATTCTTGCGTTTCTTGCAAGAACGCAAATATCTGATAAATCTATTCCTTCATCAAGCAGTTCAAGAATTCTCTGACATATAAAATCAGCTTCCATTTGTGTATTTTTAGCACAAATTAATGCCGGCATTACCGGGGATTCAATTTGAGAAAACAGTTTTTTGTCATATTTTTCTTTTGCTTTTCCGATAATTGTATTTGTTAGTTTAAGTATATTCTGAGTGCTGCGGTAATTTTGTTCAAGTTTGATAATTTTAGTATCTTTGAATAGTTTTGGAAAATCGAAAATATTTTTATAGTTAGCTCCTCTGAAAGAATAAATACTTTGTGCATCATCTCCGACAGCCATGATGTTTCCGTGAACAGATGCTAACAGCTTAATGATATCAGCCTGCAAAGTATTAGTGTCCTGATATTCATCTACCATTATGTACTTATATTCTGCGGATATTTTTTTTCTTAAAGCTTCATTATTTTCAAGTAAAATTTTCAAATATACAAGCAAATCATCATAATCAAGAATAGAATTTTCTCTTTTATAAGCAACATAGTTTTTATGAACTTCTATAATTTTATCAGTACAATGTTCAAATTGGGGAAATTCATTTTCAATAATTTCTTTGACAGGAATAACTTTGTTTACGCTTTTTGAATACATATCAAGAAGGGTTGATTTTTTGGGAAATCTTTTTTCTTTTTTAGTAAACATTTGTCCGACAATGTGATTTATAACATCTTCGCAATCGCTTCTGTCCATAATTGTAAAATTATTTTTCAATTTAAGGGCGGAAGCATATTTTCTTAAAATGATATTTGCAAAAGAATGAAACGTTCCTCCTGCTACTTTTTCACATCTTTCATCGAGAACCAAAGATGCACGTGATAACATTTCGTGAGCGGCTTTTTTTGTAAAAGTCAGTAAAAGGATATTTTCAGGCGGAGTTCCGTCTTCAATCAATCTTGCTACACGATAAGTTAAAGTCTTGGTTTTACCTGAACCTGCACCTGCAATTACTAATAGAGCTCCATCATTTGCCATAACTGCTTCAAGTTGTTTTTCATTCAAATCCTGTTCATAATTTACTTTATAATTTTTGCCAACTGCATCACGTTTTTTCAACACATATTTTTTATGTGCAGGTTTAATCTCTGTTGTAACTGTCAGATCTTTAGACATTATTCCCCTCAATAGCTTTATTATAGTTTAATTTATTTGAGATTTTCAATATTATAATGTAAATTTTTAATAAGTGATGTTATTTTTACACTTATATTTTTTATAAAAACGTACATAATATTAATATGAAAAAGATTATTTCGGTTATTTTTGTTTTTTTATTATTAGTTGCATTTAATGTTTTTAATGATTGTAGTGCAACAGTTACACGAAAAACTGTATTAACGGCTCCGGTTTTGGTGACAAGACAGGGAATAAAAGTTTATATACCTAAAAAAGATATGCTTTCTACGACTATGCAGCATGCATTTATGGATTGGCAAAAGCACACGAGTAATAATTTTACTTTTGAATTTGTGGGGACAAAAAGTACTGCAAATATGGAAGTAATATTTGTTGAATCCGGAATATCTGGTATTTGCCGTAATGGAGATGCGTTAGGTTGTACAACTTATCATAGGGCAAGAACAGTATATGGTAATCAGAAAATTTTAGGTGCTAAGATATACATTTCGATGTTAGATAATAATAATAAACCTATGACAAAAAATCAGGTTTATACAATAATGCTGCATGAAATCGGGCATGCATTGGGTTTGGGGCATTCAAACGATAAAAACAGTCTTATGTATGCCGGTACAAACCATGAAATGGCTGAAGTGCAGGAAATTCAGCCTGAAGATATTAAGCAATTATATAATCTATACGGTATTAATTAGCAGGAACAAACGTAGTATTTTTATCAATAATGTGCCAGCCATTTAAATAATATAATCTTAAAATATCCGTATTTACGATGTCTTGTGCTTCTGTAACAGGAGTACTCATAATTCCTATTTTACGCTTTGTATCTTTGAGTCCGAGTGCGTGTCCTATTTCGTGAAGCATAACTGTATAAATCAAATTTCTGGAATTGTTTAAAGAATCAGGAGCAATGACAATTTCAGCTTTTGTAATAGCTCCGCCTTTTACAGTCAAAGAATAAGAGCCGATATCTCCGTCTGAACCATCCGTTTTGTCGGCAAATTCAACTTCAATATCTGCAGGAGTATCTGAAACAAATTCAAATTGCAATCTTCCATTACATTTGCTTTGCCATTTTTGAAAAGCTCTTTGCATCATTCCTGCATAATCATCCTGAGGTATATATACTTTAATTACAGGTTTTTGCCAATTAGGACCATATCTCCCGACAGCTAAAGTTTCAGGATTTACAAAAAATATTGTAAAAAGAATTGAAATTAAAAATATAATAATTTTTTTCATAAAATATACCTCTTTATATATTATAAATAATCGTTCTACAAAAAGCAATAAATATTTGTTGAACAAAATATTTTTTGACATATAATTTAAATATCCATAGCGGTATCGTCTAGTGGTCAGGACGGCAGATTCTCATTCTGCAAACACGGGTTCAATTCCCGTTACCGCCGCCAATAAGAAAGACACGTTTATCGTGTCTTTTTTATTGGCAGAAATAATCGTTGTAAGTTGAGAACCCGTACAAGCCGTCAGGCTTGTGTATAGGGTTCAGCGTAATCCGAGCAGAGGCTGTAGTTGTCGGCGAAATAGTCAAGCGGTCGGCTAGACAAATGAGCCGACACGGAAGCCGTCCCATGCGAGGATTACAAGACAATTCCCGTCTTATATGTTGTTTATTGCGAGCGACTCAAGACAATTTTCGTTTCCGCCGAGAATAAAAAAGCCTGTGACGTAAGTCAAGGCTTTATATATTGATCTTTAAACAATCACACTATTTCTAAGATGGATTGTTGTGTAATGCTTATTAAAATATTTTTTCATTATTTATTTACAGATAATGGAGTTCCGATTTCTCCGATATAAAAAACAACAAGTTCAACCGGTTCATTACCTGTATTTTTACCATAATGATATTTCCCAACTAATTCAGGCAAAACTTCTCCTTCATGAAGTGTTATTTCTTTATTGTCGTCTGTTATAACTGTTAAAATACCTTTTTTTACATATGCAATATTTACTAAATCATGTTTGTGCATAGGTAATTCTTCATTAACATTGATAACAATTTTTAATACCGTAACTTCAGGTTTTTTAATTTTTAATTTTTTATATTCTGCGTTATCCCAGGTTGAAGTTGTTTTTAATAATACATCTTTTTGTGCGGAATACGATACATTTGCTGTGCATAAAATCATTGCAAAAAGTAAAACTACCAATTTTATTACTTTATTCATACTGTTACTCCTTAAAATTCAGATATAAACCTCAAAATTATGATATAACAAATATTTACTAAAAAACAATACTTAAAAGTAATAAATAATATTATATAAATTTGTTATTTGCTATTTAACTCTGTGTTATAATGTCATAATCATTTACAAACATTTTATGTAAATCAAAAAAAGGTTATATTTAATAAATTAAGGAATTAATATATGGCAACATTAAAAACATCAATACTGGGAATAGAATTTGAAAACCCGTTTTTGTTGGCATCCGCACCTCCTACCGCATCAATAGAAAGTATAGATAAAGCCTTTGAAATGGGTTGGGGCGGTGCTGTTCTAAAAACCATAACTCCTGATGATTTGGAAATGATTGAAGCAAGTCCTCGCTATGCAACAATAAAAGAAAATGGCAAAGTTATTTGCCTTCAAAATATAGAACTGTTAAGCCATGAAACAATTCAGTATTGGGTTGATGGTATTAAATATCTTAAAAAGAAACATCCGACAAAAGTTATCATAGCAAGTATTATGGCACCTGTTGTGCGTCAGCAATGGCAAAATATAGTTAAAAGGTTAAATGAATCCCCAATTGATGCTTATGAACTTAATTTTTCCTGTCCGCATGGAATGCCTGAAAGAAACATAGGTATGGCTATAGGAACAAATACTGATATATCAATTCTTATAACATCGTGGGTCAAATCTGTTGCAACAAAACCAGTTTTTGTAAAACTAACCCCAAATGTGACAGATATAACGTGGATAGCTCAGGCGATAGAAAGTGCGGAAGCAGACGGATTTGCCGCAATTAATACCGTACAAAGCTTTTTGGGAATAAATTTAGATACTTTAGAGCCTGTTTTAAATATTGACGGGCATTCAACTTATGGCGGATTATCAGGAGAAGCCGTTAAGCCAATTGGATTTAGGTGTGTAGCACAGTTAAGGCAGAATTCGGATTTACCGATACTCGGTATGGGCGGAATTTCAAATTGGCAGGATGCAGCACAATATATTGCTCTCGGTGCTGATGCCGTTCAGATTTGTACCGAAGTAATGCTAAACGGATACGGAATTATTAACGGATTAAAATCAGGATTGCTAAACTATCTTGAATCAAAAGGTTTTGATAGTATATCAGAATTGAAAAATATTGCTATTGAAAAAATTACATCACATGAAGGCTTAAATAAAAAATCACATCTTTATCCGTCAATAGATAAAAATAAATGTGTAAAATGCGGAAAATGTGCAAGAATTTGTTCAGAATCCGAATACCACGCATTGAGTCTTGAAAAAGAATGTATGAAACTGAACAAAGAATTATGCGCGGGATGTTCATTATGCAGTCATGTATGCCCTAAAGAAGCTATAAAAATGTGTTGTTAAATCATATTTTTATAATATTAACTTCTGGCTAAATATGTCAGCAGGTAGGGTAGACTTCAGGCTACCGAATATCTTAAATTGGTTGACTAAAGCATGTAGGGTTCATTTATACGCACCAAAATAAGCTATTTTAACATCAGACAAAAATATACCTGATTTACCTATAGTATTATTTAAATCAAACTCTTAGAATAAAAACGGTTAGATAAAAAAAGGATAATGCTATGATAAATTTTGTTGTTAAATTTGGTAGAGTAGTTGTTGATATTATGGCTATAGTAACTATTATCGGTTTAATAATTTCAACAATAAAAGTAATTGCAGCACAAGGTTTGTGGGCAGGTCTTGGTGTATTATGGGCAGGACTTGTAAGTTTTGTTTTTGTGTTCATCTTAATTTATTTAGTGATGTCGATTAATGAAAAATTGTCGAACTGTTATGACGATAACAAAGGTAAGTACTAAACATCTTTAAAAGAGGTTATATGTTAAAGAAAATATTTATATTATCAGGTATTTTGATGCTGTTATTACAAGGACCGTTGTTTGCGGCAGAGCGAAACTATATAACCGCGGATTCAAATTCTGGTAATATTTTGAACCGAATTTTTGGCGGTAATAATCGAAGATATTATAATAATAACAAGAACAGAAATTATAATTACGATAATTACGATAACGATTATAACCGCAATGATAGCAGACGATATAATAACAATAATAACACCCGATCTAAAAATCGTCGCAGAAATAATAACAGATAATACGCGAAAGTATGTAGGGAAGACTTCAGTCTATCAAATAATTGCATTTGTTGGGTTTTACCCAACCTACTGACTTCAAAGATGACAATTCTTTGGAGTTTAATTTTTATTTTGAACTCCATTGGAATTTTAACCATTTCGGGAATAGTAACTGGTATATTGAAAGAATGTAAAATTTGAACTCTAATAAAACACCTTTTAAACGGCATTTAAACGCCATTTAAATTTTTGCGACATTTTTCAAAAACTTCAGACTAAATATGTCAAACTCGGTGCACTTTATGTCAAAATCCCTAACACACTGTAACAGAATTTTTGCATAAAAATATATTACTCGAACTCTCTAAAATGCAAACAGAGCAACAAAAAAGACCGCTCAAGCGGTCTTTTGTTTTAAATGGTGGAGGATAGGGGACTCGAACTCCTGACCCTCTGCGTGCAAAGCAGATGCTCTACCAACTGAGCTAATCCCCCAAGCTTTCTTGGGACTTCGGATTCTTACGAACCCTCCGTAATCTCTATTCTACATGAAAATTTTTTTTTGTAAAGTGTTTTTTTTAATTTAATTTAGAAAATTTTATTATTATGTAAATTAATGTCCATTTTATAACAAGAAATATTCTAAACTTACAAAACAAGCTGAAATACAAACAGCTGTGGATAAATTGCAAAAAGACCAAAATGACTTGAGCAAGCAAATGAGCGATTTAATTGAAGCTACAAAAAAACAGTAATTTTAAATTAAAATCTGTAACCGCAGGTAAATGAATTAAACTCAAGAAAATCACGAACATATTTTAATATGTCCAAACTCTCATTTTCTTCTTTTTGGGGGATAATGTATTGGGTAAAATCTACAGGCATGCTTACAACCTGAACGTATTTGCTATTTGACATCTAACTCCTTTAACTGATTTAATTTTGTATTAATTTTGTGCATGTATTCCAGATTATCTGTTTTTCTTGCATAATTTTGTGCTTTGGTAAGTAATTTATAAGCTTTGTCTATATTATTAAATTCAACCATTACGTCAGCTGCAGCTTCATAATTTTGTGCTGTTTTCAGGGGAGTTTCTCCTTTAGTATAATTTTGAACGGCCTGAGAAAATGATTTTAAAGCTTTTTCAGGTTCATCAAATTTTAAGTGTGCTTTGCCTGTATTAGATGATACAAACCCTTTTAAGTTGTAGTTTTCTGTTTCATCTGCAATATCTTTTGCAATTTCATAATAATCAAAGGCTTCTTTTTCATACATATCAGAATAAATGTTACCTATTTTTGTTAAAGAAGTACTCTGTGCAGGTAAATTGTCTGCTTCTCCGGCATGAGAAACTGCACTTACATAATGATTCAGAGCAGGTGTTACTTGATTTACATCATCATAAATTTGTGCCATTGAGTAGTATGCTTTTGTTTTAACATTTTCATCTGTCGAAAGTCTTGTTGCCTGATGATAACTTTTCAGGGCTTGTGGCAAATAGTCATGATTATCATAAATTTTGCCGACTTCAAAATAAATTTTGCCTGATGTTTCTTTGTCATTAATTTCGGTTGCTCTGTTTAATGCGCGTTCAAATGTCTGAATTGCTTTTTCAGGATTTTGGGCATAAGCATATTTTTTTGCCTGAATAAATAATGATTTTAATTCTTTATCCTGAGGGATTTTTACTTTTGAATCTCCTGCAACGTTTATTGGTATTACTTTTGAATTTTCTTCAATATTTGCAGGTTCCTGATTTGTTTCCTGTAATTCTTCCTGACGTTTGGTTTTGCTTGTCGAACCGTCCGGGAATTTTACTAAAAATCTTTCATTGATGTCATTTTCATCATATTTAAAATTTATTTTTTGTAAAAATAAAGTATCAACCCAATTTTCAACAACTTTTGATTCTTTGTTCAGAGTTTCTGATATATGACCATCAAGTAATGAGGCTGCATTTTTTAGATTGGATTTGATTAATTTAACATTTGGGTTGTCTTTAGTTACCTGTTTTTCAATAAGTGATATATAACCGTTTACTTCATCTGAAATGCTTTCCGGAGTTCCGATTGCTATAGCGGTGTTTTTAAAATCCTTTAAAATTTGAGCAATATTTAATGTATCATTAAATTCGGTGTGGGTTTGCTGTGTATTTTGAACGTATGATGTTGTTTGTCCCTGATTTTGGAATTTATTTGAATTTATATTAACATTTGAATATGCACTTGCTGCAAAGGATTGAGCATAATTAGGAGTATATGCGGGTTTTTGCTCTTGTGTATATTGTAGCCCTTTGCTTTTGGAATTAGGGTCTGTATTTTCCTGACGTTGGGTATTGGTTGAAGCAGTTTGTTCTTCCTCCTCACGGCGTTTAACCCTGCTTCTGCCATCTTGGTTTACATATGGTCTTTGATATATGTTGTTAAGACTTAATCCCATTTATACTACTTACCTCTAATCGAACAAGATATTCTACACTAAATTTATCTGCTCTATTCCTCTGTCCGGTACTTTATTTGTACCATATTTATCAGTCTATGTAGTCAATCATTTGTATGATTTTTTACATGTTTTATTTAAGGATTTTTATAAAATTGTCAAAGTTTTGGATTTTTTAATTATCATGTAAATTTTTGTAAATGAAGGGATTAATTTTGTCAAAAATAAGAATTTATGTTTTTTTATAGCCGCAAGAAAGTAAAGGTTTTATATGAAAATTTTACCCTCAGTGTTTATTAATCAATCCCGTCCTGTATATCAAATAACACCATACAAAAAACAGGAAAATGGTCAGGATACTTTTGTAAAAAGCACAAATTCATTATCTTTTACAGGTAATGAAGAATATCAAAATCCGTATCAAAAGGTTTTGCAAAATCCTACGCTGACTCAAAAAGTAATGGAATTAGTTACAACTGCTGCAACAATATTAGTTGGAAAGGCTGCCGGAATAGTTCCAAAAACTCCAGATAATTGTATAGATGTCGAAAATATCTGTAAAGATGTGGTAAATGAGCAAAATGATGATAAGGAACAAATTTTACAGTATAGAGATGAAATAGATTCTTTAAAAGGAGAAATTGCTCATTTACAGGAAGAAAACGAAAATTTAAGAAAGTTATATGAATCAAAATCAGATTTTCAGGCAGATATTTCTGAAAATATTTCCAAAGATAATGAAAATGAGAAAGATTCCGTAAATCCTGTTTCAGAAGCAACGAATGACAATGAGGAACAAAAGCCTTTGCCTGAAACGGATGAATATACTTTTGAATTTCCAAAGAAAAAAGCCGGTATTTTGTCAAAAGCACAAAAAGAATTAAAAGAAATTACAATGGGTTTGCCTTTGGGTGTAGTGTCAGGGCAAAAATTAGAACAAATTTGTAAAGAGCTGTTACAAAACGGCTCTCACCCTGTAGAAGGTGAAATAGTTGATAATAAAGATTTGATAGTTGATTTAAATAACAGATTAATTTCATCTGATAAAGAAAATTTAGATCAAATTATAGATGAATTTTATAAAAAATGTGAATTGGTATCAAAAGATGCTGAAATTTCAGGTAATACCGAAAATCCAAAAGTCGAAATATATGAAACAGAAAAGGTAGTTCTTACACCGCCAAAAGTTCTTGGCAAAATTGAATTAAGTGATAAAGATGCTAATAAAAGGAGATTTAAGCCTGCATCTTCCGCTCAGGAAGATACTGATGTACAGTCGCCTAAAAGAACCGGTAAACGCCCGAGAATTGTTCGTAATGCAGAAAATTCGCGATCTCCTGAGCGTGTTGATTCTGAAATGGAATTAATGAATGATAAAACGAAAGTTTCAATTTTTAGGATTCCGGGTACTGTCGATAAAAATGTAATGGTAAATCTAAGACATTTGTTAGTAAAATTTGAACGTCAGGTCGAAAAAGAAAATATTAACCCGCGTTATCAGCATAGCCGAAGCTTAGGTCAAGTCTTTAATGAAGATATTTTGGCTGAATTATCCGCACCAAATGACAGTCCTTATAAAAATATTAACAAAAATAATGCTGTAGAAATTGCAGATGCAATTAATTCAGATCCCAGATTTTGTGAAATGTTCACCTTGCATGCTGCAATGAGGTTAATCGACAGATTTGCAGACTTTAACAGCGATGTTCCTGTAGAAAGTCAATGTCATATGATTCTTGACAAATTGACTGATGTTTTGCAAAAATCATTTAAAGAAGGCATAGAAGTTCGCCGTTATAAAGATCCTGCGAACAGAATAGGTTTACGTCTTTCAATATCAGAAGATGTTTATGATGAAGAAGCAAAAGCCATTTTTGGTTCATATCCTTTCAGATTAGGAATGTGCGAAAATCAGCCAAATCCGAATTTTTACAGTAAATATTCGAAACAACCATTAATTTGTACAATTTTCACAAAAGGAATATAAAGAGGTAAAAATGCATATATACGCGATAAATAGTATAAATTTCACGGCATCCGCAGGAGGCAGCGGAATAAAAAAAATTGAAAAAGAAAAATTAGGCAGAATAAGAAATAATTCTGCAAATAGAGCAAAAAAGGATTTTTACAACAATATTGATGCTTATTTAAACAAAAAATTTACTAAAAAACAATTTTTAGAAAATTTGAATAAATTTGCGCATAAGTTTGATGGAAATAAAATAAAATTAAATGATGCCGAACGCCAATATCTTGATGATATGCTGACAACGATTGACTTATCCGGCAAGAGCACAAAAATTCCAGATAAATACATCGTTGATAACATAAGTGAATTGTTAAAAAATCAATAAATTTATTTTATTAATATATAAAAGTAATAATTCCGCGGAGAATTTAACTTTGACTTCTGATAATGTAATTCCCCTGAAACAAATAAAAGAGCTTGCGTAAATATGATATTTAGGATAAAATTTTGTTAAAAAGGAGAGGGTAATGGATCAGGAAACTTACATGAAAATAATGGGTTATGTCCCTACTGTTATTGAAGCATCTTCAAGAGGTGAAAAATCTTTTGATATTTTTTCAAGATTATTGAGAGAGAGAATAATCTTTTTGGGTACAGAAATTGATGATGATGTTGCAAATTCTATCGTTGCTCAATTATTATTGTTAGATAGCGAAAATCCTGAAAAAGATATTATGTTGTACATAAATAGCCCCGGAGGTGTAATAACTGCCGGTATGGCAATTTATGATACTATGAATCTCATTAAAGCAGATGTTGCAACAATCTGTCTTGGAGAAGCAGCTTCAATGGGTGCATTTTTGTTGTGCTCAGGTGCTAAGGGTAAGAGAATGTCTTTGCCAAGTTCAAGAATTATGATTCACCAACCTTTAGGCGGTGCAAAAGGTCAGGCTACGGATATCGAGCTTGAAGCGAAAGAAATTATGCGTATGAAGAATATGCTGATTGATATTATTGCAAAAAATTCCGGTCAGGATCCGGCAAAAGTACGCGAAGATTGCGAACGTGACCATTATTTATCTGCTTATGAAGCAAAAGAATATGGTTTGATTGACAAAGTTGTTGAAAAAGTCCCTTCAGGTAAATAATTTATATATTAAATTTTGTCGCAGCAAAAAATAATATTTACCGATTTTAGTATTACAAAACTTAAAATAGACTTGTGGTATAAGCCTGTCAAGTTTATAATACTTCATGCTGATGTAAGTGGAAAGGATTTATAAATGGGTGCGATTGAAGAAAAAATTTATCCTGAATTAGAAAGGGCTATTAGTCCTAATCATGACATTAAATTATTTGCAGGACGTTCAAATCCGCAATTGGCTCAGGAGATTGCCAATGAATTAGGTACAACAGTAGGTCCTATGGTTGTCAAGAATTTTTCTGACGGTGAAATCTATGTTCAGGTAAAAGAAAGTGTCAGAGGAGATGATGTTTTTATTATTCAGCCTGTTTGTAACCCTGTAAATGAAAATTTGATGGAACTTTTAATTATAATAGATGCATTTAAACGTGCAAGCGCAAAATCCATTACAGCAGTTATTCCTTATTACGGGTATGCAAGACAGGACAGAAAAACTTCAGGCAGAGAAGCTATTACTGCAAAATTAGTCGCAGATTTGCTTACAACCGCAGGAACAGACAGAATTCTTGCAATGGATTTGCACACTGGTCAAATTCAGGGATTTTTTAATATTCTTGTGGATCATATATTTGCGGCTCCAATTTTGGTTAATTATATTAAATCATTAAACATAAATCCTGATGAAATGGTTGCTGTTTCTCCTGATATGGGTGGAGCTAACAGAACCAGATATTTTGCTAAAAGACTTGATTGCCCTATAGCGATTATTGATAAACGCCGTGACAAACACAACGAAGCTATTGCAGCAAATGTAATTGGTGATATTGAAGGTAAAGTTTGTTTAATGTTTGATGATATCATTGATACTGCAGGTACAATATGTGAAGCTTCAAAATTATTAAAATCACGCGGGGCAAAAGAAATTTATGTTGGTGCTACTCATCCTGTATTTTCCGGTCCTGCAGTAGAACGTTTGGGCTCTGCTCCTATTACCGAATGTATTGTAACAAATACTATTCCGCTTGATATGAGTAAAATGCCGTCAAATATCAAACAACTTTCTATAGCTCCGTTGCTTGCTCAGGCTATTGCAAGAATTCATGATGATGAATCTGTAAGTTCATTGTTTGGATTTGAAAAAGAAATGCAGGTAAACTAATTTTAATATAGCTTACTTTATCAAATTTTATTCTATCAAATATCATAATAATATTTGATTATACTTTTGTGGTTAAAGATGGAGCAATAGCAATAAACGCACGAACCAAATCAGAATCCCACTGAATGCCTGCGCCTTCTTGCAAAATGGCACATGCTTTTTCAATAGGCATGCCTTTTCTGTATGGTCTGTCACTGACTAATGCGTGGTATGCATCTGCAACAGACACAATGCGGGCTTCAAGCGGAATTTCTTCTCCTTTTAACTTGTCAGGATAACCATTACCGTCAAGTCTTTCATGGTGATGTTTTACTATAGGTATAAATTCTCTCAGTGCTTCGTTTGGCGCAAGAACTTTTTCCGCACCAATTGTTGGGTGTTGTTTCATAATTTCCCATTCATCATCATCAAGCTTCCCGGGTTTTTTCAATACATTTTCAGGGATACCAATTTTACCTATATCGTGAAGCATTGCACCAATTTTAATTCTTTCAACGTCAGCTTCTGGAAGATTAACTGCCCTTGCCAACGCTTCAGAATATCTTGAAACACTTGTGGAGTGTCCTTTTGTATAAGGATCTTTTGCATCAATTGCACCTGCAAGTGATGTTACCATTTCCATTAGGTTGTTGTGGTTGAGTATATCTACGTTATTTATCTTTTTAACAAGTTCATCTTCAAAACTTATACCGTTTTCAAAATGGCGTTTGGCAAGAATTTCCGCAAATGAATTTACTGCAACATCATCCCAGAAATTGAAATCTTCTGTACTGATAATTGCTGACATACCTTCTTTATAGCCTTTAGCCTGTGATATGTACATTGCCTGTTCCGCAAGTAACAACAATTTTTCCTGATCTTGTGCACAATCAGGATATGTTGCTACTCCGACAGATACTTTAACCGGTCCGACATCATCTACAAAACAACATGATAGGCAGTATGTTATGTATTCTGCCATATATTTTGCGTTTTTAGTATCTGTTTCAGGCATAATGACAGCTATTTCATCTCCGCCGTAACGTCCTGCAGAATCCGTATTTTTAATGTTCTGTTTAACTTTTTCTGCAATTATTTTTATTACCTCGTCACCTTTGGCATGACCAAGTTCTCTGTTGATTTTGGTTATGTTATTAACATCAAACATAACTACAGATAACGGAGTTTTATTATCATTTGATTTTGCAATTTCTTTTGCAAGAACTTCCTGAAATCCTCTGTGTGTATAGAGAGAAGTTAATGTATCAGTATTTGCAAATTTGTTTGTTTGTTCAAGAAGCTGGATATTATGAATGTACATTCCCATATAATTTGCAAGGAATGTAGATACGTTAATATTCAATCTTGAAATACCTTTACCGACAAGCATTACACCAATACATTTATTAACAGACATCATAGGAATAATTACTGATGCGGTTTTGTTAAGATATGGAATTTTAATATAGTCAATGTTATCTTTGTCTATAATTGATTTTGAATTAAAGCACTCGACAATAGGATTTGTTTCATCTGACAAAAACACTTTTGAATTATAAGAATTTCCTGATTTTGAGTATAATCTTATATTCAGGCATTTTGATTTTTCATGTAATAAACCAAAACCTATAAAATTCCATTTTTGTTTTTTTACAAAAATGTCATTTAAACGGGAAAACAGGTTGATTAAACTTGAATTGTTTGTAAATGCATCCGAAATACTCCTCATAATTTCAGCGTAATTTACAGCTACAGGAGTTGAACTTTGTTCCTGAGGATAAGGTACAAAAGGATGAGAGTGTGATTTATCAACATTAAAATTATTGATAGTCTCAACTATACTGCTAAAGCTTTGATTCTCGCCAAACGGATTTTTCTTTTCAGGTTGCCGAATTTCAACAGGCTTTGAAAAATTTGCATTATAAGGATTAATCTTATTATTTATAATTTTAGGTATAGAACCATCTATTTTTTCAATAAGATTTTCTATAGGATTAGAGCTTAAAGATTTTTTAGATACTTCAGCTTCCTTATTTGTTTTTTTATTATTTGTTTGTTCCAAATCCAACTACCTGTTTTTTTATCTAAATCATGTAATATTTTTTTTTTGACAAGTTTTTGAGATTTTTTTACATTACTTAAATAAATTGTACTCTAAAATTTTATATTATCAAATACTACAAACAGATGGAAAATATTGTTAATTCCCCTATTTTACCTCGAAAACTTTCTATAAAAATATATTACTACACTTATAGTATAAAGCATATTTAATTCTTTTCCAACCCATGTTTTAAGTTTTGTTAATAAGTAGATAAGTTGATAAGTAGTAAGCTAGATAAATTCGTATCGTGCATTAATATTAGTAAAATAGCACCATATTGAAAATAATTAATTTCTGAAATGAACTTATCTACTTAATTACTTCATAATCTACCAAAATGGATCATACATCATAATTGGATTGCTGTAATAAGACTGATTGCCGAGATTTTGGATACGCTGCATGCGTATATAATTTTGCATCCGCTGCTGCTGAATTAACTGTTGATTTAAATATTCCTGCTGAGCCTGCATTTCACGCATATATTGCTCGGTTTCAGCTTGTTTTTCTTTGTAATACTGCTCTTTTTTTGTCAAAACATAGTTCATATAATCATTGTTTATAACATTAAAATCATTCATCAACTGTTGTGTATTATTTCGGCGTGAAATTGAATTGTTAATTCTTTCAAAAAATTCGTCCTGTTTGCGGTAAAGCTCATCAACAGAAATATTTTCAGGCAGTTGGTTCATAAATGATGTCCAATCAGGCGGGGTTACATACATCTTTGATTTTGATAACTTTTCGTTAATCTTGTTCTGTTCAAGTTTGATTATTATTTCATTATACATTTGTCTGTCAGGTTCGTTGGTGGAAGTACTGCGGATTTGGTACGCATATTTTAGCCTGTCTGTATTGTTTTGAGAAGTCTTTTGCAAACGGATTAAATTCTCTACACTATATTTTTCGTTGTTTAATTCAAGCGCAATTCTGTACGCTTTGTCTGTATTATTTGTTGCCGAATAAAGTTTGAAAAGAAGCTCTTTAGTGTTATATTTTTTATTGCGGACTTTATTAATATATTTAAACGCATCCTGATATTGACCCAATTCATAATAACAATCAGCTATTGAAAAATATATGTCATCATTATATGTGTTTTCATATAATTTGTATATTTCAAGTGCTTTTTGGTACTGATTGTTCTTGATATATAACGAACTCAATTCTTTATTAATTATTTCCGATGAAAAAATCTGATAATTTCTGTCTGCCATCCGGATTTTATCCATTATACGCAGTGCTTCTTCATAAAGATTTTTTGTCTTACAGTGATTGTAATACTGAACTAATGCAGGATAAAAATTCGGATATTTATACAATGCTTCGCCCCAGGCTCCCGCATCAATTAATTGCTGAACTTTTTTGGTGTATTTATAATCCTGCTTTTCCTCTTTTGTAAGTTGTTTTGTAAATGCTTTTTCGTCTTCCTGCGGAAGTTTTTTGAAGGTTAAGTTCAGATTGTTATTATCAATATTATAAAATTTCAGATAATTAGAATAAGGCATAGCCTGATTAAAGGTTTTTACAGACGAAATCTGCGCATTATCTGCAGTTAAAACTATTGCAGATGAAGGACTTTGAACTGCCATGCAAATTCCTAAAATACTTACTGATAATAAAACACTAAACTTTTTCATATAATTTCCTTTTAATATTATTTTATTAAAAAAAAAATAGGATACAAATTTTGCATCCTATTTTGTAAATTTATTAAAATTAAACCTTACAGAATTGTAGGTTGGGTGAAACCCAACAAAAAATATAAAAATAAGGCTTTTAAGATTCTGAAATAAATTCAGAATGACAAAAGCCTCATTTTTTAATTATATAACTGTTAAACCTTTCAACTATTCAACTGTTTACAGCATCAAACCGCCGGCAACTTCGATTGCCTGACCTGTTACATAATCTGTATCAAGTGCTAAGAATTTAACAACTTTTGCAATATCTTCAGGAGTACCGAATCTTTTCATCGGAATTGCTGCTGCGTATTCTTCGATATTACCCAAATTTGCAGTCATTGCAGTTTGAATAAATCCAGGACATACAGCGTTTACTCTGATATTTCTTGATCCAAATTCTTTTGCAAGAGTTTTTGTCAAACCAATCAAACCTGCTTTTGATGCAGAATAGTTTGCCTGACCTGCGTTACCATGAACACCAACGATTGATGACATATTGATGATTGAACCCTGTCTTGCTTTCATCATATATTTGATAACCGCATGAGTTACATAATATGCTGAACCAAGGTTGATTTTGATAACTCTTTCCCATTGTTCAGCATCCATTCTTAAGAACAAACCGTCTTTTGTGATACCTGCATTGTTCAAAAGTACATCAATGTGTCCGTGTTCTGCTATCATTTTATCTACGGCTTCTTTAACCTGTTCATCATTAGATACGTCAAATTGGTAGAACCATGCATTTACACCTAATGCTTTGATTTCATCAATTGCAGGTTGTGCTGTCGCTGCATCACAAATATCGTTGATGATAATGTCACATCCCGCATTCGCAAGTTCTTTGGCGCAACTGAAACCAATACCTCTTGATCCGCCGGTAATTAAAGCAATTTTTCTTTCACTCATTTTAATCTTTCTCCTTATTTTTCATTATGCCCTCGCCTATTGAGGTGAGAGGGTAGGGTGAGGGGCGTTTTACCCCTGCAAATAAATATTTCTTTTTCAACTTTAAAATTATATCATAAATAAAATATCAAAGTAAAAAATTATTAAATTTGTAAAAAAATACTTGCAAAATTATAAAAAATGATTTATACTACACTTGTAGTTTTTAAAAGTGTGAGGGTGTAAAGGTATGTTAGTGGATTTAATGACAAGATTGAATGCCATAAGCACGATGCATAATGCACAGTGGGCAATGATGCAAAATAGCAGAAACATGATGAGTGTTGCACGAAATTTGCCTTTTGGTGGTTATGATATGAATACTTTACACGATTTGGACACCCGTTTTGCACTGAATAATGCTCAGAATCAAACTCTTTATATGATTGCTGCCGCACAGGAAAAAGCCGCAGCTCAGAGAATGGCTCAGGAAGCTAAAGATAACAAAATATCTTATATTGCTTAGATTTTATGTTATAATCTGATAAGGATCATTGTTTCAGGTTATATGATTATGTCGGATAGTGTGTTAAATATATCGGAAAATTCAAGGCTTTTTGTTTATCAGATTGAATATGATAAATTTTTTACTTGTCAAAATTCAGATGATTACGATATTTTAGCTTTAAAGTTTGATGAAAATATTGAAAAATCAAAAAAAACTTTGACTGAGATTCTCCCGAATATAAGTTGTCCGCTTATGATATGCGGTTGCGGAAAAGATGAAACCGATAAATTGCTTTTGCCTGAATTAATCAGTGTTTTGGACAGACAGTGCGTAATATCTTATGTAACTGAAAAAACGTATAAATCTATTATTCCTTCTATCGTGCGAGGAGGACATTATGCGGTTTTAAAAACTCCGATAGATATCAATCTTGCAAAAGAATTAAATATTTTATGTGCCGATATGGGACTTGAAAAGAATAAAATACTTATGAACACTGATATTGGCGGTTTGGGTTATGGTTATGAATATGGCTTCAGTATAATGGAAAAAATTAAGCAGGAATGCAAAAAAGGTGATGAATACTTGATGATGCCGCTATTATCCGAAGCTGGTGTTGAATCACTTAAAACAAAAGAAGCAAAATTTGGCAGTGAAAAGCGTTCAAAAATGACAGAACTTTGTGCTATATCAGGTGCTTTAGCTGCAGGTGCGAATGTTGTTTTGTTTAAGTATCCTGAGAATATAAAAATAATGCGGGGTATTTTTTAATATGGAAATGACAGGTTTACAGATTTTTAAATATATGCCTGCGGCAAAAAAACTTCCTCAGTCAAATTGCAAAGAGTGCGGATGCCCGACTTGTATGGTGTATTCTCTTAAACTTGCAAAACAGCAGATAGATATTGGTAAATGTCCTTATGTTTGTGAAGAATTAAAGCAAAATTATGCCCATAGTATAAAACATTCTCAAAAAACGGTAGAAATTGCGAATTTAAAAATTGGGGGAGAAAATGTTTTGTATCGTCACGAAAAAACTTTTATAAACCCCACAACTCTGGCGGTTATGGTTGATTGCTCAAAACCTGATTACGAAGAAAAAATAAAAAAAATTTGTGAATTTGAATACACCCATGTCGGACAAACTTTTGGGGTTGATTTAATTATTTTGAAAAATGCTGATAATAAAACAGAATCGTCATTGCGAGCTGACAGGGAAAGCAGTTCAGTCATTATAAATTTGGAGCAATTACAAGCGTTAGACTTAAATATCATTGAGGAACAAGACTTTCAAACTACAAAAAATTATTTAATTGAAACAAGAAAAAAGGCAATTTTAGATAAAGACGACTCTTGTTCTGCGCCTGTTTGTGTTGTTATGAAAAATAATGATATTTACAGTCAATGTGCAAGAGCAAGTTATTATTTGTGCAAGTATGCAAATATGATTATTTTTGATGAGTTCGATGAAGATTTATTTTCTACGCTTCTTACACTCAGATATAATATATTTACAGACCCCCAAAAGACTTTGCAGGTTGATTCTGGTTTGTATAAATATAATAATCCTGATGAAAATTCTATTATTTTTATGACCACAAACTTTGCGCTAACCTATTTTGCGGTCGCCAATGAACTTGAAAATCTTGATGTTCCGGCTTATCTGATAATTGTTCCTGCTGACGGAATGAGTGTTTTGACTGCGTGGTCAGCGCAGACTTTCACTCCTGAAATTGTGTCAAAATTTTTAGATGAACTTGATATAAAAAATAAAATTCAAACACGCAAAATTATTATTCCGGGGCTTGTGTCGGATATGATAGACGAATTAAATCAGCAGTGTCCTGATTTTGAGTTTATCGAAGGAACAAAAGATGCTTCTGATATCGGGGAGTTCGTGAAAAAGTTGCAATTAGAACGATAGTATAATTTATGTGAATAGTGAATTGAGAATAGTGAATTGTCCTTTACAAATTTCAGTGTCATAAAAGTGCAAAGTTCCCGTAAAAGACTACTCAAAATTCACAACTAAAAATTCACAAATTTTTTAAAGGTCTTACTGTCTTGTTGCCATAATAACCTATTACTTTTTCTGAGAAGCGATAAATTTTACTGCTTCATTTGACGGTATTGCAAAGCCAATTCCGATATTTGAAATGTTATGATCAGGGTTATAAATTGATTGGCTTATCCCAATGACTTCGCCTGTAGAATTGAGTATCGGACCGCCGGAGCATCCGGGGTTTATGGCAGCATCTGTCTGAAAACGGTTTTTTACATAATCAATTCTTGAAATTATTCCTTGTGTAAGCGTATTTGAAAAACCAAACGGATTGCCGATAGAAAGGACTTTTTGCCCAACTTTTACTTCTTCACTGTCTCCAAAAGATACTGTAGGAAGTGTTTCTTCTGGGTCAATTTTTAATAGTGCCAAATCTCTCGAATCTTTCATTTTCGCTAATAATTTTGCCTTATAGGTCTGACCGTTTGATGTTGTGACATCAATAGTTTTTGCCCCTTCAACAACATGCCATCCTGTCAGGATTTGTCCGTCTGTTGTGATTATACATCCTGTTCCTTCAGAAACTCCGTCATTAAGCTGGGCTGTAACCGAAACTATTGCAGGTGAAATTTTTTCGTAAACATTAATATTTATAAGTTCATCTTTGTCGTAGTTTTGAGCAAAAACAGGAGTAATAAGTCCAAATATTATTGCTAATGTCGTTAAAAATTTTTTCATAGAACCTCTCATTTTATAATAATGTTATTTTTAATTTTTACAGAAACCAATATCTGTGAGTGTGTTTTAAGGCTTGTTCTTGCAAATATTAAAATAATAATGTATAATTGGCTTGTTAGTTGAAAATACAGATGTAAGTCGGGAATACTTGCCCAAAAGTAATTATAAAAGGAGAAAATTATGTCAAGAATTGATTTATTCAAACATCATTTAGAAGAAAAAAGAGCCGTAAAAATTATTGCAGGTATTGATAATTTTGATATTGAAAATATTAAAAAAGTTGTATCTTCTGCTGAAAAATCAGGTGCAAGTGCAGTTGATATTTGTGCAAGAGAAGATATTATCCGTGAAATTCGTTCAATGACAGATATGCCGATTTTTGTATCTTCAATTGTTCCTTCAGAACTTGCAAGAGCAGTTGAACTTGGTGCAGATGGTTTAGAAGTCGGTAATTTTGATACTTTATACAAAGAAGGTCGTTCATTCAGTGCGCAAGAAGTTTTGAACATTGTTAAAGAAACAAAATCTTTAATTGGTGACAGTGATGTATTTTTCTGTGTTACTGTTCCGGGTGAAATTTCTACTGCCGAACAAATTGAACTTGCTCATCATTTAGAAGAAATGGGTATTGATTTAATTCAAACAGAAGGACATTACCATGCAAATGTTGAAATGTCAGGTGCAAGAGCTTTGATGGACAGAGCTGAATTAACAATTTCAAATACTATCGAACTTTCAAGAAATGTAGAAATTCCTGTTATGACAGCAACAGGTATCAATCCTACAACTGCTCCGTTTGCTTTTGCAGCAGGTGCAAGTGCTATCGGTTGCGGCTCTTGTGTAAATAAATTATCTTCAGAACTTTCTATGATGGCTACAATTTCTGCTTTGGTTGAAATTGCACAAAGAAATGCAGTAAAAGTTCCTGAATTGGTATAGTTTAAATTTTAATAAATAAAGAATAAAAATGGCTTTCGTAAAATTCGGAAGTCATTTTTATTTTGTTTATATGTTATAATTACCGGTATGAAAACGATTGTATTAACAGGTATGTCCGGTTCGGGTAAATCAACTGTCGGCAAATATTTATCGGAAAAATTGAAAATAAATTATGCAGATATTGATGAACAAATTATCCGTAATGAAAAAAAATCAATAAATGAAATTTTTGCACAAAATGGTGAAAAATATTTCAGAAAGCTTGAAAAAAATACTATTTTTGATGTTTTTCAACCTGAAAATATGGTTGTTTCATTGGGGGGCGGAGCTTTTGAAAATGAAGACACAAGGAATTTTCTTTTAAAGAATTCTGTTGTGATTTATTTAAAAACTTCGGCAAATATTATATATGAAAGATTAAAAATTTCTGCAGACAGACCTTTATTAAATAATAATATGAATGTTGAACATATCGAATCACTTTTGAATTTGCGTAAAATAAATTACGAACTTGCCCATTTTTCAGTTTCGACAGATAATAGAAACATAGAAGAAATTGGGAGTGAAATTATAAAATATGTGCAGGCTTGAAGTAAATATCGAAAGTTCGCCTAAAAATTATCCTATTTTTATCAATAATCACAATCTGGAGTTTTTGCGTGAAGAAATTTTTAAATATATGGACTCCCAAAATTATATTGTTGTTATAAGTCAAAAAGTTTTTCAGTTATATTCAAAAATTTTAAATTTTCCGAAAGAAAAAATATTTATTTTAAAAGACGGAGAACGTGAAAAAAATATAAAAAATTATGCAAAAATTCTTGAATTTGCGCTAAAAAATCATTTAACAAGAAATGATGCGATTATAGCAGTCGGAGGCGGTGTTGTTGGTGATTTGGCAGGATTTGCCGCATCTACATATATGCGCGGGATAAAATATATTCAGGTTCCTACAACACTTTTAGCCTGTACAGACAGCTCAGTTGGCGGAAAAACAGCTATTGATACATCTTATGGTAAAAATCTTGTCGGTACATTTTATCAGCCTCATGCGGTGTTCATAAATGTGAATTTTCTTAAAACTCTTGATATAAGACAGTTTAAAAGCGGATTAGGTGAAGTTGTAAAATACGGATTTATTGAAAAAAGCTGCGGTTGTAATGAAGAATTAAATCTGATGAATTTTTTAAATGCAAATGTTGAAAATATTTTAAATAAAGACATTTTGGTGCTATCAGAGCTTATTCAGATGTGCATAAAATTAAAAATATCAGTAGTGAATCAGGATGAAAGAGAAAAAGGTTTACGAAAGATTTTAAATTATGGTCATACATATGGTCATGCACTTGAAAAAATTTTAAATTTTAAAAGATATACACATGGAGAGTGCGTTGTTCAGGGAATATTATTTGTGTTGGAATTTGCATTTAAACTGGGCAAAATTGACAAAGAATACAAATTTTTGTGTGAAGATTTAATTTCAAAATTCAATTTTCCAAAAATACCTAAATTCCCGCCAAAAAAGATATTAGAGATTATGAAATCAGATAAAAAAGCCGGAAATGATTACATAACTTTTATTTTGCCAATCGAATTTGCAAAAGTTGAGGCTTTTAAATTTAATGATAATGAAATAAGTTTTTAATCATTTGCAAAGCCTTTAATAATGTGTTAATATGGCATAAAATTAAGTACCAAAAAGATACGAGGAATTATGGAATATAAAAATTTACCAAAAAACCCTGTAGCTGTGACAATATCAATGATTGGCTGCCGTTGGAAGGTTATGATAATATCAGAACTTTTAAATGGTACAAGGCGTTTCAGTGAAATAAAAAAATCCCTAAAGGGTATTACACAGAAGGTTTTGAGTGCGAAGTTAAAAGAACTTGAATCGGACGGTATTTTATATCGTGAACAGACAGGAACGAAGGTAGAATATACCCTTACAGATATTGGTTATTCCTTGCGTCCTGTAATAGTATCATTTTATGATTGGGGAAAAGATTATAAAAAGTATTGCAAATTGTTAGATACGGCTAAAAATAAACAATAATGAGTGTTTTAGTATTTTTTTATTCCGTAATTTTTTTGAAGCTTTTGCAATGTACCGTTTCTTGAGGATTCATTGATTACGCCATTTACAACTCTTACCAAATCTTCTGATTCGCGTCCTTTTCTGAACGCAACGGCGTAAGGTTCTCTTGAATAACGTTTTGGCAAAAGTACCAAATTACTGTCTTTTAGTGAAAATCCAATTAAAATTGTGTCATCAGATACAATAGCATCTGCCTTGCCCTGTTTTAATCCTCTTACGGCTTCATCATAGGTTTTGTAGCCTACAATTCTGACATTTGGAACTGCGGCTCTGAGGCTTGATTCGCTGGATGTTCCGAAAACGATAATAGCTTTTTTGCCGTTTAAATCGCGTAAACCCTTAATTTTACTCCCTTTTTTGACCAAAACCGATTGCCCTGCAATATAATACGGATCGGAAAAATCCATTATCTGAAGTCGTGACGGTGTAATTGACATAGTTGCTATAACCATATCGACATCTTCGGAAAATAATTTCATCATTCTGTCAGATGCTGTTAAAGGTACAAATTTTACTTTTCCTTTTTCATTAAAAATGCCTTCTCCGATAAGGTTTGCCAAATCTATATCATATCCTGTATATTTGCCGTTTTTATCTTTAAATCCAAACGGATAAGTGTCTGTTTTTACTCCGATAATAACATTCCCGCGTTTTGTTATGTCATCCAGAGTGTTTGCAACAGGTTCTTTTTTAGCTTTTGCGCAGCCGCATAAAATAAATACTGCCAAAATTAAAAGTAAAATTATTTTTTTATACATAAATTAACCTTTTTTATGATAATAATACATTATTAAAAATTTTAGTCAAATTAAGCATTAACCTTTATATATGCTTTCAAAATCTTATTTTCAAGCGTATCATTTATGGCTTTTTGAACCTGTTGTAAAGGATATTGAGTAGAGAGTCCTTTAACTTTAACTTCCTTATTTTTCAGCAATTCATAAGAATCTTTTAAATCCGCAGGCGAAGGCGAATAACTTCCCAAAACTGTCAGTTCTCGATAATAAATTTCATTATTGCCATATCCTGAATTTAGCGGGGTGCTTGAAAATACAAGAATTTTTCCGCCGTCACGAACATATTTTAATGCGGTTTGCAAGGCTTTGTCAGAACCCGAAGTCATAAATACGCAATCAACATTTATGCTTTCGCACATTTCATTTACGTTAAAAGCTTCTATCCCGAAACTGTGTAAAAGTTCAACTCTTGAAGATATCAAATCACATCCGATAACCTTCATACCAAATGAGCGCAGAGCTTGTGCCATCAGAATTCCAATCGAGCCTAAGCCTATAACAAGAGTTGTTGAATTTTGTTTTAAATTTGCACGTTTTACTGCCCTTATGCAGCATCCCAAAGGTTCATAAAAAGCTGCTTCATCATCAGACAGATTTTCAGGTTTAATATATGCAACATTTTGCAGATGTTCTTCTGATACAAAAACCAATTCGCTAAAACCTCCGGGGCGAATATTTGTTTCTTTAAAATGCCTGCACATAGAAACATTACCGTTTTTGCAATATTCACATTTCCCGCATGGAATGTGGTGAGATGTTACGATAACATCGCCATTTTTAAAATTGGTATCGGAATTTATATCGATAATCTGTGCAACAATTTCGTGCCCCAAAACGGTGCCTTCTTTACTGATATGTTGTTTCAATTTAACAATATCCGAACCGCATAAACCGCATCCCAAAACTTTGACCAGTGCGCCTTTGCGTCCGTTTAACGTTTCATTTTCTCTATCTTTTATAACAAGATTGTTATTTTCAATTTGTGCAACTTTCATAAAACCCTCTTTTCAATGTTATTTTAGCACAAATTTGAAAATTTGCCCTTTTTTAGGGTAAAATGCCTTTTTCCCTTTTCCATTTTCCCCCTTTTAAGGGGGAAATGCCTTTTCACCTTTTCTTTTTTTCCCCCTTTCAGGGGGGAATGCCTTTTTCCCTTTACCTTTTTCCCCCTTTCAGGGGGAAATGCCGTCAGGCAAAGGGGGTATATATATTTCAGTCAGACAAATGAGCCATGATTTGATTCGTATAAACGCGCCCTACATCACTCACTCCACCCCTCTCCGAGTGAGAGGGAGCAGTTCTTGAAATTTTAATTTCTTAGAAATGCGGGTGAGGGTTGAATTTGTATCATTAGCAATTTGGTGCGTAGAAATGCATCCTACATT
>CADBFN010000022.1 GCA_902794035.1 uncultured bacterium
TTATCCAAGACAATTTATGGAGAATCAAATTGTAATGATTCAACAAAGCGATGCGATGGCACTGCAGATTTCAGCAAACTACCTGAGAGCTTTTCCGGCTTAGGCTCCTCCTGGTACTACTTGTGGTCAGGCCGTGAGTACAGCGCCAACAACGCGTACGGCCGGTGCTTCTACAGTTCGACCTCGAGCAGGGGCAGCCTCAACGCCCGCTACCATTCGAGCTTCAGGGCCGTTTGTGTGGGTGATTTGAAGTAATTTAAAAACTTACCCTCTCCCAAAGGGATACAAAGCGAACCAACGAACTTGTGAGTTGCGTGAGCCTGTATGCCGTATGGCTGAGGGTTGGGGTGAGGGGTTGATTTTTAATCTAACCCTCTCTCATTTTTCAAATGTTCGAAATAAATTTCTCACATTGAAAAATTACTCTCCCCCTCGGGGAGAAATAAAAATATTGTCATTGCGAAAAATCGCCTGCGATTTTGTGGCAATCCCATTACTGCAACACTTGAACAATATTGAACCAATGGGATTACTACGCTCGTTACACTCGCTCGTAATGACAATAAATCACTTCGGGCTTTTCTTTTATTAATTATTCGAAAAAATAACCTTAAAAGACAATTTAAAAAATATTCTTTTGCTTTAGATTTTAAACATCAAGGGAGGTGTTTATGATAAATGACAGAGTAAAGGAAATTTTAAATGAACAAATTAATAAGGAATTTTATTCCGCTTATTTGTATCTTTCAATGGGTGCATATTTGTCTGACATGGGTATGTATGGGATTTCTAAATGGATGGAAATACAGGCAAGAGAGGAAATTGACCATGGAATGATTTTATTTGATTACATTTTAAAACGCAAAGCAAAGGTTGAATTACATGCCCTAAATGCCCCTGAAATCAGCTTTAGCGGTGCACAGGATATATTTGAAAAAGCTTATGAACATGAAAAAACAATATCTGAATCAATAAACAGAATTGCATCTTTAACAGAAAATGAGTGTGATTTGGCAACAAGAAACTTTATTGACTGGTATCTGAAAGAACAAATTGAAGAAGAAGATAATATTTTGAGAATACTATCAAAATTAAAAGCCTTCGGTGCGGATAAAGCCTCATTATACCTGTTAGACAAGGATTTGGGTAGCAGAGAATATCATCAATCAACATATGAAAATTAAAAAAGCGGGTTTATGCCCGCTTTTAATATATTTCAAATTTGTAAACAATTTGTCTGAAATATTATAATAATATATGATATAGATATGAGTTTAGGGAAAATATTATATGTCGATGATGACCAATTGTTAACTTCGACCTTTTCAACTTTAATGAAAGTTGAGGGGTTTAGTGATGTTGTGATATATAATAATCCGCAGGAAGCACTTGAATACCTTAAATTAGAGATGCCGGATTTGATTATCTCAGATTTTCTGATGCCTGAAATGAACGGTCTTGAATTTTTAAAAGAGGCAAAAAAACTTTATCCCGAAACAAGTATGATTTTATTAACTGCTTATGCAGATAAAGAAAATGCAATTAAAACAATTAATGAAATCGGAGTTTATAAATATATTGAAAAACCATGGGATAACGATGATTTGATAATGAATATCAAAAACGGTATTGAAAGAAGTCATCTGCTGGCTGATTTGCGTGATAAAATTGAAAAACTTGAAATCGCTCAGAACGAATTAAAAAAATATTCTCAACACCTTGAAGAACTCGTTGCTGAAAGAACAAGAGAACTTGTAGTTGTAAATGACAAATTATCAGGAATTATAAATTACTGTGCTGACGGAATTATTATCATTGATAAAAACGGTAAAATTGAACAGGTTAATCCTGCTTGTGAAAATTTGACGGGGTTATCGGAATTTACCCTGTGCGGTATGACGATTCAGGAAATTGCATATACAGATAATCCAAATATGAATAAAGCCCCAAAATCAGAAGTTCAGTCTTCAATTCTTGGGTTAGCCGAAGAACAATCCGAGTTTTTGCTCAGAGATTTGTATATAAGAAACAGTTTGAGCGGTGAGTATATACCTGCCGAGATAAATTTTGCGGCACTTGAGGACGGGGAAAAATTTGTCGGTGTGATAAGAAACTTTACCGCACAAAAAGAAACAGAAAGATTAAGAGATGATTTTATCGCGACTCTTACTCATGATTTGAGAACTCCGATAACTGCAGCGATTAAAACTCTGAATTTCTTTCTTGACGGATCTTTGGGGCAAATTTCCGATCAGCAAAGAGAAATGCTTACAGTTATGACCAAAAGTAATGAGGATTTGCTTGGATTGGTTAATGCGTTACTGGAAGTTTACAGATTTGAAAGCGGAAAACTAAATCTGTATAAGACCGTTTTTGATATAAATTCTCTTTTAAGACAATGCTATGACGAACTTTTGCCTCTTGCAAAAAGTAAAAATATTGAATTAAATGTGCATTCTGATTTTAAAGAAGAAATTTTGATAGATGCAGACAGGGCAGAAATCAAAAGGGTTATTATGAATTTGTGCGGCAATGCTATCAATTATACAAATAAATCAGGAACAATAGATGTATTTATGAAGCTTCAAAACGGGGATTTGTTATTCTCTGTTGCTGATAATGGAAACGGTATTCCTGCTGAAGATATACCTCATTTATTCAAAAGATTTTCACAGGGAACTACAAAAAAACGTTCAACCGGCACCGGTTTAGGGTTATATTTATCCCGCCAGATAATTGAAGCTCATGGCGGTAAAATTTGGGTAGAGAGTAAAGTAAACAAGGGCAGTGAATTTTCATTTTTATTAACAGATGTAACTGCAAAATCAAGGGTGGTTTAAGATGACAAATAAGATAAAAGTAACAATTGTAGAAGATCATGATATGACCAGAATGGGTTTATCATTTGCTCTTTCAAACAGTGGTGTTATAGAAGTAGTCGGCACAAGTGCTGATGGTCAGGAAGGTGTTGATCAGGCTCTTGAATTAAGACCTGACTTGGTTGTTATGGATATTGGAGTCCCTACTATTGATGGAATCGAAGCAACCCGTAAGATTAAAAATTCTGTCCCTGAGATTAAAGTTTTAATGAATACATCAAGAGATAATGATGATGATATCTTAGATTCATTTGCTGCAGGTGCAGACGGATATATTACAAAAGGTGCAACATCAGAACAAACAATTACTGCAATAAAAGCGGTCAGCGAAGGAGTTGGCTGGTTGGATCCGGCGATTGCAAGAGTAGTTTTGTCAAATATCCGTAAAAATGCTCCGGTTAATGAACCCGTCGGAGAAATAAATTACCAAAAAGGCAAAAATTTGTACGGCTTAACCGAAAGAGAAATGGAGGTTTTGGCTCTGTTGGTTGAAGGGTTAAATAATCCTCAGATTTCGGAAAAACTCGTAATTACAATAGCTACAACTAAAACGCACGTTCATAATATTTTACAAAAACTCTATGTAAAAACTCGTGCAAAAGCTGTTGCAACAGCAATGAAAGATGGTTTAGTATAAAAAAAACAGACTTTTCGATTTCAATTATTAAATAATAAATACAAATATGAAAAAGATTCTAACTTTATTATTAGCTATATTATTCGGATTGGGAGCCTATGCAGGAACTCCCAAAACTAAAATACAAAAATTTAGTAATCCGTTTGCAAAAAAAGATTACAAATCTAAAGAATTAAAATATAAGTACGAAATAGAAAAAGAAAATTTGCAATACAAAAGAGATAAACGCATTCTCGACCGTGAACCAAGCGGGTATATGACGGTAGAAGAATATGAAAAAAAATCAGAATACAAAGATCCTTCTACATTTGAAGTAAATCCTCCGAAAATTGAAAAGCCTTCTGATTTTAAATATATTCCTCAACCGTTATTTAAAATAGTAAAATATAACGATCCCCCGGGAGGAGTTGAATTACAGCTTGGCAGGAAATTATATTTTAACAGATACATTAATGGTCAGGGTATTACTTCTCCTGATTATACAAAAATGGTTTATCCTGCGATATATTATTATAATGATTCAGGTTCTGTTGCTGCGGATTTGTTTGTAATTCCTTTAGATCAAAAAGAAAATAATTTAAATAAAATCTTAAAAGCGAATACTTCGCACAGGCAAGAAAATCCGATTTTATCAACAGATAAACTTATTGATAATTATGCTGCATTCAGAACTCTTACTCCGGTTGATTTTAATGCAGACGGAACCAAACTTCTTGTAAAGGAAAAAATCGGAAGCTCAGAAGACGGAATTTGGGAAACAAGAATTTATATCTACGATTTCAAAACTAATAAAAGTTATGATTTATCAGCCGTGAGAGATGCAATAAGTTATTATTGGAAAGAATATGCAAATTTGCATCTTATAGAAAAAAGATGGGATATTCGTCCTTTGGGTTTTGATGCGGGTTACCCTGACAGAGTTGTAGTTCAGGCATATGGTTATACAGGAGAAAAGCCCGTATTTTTAGGCACATGGAGCGTTGATTGCTACGGAGAACAGTCTAAAATTGTAACTTTTGACAAGGATTTTGTTCCCAAAATAAGCATGAACGGGTTAAAATTGCAAAAAGACGGTGCTCAGGAATATCAGGTTGTAGTCAGAGAAGAAAAATTCCTTGAAAAACAGGATAAAGTTGTTGCAAAACAAAAAAAATCTGCGGACAGAAAAGAAGTAAAACAAATAAAAGAAGATTATAAATATGAGTTAAAAGATCTGAGAGCTGATTTTAAAGATAAGTACAGAGATAATAAGAAACTTCAGAAATTTGCCGGTTCGACCGAAGGAACCGAGCTGGAGGAAATGTATAAAC
The DNA here is from genome assembly GCA_902794035.1 of uncultured bacterium. GTDB lineage: Bacteria > Cyanobacteriota > Vampirovibrionia > Gastranaerophilales > Gastranaerophilaceae > Zag111. The sequence goes on from CADBFN010000022.1 coordinate 4,827, forward strand.
AATATCAGATTGAACAAACCGAAAAAGATATTAAAAAACTTGAAAAGAAAATAGAGAAAACTAAAAAAAATATTGATAAAAAAGAACAAAAAATTCAAAAATATACAGATGAAACTCAGAAAATAATCGATTTGATTCAGCAAGATCAGGCAAGTTCTGATGATGGTGCAGAACCTCAGATTTATTTTCCGCAGGATGACCAATAGCCAACTCTTGAAATGATATTTTCATTGTGTTACTATTTTTTTACCGAAATAGCATAAGTCGGTATTATTGTGCCGGCATTAATCAAAAACTTAGAAAGAAGGCAAAAATGTCAGAAGTAAGAGTAAGAATTGCACCGTCTCCAAGCGGAAATTTACACATAGGAACCGCAAGAACGGCTTTATTTAATTATTTATTTGCAAAGAAAAATAATGGTAAATTTATTTTAAGAATCGAAGATACAGATGCGCTCAGAACTGAGCAGGAATATGTTGATAATATTTTTGACAGTTTGAAGGCATTAGGTTTGAATTGGGATGAAGGCCCTGATGTCGGCGGGGATTATGGTCCTTATACTCAATCACAAAGATTTGATATTTATCCAAAATACATTCAGGAATTGTTAGATAAAGGCTTTGCTTATGAATGTTTCTGTACTCCGGAAGAATTGGAAGCAGAAAAAGAAGAAGCAACTGCACAAAAAAGAGCTTACGTTTATTCTAAGAAATGCGAAAATTTAACAGAAGAAGAAAAAGCAAAATTGAGAGCTGAAGGCAGAAAACCTGCTATCAGATTTAATGTTGCAAAAGCTCAGGCTGCTTTTCATGATTCATCAATACTGGAATTTGACGATTTGGTTAAAGGTAAATTGCATGTTGATACAAACTTAATCGGTGATTTTGTAATAATGAAATCAAACGGTGCGCCAACATATAATTATGCTGTAGTTATAGATGATGCGTTGATGAAAATTTCTCACGTTATAAGAGGTGAAGATCATATTTCAAATACATATAAACAAATTCTTATTTTTGAGGCATTAGGTTTTGAAGTGCCGAGATTTGGTCATTTGGGTATGATTTTGGCTCCTGACAGAAGTAAATTATCAAAACGCCATGGGGCTACAGCCGTTTCAGACTTTGTAAAAGAAGGTTATTTGACAGATGCGTTGATTAATTTTGTTGCACTTTTAGGGTGGTCGCCATCTGATGGTGAAGAAATAAAAACTGTTGATGAAATTGCACAGGATTTCAGAATTAACGAAATCTCATCTTCAAATTCTATTTTTGAATATGACAAATTAAAATGGATGAACAGTCATTATATCAAAATGCTTCCGATGGAAGAATTAAAAGAAAGATTAAAACCATATTTGACTCAATATCCGCTGGATGAACTTACGGATGCTCAATACACAAAAATGGTTGAAATAACAAGAGAACCATTGACTTTGTTATCTGATATAACAGATGCCGTTCCTTACTTCTTTGGCAAGGATGTAAAAATTGAACCTGAAGCTTGGGAAAAAGCGTTAGAAAGTGATTCTTGTCAGGATGTATTAAAGGACTTTATTTCAAAGGCTCAAAATTGGGAATGGACAGAAGAAAATCTGCATGAAAAGCTTGCCGATTTCAGAGCGTTTTGGAAAGAAACGGCAGGTATCAAACCAAAAGTTACAATGTGGGCCGTAAGAGCTGCTATTACCGGTAGAACCTGCGGTGCAGATATGGTTGGAATCCTTGAAATTTTAGGTAAAGAAACGAGTTTGTACAGAGCTCAGAAAGCAGTGAAACAAACTGTTGCATAAATAATAAATTTTATATTTATAAAAATAAGGTGCAAAATCATTTGCGCCTTATTTTTTTGTAAATTATTGTAAATAAAATTTGTTTTAATATTAAAGTTTTCGATAAAAATTCCGATAAAAGATATATACAAAAGAAATGAGGAGTTAAAATGGATTTAAAATTTACGCAAAACGGGATTATTGAACAAGAAAAAGCATTATCTAATTATGGCGAAGTAACATTTATATCAAAAGCTGCAGGTGTTGAGGAAGAAGCATTTGCCAATGTAGTTCAGATTATTGATGAATCAGGCAATGAAGTGAACTGCACAATCGATAAGTTTATTGAAATATTTGATAATCACGGCTTAGAAGGTTTTATAATGTAAGATAAAATATATGAAAAAGATTAAGGCGGTCTTAAAATAAGACCGCTTTTTGTTTATACAAAAGATTTACAAAATTTATATACTATTCGAGTCAAATTTTCATCTTTAATTAGCTTTTTATTAATCTCATCAAGAAGTTGTTTGTGCGATTCCAGATGCTTAAAAGAAAATAAATCTTCCGGTTCTACTTTCAATATATCGATAATTTTATTCAAATTTTCAGATGTAGGGTAATATTTCCCACGCTCAATATTGCTTAAACTTACTGTTTCAATTCCAATAAGCTCTGACAAATATTCTTGAGTAATATTTTGGGAACGCCGGATTTCTTGAATTCTCTTTCCTAACAATTTTTTTATATCCATTCTTACCCCTTTAGTATAATTTTACGTTTATAATTATCGTTAAAAATGTTGTTATACATTAATATAATATATTAATATATTGCTGTACACTAAAAACTAGGCGCAATAGTATATAAAATTATTTTAAATTAGTGTTTTTCACATATTAAGCAAAAAACATCTGCATAAAGTAAATGTATTAGTTTAAATATATCTTGACAATTAATGTTTTGCATAAATAATATTAATACATAAAAATAATAACACGTATTAATGTTGAACATTAAGAAAGAAAGTAATGAATAAGACAATTCCAATAATATTTGCTGTAAATAATAGTTATGTAAAGCAACTGGCTACGGTCATTGTCTCTATTTTGCTGAATACCGGAAAAGATACTTGTATTCAGTTTAGCATTCTCACTAAAGATATAACTGTTGAAAATCAGAATAAATTATCAGAGTTAATAAAATTTAATTCTAATGTGACCTTCAATTTTATAAACATGAAAAGCTATACTGAGTCTTTCAATCTGGAAGAATATCTATCCAAGCGTTTGGACTATAATTACATTACAATAGAAACGTATTATCGCTTTTTTATTCCTGAAATATTTCCTGACTATAATAAAGTAATATATTTAGATTCTGATCTGATATTAAATGATGATATTCAAAAATTGTTTAATGAGGATATACAATCCTATTATGCAGGGGTTGTGCATGATGTTTTTTTTGAAAATTTGCTAAGATCACGAAAAATGATAGGTCAAAATATTCAAATAGAAGAATATTATCTGAAGAAATTAAAATGTACTGATTATAATTATTTTAATGCTGGTGTTTTATTAATGAATTTAGAAAAAATAAGAAAAGATAATGTGGTTAAAAAATTGTGGGATTTTGTAATACATGAATCTCCATTATGTTATCAGGATCAGGACGCATTAAATTCCGTTTTAAACAAAAATGTAAAGTATTTACCCTATGAATGGAATGTTTTGAAAGAACAAAATCATTATAAAAAGAATAAAAATAAAGCTTTAAGAAAAACATTGAATAAAGTGTATAACAATTCTTCTATTTTTCATTTTGTTGGGAACGATAAACCATGGTGCGTGGTTGAGGGCAAACAATATAACTACAATAATATTGACAAATGGTGGGAGTATTATAAATTGACCCCGTTTTTTGAACAGAGAGATTTAGAAGTTTTAGAAAATATTAAATACCATAAAAAATATTCTAACCGATTTAATTTTGTAAGTATCGAAATATATAATTTTAAATTTTTAAGTGTATATATTGAACAGCATAGATTTCACATATGTATATTGGGTTTTATAAAATTTAGGTTTAAATTAAAGAGTATTTCTTATAAAAAATCTATTGTATAAAGGAAATAAATTGTGAAATTATTATTAAATTATCAAATTAGGTACCAATTTTACAGAATTATGTGTAATATTACTTGTGGAAAATTGAGAGATTATTTTATTTCGCTCAAGTATAGTATAAAAAATAATTTCACTATTTATGAATTCAATGAATCAGATATTCAATATCTGATAGAACAAGAAAAAAGATATCCAAAAAATATTTATTCTCCGTCTGAAACAATACGAAAAATTATAGATAACAGACTTTCCTTTGCCAGAATCGGGGATGGAGAATTTTTATTAATGTGCGGCATTGATAATGTTCATGGTAATAATTCCGTGGAACTTGCCAAGGCTTTAAGAGATATATGTAAAAAAGGAAGCAATAACAGGTGTTTAATCGGAATAAATACTTTTGGTCTTTATAATGAAACGGATAGATGGTTTTGTTGGTATTATTTAAAATTCATTAAATGTATTTATGAAAATATAAAATTTAATACTTTTGATTATTATGGGGATGCATATGCATTTAAAAAAAGTATAATTAATAAAATTCGCATTAAAGAATTATCATTTAAAAAATTAAGTGATGATATAGTAGGTTTAAATAAAAATAATGTATCGATGATAAAAAACATATGGTCGGATAGAGATATAGTTTTTGTCATCAGCAAAAATTCTTTAGTAAAAAATGATATATATAATTTATTTTCAAATGTAAAAAATAAATACTTTGTTTATATACCTCAAAAGGGCTGTTACAGCGAATACGACAGAATATTAAATGAAATATTATTATATCCAAAAGATAGTTTAATATACTTAGAATGTGGGGAGGTCGCAGCACTTTTAGCTTACAGATGCTCTGAAATAGGCTATCAGGCAATCGATATGGGAGATTTTTATAAAAGAGTTTCAGAAATAAAAAATGTTTCTGACCAAAATGTCAATGAAAAATTTTCAATTATTATACCTACAATGAAAAAAAATGTACGTGTATTGGATATGTTATTAGATGAACTTGTTTTAAATGAATTAATAGGAGAAGTGATAATAATTGATAATTCACAGCAAGAAACCAGATATGAATCAAGTAAAATCAGAGTTATTAGTCAAAATAAAAATATTTTTGTAAATCCCGCGTGGAATTTGGGTGTAAAATATGCACGATATAAATATATTGGTTTACTAAATGATGATTTAATCTTGCCCACTAATTTTTTTAATCAGTTGCTGGATTTTATGAAAAGTCATAATGGAATTGGATATATTGGGTTAGATACAATTCCAAAGTCGTCGCCGCAAGACTTTATCAGATATCCTTCTAACGCGAATTTGGAGTTTGTAAATGTAGTATTAAGACCATTATGCTGGGGATGCGCTATATTTTTTCAAAAAAATCAATATGACGAAATTCCCAAGGAAATGAAAATATGGTATGGGGATGATTACTTATTCGATAAGGGGATAAAGAATAGAAAAGCAAATTACGCTATAAGAAATTCAAATATATTACATCTGCATAGTAATACTAGTAAACTGAAAGAATTTGATGCGTTGAAAAAACAGGATAAAGTATATTATCAAAAATTACAAAAACATAGTGTAATTAACATTTTCGGAATAAAAATTAAATTTAAAACAAAGACTTAACTTATAATTTCGTTTACAGGCAGTTTTACCTGCCTTTTTTTTATTGTTTTTTGTTAATTATTAAATAATCGTTAAATTTATTAATATAATTGCTATATAGTCATCATACCGTTAGATATTTAAAACTTGACAAACTATGTTTTGCATTAATAATTATTTTGTGAACAATATATTTGAAGTATTGTTAAAGTGATACAATATAAACAAGATGGATGTGGCAAATGGAAAGATTATTATATGAGAGCAAGTATGATATTTCAGGTGATACTATAGAGCCTGTTTATGAAGGGGATAATGTTATTACTGCAGTATTTGCACCTGATAATAACTTTTGTAAATATTTTGGAGTTGCACTTCAATCATTGATTGAAAATGCGGATAGAAATTTATTATACGATATTGTTGTTTTTGAAAATGATATCACAAGCGTAAATAAAGAACGCCTTATAGAAATGCTTCCGCAAAATTTTAGTTTACGATTTTTTGATATCAATAGCAGTTTAAAAAGAAAATTTAAAAATTTAAAATTCCCTCCAATATTAAATTGGAGTATAAGTATGTATTATAGAATATTTATACCGTTATTAATGAACAACTATAAAAGAGTTTTGTATATTGATTCAGATGTATGTATAATTAACGACTTAAAAGAGCTTTTCAACATTGATTTTTGCGGTAAACAAGTTGCTGTCACTTATGACTCTGTAACACGAATACTAAAAACAGAAAAAAACCGAAAACATGAAAAATTTATGAAAAGTACTCTGAAACTTGAAGAACCAGAACAATATTTCAACTCAGGTATAATGTTATTTAATAATGATAATATTAATATTGAAGATTATACTAAAAAAATCATATCGGCATTACATATTTCAGGGTTAAAATATCCCGATCAAGATATTTTAAATGTCATATTTGCAAAAAATAAATTAATGATTGATAAAACTTGGAACTATGAAAATGGAATGATGGCTTGTTGTCCTATTTATTACTTAAAGCAGCTTAACCAAAAAGATTACCGTGATTTCGCGTATACAAAAGATAATTTTAAAATTATTCATTATACTACAGAAGTAAAACCTTGGATTTATCCGAAAATAGATAAAGCGGATATCTTTTGGAAATATGCACGTAAATCTCCATTCTATGAGGAAATTATTTACGAAAATACCTTGTTTAAGTCAAGTATTCTGGCAAGAAAAAAACATATTATCTCAAAATATTATTTTTATAAATTTCTTTCAAGTATTACGTTTGGTAAGTTACGCGAAAAATATACAAGTAAACGTTACAAGTGGAAAAAACTCGTCAACAAATACCGCCAGATAAAAAAGTTAAAAATATAATTGTTAAATAAAAATTAATTTAAAATGACTTTAACAAAAATAACGTTAAACTAATAGTGTAAGTCGGTATTGCAATGCCGATAAAAATTTCACAAGAATGGAGTTGATGTTTAATGTTAGATTTTGACAAGTTTACAAATTATTCTCAGGAAATTTTATCTTCCGCAAGTAATTTAATGAGTTCTTATAAAAATTCTCAAATTGAACCCGAACACATAATGCTTGCAATGATTAAAGATAATGGACTGATTAAAGATTATTTGACTGAATTAAAACTGCTTAATCAAAATTTTATAAATAAAATTGTTGAGAAAGTCGAAAGTCTGCCAAAACTTTCAAGCCCTGTTAATCCTCAGGGAATTTATTTATCTACAGATACAGGCAGGTTATTAGAACTTGCTATTTCGGAAAGTGAAAAATTAAAAGATAAATTTGTAGGGATTGAAGCAATTTTGCTTGGGATGGTAAACCTTGAGAATTCGAGTATTAAAGCAACTTTGGAAAGTTTTGGAATAAATTCATCAAAAATTTTGAGTGTAATGAAAAAAATAAGAGGTAATAAAAAAGTGGATAATAAAAATGCAGAAGAAAATATGAAAGCTTTGGAAAAATATTCAACCGACCTTACAGAACGTGCCCGTAAGGGTAAATTAGACCCCGTAATTGGTCGTGATGAAGAAGTAAGAAGAATTATGCAGGTATTAAACCGCAGGACAAAGAATAATCCTGTCCTTATCGGTGAACCCGGAGTTGGTAAAACGGCTATAATTGAAGGGTTAGCTCAGCGTATTGTTCGCGGAGACGTACCTGAAAGTCTTAAAGATGTAAAACTGATTTCGCTTGATTTAGGTGCATTAGTTGCAGGGGCAAAATACCGCGGAGAATTTGAAGAACGATTAAAGGCTGTTTTAAAAGAAGTAGAAGACTCAAACGGTGAAATCGTAATGTTTATTGATGAACTGCATACGGTTGTTGGAGCGGGTGCAACTGAAGGTTCTATGGATGCCGGCAATTTATTAAAACCAATGCTTGCAAGAGGTGTTTTGAGAACTATCGGTGCGACAACTATTAATGAATACAGAAAGTATATAGAAAAAGATCCTGCTTTAGAACGACGTTTTCAGCCTGTTTTGGTTGAAGAACCGTCTGTTGAAGATACAATAAGTATTCTAAGAGGTTTAAAAGAAAAATATGAAGTTCATCACGGTATCCGAATTTTGGATTCCGCAATTATCGAGGCCGCAAAGTTATCTGACAGATATATTACAGACAGGTTTTTACCTGATAAAGCGATTGATTTGATTGATGAAGCGGCAAGTTCGCTGCGTATTCAAATTGATTCAATGCCTGAAGAAATTGATGCTATGACCCGTCAGAAAATGCAATTAGAAATTGAACGTGAAGCTCTTAAAAAAGAAGAAAATGAAGAATCCAGAGCAAAGATTGAAAATATAAATAAAAAAGTTGCCGATTTACAGGGCAAAATCGATGTATTGCAGGCTCAATGGGAAAAAGAAAAATCTTCTATTACTTCGGAAGCTGATATTAAAGATCAAATTAATAAAATTAATATTGAAATCGAAGATGCCGAACGAAACACAGATTTGCAGCGCGCAGCAGAGTTAAAGTACGGGAAATTACTTGAACTTCAAAAACAGTTAAAGGCTTGTGAAAATAAAGAAAAAACAGAAAATAAATTATTAAAAGAAGAAGTTGAAGCCTCTGACATTGATGAAGTTGTTTCAAAATGGACAGGGATACCTGTAACAAAGCTTGTTGAGTCTGAGATGGATAAACTTCTCCATATGGAAGATGTTTTGCACAAACGCCTGATTGGTCAGGAAGAAGCAGTTGATACGGTATCAGATGCAATACGCCGCGCACGTTCCGGATTAAAAGATCCAAAACGCCCAATCGGGACATTCCTGTTTTTAGGCCCTACAGGGGTTGGTAAAACCGAACTTGCAAAATCACTGGCAGAATTTATGTTTAATGACGAAGATGCACTTATAAGAATTGATATGTCAGAATATATGGAAAAACATAACGTTGCACGTCTTGTTGGTGCGCCTCCGGGATATGTCGGTTACGAAGAAGGCGGACAATTGACAGAAGCCGTAAGACGTAAACCTTATTCTGTTGTTCTTTTTGACGAAATTGAAAAGGCTCATCCTGATGTATTTAATATCATGCTTCAGATTTTTGATGACGGTCGTCTGACAGATTCTAAAGGAAGAACTATTGATTTTAAAAATACTCTGATTATTATGACAAGTAATATAGGTTCTGACATAATATTAGAAAATACTCTAAATTCAATGGTTTCTCCTGAAAAATTCAATGATACGAAAGAACAGGTTCTTGAAGTTCTGAGACAGAAATTCAAACCTGAATTTCTAAACAGAATTGATGAAACTATATTCTTTAAAGCTTTGAATTTACAGCAGTTAAGTAAAATTGTCGATATTCAGATGAATTATTTGAGAAATCTTTTAAAAGATCAGGAATTGACCTTTGAAATAAGTGATGAAGCCAAAGAATATCTTGCAACTCAAGGGTTTAATCCTGTTTATGGCGCTAGACCATTAAAAAGAGTTATTCGTCAATTAATTGAAAATCCGTTGTCAAAGAAAATTCTGGCTCAGGAATTTGTTAAAGGCGATAATATTAAAATAGATATCGATAATGATAAAATTATTTTTAATAAGTAAGCAAAAAGCCGGATGTATAGGCATCCGGCTTTTTTGTTATCTAATTCATCTGGGAATTTGCACCATTTATAACTTCAATAATCTCATTTGTAATCGCAGATTGTCGAAGTTTATTGTATTCAATAGATAAGTTGTGAATAATTTTTTCAGCATTAGTAGTCGCTGCAGACATTGCAGTCATTCGTGATGCGAGTTCACTTGCTCTAGCTTCAAGTAGTGCCTGATAAAAGGTGTTTGTTATATACATTGGAACAACCTTTTGTAAAATATGGTGCATGTCAGGAGTAAATTCCATCAATGGCTCAATCACGTTATCGGTTATTCTTTCGTGGTTATCTTTTACCCCTTCAAGAGGTAAAACTTCCCATGTATCAACGCTATAACTTACCATATTTTTAAATCGTGTAGTTATAATTTCTATTTTGTCGATTTTATTATTTACATAATATTCTGCCATATCTTCGGCAATATCTCTTGCTTCCATCGCATCAGGATTTTCCATAACGGAAAAATATTTTTTTTCAATATTACATCCCAAAGCCAAAAGACGCTTGCGCAAAATCGATACACCCTTTTGACCTGCAACAAATACTTTGACCTCCAGACCTTGTTCTTTCAGTTCTTTTATACGTTTTAATGCTGCTTTTACAACATTGGCACTATAAGCCCCTGCAAGACCTTTATTAGATGTCAGTAAAAAGATTCCAACTGACTTTACATCCCTTCTTTCAAGAAGTTTTGGATAATTATCTATGGCTCTTTTTATTTTTAGTGATTCAGAACTAAATTCTCCAACGGAATTGAGAAGTTTTTGAAACATGTGGTAAAGTTCAGACGCATAAGGACGAGAAGCTTTAACTGCCGTTTCCGAGCTGCGGACTTTCGCAGCGGCAACCATTTTCATTGCACGCGTAATTTTCTTTGTACTCTGAACGCTTGTTATTCTCTTTTTTATGTCCTTTAAACTTGCCATTTTATTTACCTTACCAGATTAAAAAGTTGTTTTGAAAGATTCCAACGCTTCTTTAAGAAGTTTTTTATCCTCATCAGAAAGTGCTGCACCTTCATTTAGTCTTTGAGACAGCTCCTGCATATTTGCATCAAAATAGATGAACCAATCTTTTTTGAATTTTTGAATTTTCTGATTATCAATATCATCTAAAATGCCTTCATTAGCTGCAAATAAGATTGAAACCTGCTGAGCAACGCTGAGCGGATTATATTGAAGTTGTTTCAATACTTCTGTTAATTTTTCACCTCTCAAAAGTTGTTTTTTAGTTGCAGCATCAAGATCTGAAGCAAACTGAGCAAATGCTTCAAGTTCACGATATTGAGCTAATGCAAGTCTTAATGTCCCTGCAACTTGTTTAATACCTTTAGTTTGGGCAGCACCACCAACACGGGAAACAGAAATACCTGCATTGATAGCCGGTCTGATACCTGAATTGAAGGCATCACTTTCAAGGAAAATCTGACCGTCAGTAATTGAAATTACGTTAGTCGGAATATATGCTGAAACATCACCTGCCTGAGTTTCAATAATTGGTAACGCGGTAATACTTCCGCCGCCCAATTCATCATTTAATTTTACTGCTCGTTCTAAAAGTCTTGAATGCAGGTAGAATACATCTCCAGGATAAGCTTCACGTCCCGGCGGTCTTTTAAGAAGCAAACTCATTGCACGGTAGGCTTGCGCATGTTTTGACAAATCATCATATACAATCAAAACATCTTTGCCCTGTTCCATAAATTCTTCCCCGATTGTAACACCTGAAAACGGCGCAATATATTGTAACGGAGCTGATTCATCAGCCGTAGATGAAACAATTATTGTATATTCCATTGCACCGTATTCTTCCAAAGTCTTGGCTAAATGTGCAACAGTAGATGCTTTTTGTCCGATTGCGACATAAATACAAATTACATCTTTGCCTTTTTGATTGATTATTGTATCAATCGCAATTGCAGTTTTGCCTGTTTGTCTGTCGCCGATAATCAATTCTCTTTGTCCTCTGCCGATAGGTGTTAGCGCATCTATCGCTGTTAAACCTGTTTGTAATGGCTGATAAACAGAACGTCTTGTTACAATCCCGGGAGCAACTCTTTCGATTGGACGAGTTTTTTCATATGAATAATCCCCTTTCCCATCTAATACTGCACCTGTAGGATCAACGATTCTCCCTATAAGTCCTTCCCCTACCGGAACTGATGCAATTTTGCCTGTAGTTTTTACTATAGTTCCTTCTTTTATATCCGTATATTCACCTAAAATTACGACACCTACATTATCTTCTTCAAGGTTCATTGCGATACCCAAAGTAGAATGTCCGTCTTCAAACTGCACCAATTCATTTGCCATTACATTACGCAAACCATATATACGCGCAATCCCGTCGCCGACTTCAAGTACACTGCCTGTATTTGAGACTTCGGTTTGTAACTCGTAATTTTCAATTTTACTTTTAATAATTGAACTGATTTCATCAGGTTGTATTAATGCCATATTTTTTACCTCAACATGTATTTACTTAAGTTTTCTAATTTAGATTTGATGCTTGTATCTATTACAACGTCACCAAATTTGAATACCAAGCCCCCGATAAGACTTTCATCAACTGTCCAACGAGGCATTACTTCACTGTGGAGTTTTTGCTCCAGTTTATTTAAAATTTTTCCTTTGATATCTATTTCAAGCTCCACTGAAGATATTATTTCTACATCTTTTTTTCTTTCGAAATTATCGGCTATTTCACAATAAGCCTGAGTAATGGAGTCGAATTCATCAAATCTGTTTTTCTCAATAAGAATTTTTAACAAATTTAAAATTCTTAAATCAATCTTATCTTTAAAAATATTTTCAATAATTTCTATTTTATTAATGTAAGAAACCGATGAATTATCCATTACAAGTTTTAAGTCATTACTTGAGTTAATTGTATCTGATACTTGTTGTAACTGGGTTTTAAAATTTTCAAAAGAATCATCCTGCTTTGAAATTTCTATCAAAGCATTTGCATAATTTTTTGATATTAGTGAAATTTTATTTTTGTCCATTATAACTGTACCCTGTCAAGTTCATCTAAGCTTTTTTCAATTAACTTGTAATGCAATTCCGGCTTATTTTTCAGCATTTCAATTATGTTTTGTTTTGATTGTTCTATAGAACCGGAAACTGTTTCTGATGTTATTTCATTTGAAATTTTCTTTTCTTCAATCGCAAATACTTTTTCGATATTTTTGCTTATATTTTTAATTGCAGCATCAGAAGATTCTTCTAATTGTTTTTTGAATGTCTCAGTTTTTTGTTCATTGAATTTTTCTATTTCTTCAATTTGTTTTGGCAATTTATCCATTGTGTTTTTTGCATCTTGAAGAAGATTTTTTGAATTTTCTTTTTCTGTTTCAGATTGCTTTATGGAATCTTGAATATTCTTTACAGATTTTTCAAACATAGATTTTATATCGATTTTTTTTACAATCCAATATAAAATATATGCCATAATTAAAAAATTAATGGTATTTGATTTTGCCAAATATTCAAATAGTGAAATAATATTATCCATAATATTTTCCGGTTATTTTATAAGTAATATCCGAAGCCAGTGATTTTACAACTTCTGAATCTACTTTTTCTTTTAGTTCATTTTTATCTTGTTCTAAAGCTTCTTTTTTTGACTGAATTTCAATCTTAGATTCGTCTTTTGCCTTTTGTATTTTGGCAAATTCATCTTTTTGCACCTGCTCAATTTTTAATGCGGTTTGTTTTCTTGCTTCGTTCTTTGATAATTCAAGTTTTTCATTATATTCGTCAGTTATTTCCTGTGCATTTTGAGCAATATTTTTCGCATCATTATAATTTGAATTGATATAGTCCTCTCTTTTTTTTATTATTGAAAGAATCGGACGATAAAATATTGCATTCATGATAAACATAAACACAACAAAACTAAGCATTGCAACTAATAATGTAGCATTAAATTCAATCATTAAATTTACACCTTACTTAAATACCAACATAATTGCAATGAATAAAGCGTAAATAGCTGTAGCTTCTGCTAAACCTGCACCAATAATAAAGTTTTTAAATGCTTCTCCTTTAATTTCAGGTTGTCTTGCGATTGCATCTAATACACCTTTTGTTGCAATACCTAAGCCCAAGCCTCCACCGATTGCGCCAAAACCGATTGCAATACCTGCACCTAATTTTGCTAAATCTAATGTTTGTTCAACTGCCATAATTTTTTCTCCTTATGTTTATTTGTATTTTATTATTCTTCCGTAATTGCCATAGATATATATGTTGTTGAAAGCAGAGTGAATACAAGAGCCTGTATCAATGCCACAAAAATTTCAAACAACATAAATGGTAATGGTAATATGACTGAAAAAAGTCCTAAAAATGTAGCAACAAGCAACTCTCCTGCTAAAATATTTGCAAAAAGTCGCAAAGCCAGAGAAAACGGTCTGACAAATAACTCTAATGTATCAACCAGAGTTATTATTATTCCGTCAATACCAAAACCTTTAAAAAAGAATTTAAAGCCATTCTTTTTTACACCGTAGTATATATAATAAATCGACACAACAATGGCCATTGCTGCAGTCATATTTATATCATTATTCGGAGATGCCAGTTCTCCGCTTGTCAAATGTATAAGTCTTAAAGGTAATTGCCCGAAAAGATTTGCAGTCAAAATAAACATAAACAATGTCAAAATGATTGCTATATGTTTTTGCGCATTATCATCTCCCATGCTTGTTTTAGCGGTATTATTAAAATACTTTATAAGACCTTCACCAACCAATTGCAATTTTGAAGGAACCATCTCAAGCTTTCTTGTTGTAAAATACGCAAGCACGATTAGCAAAATCATTGTAATCCACATTGTCAGTATTGTATCAACATTAAAAGACAACTGATGATTTAATATTGAAACCGTATAAACCCAGTGTTCCATATTACTCCCTTCTTATTTATAATAACATTGAAAAAATTTTTTCGCAAATATTTATTATTGTTTAATTGTGATAAAATAATTTATATTTAGCAAGGAGAAAACAAATGGATTTTGTTAATATTGCAAAAAATGCAAAAGAATCATCTTTAAAGATTGCGGGATTAGATGTTGATATAAAAAATAAAGCACTGAATGCGCTTGCGAATGCTCTTGAAGAACATAAATCAGAAATATTTGCCGCAAATAAAGCTGATTTAGAAAACGCTTTGCCTTTTGTAGAAGAAGGTGAAATTTCAAAATCTACATTTAATCGTTTGAAGTTAGATGAAAACAAAATGAGAGATATGGTTCAGGGAGTTCGTGATATTACAAATCTTGAAGATCCGATCGGAAAAATTTTACTCAAAAGAGAACTGGATAAAGATTTGATTTTAGAAAAAGTATCTTGCCCTATCGGGGTTTTAGGAATAATTTTTGAAGCAAGACCTGATGTTATATCTCAAATATCATCTCTTGCAATCAAGTCTTCAAATGCGGTTATTTTAAAAGGCGGGAAAGAATCCGTTAATACCAATAAAAAAATTATGGAAATAATTCATAATGCGTTGTCAGATGTCGAAAAATTCCCTGATAATGTAATTCAGCAGGTATTTTCTCATGATGATATTTCACAAATGTTAAAATGTGATGAGTATATTAATTTAATAATTCCGCGAGGCGGCAATAAACTTGTTAAATATATAAAAGAGAATACAAATATTCCTGTACTAGGGCATGCCAGCGGTATTTGTCATATTTTTGTGGATAAAAGTGCGTATATTGATGATGCAATTAAAATTACAGTAGATGCAAAAACTCAATATCCAAGTGCATGTAACGCGGTAGAAACTCTATTGATACACAAGGATTTTGATAAAAAAGATGAACTTTTGGCAGCTTTGCAACTGGAAGAAATTAAACTTGAAATGGAACCTGAAAGCTGGGATATTGAGTATGGAGATAAAATTTTATCGGTTAAAATTGTTGATAATACAGAAAAAGCCATAGAACATATAAATACATACGGTTCAGGGCATACAGACTGTATTATAACAAATGACTTAGCTAATGCTGAAAAATTTATGAATGAAGTTGATAGCGCAGGAGTTTATCTGAATGCTTCAACAAGATTTGCTGATGGTTTTCGCTACGGCTTTGGAGCAGAAGTCGGAATTTCGACAAATAAAACTCACGCAAGAGGACCTGTCGGGCTTGAAGGTTTAACTATATATAAATACAAATTATATGGAAAAGGTCAGATAGTTGATGATTATGCCAAAGGGATTAAAAAGTTTAATCACAGAGATTTGTAATTGTGCTAATTAGATTCCCTTAACAGCAATATTGTCTGTCTGATTTCATTTTTTAAAAATCCGAGTTGTTGTTGTATATTTGTTGGGTTATAAATATAGCCTTCGCTTCCGTACGACAGATACGGATTATATTTTTCTGCTTCAGCTCTGAGCAATGCAATAGAACGTGAATGAGTATTCAATTCCAGTAATCTTTTGTATGAAATAAACTGACCTTCAGGTTTATTTGCGTATTTATCTCTGAAATAATCTACACTTTTATTAAAATAAAAAACTTTTGCATTGAAAATCTGGACATTTTTATTATCATCAATCATGTCATAAATTTCTTCAAGAATCGGAATTAATTCATTTAAATCATTTACATATTTTGAAGATTTTTCTGTTTTCAAAATAATATTAACAAAAGAAGGATCTTCAATAGGCGCGGGTTTTATTTCTCTTTCGGAATTAAAATCTTTTGCGGGGATAGGCGAAACAGACGCAGGAGTTTTGTCAGTTGCTTCTTCATTTGAACCGTAATTCCTTGTTAAAACAGGTAGTGTCCCGACATAACCTTTACCTTCAACAGGGAGCTTGCTTTTGCCAAAAGCATATAAATTACATTGAAACAATACAATGCCTGTTATTAAAGTCACTAAAACCCATTTTTTCATACTAATATTATAATTATTATTAAAAAAAAATCATCATTTATTCATATTAAACATTGTATGAAGATGAAATGTTAATTTTTTGTTTATTTTTTCAGAAATTGAAAAAAGCGATGTTATAACATTAGTATAAGATATAGTCATGTAAATTTAATAAAAAGGAGATAAATATTATGGCAAAAACAATTGGTATTGACTTGGGAACA
Organism: uncultured bacterium; assembly: GCA_902794035.1. Taxonomy (GTDB): domain Bacteria; phylum Cyanobacteriota; class Vampirovibrionia; order Gastranaerophilales; family Gastranaerophilaceae; genus Zag111. The sequence continues at coordinate 21,594 of CADBFN010000022.1, forward strand.
ACAAACTCAGTAGTCGCAGTTATGGAAGGTGGAAAACCTACCGTTATCGCTAACGCGGAAGGTTCAAGAACAACTCCTTCTATCGTTGGTTTTTCAAAAACAGGTGAAAGATTAGTCGGACAATTGGCTAAACGTCAGGCTATTGTTAACCCTGATAAAACAATCGCATCTATTAAACGTCACATGGGTGAAAATTATAAAGTCAATATTGACGGAAAAGATTACACCCCTCAAGAAATTTCATCAATGATTTTGAGAAAATTAGCTGATGATGCATCATCTTACTTGGGAGAAAAAGTTACATCTGCGGTTATTACAGTTCCTGCATATTTTAACGATGCTCAAAGACAGGCAACAAAAGATGCCGGTAAAATCGCGGGATTAGATGTACTTCGTATTGTAAACGAACCAACTGCCGCAGCATTAGCTTACGGTTTAGAAAAAGATAAGGCTGAAAAAGTTTTGGTATTCGACTTAGGTGGTGGTACATTTGATGTTTCAGTTCTTGAAATAGGTGATGGTGTTCACGAAGTATTATCAACTTCCGGTGATACTCACTTAGGTGGTGACGATTTTGACCAAAAAGTTATGGATTGGATTTGTGAAGAATTCAAAAAACAGGAAGGTATTGATCTGACAGGTGACAGACAAGCTATGCAGCGTGTTAAAGAAGCAGCTGAAAAAGCTAAATGTGAATTATCATCTGTATTTGAAACAAATATTAATTTACCATTCATTACCGCTGATGCAAACGGTCCTAAACACTTAGATTTGAATTTGACAAGAGCAAAATTTGAAGAGTTATCTTACGATTTGTTAGAAAGATGTAAAAAACCTGTTGAACAGGCTATTCAGGATGCAGGAATTTCAAAATCCGATATTAACGAAGTTGTATTAGTTGGTGGTTCTTCAAGAATTCCGGCTGTTCAAAAATTAGTTAAAGAATACACAGGTAAAGAACCTAACCAATCAGTAAACCCTGATGAAGTTGTTGCAGTTGGTGCTGCAGTTCAGGCAGGTGTATTGGCAGGTGAAGTTAAAGATATCGTCTTACTTGATGTAACTCCATTAACATTAGGTATTGAAACATTAGGCGGTGTTATGACTCCGTTAGTTCCTAGAAACACAACAATACCTGTTTCAAAATCACAGGTATTCTCAACTGCAGAGAATAATCAGACAGCCGTTGATATTCAGGTTCTTCAGGGTGAAAGACCAATGGCTAAAGATAACAAATCATTGGGTATGTTCAGACTTGAAGGTATCGCTCCTGCAATGAGAGGCATTCCTCAAATCGAAGTTACATTTGATATAGATGCTAACGGTATCGTTAATGTTTCTGCGAAAGATAAAGCTACTAACAAAGAACAAAAAATCACAATTACAAATTCTTCTAACCTTTCTGAACAGGATATTGACAGAATGGTTAAAGAAGCTGAAGCTAATGCAGCTGATGATAAGAAGAAAAAAGAAGAAGCAGAAATCAAAAACAATGCATCTTCAATGGTTGCATCTGCTGAACGTGTAATGAAAGATTTTGAAGGTAAAATTGATGCAGCAGATAAATCAAAATTAGAAGAACAAAAAACTGCTTTGGAAAATGCTTTAAAAGAAAACAAATCAACGGATGAATTAAAGAAATTATCTGATGAATTGCAGCAAACGATGTTTGCAGTTTCTCAAAAGGCATATGAAGCAGTACAAAAAGAAGGTGCTTCAGCTCAAAGTGAAAGTGCTCAAACTGATTCATCATCATCTGATTCTTCATCAAATAATGATGACGATGTAATTGATGCAGAATATACGAAAGAATAGTACGATATGCGATTATACAAGGCGGACAATATATATTGTCCGCCTTTATTTTTATATTTGTAACAAAATCTTAACAAATTACATAAAATATTAAAGTTCTAAAAAAATAATCCGATAAATATCATGTAACTAAACAATAATAAATTTCCTCCTTTTCCCCTACTACATAATGGAACCTGATAAGGTTCCTTTTTTATTGATATTATATTTTTCTTGGAGGTATAAAGAAATAATACATATGATATTCTCTACTTTGTCCCAAAGCATTGGTCAAAGTAAACTTGTATTCTTTTGGAATAATTTTAGTATTTGGGGCAAGGTTTGGACAAGCTTTTTTCGTAAATCCCTCAATTTCATCCTCATGTTTAATTAAAATTAATACACCATGTTTTTCGACATCTTTTAAGTCTATCCATATGTTCTTCTCAACCGGAATATCCATAAGGTTAATAGATTTTGGGTTGCCGTAAATTGTTATAGGGTATGAAAAATCTATAAGTCCGCTGACATATTTTATTGGAGAGTGAAATTCCTTTTGCCACATTTGCTGAAAATCATTCCATACGGTTGCTACAGGGTAGCGGCTTCTGTAGCTTTTTTCAATAGTCAGCATTGTTCCAAATGCTAAAAATATTATCAGCATAACTATGTATGATGTTTTTACGGTATTGCTAAATCCTTTATCACTAATTTGCCATGGTAAAAAGTAAAACAGGATTATACCTGTCATGTACCAATATACAAATCCCCATTGAGGTCTTACATTGCCTCCGCTTATTACGGCCATTATGACTTGGGCAATTAGAGGTGTAAGTGTTAAAATCAGTAAAAACCACCCTCTTTTATCAATATTTTTTGTTAAATGAAATTTTGATTTATCAATAAATTTGTTTAATGCAAAAATAAATGCAACTCCGGCAATGAGTGATATTTGCATTAAAATAAAAGATATTGGTTCAAGTATATGTCCAAACCATTCAAATGTTTCAAGTTTGGCTTCATAGTATGATAGCGGCATAAAATTATTTTCTATCAGCCATATAAGATGAGGCAAAAATATAATAAATGCAATTATTACAGATACATAGAATAACTTATTTCTGAACACTTTGCGATTAAATATTGCAGCCCAAATAAACATACCCAATAGTAGGAACACTGTTTGATATTTGCCCATAAAACTTATTCCGACAGATGTTCCGAGCATTATCCAATCATAACATTTGCTATAACTCATACAACGGTAGAAATAATAAGTAACCATAGGAAGTGTAAATAATAATACAACATCAGGGTTGAAGCCGTAGTATCCGGTAATATAAGAATAAATCCAGCAGCCTTCTAAGATTACAACAGACAGCATTGCCTGTTTCGGTTCCAGGAAAAATTTTGCAAGTTTATAAGTATATATAAGTCCTCCGACAATAAAAGCCTGACTTACGAAATAAAGTGACATATCGGATTTGAATGTGTTATAAACAAAATAAGAAATCCAGCCTGCAAGTGGCGGGTGTTTCGGATTTCCAAAAGAAAACAAACTTCCCCACCAGATACCTTCAAGTGTATCTGTGGGCAAAACTAATCTTATTGTTCCTATCAAACTCCATATTAAAAAATGTGCAAATAAAAAAATTATAAAAATCTTTTTTTCTTCTGATATATTTTTTAACATTCTCAACTCCAATTACTTATAAATTAACATGCACATTTATAAATGTAAAATATGTAATTTTATTGATTGTACGTATTAAATATAAAAAATTGTTACAAATTTTTGAAAAAGACTAAAGCTTAAAAAAAATATTCCGATATATACGTTATACAAAAGATAATTACTAGAAAGGAGCACTAATATGGTAGAGGGTGTTAATGGCAGTGGAAGTGGTAAAGAGTGGATAAATACAATACAGGATAAAGAGTATCAAAATGCTCTGGACAAAAAGATTGATTTAATTTTAGGCAATAAAAAACTATTTCCGCTGATAAACTGCATGATAATTCTATATTTAATAATCTGTCAGAAGCAGCAGAAAAAAGATTTAACGATATAGCAAGAATGGATGGAGATGGAAAAACAGTTTCAAGAGAAGAATTAAGAGTATTATATTCATTAGCAGATGCAAAACTTGAAAATAACCAGTTCAAATTTGATACAAATCTTGAAATAGACGGGAATAGTGGTTTAGAGCAAGCTACAGATAAAGAAGTGAATACTATAATTCGGAATTTAGTTCCCAAAAGTGAATTGCGCAAAAGAATTGAAACTATTGATACTTCAAAGTATAACAGGAGAAAATCTTTTGCAGATAAGGTGCAGAGTAATGATATAGATGAAGTTATGCTTGCCTTGAAGGATAAGTTATCAGTAGGTATAAATAAATCAACCGGAAAGCCATTATCCGTGGTGCAGGCTGTTTTGATGCTTGAACAATGTGTAGATAAAACGCACGATTATGGTAGTGGGTGTAAAATGTTTACAAGGATGACAGGAATACCGGCTTCTGATTTTAGTCGTTTACGTTGCATGGGTGATGGAGACTCTTTTACGCTGGGAGATTGGAAATATGACAGGGGGCATATGACAAATGGCAAAACTGGTGAGACGCTGGAACTAGACAGGGTCTTTTGGAGAAATACTACTACACATACGGTACCTGCGTCTGATGGTTATTTTACATATATACAGAGTTATGACGATGGTAATGGTACAAAATTACAGTTTAAGTATGGAGATGATGAAAATATTGCTCCTACTTCTGCCAGTGTAACAGTAAATAATGAAACAAAAATGATTAACTATAACCAGAAGCTTAGAGTAGATCCGGATGTGTATAATTTTTTGGAAAAATAGCCTGTAGGTTGTTCATACTTGCGCAATAACAACTTTATTATTCAAAATTTGGCAGGAAAAAACACCGCTTTTTAACTTTGGGTTGATGTTGCAAGGTTCGAACTCTTTAAAAGATATTCCGAACATTTGAAAGATACCCCAGTTGCCCTAAAGATATGTAATCTCATGTCTTCACTCAAAATGGTAGCATAAATATTTTAAGTGGGCAATGTATGTTTATGCTATTATCAGAACATGCTAGATGTTGATTTAGATGAATTTCGCAAAATAATGGCAACAGGGAATATTGTTGAAGATGAGATGCTTAAGACTTTCAATATATTGAGTCAGGAAGCATTGAAAGTCACTATGGAAATAAACAACAAGTACCATACCCCTGAAGAAATTGTTGAATTATTTTCAGAACTCACAGGAAGAAAAGTTGATAAATCATTCAGACTTTTTCCGCCTTTCCATACAGATTGCGGAAAGAATATAAAAGTTGGTAAAAATGTTTTTATAAATGCCTGCTGTAAATTCCAAGACCAAGGTGGAATTGAAATCGGAAACGGAGTTTTAATCGGGCATAATGTAACGCTTGCAACATTAAACCATGATGAAAGACCTCAGTTCAGACAATATATTTATCCAAAACCGATTAAAATTGGTGACAATGTTTGGATAGGTTCTAATGTTACAATTTTACAGGGTATAACAATAGGTAATGGTGCAATAATCGGGGCAAATGCAGTTGTAACGCATGATGTTCCAGAAAATACTGTAGTCGCAGGCGTTCCTGCAAAAATAATGAGGAAAGTAAAGGAGTAATTAATGTTTAAGCATATTTTATTAGGTTGTTTAGCAGTTTTGTTAATCTTTGGATGTATTAATATGGCAAGTGCAAAGAGTTGTAATTGCAAGTGGGATAAGGTTTTTCCTAAATCCGATAAAGTTAATGTTGAGCGTGTTACGTTTAAAAACAGATTCGGGATTGAACTAGTTGGTGACCTGTACACCCCGAAGACAATGAACAAAGAGGATAAACTTCCTGCTGTTGCTATATCAGGTCCCTTTGGAGCAGTAAAAGAACAATCATCAGGACTATATGCTCAAACTCTTGCTGAACGTGGGTTTATTACCCTTGCATTTGACCCGAGTTATACAGGTGAAAGCAAAGGAACACCAAGACATGTTGCAAGTCCTGATATTAATACGGAAGATTTCTCTGCCGCAGTTGATTATTTAAGCAACAATAAAAATGTAAACCCTGATAGAATAGGTATTTTAGGAATTTGCGGTTTTGGAGGTTTTGCAATAAACGCTGCTGCAATTGATACAAGAATTAAAGCAACAACTGCAATTACAATGTACGATATGACAAGAGTTTCTGCTAAAGGTTATAACGACTCGGTTGATAAAAACGCTCGTTATGAAATGAAACAAAACCTCAATAAACAAAGAACAGAGGATTTCAAGAACGGTACATACAAAGGTGCTGACGGTTTACCTGAAAAATTAACAGGAAATGAACCTCAATTTGTAAAAGATTATTGGGGATATTATAAGACTAAAAGAGGCTTCCATACCCGTTCAATAAATTCAAACGGCAAGTGGAATACGACATCAGCATTGTCTTTAATAAATCAGCCTATTTTGCAATATGCAGATGAAATCAGAACTCCTGTTTTAATTGTTCATGGCGAAAATGCACACTCAAGATACTTTGGTGAAACTGCTTATCATAAATTAAAAGGCGACAACAAAGAACTCTTTATAGTAAAAGGTGTAAACCATGTTGATTTGTATGACGGCGGCGATAAAAATGCCATTCCGTTTGATAAAATAGAGAGTTTTTATAAAGAGAATTTGAAATAGAGGTGAATTATGGGTAAAAAAGTTTTAATTATATCAACAAGTTTAAGACCAAATGCTAATTCTGAAATTCTTGCAAGAGAAACAGAATGTGGTGCAAAAGATGCAGGGCATGAAGTTGAATTTGTAACTTTAAAAGATAAAGTAATCAATTTCTGTAAAGGTTGCCTTGCTTGTCAAAAATTAGGCAAATGTGTAATAAATGATGATGCAAATGAAATAACTTCAAAAATGAAAGAAGCAGATGTTATCGTTTGGGCAACTCCTGTTTATTATTATGAAATGTCAGGACAAATGAAAACTCTTATTGATAGAGCAAATTCACTCTTTGCAACAGGCAAGAATTTCACAGAAACCTATGTTATTACAACATCTGCCGATTCTTCAAAAGGTGTTGTTCAAACTGTTTTGAATGGTGTAAATGGTTGGGTTGCTTGTTTTAGCGGATTAGAACTAAAAGGATACCTTGAAGCAGGTGGACTTGATAATCCGAATGATGTTCTAAACAGAAAAGACTTGTTAGAAAAAGCATATAACATGGGTAAAAATATATAATATTTTTAACATAAACAAAAAGCAGAAAGTTTTGAATTTAAAAACTCTCGGCTTTGTTATTAGAATAAAATATCAAGAGGATTGACGAAGTTCGAACTTATTAAAATTCAATAATAATAACAAAATTAGCCATAAACACACACTATAAAACGAAAGCAGACGCATTAAAAAAGTCCCGTAATAACAGGACTTCTATGTAAATGGCGGGAACGACGAGGCTCGTCTTGGATTATTGGCAGTTCGTAAACTTTCATTCGTTTTATTTCTCTTACGAGAAATAACCACTCATTACAGTTTCCTCACTTGGACGGCGTTCCGTTCACTATCGTTCACTTCAGCCTTGCCAAAATCCGCCGAACTCGCCAAAAGCGACTCTCGACACTATCATTTCAGCCATTAAAAAAAAGAACCCTAACGGGCTCTCT
>CADBFN010000023.1 GCA_902794035.1 uncultured bacterium
GGCTTCGTGCCATAAGGCACTGCCAAAATATGCTTCAGCCTCGGCTCGCAATCCGTTTTCTGACCGCTTTCTTTGACCGCCCAAAGAAAGCGGTCATGGTAGTTTTTATAAAACAAAAACTACCGATAATATTATTTATGTAAATATATTAGTAGAATGTTTATAAACATTATTTAAAAATTAATAAATTTATGCTACTATATAACTTGAAAGAGTGGTCTTTAAAGTATGATGAGTCAAACTAAAAAGTTATCAATAGCTTTTTACTGGCACATGCATCAGCCGGTATATCAGCTCACGCCTCAAGGAGATTACATCATGCCTTGGGTAAGACTTCATGCTGTTAAAGATTATCTTGATATGGCTCTTTGGGCTGAAAAATTTAAAAGACTAAAACTTAATTTTAACTACGTCCCGGTACTTTTAGATTCTCTAATTGACTATGAGAATGGAGCTCACGATATACATTCAAGAATAACAGTCACTCCCGTTGAAAATCTTTCAAATGAAGACAAAATTTTTATCCTGAATAACTTTTTTGATGCGAATTATCAAACAATGATTCTGCCAAATGATGAATATCACAAATTATACAAAATAAGTCAAGAAAAAGGTATCGAAGATACAACAATTTTTAGTAATCAGCAATATTCAGATTTAATGGCTTTATTTAATTTAGCCTGGATTGATCCAAGTTTCAAAAACTCGGATCATGTTTTAAAAAATTTAGTCAGCAAAGGTAAAAATTATACCCTGCAGGACAGAATAGATATAATTGAAGCTCAACGACAAATTATCGGGAAAATTATTCCGACATTAAAAAAATTAGTAACAGAAAACAAAATTGAAATTACGACAAGTCCTTATTATCACCCAATTTTACCAATTTTACTTGACTATAAAAATATCAGAAAAGATAATCCTGCGGATGAAATATCAGAACTGAATACGGAAGAAGATGCCAAAATACAAACAGAAATGGCATTAGACAGAATTGAAGAATTATTCGGAAAGCGTCCAAAGGGAATTTGGGCATCGGAACAATGCGTCAGCCCAAAAACTCTGGAAATGTTTTCACAATTAGGAATTGAATGGTCAATTTCTGATGAAGGGAATCTTGCAAATTCAATAGACTTTGAATTTGTACACGATTTTAAAGGATATTTGGAGGACCCATATCATCTTCTGAAAACATATTCATATAAAACTAACAAATCTGATATAAAGATGATATTTAGAGAATCAACGATTTATAATCTTGTAAGTTTTGAATACGCCCATCATAACCCTGTGGCAACAGCAAATGACTTATATGACAGAATTAAAGTTCTGCAAGGAAAAATATTGTCATCCCCTGACAATGATCACCTATTAACAATAGCCATGGATGGAGAAAATTGTTGGGAAAATTACATTGAAGACGGCAATACTTTTTTAGAAACACTGTATAAACTTATAAGTGACGATAGCTCGTTGGAAACAGTGCTAATTAGTGATTATCTTGAAAAGACAAAAGAACATAAAAAACTGAATAAAATTGCAACAGGAGCAAGTTTTAACAGAGGTTATAAATTATGGATTGATGAACCTCTGAAAGATATTGCATGGAAATATTTAAAACGTGCGCGAGAAGATTTTATTGCATTTTCAAAACGTGAACCAAATCACCCTAATCTGAATTTTGCACAAAGAGAATTGTTTATTTGTGAGGGCAGTGATTGGTTCTGGTGGTATGGTGAACCAAATTATTCAGGCAGAGATAATATATTTGATTTTATTTTCAGAACGCACCTGAAAAATATATACAAAACTTTGGAATTGGATTATCCAAAATATTTAGATGAGCCATTAATAGGTTATTCCCCGGCAAAACCGTCTAATTATCCCAAAGCACTAATAAGCCCTGAAGTTAATGGGAAAAATAATATTGATGATGATTCCTGGCTAAACGCCGGATGCATTGATATTCCAGACGGGCCTGTTCTGAGAGAATCAAAATTGTTTGATAAAATATGCTTTGGGAATGATAATGAATATTTTTATTTAAGATTTTATCTGAATAAATATATTAAAGAAAATCCAACGACAATTCCGCGAACTTACCAAATGTACATATATCTGAGAAGATCCGGAAGAACTCAAGCCCTGTCACCAATTAGACTGATCAATAAATCGGCCAATGTTGCACCAATTTCAATGGAAAAATTCCACAACGAGATTCAAATATCCATAAGAGATGATGAATTGAGATTTTTAAGACTTGTAAAAGCAATTGCAGGAGATATGTGGGTTCTTGAGAACTATAAATCCATGGAAGTTGTGTATGATGAAGTTTTAGATTTAAAAATACCGTTCGAAGCTTTGGAAATAAATCCTGGAGAAACATTAGAATTTTTATTTATTAACGCGAACTACGGAATGACAGACTTTTACATCCCAAATGAGATGGTTTTAAGCATACAAAGACCAAAAGTTACAATAAAAAAATAATTCAGGTTACTTACCTTTTTTACTTTCCCCTTTATCATCCTTACTATTCATGAGTTTGTTAGAAGTATCCAAATCTTTATCTGCACCAGCCATATCTCCAAGATCAAGACGAACCATCGCACGCATTGAATAAGCAGTTCCATCATTTGGAGATAATTCTATCGCTTTATTATAATCTTCTAATGCACCTTCTTTATCTTCTAAATCAGCTTTGCAAATACCTCTCAAAACATAAGCTTTGGCATTATTTGCATCAAGTTCAATTGATTTATTAAAATCCTCAATAGCACGCTGATTATCACCCATAGAATTATATATCGTACCTCTCCAGTAATATAAAAAAGCCTCGTTCGGGTACTTTTGAATCGCGGTATTACATTTTGTCATCGCAATCTGATATTTTTGCGAATTGACAAGCACTCCGATTTCAGTAATAGTTTTATTTGCATCCGGATTTTGTTCTTGCGCAAAAACAGCACTCTGAAAATTCAAACACAAAGTCAATGCAAAACCTAAAATAAATACATGCTTTTTCATAATTACACTCCTTAAATAACATAGTTATTATAGCATGGTATTGAAATTTTTGCTATTATATTCTGTCAGCCATTTTTTTTGCATACGTTTCGTAAATATCACTTAAGTCATATTTATTTAAAAGATATTCAAATGTAGAATCAGAAATTTTATATTTTTTACATATCTGAACTTTTATAAAATCTTTTGCAAGATAAATCTGACTGTAATTATAAGGATTCTTTTTAGGATATAAATATTCTTTTGAAGCTTTTATTATAGAACGAATTATACTTTCACTTGTAGGTGAAAGTTTATCCTTTGGAATTTTAGGGAAATCTATATAGCTACCATCTTTATATTCTTCAGATAAGTTTTCAACAATTTTTCTTGCTTTTGAAGATGACAATCCAAAAAGTTCACCCAACTGAACCGGAGAATCACCATGTTTCATATGCCACGATACCCATTTTACAAAATCCCAAGAATAATAAGAATAAACTCTATACGCTTTGTATATTTTTATTTTATTTTTGTTAAGCACCCGTTCAAGAGCTCTTGTTTCTACATTTAACTTGCCTGCCAACTCATCAACTGAGATTTTAGGGTTAATTTCCATTATTCTATTAATATCAGAGACTTCAGGTAAAACTAATATTTCTCTTTCTATATCAAGACCATAGTTTAAAGCCTGTCTTTTTGCTGTTCCGGGAGATATACCTAATCTTTTTGCCAGTTCTGTATATGTTTTACATCCTTGAATTTTTTCCTGAATAACTTCCATAGGTAAAGGAGTTTGCAATACCTGTCCTCTGGTTTTTAAATTATTTTCAGTAAGTAATTTAGGTACACGATTTTTAAATGTATCATGACTAATTGCAATATCTTTAATTGTCATACCATTTTCTACTGATTTAATAAGTTCTTTTAACGGGATTTCGGTTTTTAAAATTTTATTTTTTACCATATATTTTACCATTTGGGCAATAGAGCAATGGTACATTTCGGCAATTTCGCCGGTAGTATAATCACTTCTGATTAAACTGAGAATTTCTTCTTTAGGTATATCATGAGGCTGATATAGCTCCTTATATACATCATCAAATCCTGTTGATTTCATTTTATTTCTGATTCCGGACTCATCTATTTTATATTTTTGTGCAATTTCATTTGGTTTCATACCACGGAAAATTAAATCTGCGATTTTACCAATAGGCAAAATTTTATCTAATTTACTTATTGGAGTTTCTAATCCAAATTTCTTAATAAGATGGGTTACAGTGTTGTAATTTTCTAAAAACAACTCTTGAGCAATTTCTTGCTGAGTTTTCCCCGCTGAGATTAGTTTGCCCAATTCTTCTTTTTTAACACTGGCCGCAAGAATTGCTTCTTGAGTTTTTAAATTAAAGTGTTTTAAAACTTGTCTCATATGAGAAACACTTCGTTTATAAAATTCGGCTATTTGAGAAAGTGAATTTCCTTCATCAATTAATGTTCTTAAATAATAGAAGTCATACTTATCATATTCAATAATATCATTTTTTGTAAAAGGTTCTATGTCATGTTTTCTTCTTTTTCTGCCGATTGTAGATTTGGAAACGTTATACATTTCTCCGATTTGTTGATCATTTAAACCCTGAGCCACCAACTTTTTCAGTTTATTTTTTGTTAACCTTGACATATTTCCGGAGAAAGTTGGGGTATTATAAGAACATGCATTATATTGATAAATTAACATATTTTAAGCCTTTGAATTATATTAAACCCAAACAGGAATATTTTTGCTAATTCATAAGCTTATTTATTGCAAAGGTTTGCAATTTATAGTACTATTTAATTGTCAGTGCATAAAGGAAGGTATTAAAGTTATGGCTATAAAAAGAGTTTTACACTATGGTGAAGAATCTTTGCGGAAACCGTCAAAAGAAGTTCATAAAGTATCAAAAAAAATAAGTGATTTGATAAGGGATTTGTTTGATACAATGTATGCCCAAAACGGAGTAGGACTTGCAGCCCCGCAAATCGGCGTAAACTTGAGAGTTTTTGTTGTTGATGCTTCTACAAAAGAAAACCCTATGGATCCTATGGTTTTTATAAACCCTAAAATCATTAAAAAATCAGGTGCAGTAAAAAGCACAGAAGGCTGCCTGAGTTTTCCTGAAGCATATTCTGATGTCGTCAGATATAAAGACATCATGGTCAAAGCAACTAACGAGCATGGCAAAACTTTTGTTATGGAAGCAAAAGACGGAACACTTTTGGCAAGATGTATTCAGCACGAAAATGATCACCTTGACGGAATTTTATTTATTGACCACTGTTTAAACAGATTTGAAACAGAAGAAATTCTGAAAAAAAATAATTTACCATCCATTGATACTGACAGACTTTTGGATGAGGAGGATTTAAAATCCCAATTATGATAAAAGTTATTTTTTTCGGAACACCTGATATCGGTCTAAAATCTTTGGATTATCTTAATAATTCAAAAGAAATAGAAGTATGCGCGGTAGTTACACAACCTGATAAACCTGCAGGCAGAGGCAAAAAACTGCAAGCTTCTCCTATAAAAAAATATGCACTGGAACATAATATACCCGTTTTTCAGCCAAAATCGATAAGAAAAGAACCGGAAATTCAACAAGCTTTGAAAAAATTTGAGCCTGATTTTTTTGTTACATTCGCGTTTGGTCAAATTTTATCGCAGGAAGTTTTGGATATTCCAAAATTTGAAACAATAAATCTTCACGCTTCATTATTGCCCAAATACAGAGGTGCAAATCCTATCCAGCGAGCAATCATAAATGGGGATAAAGAAACCGGAATTTGCACAATGATTACCGAATTAGGACTTGATTGCGGAGATATCTGCAAAAAGCTTGTTATACCTATTTCGGATAATATGAACTGCGAACAGCTGTGGAACGAAATAGGAGAAAAATCTCCGCAGATGATAGAAAATACGCTCATAGAACTGAAAAATGGGACTTTAAAAACTGAAAAACAATGTGAAGACGGAGTATGCATGGCCCCAAAATTAACAAAAGAAGAATGTTTAATTGACTGGACAAAGTCAAACAAAGATATTCATAATCTTGTACGCGGAGTTTGCAGAAGTCCAAGTGCTTATTTTATTCATAACAATAAAATTATAAAAGTTATAGAAACACAACCGATTGATGGCGAAGGGATACAGGGCAAAATCGTTTCTCACTCAAAACTTGGAGTTGATATCGGATGCGGAAACGGTCTTGTCAGACTTTTAACAGTAAAACCTGAGGGTAAAGGGGAAATGAAAGCATCAGACTGGTACAACGGAGTAAAAGAATAATGGTAACAAAAGGAATTCGCGGTGCAATTACGGTGGATAACAATTCTTCAAAAGCAATAGAAGATGCAGTAATTGAATTACTTACAAAAATGATAACTAAAAACAATATTGATAAAAGCAAAATTTCACACGTTATTTTTACAACAACTGACGATCTTGATGCAGAATTTCCTGCAAAATTTGCCAGAATAAATTTAAAATGGGACAATGTAGCTATGATGTGCTTTCACGAACTAAATGTCCCAAATTCTTTAAAAATGTGTTTAAGAGTGCTTATTGTTTATAATTGTGATGAAGATTTTGAACCTCAGTTTGTCTATCTTAAAGGTGCAACAAACCTGAGAAAATAGCTTTCTTATTTTGATACAATATATGAACCTGTTTGCAGTTCATGTGCGATTTCAATAGCTTTTTTCAATTGAACATCATCTTTATTCTTGATTTGTTCATCAGTAAGCTCAACAACAACATCAGGAGTTATACCTTTTTTATGAATATCAGTGCCATTTGGAGTAAGATATTTCTGAATCGTTATATTTACACCGGCATCGTTAGGAAGCTTATTGATTTCCTGAACCAATCCTTTACCAAACGATTGGGTGCCAACTAAAACAGCACGTTTATTGTCCTTCATTGCACCTGAAAAAATTTCACTTGCTGAAGCGGAGCCTTTATTAAGCAAAACAACAAGAGGTTTTGTAGTTAATAAAGATGTTGAAGCTTTTTGCGTTTCCTTGTAACCATCTCTATCAACAGTCGAAACAATATCGCCGCCTTTTAAGAACATATCTGATATATAAATTGCATTACTTAGTAATCCTCCTGGATTTGAACGCAAATCCAATATAAATGATTTTTTATCAGGATTATTTAATATAATTTCACGAACTTCATTTGAAGCATTTCTGCTGATAAATGAACTTAATCTTATATAACAAACATCATCAGGAATTTTTACATCAGTCTGAACTTTTTGAGTAACTGATTTAATTTCAATTTCTGCTCTGGTAATTGTATAAGCTTTAGGTTCTTCCACCCCTTTACGTTTAATTAAAAGAGTAACCTGAGTTCCTTCTTCCCCTCTTATTTGATCAGCCGCTTTATCAACAGTTATACCTTTTGTGCTTTTACCATCTATTGCAATAATTTCATCATCAGCCAGTAAGCCGGCTTTTTCTGCAGGGGTATCTTCAATTGGGGCAATAACCATTAATTTGCCGTCCTTCATCCCAATCTGAATCCCTATACCCTTCAATGAACCTTTGATAGAACTTGTTTCTTCCAAAAATTCTTTTGGGTTTAAAAATTTTGTATATGGATCATTCAGACTTGCAATCATAGTATCAATTGCAACATAAGCATCTTCATCGGTCTGAATAACATTATCATATTTATGACGCCATTTCTTCCAGTCTTGTTCATTATTTGTCTGATCGACATATTTAGAATTAATTAAACGCCATACATTATCATACATCTCGATTGGAGTTGCTGCCTGAACATTTGATGTCATTACCCAACCAACAGTT
The DNA here is from genome assembly GCA_902794035.1 of uncultured bacterium. Taxonomy (GTDB): domain Bacteria; phylum Cyanobacteriota; class Vampirovibrionia; order Gastranaerophilales; family Gastranaerophilaceae; genus Zag111. The sequence goes on from CADBFN010000023.1 coordinate 7,867, forward strand.
AAAGCGAATAAACCGAAATATACAATACTTTTTTTTATAGAATTTTTCATGTTCATAAACCTCCGATAATTCCATTCTTACATTTATAAGACGAAACTACCTTTAAAAAGTTCCTTTATAATTTATAGTAATAATACCATAATTAAGGGAATTTGTGAAATAGTCAAGAGATAAAAGTATATAAATTACGTCAAATATATTAGTACTAATGCTCTTTAAACTGTAAAACTTTTAAGCCTAGAAATCCGGCTTTCTTCTTTACATCAGGTAACTCATAACACTTTATACACCTTGCTTCGTATGTTTCATCCCCGCCTATCATAATAAGTGGAGAATTTTTATCAGCAGGCTTACCATCAATTAATCTTTGAGTTCTTGTTGCTTCTTCACACCCGCATTTCATACAAACGGCATGCAATTTATCAACTTTTGTTGCAATACACATTAATTGAGGCATATACCCAAACGGTTCAGCTTTAAAATCTAATTCTAAGCCTGTTCCTATAATCTTTTTGCCCTGTTTCATAAGTTCGGTTATGACAGAAACAATATTGGCATCAAAAAATTGTAACTCGTCAATGGCGACAATTTGTGCATCTTTTACAAGACTCATAATCTGAATGGAATGTTTAACCTTGACGGCATCAAGCCACAGACCGTTTCTTGATTCGATATAATCTCCGCCAGTTCTTGTATCAACATCAGGAGATATAACTAAAACCTTTTTCTTAGCTATAATACATCTTCTTATTCTGCGCAAAAGCTCTTCAGTTTTTCCGCAGCTCATAGGACCAGTAATCAATTCAAAACAATATCCGTCCATTATCCCTAAATTTTCTCCCATATAAGCATGTTCAACTGTATTAATTATAGAACTTTAAAATTAAAAATAAAAGTTAATTAATGTAAAAATGCAAGTTTGGCATTATCGCTTTAACATTTATGTAAAAAATAAGCCGACTCAGTTATAAACTAAACTGTCCTAAGGTATAAACAAGGTTGTATGCTAGTTTTAATTTTTTGTAATCCATAGTATCAAGTATTTCGTGAATATCTTTTATAATATTTTCGCTCTTGGTGTTGCGCTTATCAAATATAAATAACTGATAAGGCTTTATTTCGAGGGCTTGGCATAGTTTGGGAACTTTATTGAGGGCAATGTAATTATGGCCATTTTCTAATAGTGAAATAGATTTAGTGTTAAAATCCATCATTTCAGCAAGTTGTTCTTGTGTAAGATTTTTAAGGTTGCGATAATACCTGACTCTTTCTCCGATAAGTTTTCTGAAATCCTTTTCATTCATCATAGCAACATTATCAGCCACCTTTTTTAATATAACCATCTATTATTTAAAGTAAATATGTATTTATACACCCAAAATACATTAAAAGTACGATGTCGCAAACACATGCTCTATGGTAAATATTTAATATAAAAGGTAAGTAAAATGTAATAAAAGTTTACAATTAAAGGAAATGGGAAAATATGACCAACATATATAATGAATTAACTGAAAAGATAAAACAAACGGAAGTCCTCGGATTAGAATTTAAGGATAATGTTTATTATAGATTTGACGGAGAAATAAATTTGGGGACTTATTGTTCCTGTTGTTACGATTTTTACGGCAAGTTAGTCAGATTACATAGTGACACAAATAGTAAGGGTGAGGATATTTATGTATGTCCTAAATGTAAAACTAAAGTAATAAAAGGAGGATAAAATGAAAAAGCGTTATATTATTTTGCCATTGTTATTATTGTCAATCGCAATTTATTCTTCTAATATAAAAAGCCATGCTGAAGATAATTGTTTAAAGTATCATCTCGGAATTTGTATTATACCTGCTCCTACACCAGCAAACAATAATACGGCTAAAACATCTACACAAAGTAATGACAACGATACTGCTAAATTAAAATGTAAAACAATGGTAGATGGCAGATGTACAGAATATTATGATTTTGGTGCAGGCAAATATGAAACACAAGAAAAAGTAAAACAGAACCGTATCAATTACGATTCATATAAAAATATCAGTAATAATTTAACAGAAACATATATTAGTACCGTTCCGAGACCTGAATGGTATGAGTTTGCCCCATTAGAATTTGAAAATCCTGAAAAGTGTAAAGGGTTTTACATAAGTTTTTCTTGTACCGACAGAAATTATTGGTATGACAGAAAACAAAATTTCGAATACTATTTAAGCCAATGCGATAGAAGTTCTGGTCGTCAAAGAGATATTTGTTATTCAAAATTAAGAGATAGAGAACTTAATTTGAATACGAGTTATATCCCAGCCAGCCAACAATTTTCAAATAATTTAGAACGTCAAAGACAAATAGATATACAAAATAAAATGATTGATGCGATGACAAGACCACAACAAATCAATGTAAATGGAACGATGCATCATACATGGTAGGGAATTATGTCTGATAAAAATCTAAATTTACCTTACATATATTATGGTTTTCATTATTTAACCTTATTCTTAAAAACAAATTCAATGGAATATTTTAATAAATCAAAGTTATATTATAGTAAAGAAAATCTGAATCAGTATATAAGTGCATTGGCATTGCACTTCTTGAATTTTACTGTGGGAAATATGAAAAGTTGTGCGGGTTATGTTTTATTATCAGGTCAAGATTATATGAATTATATTTTAAAATTTATGGATAATTATAAAAGATATAGACATAATAGCGATATTAGATGGGAGTTAATACAAGATTATTATAATAAAATTGCATTAGAAACTTTAAATGTTGTATCTAATGATGTTATGAAAAGAATAAAGAGGCTACTATATTAATGACTGATTGGCGAAAAGTAGAAATAGAAACTTATATTGACATAGAAAGTATAAGACTAATAGGTGAAAATATTTTTGAATGTTGGGTAAAAACTACAAAAGGCAGTTATGCTTTTGATAACATTCAGAAAAAATATAATCAAAAATTAGGTTATCAATTATGCAAATATTTAATTGATTGCACAAATGGAGAATTTGCAATTAAAGGGATAATATTATATAGCAATGACGGGCAAATTATTGAACAAGGGAATCTAAATATAATGGAGGTCGAATGGACACAAATCCCCCCTGATTCACTTGCTAATAATATTTTTGGCATTGTTACAGGAAAGTTTTCACGCTTAGATTTAGAAAAAGAGAATTCAACAATGATGAGTGCAAAATGGGCATTTTGGTTATCTGTAATAATTGGTTTAATTATAACAACGATATTAGGGACTTTTGCCTGGCGAATAAAAGTTGATCCATTTTTCAGTTTAGTTACAATAGCATATACAATACATCCTTTATGTCGATACAAATTTAATTACAAAAAAATGAAATTAAACCATAATTTACTAAGACGATTTATAGTCATGGGGTTAATTATGCATTGTTTATTTATGATTTGCTTTTATAATAATATGACAGACTATAATCATAGAATAGAAAAGCTATCAACTTATCTAAAGGAAGCAAATGATTATTGTATGTCAAATACAGAAAGTTCTGCAAATTCTCCTTTTACATGCATTTTAGGATACATTAAAGATAAAAAAGACCAAGAAGTATCAAATGTTATAAACCGAGCCGAAACAGAGTGTAATAACAAATTTACAATGTACGAATATCAAGTATGCATATATGAAAAACTATCAAATGTAAATTGGGTAAACCAAACTAATAATAAACAACAACAAAGACAATAAGTAACGCGTAATTTTTCTCACCAAATGGTAGATTCTGGCAGATAAGAAACATTTTGAAAAAAAAAGCAAAAGAAAGAGTCATTCTTTATGCAAAGAATGGCTCTTTCTACAGTTTTATTTTTACATTAAAACATCAAACCTGCTTCTCTTGCAGCATCAGCTAATGCAGCGATTCTTCCGTGATATAAGAAGCCACCTCTGTCAAATACAACACATTCAACACCGGCTTTTTTAGCTTTTTGAGCGATTGCTTCACCAACAACTTTTGCAGCTTCAATATTTCCGCCGTTTGAAAGTTTTTCTTTCAAATCTTTATCGTTTGATGATGCAGAAGCCAATGTTACATGGTTTTCATCATCAATCAATTGTGCGTAAATATGTTTTGTACTTCTGTAAACTGCAAGTCTTGGGAATTCAGCTGTTCCTGAAACTTTTAGTCTGATACTTCTGTGTCTTTTTTGTACTAACGGTTTTCTTTCTTTTTGTTTAATCATTTTATTTTATCCTTTCGTTTTACCCAAACCTGCTTGAAAAACCACTTCAAGAGTTTATATGGGCGATTGACTTGCCGTGGGAAAACCACGACCTACTTTTAATATTTGTATAAAACTCCGAAAACATGTTCGGGATAATCTCGCCTATCCAATCGAAGATTGTAAATAATCTTCCTTGCAGGAGATCCCGAAACAAGTTCGGGATAAGATACTCGTAATGTTCGCTACGCTCACAAACGATTATCTTATTTTTTACCGGCTTTACCAACTTTACGTCTGATGTATTCGCCTTCGTATTTAACACCTTTTCCTTTATATACTTCAGGTGGACGTTTTGATCTGATTAAAGCTGCGATATCGCCTACCATTTGCTTGTTAGCACCTTTTACGGTAATATTTGTGTTATTTTCAACAGTAATTGTTATTCCTTCAGGGGGAACGATATCAACTGGGTGAGAATAACCTAAAGCCATATTCAGAGTTTTACCCTGCATTTGCGCTCTGTAACCTACACCATTGATTTCTAACTTTTTAACAAAACCGTCTTTTACACCAATAACAGCATTTGCTACCAAAGTTCTTGACAAACCATAGAAAGCATCTGTTTCTCTTGATGTTCCGACTTTTGTTAATGTAATTGTATTACCGTCTAATTTTACGGCAATTTCAGGACGAACTTCTACAACTTCAGTTCCCAAAGGTCCTTTTGCGGTAACTGTTTGTCCTTCTACTTTAACCTCAACGCCTTGAGGTACTTCGATTGGTTTTTTACCTATTCTTGACATTTTTAATTTTCTCCTTTTGGTATATGTAAATATTTGTCATTCTGAGCATTTATGAGATTCTTCGGGCTTAAGCCCTCAGAATGACAGCGAAGAATCTCCTTTTTTAGGGCTTTTCTACCAATTTAACCCTTGTACTAATTCTAGAATCTGGTTCTACTTCACTCGCGGCTATGCTCGGGCTCTACTTCGCCCTCGCCTTATAAGCCACCGCCTCCAATTAGTCAAAATATTCATTATTGACATAATTGTCGGGCTCTCGCCTACGCTCGTGGCTATGCTCGGGCTCACTAGTATACATAGCAAAGAACTTCGCCGCCGATATTTTCTTTTCTTGCTTTTCTGTCAGTCATCAAGCCTTTGCTTGTTGAAATGATAGCTATACCCAAACCGCCTAAAACTTTTTCTAAGTTTTTAGCCTTTGAATATGTTTTCAAACCGGGTTTTGAAACTCTGACTAATTTTGAAATTACAGGTTTATTTTTTGAATCATACTTCAAAGTGATTGTAATAACCTGAAATTTACCCGATTCGCTTTTTACTTCATAATTTTCAATGTAACCTTCTTCTTTCAAAACTTTTGCTAATGCAACTTTTAATTTTGAAGCAGGAACATCTACACTCGGATGAGATGCTTGTGCACCATTTCTGATTCTTGTTAGCATATCTGCTATAGGATCTGTCATTGACATATTTTGTCTCCTTACAGGACTTACCCACAGTTATAGGCAGTATCCGTCAATCTATTTACTCGCTTACGAGTTTAATTTTGCTCAATAAATGAACTTATACTCGCAGTTCGAAACTGTTATACACAAAAGATAACATAAACATTTTTCATTTGCAAGCGATTCTTCTTTATATTTATTTTCATGTTAAGATAGATATGCATGCAGTATTTAAGAGGGATAAAGTTATGAGTAATAAAGTAGTTATTGGCGCACAATGGGGTGATGAGGGTAAAGCAAAAATTACAGACTTGCTTGCGCAGGATGCGGATTTAATTATAAGATACCAGGGCGGTTGCAACGCAGGTCATACTGTTGTTGCACATGGCAAAACTTTTAAATTTCACCTTATTCCATCTGGAATTTTATACAAAGGCAAAACCTGTTTAATCGGTAACGGTACAGTTATTTTGCCTGAATATTTTGAACAGGAAATTGAAGGATTAAAAAAAGAAAATATTGATTTATCAGGCTTAAAGGTCAGTCCGCTTGCGACAATAACAATGCCTTGGCACACAGAAGTTGATGGGTATAGCGAAGATAATGCCCAAAAAGGTAAAATTGGTACTACTAAAAAAGGTATTGGTCCAACTTATACAGATAAAATGGCAAGAATTGCTCTAAAAATTCAGGATTTGTATTCAAAAGAAGCATTAAACGAGAAATTAGATGTCATTTTGCCGTTAAAAAATAAGCAATTAGAAAAAGTTTACGGTTTAAAAACATACTCAAAAGAAGAAGTATTGGCTTTGTGCGAAAAATATGCTAAAATTTTTGAACCTTATGTATGCTTTGAATGGCAGGAATTGTTGCAGAAGTTTAAAAAAGAAGGTAAAAAAGTTTTGTTTGAGGGTGCTCAGGGGGTAATGCTTGATGTTGATTTTGGCACCTATCCGTTTGTAACAAGTTCTAATCCTGTTGGTGGCGGAGCTGCAACAGGTTCAGGCTACGGGCCAAAAATGATAGATGAAGTTATCGGGGTTGCAAAGGCTTATGTAACAAGAGTAGGCGAAGGTCCTTTTGTAACGGAACTAACAGACGAAATCGGCGATACAATAAGAGAAGTCGGGCATGAATTTGGGGTAACGACAGGACGCCCGAGACGCTGCGGGTGGTTTGATGCCGTAACAATGAAGTATGCTTGTTTGGTTGGAGGTTTGACATCAATTGCGCTGACAAAAATTGATGTTTTTGATAAATTTGACGAAATCAAAGTCTGCACAGCATACAAAGACAAACGCAACGGAAAGATTTATAGCTCCTATCCGACAGATGTTTATATTCACAAGTATTTAGAACCTGTTTATGAAACACATAAAGGCTGGGGGCAGGATATTACAGGGGTTCGCAAATATGAAGATTTGCCTGAAAATGCGAGAAAATATCTTGAAAGGCTTGAAGAAATTCTTGATACTCCGATTTCAATAGTTTCAGTCGGCCCTGACAGAGAACAGACTATTTTTAAAAATTAATAAATTGATATTGTCTGTAAAATAAGTATAATAATATAATGGACGATGTAATTGATAAAAGCTCAATAGAAAATCTTAAAATCAAAGTAAGGGAAAAACTTGCTCAAACGCAATTATATTCTTATCGCGGTTCAGTATCAAAACTATTAGGACTAACCGTTGAAGTTAAACTTCCCGGCTTGAAAATTGGAGATTTGTGTTTTATTGAAACTTATGACGGGAAGCAAAAACCTGCTGAGGTTCAGGCATTCAAAGGCGAAGTTGCACAGCTTTCACTTTTGCTTGACGGGGAAGGAATAGGTCAGGGCAGTCTTGTAACTTCTACAGGCAAGCCGATTATCATACCTGTCGGCGACTTTTTACTCGGCAGACTGATTGATCCAATGGGGAACCCTATTGACGGACAACCGCTGGATTTGGAAAATGCAGAATACAGACCAATTGAAGGACCGCCTCCGGGACCTTTTGAACGACCAATTATTACAGAACAATTTTCAACAGGTGTCAGAGCGATTGACGGTTGTATGACAATGGGTTGCGGCCAACGTTTGGGATTATTCGCAGGCTCAGGGGTTGGGAAAAGTACACTATTAGGTATGATTGCAAGAAATTCAGATGCCGATGTAAACGTAGTAGCACTAATCGGAGAACGTGGCAGAGAGGTTAAAGAGTTTGTTGAAGATGCGCTTGGGCCTGTAGGGATGGCAAAATCTGTTCTTGTATGTTCAACAGGTGATAAGCCGCCATTAATTCGGCAAAAATGTCTTTTAACTGCTACAGCGGTTTGCGAATATTTCAGAGATCAGGGCAAAAAAGTATTTTTAATGACTGATACCGTTACACGTTGTGCAATGGCCGGACGTGAAGTCGGGTTGTCATTAGGGGAACCGCCTACAATGAAAGGTTATCCGCCTTCAATCTTTTCATGGCTGCAAAAAGTTCTTGAACGGGCTGGGAACAGTGAACGAGGCTCTATCACTGCGCTTTACACTGTCTTGATGGAAGGGGATGATATTAATGATCCGATTGTTGATATCGTTCGTGGGATTGTAGATGGTCACATTTTCTTATCCCGAAAAGTTGCAGAATCCAATCACTACCCTGCAATAGATGTATTAGGCAGTATCTCCCGTTTAATGAGTGCTATTGCATCACCTGAGCATAAACAGGCTGCAGCAAAATTGAGAACTTTAATGTCTTTATACCGTGAAAATAAAGACTTGATCGATGTTGGTATGTATCAACCCGGTTCAAACCCGCGTCTTGATACGGCGATTGAAATGATGCCTAAAATAAATGCCTTTCTCCAGCAGCGTACAGATGATAGTGTAACGATGGAAGGTACAATAAATCAACTCGTTGAAATGATGCAGGATGTAGAAATATAAAAAATCGCCCAAATACATTGAGCGATTTTTATATTTATCAATTTTCAAATCTAACCATTTGTATGAGGTACATCTATCTTGTGTTCAATTACTGCGGAATTCTGATTAGCTTTCAACCTTCCTGCAATAACATGTCCTGTAACTACCAAACCACCTGCAATAAGCGCAAGCAATTTACCTGCAGTACCTGCAGTTTTCAATGGAGATTTGATAACATCAGTTAATGTTTTTTGGTTTTTAACTATAGCAACACCGCCACGCAATAAGGCTGCTGAAGCTAATACTGCCGCACCGGTTAATGCACCTTGCCACAACCCTTTTGCTGTTGCAGTTGCCATTGTTCCTGCAACCGAGAAAAATTTCCATACATCCGCAACCGCTTCTTTACCTTTCATCCATAAAGAAGTTTTTGGAGCATTCGGATCTAATTTCTTTTTATAATTCGCAAAAGTTTTTGCACTTTCTCTATTTGGTTCAACAATAGTAACAGCTTTATCTCTAAGACCTGTTTCTAGTACTGTGCCGTCATTTTTTATCATATATTCTAATCCGTCTTTTACACCTTTTTGACGAATCATAATAATATCATTTTCTGGCAAATATTCTTTCTTCCATTTACGACTTTTTAATCTTTCAGCAAAGACATTTGCTTTTTCATTCAATTCCGCTTCACTATAACCTTTTGATGAAACATATGTATCTCCCTGTGGAGCAGTTTTTTGTTCAGTCCTGCCTTCATATTCGGATTTCATATCTGCAACATATTTTGCAAGTTCGGCATCAGACTCCCGTTCAACTTTTTGAGTTCCGGCAATTCCGCTTGTTGTAACTACTTTACCGTCAGGATAAATATCGTATTCAAGTCCGTCTGATGCTCCGGGCATCTTTGCATGAACAGTATTTGATTCAGGAAGATAAACTTTTTCCCAACCTTTACTTTTCAGCATTGTTTCAACATTTTCACCTTCTTTTAATGTTTGAAGCATTTGTGAAAGATCATCATGCATTTTATTTTCTATTTCTTCCATGCGTTTGTTAGGTCCCCAAGAATCAGGGAAACGCACTGTTGTTTGAAGTTCGGGGATATCAGGACGTTTTATAACTTTCTGATTATTATCCTGCTGCATTCTTTTCGCAGCTTCAGCAATCAAATTTGAATCCGATTTAAAATTTACACTTGGATTAAATGTTACATTCATACACACACTCCTTGATGTTCCTTATAAAACACATAAACCTGTTTTTTTGCTCTGTTTGCAACAAAACTTTACATACCAAAAAGAGACAACTGAGGAACTCCATCTTCATTATGCACTATTTTCTTCCCTGATGCAAGATTTTTCGAAAAATCCTTTTGCATTTTTGTCATAAGTTCCTGCGAACGACTAATAACCTCTTTTGGGAGCCCGGCCATTTTGGCAACTTGAATACCATAACTTCTGCTTGCGCCACCTGACACTACTTTACGCAAAAATTCAATTTCGCCGTTATTTTCAGATATCGTTATTCTGTAATTTTTAATTTGGGGATATTTTTTTGTCATAACATTCAATTCGTGATAATGTGTTGCAAAAATACATCTTGCCTTAATTTTTGTAGCAATAAATTCTGCAACCGACCAGGCAATTGCCACCCCGTCATATGTACTTGTTCCTCTGCCGATTTCATCTAATAAAATAAAGCTTTTTTCTGTCGCTGAATTGAGAATAAATGATGTTTCAATCATTTCAACCATAAATGTTGATTGCCCCAGAGTTAAATCATCACTTGCGCCAACTCTTGTGAATACTTTATCTACAACCCCGATTTTTGCGCTATCGGCAGGGACCCACGAACCGATTTGAGCAAGAATTGCAATTAGTGCATTCTGACGCATATAGGTAGATTTACCAGCCATATTAGGGCCGGTTAATATCATAAATTGTGTTTCTTCCTCATTAGAAACATTTGATTTTATTTCCAAATCATTTGCTACATATTCACCTAAAGGTAAAATGCATTCCAATACCGCATGCCGTCCGTTTTTGACAAGAAAATCATTTGATTCATCAATAACAGGCCTGCAATAATTGTTTTCAACCGCAACAGTTGCCAGCGAAACAATAGCATCTGCATTTGCAATACAATCAGCAATTTCACGAATTTTAGACACATATTCCTTTGAATATTCCCTAAAATCCGTAAATAATTTATACTCTAATTCTGTAGATTTGAATTTGGCCGATAAAACATCATCCTCGTGTTTTTTAAGTTCTTCTGTGATAAATCTTTCCGCATTTACCAAAGTTTGCTTTCTTATGTAATCATCAGGAATCATATTGAGGTTTGAATTTGTAACTTCAATAAAATATCCAAAAACTTTGTTATATCCGATTTTTAGGTTTTTAATTTCAGTTCTTTCTTTTTCTTTTTCCTCAAAACTTTTTAACCATTCTTCTCCGCCGGTTAATAAATCTCTGAAATAATCAAGCTCTCCGCTGACTTCAGGTTTTATTATACCGCCTTCTTTAATCAGGGCAGGTGGATTATCGACTATAGTGTTTTCTATCATCTGAACGTAATCTGATATTTCAGCAGAATACTCTCTTACTTTTTCAAACAAGTCGTAGTCTAAACCTTGTGTAATTTCAAGAATTTCAGGCAACACCGCTAAAGATTGTTTTAAACTTACAAAATCTTTCGGACTTGCTGAAGAATTACTCATCCTTGTTGCAAGACGCTGAATATCATATATTTTGTCAAGTGAATCGGCAAGAGAGAATCTTATATCGCTTTTTGCAACGAGTTCAGATACGGAATTTTGTCTTGTCATAATATCTGATACATTTTTTAACGGCTGACAAATCCAGTTTTTCAATAGTCTTGCGCCCATATTTGTTTTTGTTCTGTCTATTGCCCAAAGCAGTGAACCGTATTTATTTTTTTCCCGCAATGTTTCCGTCAGTTCCAGATTTTTTCTTGTAGATGCATCTAAAATCATATATTGAGATAATTCATACGATTCGATGCGGTCAAATTTTGGCATATTATCTTTGGAAGTTTCCCAAATATACGCAAGCAATGCCCCTGCAGCCTGGAATCCTAATTTATATTTTGAATATCCAAAACTTTCAAGACTTGTTGTTTTAAAAACGGCATTGAGGTTATTTTTTGCAAAATTTTCCTCAAAAACAGAAGGGGGAATTTTTGAACAATTATATTTTTTTGTAATCTCATCAGGCAAATCCACAACTTCGTCTGCTACAATCTGAAAAGGTTTAATATCTTGTTTAAGACTCGGAGCAACAATTTCTGCCGGATTAAGCCTTGCTAATTCTGCCATTATCAAATTTAACGGAGCCTGAGTTGTCTTAAACTCTCCTGTAGAAACATCAGTATAAGAAAAACCGTATAAATCCTTTTTATCATCTTTGTATATTGCACAAATATAGTTATTTGAGTTTTGTTTTAATAAATTGCTTTCCGTAAGAGTTCCGGGAGTGATTACTCTTGTAACTCCACGTTTTACAATTTGTCCGGATTTCACAGTTTTTGGGTCTTCTAATTGATCACAGATAACGACTTTAAAATTCTTTTGTACAAGCTTTTGTAAATAAGCATCCGCCGCTTTAACAGGAATTCCCGCAAGAGGAACTTTACCTATTTTTGCCCCTTGATCTCTCGCAGTAAGAGTAAGTTCGAGCTCTTTTGACATAATCACCGCATCTTCGAAAAATGTTTCAAAAAAATCGCCCATCCTGTACCATAACAAAATTCCCGGATGTTCTTTTTTGATTTTCAGATAATGCTGCATAGCAGGAGTGGCATCTTCAATGTTCACATCCCAGCTATTGACATGATTGATTTCCCCTTTGCTCATAATATAATATTGATATAAAAATAAGAGGATTTCAACATGAGTTGTTTAAAAAATGTAACAAGATCCATATTCTTAACTGTTGTCGCAGTGGGCTTTATAGCCTTTGGTGGTCAGGACTGGATAAAAAATTCTATTAATAATTATTTACACCCGACACATGATGTTATTTTAGAAAGAGCAAAGAAAGTCGGAGATTTTTCCAAAATAGATAAAGAATTTGAGATTGAAAAAGCGGCAGGAGTAATGGGATATAATGCTGTTGTGGCTGAGCATAAAGCTTCAGGTCAAAAAATGATAGTTGTTGATACCGCAAAGAAAAAAATTCTTACTCCACAGGATATCAAAGCAGATGATGTTGAAGACAGACTAAAAAAAGCTATTTCCAAAGTAAAATATCAATCTGCAGCGATTGAAGAATTTCATGTAACAGAAAAAGGCACAATGAATACTTATGGGCAGAAAGTTCCTTATGCAAAATTCCGAGCAAAAATTAAAAAACTTCCTATTGGTGAGATTTCAGGCATAATTTCAGTAGTTGAAGATGAAAAAGGGAATGACAAAATTCTTGTTTCTTTAAATCAGGGAGAACGTTATTCTCAATTAATTTCCAATGAATTTTTCAAACAAGTAAAGTAATCATTAAATAATAATTAAGGGTAGTCTAAAAAATCTGTTTTTGAATTATAATATTGTCATTAAAAGTAGTGAAGAAAGGAACAATATTATGTGGGATTATTCCGAAAAAGTTATGGATCATTACCGCAACCCGCGAAATGTCGGTACGATTGAAGATGCTGATGCTGTCGGTACAGCAGGCTCATTAGTATGCGGAGACCAGTTGAAAATATATTTAAAGATAAAAGATAACATAGTTACAGATGCCAAATTTCAGACTTTCGGCTGTGGGAGTGCAGTTGCAAGTTCAAGTATCTTAACAGAAATGATTATCGGTAAATCTGTTGATGAAGTAAAAAAAATTACAAATAAAGACATTGCTGATCAATTAGATGGCTTACCGCCTGAAAAAATGCATTGTTCCGTTATGGGTTATGAAGCTCTTGAAGATGCATTCAAAAATTATGAAAAAGATGGTTTTGTACCATTGGAAAATATACAAAACGAAACAAAAGAAAAAATGATTTGTACTTGTTTTCAGGTAACTGATAAGGTTATTCTTGATGCGATTAAAACAAACGGACTTAAAACAGTTGAAGAAGTAACAAATTACACCAAAGCCGGCGGTGCCTGCGGAAGATGCAAGGGCGAAATTCAAAAAATAATTGATAATTATTATAATGGTGTAACCGAAGATGTTAAAGAAGAAAAACTTACACCGACACAATGGATTTTGAAAATAAACAATGTAATAGAAAATCAGATTTCTCCCGAATTAAACAAAGATGGCGGAGATATTGAACTGGTTGATATAAAAGACAAAGATATTTATGTCAAACTTAAAGGTATGTGTTCAGGCTGCAAAAATTCAACAATGACGCTAAAAGCTTTTGTTGAAACAACTTTAAAACATGCTTTAGGGGAAGATATAAACGTTATTGAGGTAAAATAATGGACAAACTTATTTATTTAGATAATAATGCAACAACAAAAGTTGATGAACGGGTTCTTGAAGAAATGATGCCATATTTCAAAGAAGAATATGCAAATCCTTCAAGCATGTACGATTTCAGCAAAAAATCTTCTCATGCTATTCGTGAAGCCAGGGGAAAACTGAAAGATTTTTTAGGTGCAGAAAATGAAAAAGAAATTATTTTTACTTCCTGCGGCAGTGAAAGTGCAAATACCGCTATCAGAGGCTATCTTGCAAATACAAAGAAAAAGCATATCATAACAACTAAAATTGAACACCCTTGTGTTTTAAATGTGTATAAATACCTTGAAAAACAAGGATATAAAGTTGATTATATCGGAGTAAATTCAAATGGGGAATTAAATACGGATGAATTATCTCATCTGATTACTGATGATACCGCATTAGTTTCTGTAATGTGGGCGAATAATGAAACCGGTGTTTTGAACCCAATCAAAGAAATTTCGCAAATTATTAAATCAAAAAATCCTGAAACAAAATTTTTTGTAGATGGAGTCCAGGCTGCTGGGAAAGTGCCGATTAACGTTAGTGAATGTGGTGTTGATATGCTAGGGATTTCAGGACATAAACTACATGCACCAAAAGGGATTGGCGCTTTGTATGTTAATTCTAAAACAATGATTTCACCATTAATTATCGGAGGTCATCAGGAAAGAGGTAAGCGTGCAGGAACAGAAAATGTACCTTATATTGTAGGTTTAGGCAAGGCTGCCGAACTTGCTTCTGACAATTTAGAATACGAGATGACAGAAGTTGCAAGGCTGCGTGACAAACTTGAAAAAGGAATTTTGCATAATATTTACAATGCAAGAGTTAATACTGGACTTGCAAAACGAGTTCCAAACACCACGAATATAGGTTTTGAGTATATAGAAGGCGAACTTATATTATTACATTTATCAGATTTAGGCATTTGTGCTTCATCAGGTTCAGCCTGCACTTCAGGTTCTCTTGAACCAAGTCATGTTTTAAGAGCTATGAATGTTCCGTTTACCGCAATCCATGGGAGCATACGCTGGAGTTTAAGCCGTTTTACAACAGAAGATGAAATCGATTATGTAATAGAAAAACTGCCAAAAGTGATTGAAGATATAACAAAAATTTCTCCGTATCAGGCAGAATTAAAAGCTTTAAAAGAACAAAAAATAATAAGAGCATAAAATTTTATATAAACACTATATTGCGCTTAATGTGAAATTCAATAGCAATTCGCATTAAGCGCGATATTTTAGTTATTATACACTTTTGAATTTTAAAATTATTGTTTCTCATACAAATGGAGGATAAATTTAACCTTGTTATCAAGTAATGAAAAAATATACCGATATAAAAAATATAGATATGAAAAACGAAAGTTTTTCATACCTCCTCCCCAAGTCTGGTAGCCGTTTTTAAAACGGCTTTTTTTTATTATATTTAGGCAAATTTTATTTTGTGTATTTTTATATATAAAATCAATTCATTTTTACGAAAAAGACTTTTCCATCAGTATTAATACTATTTTTTAGAGCTTCATGCTCTATTGTGTTGTAATTTACAACATCAAATTTATACGGAGTAGGCAAATCATCAAGTTCCCCTGCAATTTTTAATACAAGTTCTGGATTGTCAGTCCATATAGCAAAATCTATATCTGAGCCGTTTTTATATGTACCTTTTGCTCTCGAACCATAAATAACGACCTTTTCTATATCAGGTTTTGTTTGGAAATAGTCTAAAATTTCATCAATAGTTCGCTGAGGTAAACCAAATTTATTTTCCATCTATTGTACCTAACCAATTTTTAAATTCTGATAGCTCTTGATAATAGATTGAACTGATACTCTCTAATAAAATATTAACTTTATCAGTATTATATTCATGAGAAGTTAAATTCCTCGCATCAATAATATCTATCCATGTCTGACCATTTTTTATTACTTCTTTTTGAAAAGCCTCTTTTATAGTTTCTTTTGGAGTGCGTACATCAATTCCTTCTTGAAACAGGTAATCCTTTAGAACTTTCCAGCCTAATTCACTGACGATTTCAAAACTCTGCGCTAACCCCAATCTGTAAGCATTATTTTTTTTATCGCTAATATAGCCACTGCACATCTCTTTGTATAATTCAAAAGCATTATTAAAATTTTCTATTCTTTCCGATAATCTTGACATATACGCTCCATATTTTATAGAAATATTATACGCACAAAATTTACTTTTGGGAATAAGATTTAACTTTTCTTATAAAACTTATGTCTTGACAAATATGAAATCCATAACTATCATGAGCATGTCGTTTTTATAAAAAGGGTTGTTTATGATTACTAAAGAGGTTAATGATTGGATTAAGAGAGTTGAAAAAGGCAATTATACTTCCTGGGATTTAATGGAAGAATTTGCACAGTTTTCAAAATATCTTACAAAAGACGAGATGAAACAAATACTAAATCGTCTGAAAATCAATGAAAAACACTAAAATATATGTTATAATATTAATATAGCTTTTAGAGGTTTTTTGCATGTCCTATTATGATGAACTTTTGAAAAAGATTCCGAAAATTAAAAAACTTTTGGATAATGATACAGATTACACAATTTATCATTATACAAAACCTGAAAAATTGCTCAATATAATTTCCGGCGAAACAATCAGATTTTCAAATGTTCTTTATCTTAATGACAAAGAAGAAGTTGCGTATTCATATAAACTGATAGTTAAACTGATTACAGAAAATAATAATTTAAACGCCGATTTGTTTAATAAAATCAAAAATCATTTTGACAATAAATACAAAAATATTGTAGATGGGAACAGTGATTTAACAAACAAACTTGAATATTTTACGACATCTTTTTCTTCAGAAAGCGACAATTTAACCTTATGGAATAATTACGCAAAAGGGCTAAATTATACAGGTTACAATATCGGTTTCAATAAGAAAAAACTTATAAAGGAAATGACCGATAAAAACTATTTGCCTATATATGGCAGCGTAATTTATGACAGAGAAAAACAAGTTAAAATAATCAAGAGCATATTCAAAAAATGGAATAATCAATTTGAAAAAGCACTACAATCAAAAAAGAATAATAAAGTCAAATTATTTGACATTCTGTTTGAACTTATTGATGTATTAAATATTGTAAGCATATTTTTCAAAAATCCGCAATTTAAAAATGAACATGAGTACAGAATAGTTATTGTAAATGCTTTTGGCACAACAGATTCAAAACCTACAAAAGTAGTTGAAAAAAATGGCTTATTTGTACCTTATTTAGAATACCATTTTGAAAAAAGTTCTGTAAGCTCTGTAAACATCGGACCCACGTTTGATGAAACAATTTTTTATACAAGTACAAACAGAATGCTTCTGAATTTTGGCTATGAAAATATTGAAGTAATACGTTCAAAAATACCGTTAAGATATTAATAATATTTATATTTTCCCCTTTTTGCTTTCATAATCGATATTTAGCGGTTGAAATTTACTATTAACCATCTTTGCATATTCAATGTATTCTTTAACATATTTTTCTGCCTCAGTGTTTTTTATCCATGGTTTTTGCGCTCCTGCATAATGAATAATAACAGCATGTTTGTCTAATTCTTTTATTGTAGGATAACGCAGTGAATACGGGAAATATGTTTTCAAATAATTATATTTTTTCTTGTATTCATCGTTCCATCTGTCAATGTCGTTATATACAGGTGAAAGTTTTTTGATTTTAGATAGCGGTATAAATTCATTAAAAACTCTCTGTGTCTGGTAATCTCTTTGCATATCATGATTTTTTGCGGATATAAGTATCTCAGATATTCCTGAATCTCTAAACTTATCAAGATTAAGCAACATAACACCGCAATTAAAATAATACCGCTTTGGGTAATATGATTCAGGTTCCATTTTTAATACTGCAGCCAAAAATTTATCAGAAATATCCGTATTATATAAATCTCTTAAATCACCTAAAATTAGAGTGTCAGAATCTATATATAATATTTTGCTTTCATCAAATATTTCACTAAATATAAATTTAAACAAATCTGTTCTTGTGACATAATGCGAAATTTCGTAATTTTTAATATTTGAAATATCCGAAAAATTTTTCATTGTTATTTTTATTTCTGCATTTTCAGATTCCAAAGATTTGAATTCATTGCATTCTTCTCTTTGCATTTCAACACAGAGCACATTTATATGGTAAATACTGTCAGGTTTTTTATTTACAATAGCTGATTTTATAGCAATTTTTGTAAATTCTTTATAATTTCTGTCTGTATTAAATAATAAGTGAACATCATAATTCTGATTTATATTTTTTTTATTAAAAAATACCGAAAAAGCAATTATTAAAAATAACAAAAGTACGCATATAATAAAAATAAAATGCTTATTTTTCAAAATTAATAATCCTCCTTATTTTCATATAGAAGCCAATATTCAGATTCTTCCCTGTCTCTGTATATCCATGGCTTATTATCATCAAGATAGTGCATTATCACTCCACGTTTTACTAATTTATTAAAATCACAACCAATAAAACAATACTGAGGAAAGGCCCAAAAGAAAGACAAATTATTATATCTTGGGCTGTTCCATTGAGTAAAAATATTATTCACAGGAGATAAACGTTTAGTTTTATTCAAAGGTATAACAGTATTAAATACATTTTGAGTCATTAATTTTTTTTCTAAGGCTTTATTTTTTTGTTCTACTAATTTAGCTGTTATATCATGTTTGCGCCATAAGTCAAGATTATATAGCATTACCCCGCAATTATAAAATCTTGTCCTCTTTGTATAATAATATTTTTTATATAAATATCGGTAACTATGCTCTTTTAAACACTTGTTTACAACACCTATATATTTTCCCCTGATATCTGTATTGTAAAGATTTCTCAAATCACCCAATATAACAGTATCGACATCAATATATAATATTTTGTCTAAATCCGGAAATAATGCAGGCATAAAAAATTTAAATAAATCTGCTCTCGTAACTGTATATGATATTTTATAATTTCCAACATGCTCGATGCTTTTTAAATTTATTGCAATAGGATTTATATTAACATTTTTGCCATTGAATTTTTTAAACTTATCAATTTCTTGTTTTGGCATATCTACACATAAAATATTAATATTATATACCGTATCATTTTTTTTATTATCAATCGCAGATCTTATAGTAGTTTTGAGATAATCTTTATAATTAATATCCGTTGTAAAAACAATATTAACCACTTTATTCGAATAATTTTTACCGCCAAAGTAATTAAATAAAAATATAAAACTTATTACCGCAAATATAAGTAATAAAAAATTTACTATATAATCTTTTTTATTCATAATGCTATATCCTGATATTAATTCTATAATATCACCTGATTATTAGCAAATATATTAAGTTCACGATATTTCCCTCTGCAATGAGAAACAATACTGTACAGTTACAACAATTTAATCTTCGGTATAAAAATTGTGATGTTTTTCTAATAATCCATATTTTTCTCCAAATTTTCTATATTTATCAGAAAACCATAATCTTAATTTACTTGGTTCTTTTAATTTTCCACGTTCTTTCATCAATTTCGCAGACTCATCTAACGACAGGCGTGTCATTTCATCATAATCAAGCCCCGTATGAAATTCTAAAGCTTTAATTGTCTTGGATGATAATTTGAATCTTATACCAAAACTCTGATTATATTTATTATTTACGGATTGTACTTGCATCTTAAAGACTCCATAGGCAATATCGAGTTAAATTATTTCTTCATATTACCCAAAATCGTACAATATAAATACAATAAATGCAATATTTATCACAAGTTGATATTGCTTATGAAACTTGATACACAGACATATTGTAATGTTAGAATAATTTTAGGATTAGAATATAAATAATTGTTGGGTTTCACCCAACCTACAAGCTATATTAACGTTAATAGTTACTATGAGTTGCGTATGAACCATCAGAATACCAAGTAGTGTTTCCATTACGAGTTGCATATGAGCCATCTGAATACCAAGTAGTGTTTCCATTATGAGTTGCATATGAGCCATCTGAATACCAAGTAGTGTTTCCATTACGAGTTGCATATGAGCCATCTGAATACCAAGTAGTGTTTCCATTACGAGTTGCATACCAAATTGTTTCAGCATTTGTCAAAGTACATGATATTAATAATACAAATATAAATGAAAAAAGCTTATACATATGAAATTTAACTCCTATAAAATAAGTTTGTAGGTTGGGTGAAACCCAACATTATATTATGGTGTCGTAGGGGGGACTTTGCCTGAGCGTTGGCGAGCGTATGAAACGCGAGCCTTACAGCGAAGGTATGCCGATTTATCGGCTGAACCAATGAATTTTTTGTCAATGTAATTTAACATACAGAACAAGATTAAATTAACTATGAGATGGAGATGTAAGAATATTTTATAATATTTAATATAAATTACAATTAAATGCGTATTTCTGATAGAATTTTAATATGGGGAAACAATATGAACAAAAAAGTACAATCCATATTAAATATGGCAAAAATAAAGAAAAAAGAGTTATTTGAGTTATTTATTATTGATACTTTATCTGTATTATTAACTACAATGATATTTATACTATTTATTCATATTTTCAATTCATTTATAAATAATAAAATAATTTATAATTTGAAAATGTTTATTACTATTTGGGTTGTATTATCAATATTTATGGGTTGTATTTTGAGCTGCAGATCTCTTATTTTTATAAATAAGCAAGTTAAAGAAATGGTAAAACAAGATGGCACAAAATAAGTTTGAAATAAGTCCGAATTCTTTATTTGTAAAATCAATAATTAATTGCATATATTTATGCATTGAGTTGATTATTGGCTTTTGCTTATGTAACTTTACGTACAATATCCCTATTTGGAATGCAATATTATTTATAAGTATTATTTTAATTGGTGAAATATATAGACGAGATAATGACTTTAATATAAAAATTCTAAATACAATATACAAATGGATAAATAAATTAAAAAAAGAGCCCTATGTAGTTACAGATTTTGTTACGAAGATCTTAAATATTGTATTTTTAATATTTTTTATTTATCAACTTTTAAAAATAAATTATAATTCTTTTATATTTAATATAAAATATAGTAATATTTTTCAAGTTGTAAGCATTGTTATAACTGTATCTTCAATTGTTTTGACCCTTCTTTATACAGCTTTACAACAATTTGAAAATAAGTATTCTGATTTCGGATCATTAATAAAGAAGTGGAAAAATACAAGTATTAGTTCTTTTATAATATTGGCAACATATACAGTTACTTGTTTTATTTTTTATTTTTATGGTTCAAATAATAGCATCGATCTATTAATAATGGCTTCGTCAATATATGTGTTATTAAAATTAATATTAACAGCAATTAACGTATCATTACTAATGAATTTTGAAATTATCATAAGACAATATGGTAATGATGTGATTAATTTAATCAAATCATTACAACTTGATACTAATTATATCAGCAATAAGTTTAATGTTAATAGGCTAATTAACGAAATATATAAAAAAGGATTTAAAAATTACATTAAATACAAATTATGGGGTATAAATAAAAAAATACATTACACATTATCCCAAGAAACTATTAAAATGCTTGAAGAAAAATTTGAACCAATATTTAGAATGAGCGAATATTTATTAAAAGAAAATAATTTGAATAATTTTAAATGTTGTATAGATTCCATTTATAAAATTAGCGTAGAATATAGTAAAAAATATCGTGAAGGATTTGATACAAGTATATATAATTATATGGCAAAAAGAGTTAAAGATTTATATATGTTGTCTTTAAAACTTAATTACCAAACTTTTCCTGAATATATTGTTGAAGTAAATGAAAAAATAGGTCTTCTATCCATAAATACTAAAAAAGAGGGTGATTTGTATCATACAATTCAAACAACAGCACCTAATGCTTTTCTTGAAAATAATTATAAATTTATTATTTGCTCTCTAAATTTAGAAGATACATCAGCTCCAGTCACTGCAATAAGGACATTTGATAAATATGCACAGAAATTTATATATAATAATTCAACAGATTCCGTTCTAATGATTAATAATAAAATAGATAATATCGTTTCAGCAATATACAGATTAAATAATAAAAAAGTTGTTACTAATAATATTTGGTGTATTTATTTAATAAATATCTCTATAATTAGTATTATAAATATATTGTGCAATCTTATTAGTTATAAATTAACTGAACAGAATCAATATGATATAAATTATGTTTTAAAAAATACAATTAATTTATTTAAAAAATCTTTTGAGATTTTAACAACTTATAAAACATATTCCGGAGATTTTACAAATATTTTTTACAGTTTAGGTATTGATACAAATTTAGATATACTGACAAAAATTTTAAATGAATCTCCACATATTGAAACTCCTTATAGGAACTCTATTTTAAATAATAACCCTTTGTATATTAATAAAATTAATTCTTTAAATAATATATTTAATGTAATATTTGTATCCGACTTTATTGAAAATTATAATTTTGAATATTGCATACTTAATTTAAAACAATTACTAGAAATATATGTAACATCCTCAAATAGATTAATTGAAACAGAAAATTACACAGATGTAAAAATGGTTATAAGTGCATTTTCTATGATACAAAATTATATTATATTATTTATTAATAGAATAAAAAATACTGAATTCCATAGAAAAGAACTTTTAGTATGTATACACGATTTCACCAAAAACTACTATTTACAAATGTCAAAAATTATAAAATTATGCTCTAATATTGATTTATATAAGACTTTATATTCAGAGGAATTAGTTTTCTTTGCGATAAATACTATGTGGTTATACTACAATGATGATAATTACAAAGATATAATATTTGATTTATTTAACAATATCATATCAATACATAATGATATCGCAGATGACAGAAATAAATTAGAATTATTTAAGGCATTAAATTTAATTACATTGTTATGCAGTAATTATGATAAAAGATCAAAATTATTTAAAATGCTTATAAAATTTATTAGAAACAATATCCCCAAAGAAAAAATAAGCTATGAATTTGATTTTGATGGTACAGAAAGAAACTTTTTACCTCATTTTAGTTCTCATTTTGGAATTAAGTATCAAGAAATATATAATTATTCCAAACTTTTAAATAATTAAATTTGTAAATTACCCACTTGAAATATTGTACCATTTTTGGTACAATATAAATATAAGTTAATTTTAATAAAAAAGGATAATAAAAATGGTAAATAAAAAGCACATAGGTTCCAGTTTTGATAATTTTCTTGAAGAAGAAAATATTCTTCAGGAATCAGAGGCTGTTGCAATAAAAAGAGTTATTGCTTACGCTTTGGAGCAAAAAATGCTTGCAGATAATATTTCTGTTAATCGTCTTGCAAAAGAACTTGCAACATCTAGAACTGCAATTTGCCGTATTTTAGATCCAGAAAATACTTCTATTACTTTAAATACTATTGAAAAAGTTGCAAAATATTTGGGTAAACGCATTGTTTTATCTTTTGCATAATTCTTTATAGCGTTTAATTGCAACATCTAATTCTTTCTGCGGGGTTTTCTGTGTTTTCTTTATAAATGCATGAAGTAAAATAATTTTATCATCTTCAACACAGAAGATTATTCTTGCGATTCCGTTAGAAATTTTGCAGCGAATTTCCTCCAAGTTTGTACCTTTTAACACTCTCGTTAAGGGCATTCCAACAGGATAACCGTATTGAACGGTTTTAATATCATATCCAATAGTTTTCTTATCTTCTTTAGGAAGTTCTTTTAACCACTCACGCACGGGTTCGTTTTCGGAATTTGTTACGTAAAAATATACTTCCAATGCTTCACAACGACTATTCATGCCCTAATTATAGCACAAACACACGATTAAAGGAAATATTATTAAGAAAATACATGTAA
>CADBFN010000024.1 GCA_902794035.1 uncultured bacterium
ATCATATGTTATTGAACCGTAATCCATATCATACTGAGCCTGAGCAGAGATTGCCGCCTGATTTAAGGTAGATAATTCTTTTTTAAACAGAGTAGAAAACTTTTTACTATTTGAGTTCTGAATTAATGTAGGTATGGTTATTGCCGCAACTACACCCACAATACCTATGGTTATCATTATTTCTGCAAGAGTGAAGGCAAAATACTTGTTATGAGAGGCTTTTACCCCCCCCCCCGAGGTCGAAACGCTTGTTATTATTGGCTTTTGGCATAATTTGAAATCCTCTCTTTTTCATAATTCTACTTATTTTATTATTTATTTTTTTCAGGATTTTGTCAAGATTTAAAAATAAAAAACAGACTCAAAATTTATTGAGCCTGTTTTGCATTATATGTTAGCAAGTTTGTCGCATATTAGTGGCAGCAAGTGCAAGTTGTACCACAACCAAATTGTTCTTTAGCTGCAGTCATATTAACTTTGATTCTGCCATCTACTGCAATACCTTCACCTGTTTTTTCAGAAATTAACAATGGGTTAATATCAAGTTCAGTAATGAAGCTAAAGTCAGAAACTAATTGAGATAATCTCAAGATTGTTTCTTCGATTTGTTCCATTTGAGCAGGAGTTGTACCTCTTGCACCTTCTAACAATTTGTATGCTTTAACTGATTTAATCATTTCTTTTGCATCAACATCTGTTAAAGGAGCAATTCTGAAAGTTACGTCTTTCATAACTTCAATAAATACACCACCTAAACCGAACATCATCATATGACCGTATTGAGGATCTGTAGCAACACCGCAAACCATTTCACGGTTGCCTTTAACCATTTCCTGAATAATTACGCCTTCCAAACCGTCTAACAATCCTTTTGCTTCCAATTTAGAAATAAGGTCTTGATATTCAGCTCTCAATTGTTCAGCAGATTGAATATTAACTCTTACACCGCCAACATCAGTTTTATGAGAAGTTGTTTTTGAAGTCATTTTCATAACAACA
Organism: uncultured bacterium; assembly: GCA_902794035.1. Taxonomy (GTDB): domain Bacteria; phylum Cyanobacteriota; class Vampirovibrionia; order Gastranaerophilales; family Gastranaerophilaceae; genus Zag111. The sequence continues at coordinate 1,000 of CADBFN010000024.1, forward strand.
GGATATCCGATTGAATCTGCAATTGATACTGCCTGATCTTCAGTTGTTGCAAAACCTGATTTGCAAACTCTGATTCCGTAAGCATCCAATACATCAATTGATTCTCTTGTAGTTAATTGTTCTCTGCCATCAGCGATAGATTGTTTAATGATAGATTCAGCTTTTGCTTTATCTACATTATATGAAGGGATTTTACCTTCTGGTCTTTCAATCCACAATCTTTGCTGATTCAATCTGTGTAAACCTTCTGCAGCTTCTTCAGCGTACATAAAGAACGGAATATTAACATCCATATCTGATAATGCTGTGAAGAATTCAGATTTTGTCATAAATACACCGATAACAGGTTTTTGAGGATTTTTAGCCTTAATTTCCATCAATGCTTTTGCAACATCAATATCTTTTAAACCTAAGAACGGTAAGTAAATACAAATAATCATATCAACATTTTCATCAGCAATAACTGTTTCTAATGTTTGCTTGTAGTGTTCGATAGGAGCTGAAGCTATCATATCAATTGGGTTTTTAACAGATGCAGCTGATGGTAAAAAGCTTCTTAATTTTTCTTTAGTAGCATCTGTAATCTGAGCCATTTGCATACCATATTCACAAACTGCGTCAGTTGCCATAATACCAGGGCCGCCTGAGTTTGTAATAATTGCAACTCTGTCGCCCTTTGGAATCGGACAGTTAGCAAAAACTTTAGCGGTTGAGAATAAGTTTTTCAAAGAATATTCTCTGATAACACCTGATTGATTTAATAAAGCATTAGCTGCTTTATCAGCACCTGCTAATGAACCTGTGTGAGAAGATGCAGCAGAAGCACCTGCAGCAGATCTTCCTGCTTTTAAAGCTAAAATAGGTTTTTTCTTAGAAATTCTTGATGCTAATTTTCTGAAATTAGCAGGGTTTTGAATTGATTCCATATACAAAAGAATTTGTTCAACGTCGTTTTCATTTTCCCAATATTCTAAAGCTGTTTCAGCATTAACATCAGCCTGATTACCGATTGAAATAAATTGAGCAAAACCTAAGTTTAAGTCTTTCAAAATATTCAAAATACCGCCGCCTAAAGCACCTGACTGTGATACAAAACCGATATGACCTCTTTCAGGAAGAGATTCGGCAAAACATCCGTCCATAGAAATTTCAGGTAATGTGTTTACAACACCTAAGCAGTTAGGACCAACACATCTCATGCCATATTCCTGAACTTTTGCTAATAATGCTTTTTCAGCTTCAGCACCTTCTTTACCTGTTTCTTTAAAGCCTGCTGTAATAATACAAAGACCTTTAATACCTTTTTGATGACATTGATCAATTGTATCAAGAACGAATTTAGCGTTTACAACGATAATAGCCAAATCGATTTCTTCAGAAACTTCCAAAACAGAAGTATATGCCTGCAAACCTTCAATAATTCCACCTTTTGGATTGATAGGGAAAATTTTTCCGTTAAATTTGTATTCCTGAAGTCTTTTCATAATGTCAGAACCGATTGTGTGTTCTTTTGTAGAAGCACCAACAACCGCAATTGACTTTGGTTTCATAATTTTGTCTAAATTTGCTGTCATTTTCTTATCCTTTCTTTTTATGAACATCCTTTATTACTTATAAACTTATCAAAATTATACAATAAACATAAGTTTAAATGCACATTTTTAGAAAAAAAATTGAATAAATATTTGAAAAATAAAACGAGCTATTCGTATTGAATAGCTCGTTTTATAATTTTTTGAATGATAATTATTTTGAAACAGTTTCAAAAATAACATCAAATGCTTCAGAATCTCTAACTGCCAAATCAGCTAACATTTTTCTGTTTACAACGATATTTGCTTTTTTGCAGGCATTTACAAATCTTGAATAGCTCATGCCACGTTGTCTGACAGCTGCATTAATTCTGACAATCCACAATCTTCTCATATTGCGTTTTGTAGTACGTCTGTCTCTGTAAGCATATTTAAGAGCCTTCATAACTGCAATGTTTGCAACTTTAAAGATTCTTGATCTTGCTCCTACAAAGCCTTTAGCAAGTTTTAATATTTTTTTGTGTCTTTTAACACCGGCACTACTACGTCTAATTCTCATTTTCTATGCTCCTATCTTGAATACTTCTTGTATGGTAACTCTTTAGATACCAGTGCTACATGTGACTCAGAAACGTCAACCATCTTGAAAATTCTGCGTTTTCTTGATGCTGACTTGTGTTGGAGCAAGTGGCCGATGCCTGCTTGTCTTTTCATGATTTTGCCGCTCGCAGTAACTTTATAGCGTTTTGCAGCGGATCTGTGTGTTTTTAATTTTGGCATTTTCTTCTCCTTTTTGTTTAAAGTAGTAAATTATAGCCTCATAGGCATACCAAAGCCCATTTCAGCTGTGTAGAATTATATTAGTATGAAATTATTTAATTTGCAAGTGATTTGTATATATTTGTTAAAATGTAAATATCATTTTGTTAATAATAATTTATCTACTTAACAAAAATAACTCAATATGATAATATAATTGAAAGCAAAAGGAGAGTTTATAATGAAAAAATTTTTAGCAATAATCTTAGGGATATTATTTTCAGTACAAATGACAATGGCAGCACCTTTCAACGGAAATGCAAAAACAAAACGTATTCCTGCCGGAACAATTTTGTCATTAAAAATGCTAAACACCGTTGATAGTGCATACAGCGCTTCAGGAAGTGAATTTAAAGCAATGCTTATTACAGACCAAAAAGCTGATGATAATGATGATGTAATCCTTCCGATGGGTTCTATTGTAAGAGGTTCAATCAAAGGGATTTTACCTTCAAAAAGATTATCTAAAGGCGCAGTATTATACTTGGATTTTGACCATGTTGTTACCCCAAACGGCAGACAAGTTCCTTTGAGTTTAAGTATTACAGGAAGAAGCGACATTACATATGACGGTGGCATTACAACTACAACAGGATATAAAGATGCTTGGCGTCAAACCTGCACAAAATCTGCTGATATAACAAGAAAATCTGTTCATTGGGGCGAAAATGTTACAGATAACGGATTCAAATATGTAATTGTACCTTTTGCAGCGTTGGGCGGAGCATTTGGAACTGCAGGATATTTTGTATATGACAGTGTTGCCGATTTAATCAGAAAAGGCAAAGATGTTCAAATTTATCAGGGCGACATTTTAAATGTTAAATTGCTTGAACCTGTTGATGTTCCTGTAATTTAACACTAAGAATCAAACACAAACAAATTGTAATCTGTTAAGAAGTTATGGCAAAAATAGATAAAATAGAAGAATTACAAAATTTACTAAAAGAAGATTCGCAAAATTTTCAGGCACGCAGACAACTTGCACTATTGCTTACTGATTGCGGATTTAATGATGAAGCATTAAAAAATCTGTTTTATCTTTCAAAAATGATTCCAAATGACAGCGAAATTTTTTATAATCTGGGAATTGTTTATGAAAAATTAAAAAATTTAAAAAAAGCAAAAGAAAGTTATGAAAAAGCTATAGAAATCGAGCCTGATGCGATTGATGCAATTTACAATTTGGGATTAGTATGTACTGATTTAAAAGAATTTAATACTGCAATAAATTGTTTTCAAAAGGTAATCTCAACTGATGAATCTGATTCAAATTCATATTTTAATCTCGGACTTGTATATTTTAAAATGAATGATTTTGATAATGCAAAATTATATTTTGAAAAAACTATAGAATTAAATCGTGAAGATATTTATGCACATTTCTATTTAGGTAATATTTTTAAAACAACCGGTGATAACAATAGTGCAAGAAGCGAATTTGAAAACGTACTTGAATTATCACCTGATTATAGCTGGGCTTATTACAATCTTGCAGTTTTGGATTATGAAAATAATGATATAAACAGTGCAATAAACAATTTGCATAAAACTATAGAACTTAATCCTTTGGATATTGAAGCTTATAAAATATATATCAAGATTTTAGCAAAGACAGAAAATTATGACGAAGCGGAAGACATTTTGACTCAGGCACTTGACAACTGTGGCGAAAATGGAGATTTATATTACATTGCAGGCCGGCTTTCCAAATTGCAGGGAGATAATATAAAATATCGTATAAATTTACAAAATGCTTTAAAAAATTATAAAACTCTTTCAATTTCTGTACCTGCACTAAAAACAGAGTTAAGTAAAATAAATATTTGATTTTATAGGAAAAATAATAATGATACACGAATTTATGACATGCGACAACTGGCTTAATCCTCAAATTGATTATCTCGTTTGGATTCAGAATATAAGGTTACAACTTGGGCCGGTGTTTGACAATTTATTTTTGAATATCACTGCATTTGGAGAACTGCCTGCCGCAACATTACTGATAAGTATAATCTATTGGTGCATAGATGCAGAAGCAGGGTTTTATCTTTTCAGCCTCAATTCATTGGGATTGTTATGCTTACAAATATTTAAAAATTGTGCGTGTATTTACAGACCATGGATTTTGAGTGAAAAAATTCATCCGATACCATCTGCACTGGAAATGGCAAGAGGGTATTCATTTCCGAGCGGTCACTGCATGATTGCGGCTACAAGCTGGGGGGGATTAGCTTTTTTACTCAGGAAAAGAAAAATTATTTCAACTTTGATTGTATTATTAATAATTCTTATAGCATTTTCAAGAACATATCTTGGAGTTCACACTCCGCAAGATGTTCTGACAGGACTTGTTACAGGATTAATATTGATTTTTGCTATACATTATCTGATGAAATGGTGTGAAAAAGACAAAAACAGGTATTTGTATCTGTTAGGATTAGTTAATATTTCAATTATTTTAACTTTGATTTATATAATTTATAAAAAATACCCGCTGGACTATATAGACGGGAAATTACTTGTTAATCCATACCATGCAAAGTATGTTGCCATTTTATTCTGCGGCTGGCTAATGGGATTGATAAACGGATTATTAATCTGTAAACGATTTTTCCCGTTTGAGACAAAAAATATAACTTTAAAAACGCGGATTATAAGGGCGATATTTGGTCTGTTTATTTTTTACGGGATATTTTATCCTACTAATAATTATTTAGCTTCTCATACATGCCAATACAGAGTAGGAATACCTGTAATGTTTTTGGTTGGATTCCTTATAACAGGAATTTATCCGTTTATCTTCACAAAAATTGAAAAAATGATTACAAATAAATAATTGTATGTAAACTATGTGTAATAAATTTGCACTATGCAAAATCAAAAGTTACAATGGTAACAGTAATACATAAGGGGTGGATTTTTTATGCCGAAATTAGCAAGGGATTATAGTTATTCGCAGTATAATAATTCTTATGCAACTAATATCGTTTATCCCGAACCAACTTCAGGAAAAATATACAATTACGAACATATTAAAAGGCAAAGATTAAAATCGAAAAGAAAAAAGAAAAATCCTTTAAGATTTTTATTATCAAGCTTAATTTTAATCGGATTACTAATGACTTTTATGCCTTTTGGCTTTAACAAAATTACAAAATCAATATTTATACCACGCCCTTACAAAAATATAACAATAGACTTGTATCAGCTTGCTTTTCCTACAGCCGGCTATCTTTCAAATAACTGGTTTATGGGCAAACGTAAATTCAGTTATTCTGCAAATGCTAAAGATGCCCAAATGCTGCCAATAAAAGAAGGTGAAAATATACCATCTTTAGAAAACCGTCTTTTGAAATTGATGGAGCAATATCCGACAGTAAAACCATCAATTTATGTCTGGGATTATGATACACAAAATTATGCGGATATAAATGCCTCTAAAATATATCCTGTAGCAAGCATAATAAAAATACCTGTACTCATTGATTTGTTCAAATCAATTGAAAATGGCAGTGTATCCCTTGATGAAACAATACCTTTAACAGAATACTACAGAACCGAAGGTTCCGGAAGTTTACAATTCAAGGCTGCAAATACCCCGTATTCTATCGACAGATTAGCAGAAGTAATGATAACAGAATCAGACAATTCAGCTACAAATATGCTGATGTCAAAAATAGGTGCAATGCCTGCCGTAAATCAATCAATAAGAGATTGGGGATTAAAAAATACTGAAATTCAAACATGGCTTCCTGATTTGAGGGGAACAAACCATTCAACTGCAAAAGAAATGGCTCAAATGCTATATAATCTTGATTTGAATGAAAAGTTCCTAACAGAAGCATCAAGAAATAAAATCTTTGATTATATGAGTCATGTTCATAATAACAGACTTATTCATGCAGGACTTGACAAAGGAGCCATATTTTACCACAAGACAGGTGATATAGGTAAAATGCTTGGAGATGCAGGAATTGTAATAGCTCCAAACGGCAAAAAATATATTGTTGTAATTCTTGCTCACAGACCTCATAATGCTATTGAAGGAAAAGAATTTATAGTCAAAGCATCCGAAATAATATATCAATATATGGTTAAATAACTATGTTAAAGAATTTACTTGAAGACAAACATTGTTTTAAATTGGTATGCGGGGCAGGAAATGAAGATGTTGAAAGCATACGCAGACTTGTGTATCTGTACGCACTTGCGGGATGCAGATTTTTTGATTTGTCAGCAAATGAAGAAGTTGTGGATGCTGCACTTGAAACTTTACACAATGCAAATATATATGATGCTTATATTTGTGTAAGTGTAGGAATAAAAAGCGACCCGCACTGCAATAAGGCCGTAATTAATTACGATAAATGTATAAATTGCGGGTCATGCGAATCAATTTGTCCGCAGGGGGCAATACATTACGCAAAAGTAAAAAAATCCAAATGTATAGGATGCGGAAGATGTTGGAAAGTATGCCCTAAAATGGCAATATCATATAACCCTGAAGAAAAAAAATTAGATGAAATCCTTCCTCAACTTATAAAAAAAGGAATTGACTGCATTGAATTTCATGTAATCGGTCAGGATGAAAATGAAATTTTTTCAAAATGGCAATATATAAATGAAACTTTTGACGGAATGCTAAGCATTTGCATAAGCAGGGGCAAACTCGGAGATGAAGCCTTAATTGAAAGAATACAAAAAATGATTGCAAACAGAACCCCTTATTCAACAATCATTCAGGCAGACGGATTTCCTATGAGCGGAGGTGCAGATGATTACAAAACAACTCTTCAGGCAGTAGCAACAGCAGAAATTGTACAAAATGCAAATCTGCCGGTATATCTTATGCTATCGGGGGGTACAAATTCCAAAACAACAGAACTTGCTCAAATGTGTTCAATAAACTATCATGCCGTTGCAGTCGGATCTTACGCCAGAAAAATTATCAAAAAATATATAGAAAGACAAGATTTCTGGACTAATCAGCTTGTAATTGAAGATGCATTGAACATCATTAAACCACTCATTGATAGTGTTATTTTATAGCCTAAGCAAGAACATCAAGTTGTTCCTGATATGCACTTTTTTTAATATCTCTGATAGTTTGGTTTGTTTTGGCTATATTTGCGACTAAATTATCGATTTTGGCAGCAAGATAAGATTTTGCCTCACTTGATTGTCCCGGAAGATCGTATTCTCTCTGAGCCTGAGCAAGTTTTTTCTCTTCATTGCTTAGCAATTTGCGATATTGCCATATTAAAGTTTTATCCTGCTTGCTCAATTTTAATAACGGTTTATCATAATCTTTTAATGGAACTAATTTTCTGCCTTCAGCTAAAATACTATTTACAATTGTCATGCCAAATTCCTTTCATAAATTCTGATATACTCGGATAAAAAACCATAAAAAATTTTTTTGCTATATAAATAACATTGTTTTAATAAAAAATTTGCTATAAAATACCCCTATGAATATTCGGGATAAAAATCTTTTTTATATCGGCGGTATAGTTCGTGATGAAATATTGGGAATTCCCAGTTTCGACATTGATTTAACATACAATGGCAATGCCATTGAATTTGTCAAAAATCTTGACAACATACAAATTTTGCAGGTGAATGAACCTTTTGGAACAGTAAGAATTAAACTTGATGACAAAGAAATTGATATCGCTTCAACACGTTCTGAAAGCTATCCGCAAAAAGGACACCTGCCTGTAATAGACAAAATCGGATGTTCCCTGAAAGAAGATGTTTTGCGCAGAGATTTTACAATCAATGCTCTTGCAAAATCAACTTTAACAGGAGAAATTATTGACTATACAGGCGGTCTTGAAGATATTAACAAAAAAATTATACGCATACTGCACGAAAACAGTTTTATTGATGACCCCACAAGAATTTTACGCGCGCTAAAATTTTCTGTCCGCCTCGGTTTTGAACTTGATGAACACACTAAAAAGCTTCAGGATAATTATTTATCCGGCATAAACTATGATATGAGCTACAAAAGACTAAAAAAAGAACTCACAGAGACATTTAACCTGAATAAATGGAGTGCATATGAACGCTTCATCAGTCAAGGTATATATAAACTTATTGCTCCTGAGGAATTTGAAATACCGCAATATAACTTTTCATCCCTGATTGAAACATTTAAACCGCAAAATATCTGGATTATTTATATTGGTCTTTTGCCAAATATATCAAATTTGCCTCTGACAAAATCCGAAAAGCAAATTGTTGAAAATTTTAATAATTTAAAAAATATTAATCCGAAAAATGATTTTGAAATATACAAAACGTTCGAAAATATTCCGACTGAGTCTGTCATAATGTATTCAACAATAGACAACGCCGTTGTTGAAAGATATTTTTACAACCTAAAAGATATTGACATTACAATCAATGGCAATGATTTAAAAAAACTTGGCATAAAACCATCTCCAAAATATCAACAATGCTTTGATTACGTTTTAAAAAAGAAAATTTTAAACCCTGAATTGACGGTAAAAGACGAAATTAATATTGCAAAAGAATTTTTTAAATTGTATTAAAAATTCTGTCTCCGGCATCCCCCATTCCCGGAACAATATAACCTTTTTCATTCAAATGATCATCAACCGCAGTTGTAATAATTTCAATATCAGGATAATGTTTTTGTATATTTTCAATTCCGACAGGCGCAGCAATTATACAAATACATTTGATATGATCAATCGGAATACCTTTGTTTGCATATAAATCTATTGCCCCAAGCAAAGAATTACCCGTTGCAAGCATCGGATCTGTAATATATACATAAAATTTTTCAGGATTAGGAGCTTCCATAGGAACTTTGTTATAATACCAGACAGGCTTTAGCGTTTCTTCATCTCTGTACATTCCCAAATGTCTTATTGTTGCCTGAGGTAAAATATCTATTGCTTCATCAGTAAATATAAGTCCCGCACGCAATATTGGGGAAATAATAATTTCAATATCACTATCGACCGTTTGTGTAGTAAATGTAGTCAAAGGAGTTGTAATCTCTTTATCTACAAGAGGAAGATTTTTTGCCGCTTCATACAAAAGACATCTTGTAATTTTTCTCGCAGCAATACGCATTCCCTGAGCATCAGTATTTTTATCTCTCATTGCGCATAAATTTAATGATACAACAGGATTATTGATTATTCTCACTTTGTTCAGATTCATTTTCAACCTCTTTGCTATCTTTATTAATATGTGCTTTATCGATATTATCCAGCTTGTTTCTTAACTTATGTTCCTGTTCAATCATTTTATCAAGCTGCTTATTTAAGTTTTCAACACTTTCATTCAAATCTGCAGGAGTAACTTCATTTTTACGCGGAATCTGAATTTTAGGAACCCTTGAAACTTCTTTTGCCGCATGATCAACATTGACAAAAATTTCATCAATATCTTTAAACATTTCTTTAAACAAACTTATAACCTTGCCTAAACGGGTAGAATCTTTTGTAGCAATGATTTTTTCAACATTTTCAGATTCAGGCGGATAAATTTCCAAAGCCTTTGAACCGCCAAGACCCGAACCTTCAACTGTTGCAACAGCTCCTGTTGGTAAAGTCAAATCCTTTTGGGTAATAATAAATTTTATATATATATCAGAATACACACCTGAAGAAACAAGCTGAATCTTTGTAACATGCCCGACCGAAGTACCCAAAAATCTTACAGGCGAACCGACAATCAAGCCATCAGCATCATTCATAAATATCTGATAACTCTTATATTGCTGCTGAGATTTATAATGATGATATCTTATACCAAAAACACAAAGAGCAATTACAATAAGCCAAATTGCAAATTCAATCCAAGCATACATTCTAAAGTTATCATTTTTTTTCATACTTAATATTATACACAAAATAATTTTTTAGGTTATTATGTAAAAATGTTTGACTTTATAAAATCTGTATTTTACGAAATTTCATCATACTTTGTCCCAGAAAAACAAATCTATGAAATTACGGGAGAATGTAAAAAATGCGGGAAATGCTGCAATTACATGTACAGTATCGACACTTACACAGAAAAAGAATTTAAAATAATGCAAACCATTTTTCCAAAATACAAAAGATTTTATATAAAAGGCAAAGATGAAGAAGGTAATCTGATTTTTGCCTGCAAACTTGTAACAAAAGAAGGCTTATGCTCTGATTACAAACACAGATTACGTATGTGTAAAAAATATCCTGCAAGATTTATTACATATAAAGCGCAATTACATGAAGGCTGCGGATACAAGGTAAATCTTAAAGAATTTAAAGATTATCTTGATTAATATTTAAAAATTTCATCAACTCCGCAATCATATAAAACGAACCGCAAATAATATTCAAATGCCCATCATTAAAGTTTATTTTTACATCTTTGTTTAATTCTTCACAACAGACAGGGCATACGGCTTTTAATTCATCAAAAGTTGCGGAATTTTCGTGTTTAAAATGGTAAAAATATACCTCATCATCTTCATTTAACAATAAATTCAGCATTTTACCATAATCTTTATTTCTTAGACAGCCAAAGATAAATCTGCGTTTTATATTTGGATAATACAAATCAAGACTGTTTTTCAATACAGAAATTCCGTTTGGATTATGCGCTCCGTCAATAATTAAATTTTTATCTTTTAAATACTGAAATCTAAAAGGATGTTTAACATTTTTCAGACCATTTAAAATATTCTCAGAAGTAATTTGAGGAAAACATTTTTCTGTAACCGCCAGAGCAAGTGCAAGATTTTCTTGTTGATACTCACCTTTTAAAGACAAAGCATCAATGTATTCTTTTTGCACAAAAGGATTGATTATTTCAAGAGGAGCACCAACATCCATTGCTTTATCATAAAAAACTTCTCTGCCTTCCAACACTATACATGGACAATTTGACTTTATAATGCCTGCTTTTTCTGTTGAAATCTCGTCTAATGTTTTGCCTAAACGCTCAGTATGATCATAGTCAATATGAGTTATTACGGAACACAAATTTGTTTTAATGATATTTGTTGCATCATATCGCCCGCCCAAACCGGTTTCTAAAACAACAATTTCAACATTATTATCATAAAAATATTTAAACATTACAGCAGTTAAAATTTCAAACTCTGTTAAATCAATGTTATTCTTATCGGCAAGCTCAGATATTTCAAAAACATAACGGGAAAAATCTTCCTCAGAAATATCTTTGCCACAGATTTTTATTCGCTCTGTATATCTAAAAATATGAGGACTTGAATAAATCCCAACCTTTTTCCCCGCTTCTTTCAAAATTGATGCAATAATCGCACATACAGAACCTTTACCGTTTGTTCCTGCCACATGAATACATTTTAACTTATCCTGCGGATTGTCAAGCAATCTCATTATCTTTTCCATACGTTCAAGACCTAATGAAATTCTGAATTTACCTGATGAAGTCAATAATTTAACAGCGTCATTATAGTTATAGGGCATATTTTTAAAATCCTTATTTATAATAATTATAATATCATAAATTTTTATATATCCATTTTACAAATATTTTATTTGGTCTAAAATGTTGTTGTATATTAAGAATGTAGGCTGGCTTTATAAGCCGGCAATGATATAAGGAGAAAGTTTATGAAAAAGGTATTATTGAGTCTTTTCGTTGCAATAGCGGTTGCAATACCTTGTACTGCTGCAACAACTTACAATGCTGCTTCTAAAGTTCAGGAAGTAGGAGAAAAATTATTAACCAAAAGCGGTATTCCAATTACAAATGTAAAATTTACTGTAGTATCAGATACCCCAAATAATTCAGAATTTATTTCAACAAAAGTGGTCAATGTTTCAAGTGCAGAACTTGCTTTTGCAGGTAATGACAATGAAACAGCTGCAGTTGTTGCAGGGGAACTTGGACATATCATTTTTGGTCACGCATCAAAAAATAAAGTTATGAATATGCTTCAATCTACAACAAATACTAATATAACAACATCTGCTACGGTTCAAACATTTGCATCTAACTACCAGACAACAAAAGAAGATAAAGAGGCCGATTTGGTTGCGGTTAATTTGATGGTTGCTGCAGGTTACAATCCGCTTGCTGCTATCGTTGTTTATACAAAACAAACAGGCACATATTGGGATACAATTGTAGGACGTCCTGCTAATGCTGAAAAAGCTTTAAATATTTATGATTATATTGAATATGTATATCCTGATAAATTGAAAGTCGGATATGGATGTAACGAATACAGAAACTTTTTAACCTATGCTAAAAGCGCAACAGAAACAAGAAATGCAAATAAAAAATTGGTTAAAAAACACGACAAAACATACAAAAAAGCGCAAAAAACAACCGCTGATAAGATTGCAAAATTCAAAATCAGAGGCGGTATAAGCGGTTGGGATGCAGTTTACGGACTGTTAAACACTGCTCAATAATTTTTTGGTTGGGCTGAAAGCCCACCTTACATATTATTTTAATAATTAACAAAAGCGGGAATTCTGTCATTCTGAATTCATTTCAGAATCTTAAAATTCCCGCTTTTTAAATCAATTAAAAATCAAATTAATCGAAAACATAACTGATAATTGCAGCTTCTCTAGCTTGTTTGATAGCTTTTGCAATCATTCTTTGATGTTTTGCACAGTTGCCTGTAATTCTTCTTGGAATGATTTTTCCTGCTTCAGTTAAGTATCTTCTTAATTTTGAAGCGTCTTTGTAATCGATTGATTCGATTTTGTCAGCACATAATGAACAATTTTTGTGCTTTTTCTTATCATCTGTTTTTGCCATGTTTTTATTTGCCTTTCTAGCCTTATTATTCTTGTCGGGCATGTATGCCCAACCTACATACTATATATTTTTTGTATTTTTTCCGCCTGTGCAATCAAAGATTGCTTCGTTCGCTTCATTCTCATTTCGCTCACAACGGCGGAGGTGTTATGTTTCGTGCCCTGCTCGTCTTGCTTATCGCAAGCCAACACCGGCACTCCTCATCGGCTCACGCCTTTAGAATGGAATTTCACCATCATCCATCAATACTTCGGTTTCTGATGAACCTGATGAATCCATATCACCAAAGCTCAGGATATCACCGTCCTGATGAACTTCTGAACCTGCAGAACTTCCGCCCATAAGCTCTATTGATGACGCCTCAATTTCAAAAACTTTCTTTTCAGTGCCGTCATCAAGTTTACTTACACCTGTTTGGAGTCTTCCGCCAACCAGTACTTTTTGATTTTTAGACAAAGTGTCAATTATATCTGAAAGTGCCTGTCTTTTAGAAATTACTCTGACCAATGTTTCTTCTCCGCCTTCACCAATATTCACAACAAAAGACGATACTGCAACATTATTTTGAGTATATCCGGTTTTTGGTTCTTTATAAACAATGCCTGTTACGGCTGCTTTTGCTAAAGTCATAAATACTTCCTTTTATCGTTGCCGGCATAGTAATACCGACCTGCTGCTTTATTACACACCAACTGTTTCCATAAACATTGTTCTTAAGATGTTATCGTTTAATCTTAATTGTCTTTTGAATTCAGCAACTTTATCTGCAGGTAATGAAAGAATAGTTGTAGCAAAATATCCGTCTCTGAAGTTTTGGATATCATAAGCAAGTTTTTTTCTTCCTGCTTTATCTACAGATTCAACGCTTCCGCCAAATTCAGTAATTACAGAATTGATTTTTTCGATAAGTTTATCAACTTCTTCAGCGTCAAGATTTGGCTTAAATACGCTCATTAATTCATATTTTCTCATTTCACATTTCTCCTTTTACTATTTATATTGTGTATGTTAAATATCTTATCATGAAAAAAAATTTAATTACAACATGAAATCTGCAACAAATGTGTATTGGGCAGGTCCAATTAAAAATACATCCTGCAAAGGATTATCCGCAGTGCCGTTCCAATCAACATTTACGACACCTCCGGGCAGATTTACCTTTACTTTATTTTCTGTTAAGTTATTTAATACACAGGCAACAACACTTGCGCAAGCACCTGTTCCGCATGCAAGAGTTATTCCGCAGCCTCTTTCATAAACTGCCATTTCAATTTCATTTTTTGAAATCACTTTTATAAATTCAACATTTGTTTTTTGAGGGAAATACGGATGTTTTTCAAGTTCAGGGCCGTATTTTTGTGCCATCTCAAGCGGAATATTATCTGTAAATATTACACAATGCGGATTTCCCATTGATACAGGGGTAATTTTGAAATCCCCTATTTGTTTTTCACCTTTAAACGGTATATCCGGTTCGTTTAGTATAGGTTTACCCATATTGACTTTAATCAAGCCGTTATCAAGAATTTCAGGTTTTTTAATTCCTGCAAGTGTTTTAACCGCAAAAGATTTTTTATTAACTAAACCCTTATCATAAACATATTTTGCAAAACATCTCATTCCGTTTCCGCACATCTGGGCAGTTGTACCGTCAGAATTGTAATATCTCCATTCAATATCGGCTTCATCACCATCATAAGGAACAGGAATAATAAGTCCGTCTGCACCAATTCCAAAATGTCTGTCGCAAAGTCGTTTTGACAGTTCTTCAAGTGTCATTCCCGTTTTTATGTACTCCTCGTAATCCATAAAAACAAAATCGTTTCCGCATCCATGCATTTTGGTTATTTTAATATTTGTCATAATTTACCTCTCAATGGCGTAAATTATAACACAAAGTAATTATTATGCGCTATATGCAATACTTTTTGGAGTAAAATTGACTGATTGATTTTTATTTTGGAACATATTTACCAATTTTGCATGTTGTTCTTCCTGTTCCATTTGAGATTTCTCATTAATAGTCTTCAATTTTGCTGCAAATGCTTTACCAATTTTATAACAAATTGTTGAAGCTCCGATTGAACCGATTACAAAAGCAATCCCTCTTACTATCGGCTTCCATTTTGAGTTTATAGGAAGATTTTTTAATACGTTGTCTAAGTTCTTTTTCATCCAGCCTTCCATTGCGAACATGCCGGCAAGATTTCCTACTTCTGCAATTACTGCAGATTGTTTATCTTCAGAAGTTAAAACGTTTATTCCGCTTGATACAACAATTAAAGGGTTTACATTTTCACTTGCAAATTTTACACCTTTAGAAATTCCGTTGAAAACTTTATCATTTTGCGCAACTTTTTTAAAAGCGTTTACTGCACTTTTTGCGCCTTTACCAAAAATATTATCGTATTCGCAAATTTGTTTAACAACTTTTGCGCCCTGACCGATTGCAACAAAGCCTCGTCCGCCTTCACCGTCTTGCGCACGTTTACCATTTCTCAGGAAAAATAGCACTGTTGAAAAATCAATCATAAATACACTAATACCTTTTCACACTACTTACATTTATATAAAGTATATTTTGTTGTATAAATTGCACTAATTAACAATTTTGTTACATTTGTTCAAATATTATAAAAAATCATACAAATGCTTTATTATTAATTTAAGTTAGTTTGGTATAATTGTTACATGTTTGATTTATCATCACCTACAACATATATTCCTACAATATTTATAATCATGGTTGGTATCTTTATATCTGTTTTATGGAAAGATGCCAGAAAAAATACGCATGAAAATACCTGGGAATTACCATATTTTGATGTAATTGCACTTTCTATGAACTACATAAACAGGAATATAAATCCTGACGGAAGATTTCAATACAGACAAAATGTTGATCCTGAAATAACTTATAAAAATGATGTTTATAATTCACTGCGTCATGCAGGAACATTATATACAATGTATCAATATGAAAAATTAGGTTTGGAAACAAAATTTAAAGATAACAGAATTATCTCATCAAAATATTTTATAGACAGATACATAAGAAAACTTGATGATTCAAAATATGTTGTTGTATCTTTTCCTGAAGAAGAAGGTATTAATTATCATATCGCAAAATCAGGAGCTGCCGGTGTAGCATTATGCGCTTTGAGCAATTTGTATCAGGAGAAAGAAATAGACCTTCCTACACTCAGAGGGTTAGGTGAATTTCTTTTATCTATGACAGATGATGAAGGAAATGTTTGGGCATATTATAATCTTGAAACAAATGAAGTTGATACAAATGCCGAAGCAATTTTCTATCCGGGAGAAGCAGCAGCAGGGTTATTAAATCTATACGAAATAGACCCTCAGCAAAAATGGTTAAATGCAGTTATTAAAATTATTATGAATATTGTTAATACAAGAAAGACCATGAAGCTTGATATTCCTTTTGATCATTGGTCTGTGTATGTAATTAAAGAACTTTTATTCAAATTGCTTGTAAAAGACCAAAATGATGTTTATGATATGCGTGCATATGCGGAACAAATGGCTATACCTGTATTAAGCAACCAAATTACAAATCCTAAAAACAGTTATTTTGGGGCATTGATAGATAATATCAGACCTTGCAGCCTCGGAGCAATAATGGAAGGGCTTGCATCTATATACTTTATTACAGAAAATGATCAACTTAAAATGATACTTTCCAAGGCACTATCTATCGGAAATTATTTCCTTGCGAAAGTACAGGTTAAAACAGGATTAAACGCAGGAGGATTACCAAATTCTGCAAACTGGGTCAAACCGGGTGTTACACCAAATGCAAGTGTAATAAGAATTGATAATGTAAGCCATGTAGTATTAGGATGGTTAAGATATCAAAATATTTTGAAGATTACAGGCAAGTACTAAGAATTAATTTATTTCTGCCTGTATTTTTTGCTTCATAAAGTGCGGTGTCAGTTTTTTCAATTAATTGTTCTTTAGTTGTAACATCCTCACTGCACTGGCAAGCACCAATACTAACCGTTATATTTATTTTTTGTTCATTAAATTCAAGATACAAAGTTTCGACAGTTTTGCGAAATCTTTCAAGAGGAATTACACTTTGATTTATATCTGTTTCTGTAAGAATTACCATAAATTCTTCTCCGCCTACACGATACACCGTATCAGTCTGCCTAAATGTCTGCAATGCCGCATTTGAAACCTGTTTTAATATATAATCACCGCACTGATGTCCATAAGTATCATTTACATGTTTAAAATGATCAATATCAAACATAACAAGAGTTAAATTATTTTTATACCTTTTCGCACGCAAAAATTCTTTGTTAAACTCATTATCAAAACAACGTCTGTTTGGAAGCTCTGTTAATTCATCAGTTAAAGACAAATATTTTGTCCTTGAATACATATAATTGATTTGCTTTATGACTTCCATTTTATTTTCTTCAGGAACATCAAAGGTTCTTATAATATTTTCAATATTATGTTGGATACTGTCCAATAAATCGTCAGGAATATCAAACGAATCTTCTTTTAAATCTTCAACCATAAAGCTCCTCTTATTTAATTCAATAAATTATCTAATCTTCTAACATTTTTTTTATCGACTATGTTTTATAAAATCTTTAGTATATTTATTAAATTATTTACAAAAATACATGAATAATTTTACACAATTACATCCAAGGTTTTATCAAAAATTTTATAGCCTTGCCCTCGATATGTTGATTCATAGCGTATTCAACTTTTTCTAACGGCAAGGTATCAGTTATAAGTTTTTCTACTTCCATATCACCTGATGCAATAAGTTCAAGAGCTTTTCTGAAATATTTTGGGGTATGATGAAATACGCTCATAATTTTTATATCACCATAGTGCATTTTTGTAGTATCAAAACTTACCTTTGAGCCTGACTTACACCCGCCAAAGAAATGAACTGTTCCCCCGGGACGAACACAATTAAATATTCTCTCCCAAATTTCAGGCAATCCGACACACTCAACAGCAACATCCAAACCTTTACCCTCATCTGAAAAATCCTTAAATATTTTTTCATAATTCGGATATTTATTTAAATCTACAATTTCATCGGCATGAGCAAATTCTTCAGCCATTTTAAGTTTTAACGGATTTCTGCCACCTACGATAACTCTTGCGCCCATGATTTTTGCCATTCTTGCAAACATTAATCCAATCGGACCAATTCCAATTATACCGACACTTTGTCCTTCTTTAATATCTGTTCTGTACGCACCATGCACAACATTTGCCAACGGCTCACAAAATGCTGCCTTATCAAAACTTAAATCATCAGGTAAAATAAGCATATTTTTTCTGACAATTCGCGCCGGAACCGTAATATACTGAGCATAAGCCCCATTTAATAAATCAAGATTTTCACAAAGATTATATTGTTCATGCCTGCAATAAAAACATTCTCCGCAAGGTGCCGAATTAGCCGCAACTACCCTGTCGCCTTCTTTGAAGCCTTCAACATTTCTGCCGACTTTATCAATTATACCGGCAAATTCATGCCCAAATCCTGAAGGAATTTTCTTAATTAAAACAGGATGTCCTCTGCGAAAGGTTTTGACATCTGTTCCGCAAGTCAAAGCCGACATAACTTTTACGACAACTTCTCCTTCTTTAGGAGATTTGACAGGAACTTCTTCATATTTTATATTTTGTGGTCCGTAATATTGAATTGATTTCATAAAATTATTATACCATTAAAAAAAGGGGCAACAAATTGCCCCTTATATTTTATACTGCTTAAATATATCTAAGCTCTTAGTGATTCCTGATAAATAGCTCTGACAAGCTCTTTTGAATTTCCGCTTGGACCAATATTAATTAATCCGTCTAGAGAAGGTGTTGTAAATGCCAAATCTGTTAATTTTTCGACATCACTTTCACTAAAGCCTTCATCAGCTAATTTTTGACCTACTTCAACGGATTTTAACCACTCATAAACTCCGTCAGCTGCCTTTTGTGCTTCATCAGGAGTTCCTTTTAAATCAGGAACAATCGGAGCTAAAATGTCTGCTAATGTAGCAGATTTATCCTTATAAATAGCTTTTACAACTGCAGGAAGCAAAATTGCCAATCCCAAACCATGCGCAAGTTCAGGTTTAACTGCACTCAAAGGATGTTCAAGCGCATGGGTATAATGTAAAAGCCCGTTATCAAAACTTACTCCGCCCATCATTGCAGCATAAGCCAGAAAATATCTTGCTTCTAAATCTTCAGGATTTGCAATAGCTTTAGGCAAATACTTAGCCACAAGTTCTATAACCTGTTTTGCCAAAGATATTGAATACGGTGATGCAACTTTTGATGTTGCAGCTTCTACAACGTGATTAACGGCATCAATTGAAACATATCTCGTTTGTTTTGGAGAAAGTTTTGTCATTAATTTAGGATCATCAATTGCATACATCGGATAAATACAATCATAAGCAATTGCAGGTTTAAAATTCTTTTCCAGATTTGTAACAACTGCAAATCTGTTTGTTTCTGTACCTGTTCCATGAGTTAAATTTATTGAAATAATCGGAACCGCTTTATCAGGAGTGAAAGAAAAATCGTACAATTCTTCTGCTGTTTTGTCAGGATATTTTAGCAAAATTGCAACAGATTTTCCTGCATCAGTCGGTGAACCACCACCAATTGCAATTACTGCTTTTGCTCCAAATTCACGCGCCATTTTTACAGCATCATTTACATGATGAGTATTTGGGTTTGGTGTAACCTGATCAAAATTTACATACCCGATTGCGTTATTTTTTAATGCACTTTCTACAACATCCCACGCACCGGTTGCTTTGTAAGCATTACGACCTGACATTACAATAACTTTGTCTATCCCTTTTGATTTTATATCTTTTGCAATGTCATGTATTTTTTGAATTGCACCGACACCAAAATAAACAGTTGTACGGGTACGGATTTCTTTCACTTCATTGATATCAATATCTTTTTCCCACATAAAAATCTCCTTTCTTATAAACTATATGACCACATGGAAATTATAGTTTCTGAAAGCGATTTTGCAAGAAAATAAATCATTAAACAAAATTACATTCGTACTGAAATTTGCTGATTTCTTTCAAATATTGCAACAGAGCTTTATAACCACTGTAAATTTCATTTGAAATTGAAGCATAAGAGCTTGCCTCAAGATATTTTAATTCGCTTACTCTTATTTGCAATATATTATCAGAATCTTCTCTCAACTGAGCATCATCAGACACAGACCATTTTTGCAAAAGTGTTAATTCATTGTACATTTGCTGCATTGTTGTAAATTCTAATACATTAAAATCATATTTTTCAAGCAAAGCTTTTTCAACATTTGTAATTCTGTTCAGACTAATCTGAAATTTGAATATTTTTTTAATTACCAGATAATTATCTGCAATTCTTTTATGCGACAGAGGAACAGTATTTTTAGCAAGCAAAGCCGCAACAGAACGTGATGTAAAAGTATCATTTTCGTTTGAAAATGCACTTTTTGAGGTTAAATCTATCTGAGGCTTGTTTTCAATCATATCTAACATGTTTCCTCCACGAAACAATATTAGAATAATAAAGAATTTTTGTCATGATAAAAAGTCAAATTTTTTACATTTGTTAAAATTATTAGACTAATTTAAATTCCTTTTCTTAACAAAAACAATATCATAATCTAAAGTGTCAGCAATCATTTCAGCTTCAGTAAATTTAAGTGTATTATTGCGCAATTTTTTTGAAATTCCGTCAGCAGTATAATTTAAACCATGTTTTTTGCTGATAAGTTTTGAAAGTTTTGCAATAGATAAACCTTCCTGTAAAAGTAATATTCGAATTTCTTTATTTGCACTCATTTAACGCCTCTTTGACAAATATATCAAATATTGACATAAGTAATCAAAAATGATATTAATAA
This sequence comes from uncultured bacterium, assembly GCA_902794035.1. Classification (GTDB taxonomy): domain Bacteria; phylum Cyanobacteriota; class Vampirovibrionia; order Gastranaerophilales; family Gastranaerophilaceae; genus Zag111. Next base: position 22,078 of record CADBFN010000024.1, read on the forward strand.
AGCATTAAATTGCTTAATTAGGTATATATATGATTGAAATATTAAGAAGCAGCAAAATGAAATTATCAGCCTTCACTTTGGCGGAATTAATGATAACAATTGGTATTGTGGGTGTAGTTGCGGCAATAACCATACCTACTTTAATTCAGAACTCGAACAGTAAAAA
>CADBFN010000025.1:0-18442 GCA_902794035.1 uncultured bacterium
GATACTCTTTCGCATAACATTTATTGCTCACTGCGTAAAGGTCGGACTTCTTGCAAGCGCGCGCCGTTGTCCTTAGGCGCGCTTAGAGATTTTTGTCCGAAAGAACAAAAACGTAAGTACTATTTGTACTTATATCCTATGAGCGGTGCAATGCCATCAGGCATTGCTGTGAGATAGCGTGTTTTTCTTTTCCGCCGTCTTTTCTTTTTGCATCGCAATCAAAAAGAAAAGACGGCTAACATAGAAAAATATGTTTAAAACATATTCCGATAATATGTTTTATGTAATCAGATCATTAGAGGGTAAATATTATGAAAAAAGAAAACATTTGGTTTGTTGGTGCATGCGCACTGTTTTTTATCGGGGGATACGCTATGAATGATGTTGCAATTTCTCTCCCACGCTACAAAGTTGCAGTCGTTGATATTACAAAAGTTATGGAACAATCAAAAGAAATTAAAGATCTCAAAGCTTCGCAAGATAAGCAAATGAAAGAACTCGAAACGCTGGTATCAAAAGCCCAAAATGAAATAGTTAATACTCATGACCAAAATAAAGCAATGCAGCTTCAGGCAAATTACAGCAAAGAAATAGAAACAAAAAGAAACGCCATTGATGAAGAATACAGTAAAAAAATCGTACAAATAACATCAAATATTAAAAATTTTATTACAAATCAGGCACAAAAAACTGATTATAATCTGGTTTTACCATCAGGAATGGTAATATCAGGCGGCGATGATATTACAGAGAACGTAATTAAAGGCATGCAATAAAAAAAGCGGAGAAAAACTCCGCTTAACAAGATTGAATATTTTAAAATTATTTTATTCTGAAAGTTACATTTGCAACTGAGGTAACTTTTTTCTTGATTGATGATGAATCACTTATACCCATATCTGATACATCATTTGAATCCTCAGGAGTAATTTGGAATACGCCCATTTGCAATGATTGGATTTTTCCTACTCTGTTATGAGTTGCTTTTAACATAGCTTTTGCACGATTTTTTGCATCCTGTGAAGCCTTTTCAAGCATTTCAATTTTTAAATCAGAAAGTTTTGAATAAAAATATGACGGTTCATATCCGGAAATTTCAATACCCTGTTCTGTTAAAGTATTTATATCTGTTGAAAGCTTTTTAATCTTTTCAACATCATCAGATTTTACAATATATTTTTGATTTGCATTGAAACCGATAATTTCTTCTGTTGAATTGCCATTATAATTTGTTTTGTACAAATTATAACCGTTTACATATTTTTCTTCAATCTGATCATCTTTAAAACCTTGTGATTTCAAATACTTTATAATAATTGGCTTTTGCTTTTTCAAAGTAGCATAAGCTGCAGCTCTTGATTTATCTCTTGCAATTACGTCAAAATCATAAGAACCTTTATCTGAAATTACTGTCTGAGAATACGAACCTGTAACAGTAATAACATCTTTTGACATTGTATTTGTAAAAATTACAGTAGCAATAATTCCTGCAATTCCAAGTATTAATGCTAATAACAACAATTGGAATTTTTCAATTTTTTCTAACATATTACTCTCCTTTTAATATATTTATATAATAAAATTAAAAAAACAAAATGCAATATTAAAAAATATAATTTTATGCTAGTATGAGGTTATGTTCGGATTTTTTAAAGAAAAATTTAATGATATAAAACAAACCGTTTCAAATACAACAAAATCTCTTGTCAGTAATGTACTGGCCAATGTTGATGAAACAGAAGAACAATATTCACAATTTGCACTTGATGACATTGAAGATACTCTGATTAGTGCGGATTTAGGCGTTGGCTATGCGGCAGAACTTGTTGACAATCTGCGTTCTAAAAAAGGAGCAAAACCTTCACAACTAAAAAATTATTTAAAAGAAGAATTTAAAAAGACTTTAAATGAAGCAGGTTCAACGCAACTGAATTTCAAAGACGGAGAACTCAATATATATTTCATAACAGGTGTAAATGGCGCAGGCAAAACCACTTTAATCGCAAAACTTGCATACAGATTCAAGCAGGAAGGGAAAAAAGTTCTGGTTGCGGCGGGTGATACCTTCAGAGCTGCAGCAGAGGAGCAGTTAAATATTTGGTCTGTAAGAGCAGGAGCTGATATTGTAAGACGTGATAAAGCAGATCCCGCGTCCGTTGTTTATGAGGCAATCCAAAAAGCAAAAAATGAACAATATGACGTAATTTTAGTAGATACGGCAGGACGTTTGCAAAATAAATTTAACCTTATGGAAGAATTGAAAAAAATTAAAACCGTAATTGACAAACAAGCTCCTGAATCTTTAAGAGAAAGTATTTTAGTGCTTGATGCAAATACAGGTCAAAACGGCTTACAACAGGCGAAAGTTTTTGGCGAATGCGTAAACTTAACCTGTGCAGCACTTACAAAACTTGACGGAAGTGCAAAAGGTGCAATAATACTTGCGATTGCAAAAGAAATGAAACTTCCTGTAAAACTTGTCGGAGTAGGAGAAAAAATGGAAGATATAAAACCATTCAATGCAGATGATTTTATTAACGCATTGTTTGATTAATTCATTTGAAGGATAATTCCATATCATGAATATTTTAGAATCTGTAATTACAAAACTTGGGAACAAAATAGAACTTATCGGAACACAAGCGCAAAACAATGTTTTGATAATTGGCGTTTTTCATGGAGATGAACCGCAGGGAAAATTTCTGATAGAAAGATATTTAACAGAAAAATACCCTCCTCAAGTGGAGGGTAAAAATAATAATCTGTTATTCATCCCATGTTTAAACCCTGACGGAATGCAAAATAATACCCGTACAAATGCAAATGGAGTTGATTTAAACAGAAATTTTCCCACAAAGAATTGGGGAGAAGATACAAGTGCTGCAGGAGATAACCCGCATGACTATTACGCAGGGAAATCACCGGCAAGCGAAATTGAAACACAATTTGTAATTGATATTATTGAAAAATATAATCCGAAATTAATACTTACACTGCATGCACCATACAAAATAGTTAATTATGACGGACCGGCTAAAGAAATTGCACAAAAAATATCTGATATAATCGGATATCCTGTTGAAGAGAGTATAGGTTATCCGACACCCGGGAGTTTTGGAACATATTGTGGAATAGAACGTAATATTCCGACAATAACCTTAGAACTTGACGAAAAAATACCGGTTGTACAACTGGAACAACCGGTATTTAAAATTTTTAATTTATTACAATTTTGAGTAAAGACCAAAATGTTCTAAAAATCCATCAAACCAACCCTGACCTGTATGGCGTTCATATTCATTATAACGTACAGTGTATGTTTTACCTGATTCTAAAGTTGCGACTTGCGGATCATGATTATGTCCCTTTCCATTTATATATGGCCCTGCTTTTGCTTTTCCCATAAAATTAGTTATACATTCAGGGAATAATCGTCTAAATTCTGCTACTGTTACTGTCTTTTTTAATTTCAAGTCAAATTTATCACCTTCAGCAGATATTTTAAATTCTGCTACGTTATCTCTTTCTTTTTTCAAATTTTTCAATTCAATATACTTCTGTTCCAACTTTTCTCGTTCGTTCGGATTTAACTTTTCATTAAAAAGCTGCATATGTAGTTCGTTTAATCTATTGTCAAAAGCATCTAATTTTTGCTGCATTTGGCTATCACTTTTAGCTAAACTTGCAGGCCGCTTCCCAATAGGAATGTTGATTTTTGTTCCTATTTTCAAAACACCATTTTTATCTAAATTTTCTGCATTTGCCTCTTGCAAATCTTTAACACTACAGTTATACATATTTGCGTACAAACTTAGTGTTTCACCTGACTGAACAATACTTGTAATTTTACCCATAATTGGTATCCTCTCTGTAATATACACTTCGTACATACTTATTAAGTATTTTTAATATGGTAAATTGTCTTTTTTATAAAACATGTTAACATTTATTTACATTTATTTGTGATAATATGATCTTGTAGCTTGGTAAAGCTACGCCGATATTATAAAAGAGGTAATTATGCAACTATTTAACACATATTCAGGAAAATTAGAAGAATTTAAACCTATTGAAGAAAATAAAGTAAAAATGTATGTCTGTGGACCTACCGTATATGACTATGCGCATTTGGGGCATGCAAGATGCTATATTACATGGGATGTTTTATACAGATATCTGAAATTCCGCGGTTATGATGTTACTTATTGCAGAAATGTAACTGATGTTGATGACAAAATCCTTAAAAAAGCAGAAAAAGAAAACAAAACTCCACAAGAGGTTTCACAATATTGGTATGAACAGTTTACTTCTTCAATGAATAAATTAAATAATTTAAAGCCTGATATAGAGCCATTCGCGACAAAAACTTTAGGCGAAATGATTAAAATGATTAAAGACTTAATCGAAAAAGGCTATGCTTATGAAGCAAACGGCGATGTTTATTTCAGAGTCAAAAAATTCGGGAAATACGGCAGTCTTTCAGGGCAGCCTATAGATCAGCTCGAAAGCGGAGCAAGAATTGCAGTTGGCGAACAAAAAGAAGACCCTTTAGATTTTGCACTTTGGAAAAAGGATGAAAAATTCGGATATAATTCGCCTTGGGGTGTTGGTCGTCCGGGTTGGCATATTGAATGCTCTGCAATGAACAGAAAATATCTTGGCAACACCATTGATATTCATGCAGGCGGTGCAGATTTGATATTTCCGCACCACGAAAATGAAATTGCACAAAGTGAATGTGCAAACGGATGCCGATTTGTAAATTATTGGCTACATAATGGTTTTGTAACGATAAACAAAGAAAAAATGTCAAAATCATTAGGCAATTTTCTGACAATTGATGATATGCTTAAAAATTATGATGCAAATACTTTGCGGTTATTTATTCTGACAAATCATTACCGCATGCCTGTTGAATTCTCAGATGAAGCATTATCATCAGCACAGGCAGGGGCGAAGAGATTGACAAATGCAAAACAAACGCCAATCAATGAAAGCTTGGATATTACAAAAACTCCTGAATATAAGGCTTTTTGCGATGCAATGGATGAAGATTTGAATACTTCAAAAGCCCTTGCAGTACTGTTTGACCTGACAACAAGAGCAAACAAAGACGAAAAAGATGCCTATACAATTCTTTATAAACTCGGTTCTGCGTTAGGCTTCACTTTTGAAAAAGCAGGTTTGAGTGATGAAGATTTATCCAGAGCAATAAAAGCCGTTTCAGAAGCACTGGGACAAACTTTTGCTACAATGGATGATATTCTTGATTTGCGTAAAAAAGCAAGAGCAGAAAAAAATTGGGATATTGCTGATAAAATCAGAGTTTCGCTGGACTCTGCCGGTATTATTTTAAAAGATACCCCTGAAGGCACAAAGATTGAATTAAAATAATTTAATATTTATTACTGCTTTAATTTTATAAAATATTGATTTTTGTAAATAAATCATTAAGAACTTCATGCAAAAAATCAAATTTTCTACTCCGTATGATTGATTTTTTGTATATTAGTTGAACAAAATTAATAAAATAAAGTATTATAGAAAAGAGAGGTAGTAGATTAATGGCAAATTATTTTCCAAATTATGACTTGGCGGGAAGAATACAGCATACAAAATTCTCATCAGGATTTAATATGCCTAGCATTCGCCTTGACAGAGTTGAAAAACCTGAAACTCAGGATTTCAAACAGGTATTTTCCGGACTTGTAGAAAACTTTAACAATGATTTAAATGCACCGGATGACTTGCTAAAAGATGTAATGCAGGGCAACAAGAATGTTGATATCCATGATGTAATGGTTGCAATGTCTAAAACAGAAATCAGTGTCAATATCGCTACTCAGGCGGTAGGTAAAGTCATAAACGCTTATGACAGAATTATGCAGATAAATGTATAATTCAATTACCTGATATATAACAAAGTAAAAATCAGACTACGGGAAAAAATATGGATTTTAGTAAAATTACAGAAAACAAACCTTTATTATACGGATTAATCGGCGGAGCAGTATTGATTATCGCCGTCATTTTGATGTTTATAATAATCGGTGCAAGTTCAGGAAACAACAATGGTGCTAAAACTGTAGGCTCTGAACCTTTGAAATCCAATGTAGAATTATTAACAACGGATAATATAGGGAAAGCATTAGAAATTCAGGCTATGCTGGCAAAACAAGGTATAGTTGCAGAAAGACAACTTGATGGTACAAAATCTAAACTTATCCTTAATTCTAAAAATTGCTCTAATTTAACTTCAAAATGTACAGTAAATGACAGAGATAAAGCAATTATAGCTATTGTACAATCAGGATTGGTTGATCAAAATGTAGGTTTGGAAATTTTTGATAAAGGTGATTTTACTTCAACAAAAGAAGATAAAAGAATCCGTCTTGCCCGTGCAATGAACGGAGAATTATCAAGACTAATCAAACAAATTCCTCCTATACAAAGTGCAACAGTATTCATTTCTATTCCTGAAAATAATTCAATGTTTGATGAACAAAAGCCTCAAACGGCAACGGTTCAATTAGTAATGCCTATAGGCGAAAAGCTTGATCAGTCAAAAGTTAAAGCTATCACAAATTTGCTTTTAGGCAGTGTAACAGGTCTGAAAGCTGAAAATATAGCTATTACAGATACCAACGGCAATACTTATCACAGTGTAATGGATGCGGAAGATGAAATGCTCCAAAAACTTGAAGAAAATGATAAGTATATGCAGCAGAAAATTTCTAAACAGTTAGACCGATTGGTAGGTCCGGGAAATTATGTTGCAACCGTAAGTACGTTTTTAAGACAATCACCGGTTGAAAAGTTTACAATCGACTACGACCCTCAAAGAAAAACAGCAGTTACAGAACAATCATTCTCTGAAGGTTTAGGAGACAAAACCTCTGATCAAAGCAGAGGTATAAATGCTGTCAGTACATATTTGCCAAATGGTTTACCTACAGGCGGAACCGATTCATCTCAGGACAGAAATTACTCAAGAACTGCAACCGAAACTCAATACGGAGTAACAAAAACTCAAACTAATGAATATATGAAACCGGGTGTTGTTGAAGAAATTTCTATTGCTGTCACATTAGACAGAAATAGTATTCCTGCTGATACAACTATGGAAGAAATGAAAGAATTAATTGCAAGAGCTGCAAGTCCTAAAGTTACTGCAGCAAATGTTTCTATCGCATTTTCTAATTCAAACGATCCGTATATGTCACCTGATAAGCAACAAAATTTACCAAAAGTTGATGAAACAGGTAATCCTTGGTGGCTTGCATTGTTAATTACCGCAATCGGTATAATAATTACATTCAAAGCCGTAACCAACAAGGTCAGACAAATTAAAGAAGAAAACGAAATAGAAGTTGAAGCGCTTCGTCAAAAAGCACTTGAACAAGAACAACAGTTAAATGATATTAATTCAAGAGCAAGTCAATTAACTCAAAGACAATCCGAACTTGCGCAAGATTTAATTAATCAGCGTCAAAATCAGGGAGCAATTCCTCAATATGCGCAATTTGACCCTAGCGTATTGGATGATTCATTAGATGCACTATCAAATGAATTGAATGAAGATGCCGCAGAAAGAATAAAAAGCTGGATTGAAGACGGATCAGGCAAAACTGCTGCATCTGCAGGAACAGAAGGACAATAATAATGGCAGCTAAAGGTTTTGATTATGAAAATTTTGCACAAAATCTTGCTGCACAAGCCCAAGATTTGGTTCCTGCCGAATTTTCTCAGGATGAAAAACAATATGTAATAAATACTTTGGGGAATTTTTCACTTATGGCAGGAAAAGCTCTTGCTGAAGATAAAAACCTCCCGTTTGATGTCGAAACATCTACCTATATAACCCAAATTATTGCAGAATGGTCATTTCACAAATCCGTTGATGTTATTCGTTCAGGTATCCCAAGACAAAATTGGGACGGAGTAATGCAAAAAATTGCATATACAATATTTGAAGTCGCAAAGCAGGCATTCTCTCAAAAATTACCTAATGAACAAATTATTGAGATTATTGAACACCATGTAAACAAAACTTATGTTGATGCAATAACAGAACTCAAAGATAAAGGTATTATAGATGAAGAATTAATGCAATTTGCTGCATCTCAGTCAAATATGAATAAAATGGCACAGGAAATGCAGCAGCAACAAGCAATGGAACAAGCAGGCGTTCAGATGCCTGATGGAAGTACGCCCGCAGGTGCGGATGGACAAAATCTGCCTCAGCCTGTCGGTAGTGGTGCAATTTCTACCCCTAAACCTCCTGCTATTGAATCCAAAACTCTTAAACTTGCAACAGTTGCAATGTTACTTAACAGATTGAATCAGGAAAAAGTTCAGACAATTTTAGATAAATTTGAGCAAAATGATGCACAAGATGTTATTAGATATATGAAACTTCCTGATTTGACACAACGCGTAGGTGTTGAAAATGCAATGCGCTGTCTTCAGGAAATTAAAATGAATCTTCCTAAATCAACAGATCTTGCTCCGATGAAAGTTGTTAAAAAGATTAAGAATTTTGCATCAAAATATTCTGAAAAAGAACTTGAAACAATTTTAATTAAAGAACGTATAGGGGTGAAAAGACTTGTTTTTACAGCTCTTGAAGACAAGTATTATGAAAGTGTACCTCCAAAGGTCGCAAGTATTGTTGCCACACATCTTATAAATAGTGTATAATGATGTTGTATTATGATCATAAAGAAAAATAAAAAACAGACTCAAGGGATAGAAAATACAACAGAGGATTTTTCACAGGAGAATAACGATACTCCTGAATTGAAAGTTGAAGAAATAGACTTGTTTGACCTTGATAATATTGATTTTAAGCAAAGAAATGAGCGCAGAAAAGGTGACAGGCGCAGAGGATTTCGCCGTATTGATGACCGAAATCTTATATCAAGAGCAAGAGAAGAAGCTGAAGCAATCAGAGAAAATGCTTCTCAAGACGGTTATCAGGCAGGACTTGAAATGGCTAAAGAAGATATTTCAATGTTAAAAGATGCACTGGAAGTTTTTTATGGCGCAAAACAACAAGTTTATGATTCAATCGCACCTGATATACTCGAAATAAGTATTGATATTGCAAAAAAAATCATTAAAAAAGAAATAAGCGAAAATCCTGATATCATTCTATCAAATATAAAAGAAATCTTGTCAGGACTATCCAAAGAAGAAACAAAAATCATTCTGAAAGTTAATCCTGTGCAGGCAGAAATGCTGAGACAGGAAGTCCCCCAAGCAGTCAATGCTGCGGGATTAGAAGCAAAAGTTGTAATAATGCCGGATGAAAATATTATGGAAGGCGGTTGTATTTTGACAACAACAAACGGTGTTATTGATGCAACAATTGAAACACAAATGAGTATCATAAGTGAAGCGTTAAAGGAATTGTAAAAGTAGTATGGCAGCAGCTGAGGGAAATCCAAATCCGATAAGTGAAATTTTAATGGCAGTATTTGTACTGTTCCTTATTGTCATATTGCTTGTTGAACTGCCAACCTGGATAATCAATATTTGTATTTGTTTAAATATTACTCTAGGTATTGTTCTTTTGATGTTTGCCTTATATGTACAAAAAACACTTGAGTTATCATCATTCCCGTCAATTATCCTTGTCGGTACAATGTTTCGTCTGTGTCTTTCAATTGGTTCAACTCGTTTAATTTTGGCAAAAGGGCAGGCAGGAGAAGTTATTCAGGCTTTTGGAGAATTCGTAACCGGTGGTAATATGATAGTCGGAGGTGTTATATTCTTAATTATCACTATCGTACAGTTCATGGTAATAACAAAAGGTGCTGAACGTATCGCTGAAGTATCTGCACGTTTTGCGTTAGATGCTATGCCCGGTAAACAAATGACTATTGATGCTGACTTCAATGCAGGTTTAATTTCACCTGAAGAAGCAACCAGAAAACGTGAGGATTTATCAAGAGAATCAAATCTTATGGGTTCTATGGATGGTGCTATGAAGTTCGTAAAAGGGGATACGATTGCAGGTATTATTATCACACTTGTAAATATTATCGGAGGTTTGGCAATAGGATGTTTAATGCAGCAAATGCCCCTGGCAGATGCCGTAAGTAAATATACTCAATTAACAATAGGTGACGGTCTTTGTTCTCAGGTTCCATCATTATTGATGTCAATTGCTGCCGGTGTATTTATGACCCGTGCGTCTGCTAAAAGTTCTTCTTTGGGTGCTGATGTAACTGCACAAATTACAAGTAAACCTTATGCGCTATTCTTTGCTTCAATTTTCTTATTTTTCCTCGGGCTTACAGGTAAAACATGGTTTTGGGAAGGAACAGGGCTGCCAAGTTTGCCATTTATAATATTTGCAGTTCTTATATTTATTGCAGGATTCCAGGTTTTAATCAATGCGGATGTTCAATCTCAGTTAGGACAGTTGGAAAATGTTAAACAAAATATGCAAGACCTTGTTAACCCGAACAGAATGTATGAACGTTTAGGTGTTGATATTTTAAGTTTACAGGTTGGTTCAAATTTACTTGTAATTGCCGATCCTGATCAGGAAGGGCAATTACTTGCAAAAATTGCTGCTTTGCGTCAAAGAGTAACTGATGAATTAGGTTATATCTTACCAAACATTCGTATTATGGATTCATCTGCATTAGATGCAAATGAATACATGATTTTGATTCGTGGTAATACCGTTGCAACCGGCTACGTTTATCCGGGCAAATACATGGTTATTGCTGATCAGTGGGACTCTATGAAAAAAGAAGTTCCGGATGATGCAATTATCGGTATTGACCCGACATACCAAACTCAGGCATATTGGATTAATAGTGATGATGCAAAATCAGCACGTCTTGTAACAGCAGTTGATGCAACTGACGTTATCGTAACACATCTTCAGGAATGCGTAAGAAAACATGTTGATGATGTTATGACTAAAACAGATGTCCTTAAGCTCATGGAACTTGTACGTTCTCAGGATCCGACACTTGTTAATGACCTTGTTCCGACAATTATTTCTACAAGTGATTTAAGAAAGATTTTTGTTAATTTAATAAGAGAAAAAGTATCTATAAAAGATATTATCTTCGTTTTTGAAAGATTATGCGATTATGCCAGATTTTCAAAAGAGCCTGATATTTTGTCTGAGAGATTAAGAGCCGCTTTGGGACGTCAGATTTGTTTATCAAATGTTGAAGAAGATAAAGTTTTATATGCTTTGACCCTTTCACCGGAATGGGAAAAAATTCTTGATGACAGTTGTCAAAGAACCGAACTTGGTACAATGTTTTTGCTAAATCCGGTTCAGGTACAGGAACTTATTGAAACAACAGCTACAACATTGATGCGTGCGCACCAGACCTGCGGTCGTCAGCCTGTTGTTCTTTGTTCTCCAAGAATTCGATTACCGCTTTATCAACTTTTGGAACGCCATATACCGACTATTGTTGTAATTTCATATTCAGAACTTATAACGGATATTAAAGTTGAAGCAATTGACACAATCGGCGATGCTTATGTTCAATAATTATTTTTTAATTTGATTATTATATAAAAAGTGCAGAAACCAGATAAAATAAATGCCTGAAACCATCTCTGAACGTATTTAATTTAGATTCTCTGCCTTTCGCAACAGGATATAAACTTATAGGAATTTCAATAATTTTAAGTTTCTTCTTTGCAAATGTTGTAAACAATTCTGAAGCAAATTCCATCCCGCCTGTACGGAAATTTAAATCATTTAAAACTTCTGATTCAAACATTCGCATTCCGCAATTTACATCAGATATTCCTGCTTTATAAAAAAGATTTAAAATAAATGTTAAAAAAGGTGTACCGATATATCTATGTAAAAAAGGCATCGCGCCTTTTTTGATATCTCCTTTTAACCTCGTACCTGTCACCATTTTGCAATCTGAAGAGATTATTGTATTGTAAAATCTGGGAATTTCATTAAAATCATAACTATCATCCCCATCTCCCATCATTATATATTTGCCATTACAAACAGAAAAACCTTTTCTTAACGCAAATCCATAACCAATATCCGTGCATTCTACTACTTTTGCACCACATGATGCTGCGATTTCTGCAGTTTTATCAGTACTGTTATTATCTACAACAATAACTTCACCTTCAATACCACGCACCTCAAATGATGCAAAACATTTATCTATACATTTTTTAATATTTTGTTCTTCATTTAAACAAGGTATAACAACACTAATCTGCATAATTAAAACTTACCAATATTAACATTATACAATACTTATTTACACTTTTTCAATAAATCTTTAATCATACTAACAATTTTATCTTTATCATCAAAATCATACTGTTCTTCAAGTTCAATGGCTTTGAGAAAATCTTGTCTGGCTCCTTGTTTATCACCTTTGGCTAGTTTAACCTGCCCTCTTTGAAAATATGCACGAGAATAATCCGGAGATTTATACAGTTCAATATTAATATACTCCATTGCTTCCTCATATCTTTTTAATTTTACCAGCGCATATGCTTTATTGCTGAGAGCATACATTGAATTAGGGTTTAAATCTAACGCTTTGTCAGCATATTTGACAGCTGCTTCATAATCGCTCAGAGTTATTTCGCTTACATAACTTAAATTGATCCAAGCATCAACTCTTTTGGGATTAATTTCTACAACTTTCAGATAATTCTCTATTGATTTTTTACCCAGTCCTAATTTATCATAGTTCCACCCCATACTAAAATATAAATTGGCACTGCGTGGATTTGTTTTGATAAGTGTATTTAAAATATCTATTGATTTTTGATATTGTTTATAATCTCTCGAAGAATATACCATAACCAATCCATACAAAGCATCATAATTATGAGGTTCATATTTCAGAGCTGCATTATAATCATTTAAAGCTAATTTATATTTCCCCAGTCTTTCATAGGCATTTCCTCTGTTTACATAAGCACTCGGATAATAACCATTTGCAAGTTCTATAGCTTTGTCAAAATATTTTACTGATTTTTCATAATCTTTTTGGATTTTTCGCTTTGAAAAATCAGAATATTTTGCTTTATTATAATATGATGTTCCTAACGCATTATATGCCCATGCTGATTTTGGATTAAAGATTAACGCAGCCCTATAACTAACGATTGAAGAATTATACATTGCATTTGAATTTAGTGATATACCACTCTTTATAAATTTTACTGCTATGGCATTTCTGTTATTAAACAAGTATAAAATACTCAATGAAACAAATATAAAAATTAAAACCAGAATTCTTACATACTTTTTATCCATAACTCAAATTCCCTGTATTTATTTGTAAAATAAAAAAAAACTGCCACGGGGCAGTTATTTTAAATTCTGGGGCGGAAGGACTCGAACCTCCGAGATGGCTGGACCAAAACCAGCTGCCTTACCACTTGGCGACGCCCCAACACTTGTTGCATCTATATTTATAATTCTACATAATCAAAATTTATTGTCAAGATTATGCCTGAATTATTACGGCAATGACGGATGTTCATTAAAACTGTAACCATTCTTTATTTTTGATAATAATTCTGTTCTTAATTCAGGATTACTTTTAGAATCATTTAATAATTTTGTTAATTCTTCTTCTGAAAGCACATATTCGCCAAGAAGTTCATTGTTAAACGTACTATATATTTTTATTTTGCAAAGAATTTTACCGGAAGACAAACTCGCAAATGATTTAATCATATTATTTTTATCAAGTTTTTCCAGTATTACATAATTTGCCGCCATATCCATATCAGAAATTTTTTGTCGCTTTGTCGTTCCTGACCATTTTTTAGGGTTAATATAAAATTTGTATTCATCTTCGGTTAATTCAATCTTATCAAATCTGGATAATGCAGCCTTCGATTCCGTATTAACATAATATTCTATAGATTGCTCAATAAAAGCCGGATGTTCTTTTGCGTAATTGTTCGCAAAACGATATAAACTTACTGATGCAAAAATAAACATAAAGAAAAATAATATTGGCATTATTATAGTAAAAATTGCTGTTTGTATTTTTTGACGGGAATGAAATAATTCAACATTTTTATCAGAACTCTTTTCAAAAGCCCATTCGTTTCCTTTCAATCCGCAAACAATAGAAAAAGGCAAAGCCCCAAAGGTAAAACTTAAAGGAAGCGCTAAAAGAGTAAAATAACTTTTATTGAAAATCCCCCATATCCAGGTCCCTACAAAAGCACCCCAATTAAATTTAGCAACCTCACTTTTAGGTTCATTACCGGTTATGCTCCCTTTTATACAGGCAAGATATATTATTGTTGTAAAACCTGCCAGTTTAAAAAATGTAAACAAAAAATCCTGTGATACAACAGATGGTATCCCCAAAATCAATAGTAAAAACACAATTACGGAATATGTTTTAACATTATCTTTACCTGAAAATCCGGAGATATCTCTTATTCTGCGGGTAATTGAAGGCATATACATAATATTTGTAGCAACACTTAAAAAACATAATGTGAGATTCCACCATTTTGGCATTGAACCTCCACCTAATATTGCCCCTGACAAACTTTGCATTTTAAAAGCCATTATTAATAACGGAGTAGCAAACAATGACTGAATTATAGTTTCAATTAGCAAAATATTTACTATATAATTTCTGCGGTTAATAACTCCGCTGAAGCTAAATAATTTATTATTAACATTATAATTATCCATAACAAACCTCTTTTACAAAGATTTTATCATATCCAAGTATATTTAAAACCCCTTGCACATAAGATTATTTTCAACTAATATATGAATAAATATACATTTTTTTAAGAAGGGATATAGATATGGCAATTGACAGACAAAGAGTAAAAGAACAAGATAAAATAGCACGTCGTTCAAATTTTGACGCAGTAGAAAGCAATTTAACACCTGAACAGGTGAAACTTGAAGCTTCCCGTTGTCTTCATTGCAAAAATCCAAGATGCGTTCAGGGGTGCCCTGTTAATATTCAGATTCCTGATTTTATAGAAGCAATAAAAAATGATAATTTAGATAAAGCCGGAGATATAATTCGTCAGACAAGCATGCTTCCTTCAGTTTGCGGGAGAGTTTGCCCTCAGGAAAGACAATGCGAAGGTAACTGTGTATTAGGTATAAAAGGCGAAAGCGTTGCAATAGGCGCGCTTGAAAGATATGTTGGCGATAATACCAGAGCTTCGCAGACAGAAATTAAACCAAGCGGCAAAAAAGTTGCAATTGTAGGTTCCGGTTGTGCCGGAATTACTGCTGCTGCAGATTTAAGAAAAGCAGGTCACGAAGTTGTTGTATTTGAAGCCTTACACAAACTGGGCGGCGTTTTAAGATACGGAATTCCTCCCTTCAGACTTCCACGCACATTCTTAGACAGAGAAATTGAAAATCTTAAAAACATGGGAGTAGAATTTAAAACAAACGTAATTGTAGGGAAATCAATCACCCTAAAACAATTAAAAGAAGACGGATTTGATGCAATATTTATTTGTTCGGGGGCTGGGCTTCCAAAAATGATGCACATTAAAGGCGAAAATTTAAACGGCGTTTATTCGGCAAATGAATTTTTAACAAGAGTTAATTTAATGGGTGCAGGTCGTCAGGATTCACCAACTCCGTTAAGAGTAGGTAAAAAAGCTGCAATAATCGGCGGAGGAAATGTTGCAATGGATGCTGCCAGAACTGCAGTGCGTGTTGGTTTTGAAGAAGTTTCAATTATGTACAGAAGAACAGAAAAAGAACTCCCTGCACGTTTAGAAGAAATCAGACACGCAAAAGAAGAAGGTATTATTTTTAAATTTTTACATGCCCCTGTTGAAATATTAGAAAAAGATGGTTATGTAGCAGGAATGAAATTTGAAAAAATGGAACTTGGAGAACCTGATGAATCAGGCCGCCGCCGTCCTGTCGGCACAGGAGAATTTGTCACTGAAGATGTTGATACCGTAATTGTTGCACTGGGAACAGATCCAAACCCTATTATTCAACGTTCTGCGCAATATGACGGATTAAACATTGAAACAGACAAAAAAGGCTATATTACTGTTGATAGCGAAACACGTTCAACAAATATTGCTTGTGTTTATGCAGGCGGAGATGTCGCTCCTGTAGGAGAATCAAATGCCATAAATGCCATGGGAGCAGGTAAAAAAGCAGCAAAAGCAATAAATGAAATGCTTGCAAAATAATTATTAATAAGCAGATACTATAACCTTAGATTTTTGTCCTCCGACAACACGCATAATATCATCATGATATTTTGCAAATTGCTTTTGATTACAAATAACCTTACCCGTAACAGACTTTAAATTTGGAGGGAATTTTGTTATTGAAGAATTGAAAAGCTTGTTTTTACCGGATAAAACAAAATTGCCATCTATAATCTGAACCGAATTAAGTAATTCATCTTCATTTATTCCAAACATAGAATATGGAGCAATATACCCATGGTTTAAATCTAAATTATAAGATGGCTTATAGCTTTTTATTTTCAAATTTCCGTTATTTAACTGAGTATAATCAACACCAAGTATTCCAAATATTGATTTTGAATCATTATCTTTTATTGCATTATATAATGTTTTGCCTGTATAAAAATCTTTTTCATTAAGCTTTTCACTAATTATTATGGCCTGAGCGGCTTTAGGGCCCTCATCCAAAATCCCTGACTGAAATTTTAAGTTTGAAGATTCGATAAACTCCTTAATTTTACCTACCAAATTTAAAGGAACGATATTATCATTTTCTTTCCCCTGAATTTGATCTATTTTCCCTTTTAAAGATGTCATTCCTACCATAGGTTCCCACATGTTAAAAGGTTTTGTTCTTTTTAAATAAATATAAAAATCCCCGTCGGCCAATGCATCTGCGGCTTTATCATCACTGGAACGTGTACACCAATTTTTGTTACTCAATATTTCAAGATTTTCTATGTTCGTTGCCCGATTTTTATAATCATGCTTTATTGACGGAATTTTAACCCAAACCTCATCATTATTTGATAAACCCATTTTCATCAACAAATTATCTCTTAATCTGTGAGTATAATATTCAATAAATGAAGGTTTTGCGCATGTGACATTACGGTCAATAGGTTCTATATCCTCATAACGGTTTATAGTTTTCAACAGGGCATCTTCATTAAACGGCACAGGTATATGACGATTATCAGCTTTTAATTCACTTGTTATGGCATGCCAAATAACAAATTTTAAAGAATTATTATTCTTTAATTTTTTTGCTAATTCCGAATTGATTTTTTGGGATTCTCCTGTATTTTCTAATACATTAATCCATTGATTAAGCCGCAAATAGCGTGCGACATTGATTTTATCAACAGAATTTTCCCTTATATCCATAGGAATATAATTTTTCCATTTTATTTTTGTATAATCAGTTTTTACAAAATTATCGTATATATTTACTGATTTGAATAAATCACGCATTGCACTTTGGATTTTTGAAGCAGACAGCATGCCGGAATTAACATTATAACTCTTATTGCCTGATAATATCTTTGCAGCTAAAAAGTCAAATACCGTTTTATATTCAGAGGCCTGTGACATTCCCGTAAACGCGATACTATCACATGAATACTTATGCAATGCGGGAATATATTGCGCATGCTTTGGAGTAATGTTTGAATATATATTTTTTGCTTTAAAATCTGTATTAAAAATAGGCTGTATCATTGTATAAACCTTTTACTGCATCACTATTCAATAAAATCGAAACAAAATAAAATTTGCGCAAAATTAAATAAATTATTAAATTATTTAACTGAAATATATAATTAAAAAAAGATAAATGTAACGAATATCAATCAATATATTTATATATTATATATATTATTTAAATACTTATCATATATAAAACGGTATTATTTAAGAATTGTTAACAACAATTAAAACAAAAAGGCAATTAATTCATTCAGAAATACTTTATATAAATGTAAGGGAAATACAAAATTTCAATTCAGGGAAAAAGATAAATTAAATTAAATCAAATATATGTGAAAAGGATTTAAGAACAAAACAAGTTTTTTTATACTCTCTCTCTTAATATCCTCGTGTTTATTTAATGTTGCCGTTAATTCAATGGCAACTTTTTTTTTGTAAAATAAATATAAGCTGATAAATACATGTTTGCACATTTTATTTACTATACTCTATAATTATTATTTTTAAAGAAAAACAGTTTTGTATGGAGATTTATCAACACTTACAAATTAAAAAAGATTCAGTAAATAAACCTGAATCTTTTGTTAATTTGTCGAAGAAGGGACTCGAACCCTCAAGGAATTACCCACATGAACCTGAATCATGCGCGTCTACCAATTCCGCCACTTCGACATAGAATTGTCATTTATGATCTCAGTGGCGGATGTTCTCATTACTGAGAACCCTCTCGTAAAAATAATACTTAATTATTTTTACTCGG
>CADBFN010000025.1:18482-42132 GCA_902794035.1 uncultured bacterium
GTCATTTATGATCTCAGTGGCGGATGTTCTCATTACTGAGAACCCTCTCGTAAAAATAATACTTAATTATTTTTACTCGGCACAGTGCCACTTCGACATCAAATACTGACACCTGATATTATAATACAAATTTTTATAATAGTAAAATTATATTATTAAAATTAAGAACCCTTCCTAAAGAAGGATTCTTATGTGGTAAGTAAGTAAGTAAAAGGTCGGGGGTAAATGTACTATGTAAGTAGAAAGAGATTATTTACATTATTAATATAATAAATGCGTACGTCATTTGAGGTCGTACGCAAAATATTTATTATTTATATTGGATTCTCTATTTAATCATCTGATTGATCAGAAGCTTCTAATAACGGAAGCTCCAATGACTCCACTACAGGTATTGCATTCCCTGCAATTCCCTGTATTGAACCATACATGCCTGTTGTCGCTTTCAACACATTATTCAACTCTTTTTCTCTTTGCTTCCATATCCTGTTCATTGCATCTTTTTCTTTTTGTAAATTTGCTCTTAAGCTACTGAAACAGTTGTATATTGTTTCAAATTGAAGCTTAAATTCATTACTCGTAAGAAAATTATATAATTGAACACTTTTATCATATTGATTATGCTGAAGGGCTTTAATATTACTGAATTCTATAAGTACATTTCTCAAAATTGGTGCAAGGGCCTTAAATTCTTCATATGAACAAATATAAATCCCTTCACGCAACTCCATTCTGTCCATTCCATTAGGATATACCGAAGTTACAAGAACACCAATATCCGCTCCTTTTGCCTGCATATCGTCTTTAAATTTTGAAATCCAACCATTGCTAAAAGTTTTAGTTCGTTTACTTTCGTAATATATAGAACCGCAAGGCTGATTAAAATCATTTTTTACAACCTGATAAGTGTCAGCACCGTTTGCACCTTTTTTTATTTCATCAATATCATCTAACTTGAAACGCTCTTTTAAATATTGCTCTATCGCAAGTTCCTGAGCCTCTCCCTGAAGCTGCATTGATCCTTGTTCCTGTTTTTCCTGCATCTGTTTTGTTAATTCTATCTGATCTTTTAACTGTTTTTCAAGTTCAATAATTTTTAATTCATACTTGCTTTCAGCATTTTTTTGAAGTTTTTGTCTTTCTTCTGCCAGTTTTTTGAGATAATCTTCTTCTGCTTTTGCGGTGATTTCTTCGGCAAGACAATCCTTTTCACGTTCAAGACGGGCTTTTTCCGCTTTTAATTTGTTAAATTCTTTCAGTTGAGAAGTTTTTTCATCTAATTCCTTTTGAAGAGCTTCATTTGCTTCTTCATGTTCTTCTTCTATCTTTTTGCGCAATTCTTCTGCTGCTTTTGTCTGTTTTTTCTTAAATTCATTAAGCACTTTTTCTATTTCCTGAGCTTTTTCCTGTTCATATTTTTCACTCAATGCCGAATTTTGCGCTTTTAACTCATTATACTTTTTGTTAAATTCGGATTGTTGAAGTGCTAATTGTTTATCTAACTCATCTTTGGCTCCTGCCTGAATTAATGATTCAATATTTATTTCTTCACCGCAATTCGGGCATTTTATAGTATTGTTTTTTGCCATCTTCATTACCCCCAGCATAATTGTAACACAACTTTGGCGTATTATTTATCACATAACTGTAATTTTTTTTCTTTATGTTATATAATCAAATAAAAAATGAGGTTTAAAATGGCTAAACAATTATCTCCAAAACATATTGAACAAATGTTTAAATATATTTTTGAATACAGCGGATTTGAAGTCGAAGGATTTGACAGACAAAACCGTATAATAGCATATCCAAGTAACAATAATCAAACTTTTGCATTCCCGATATCAAAAGACGGACAGATTTTAGAAGGGGTAAGAAGCTATGATATCAGTATTATGACTCCTCCGGATGAACTTATTTATTGCGCAAAAATAATTTTGGGGGATAAAAAATTCAACAAAATGAAAAGAATTATATCAAAATCTACATTTAAAGAAATCCTTGATATCATTAAACCTGAGCTATGGGTACATTACTCAAAAAATAATTCTGCACCAAAATTTATAATATTCTGCCGTTACACTAAAGACAGAACCTTAAAAATGATAACTGATTATGAAAAAGTTTATGATGCTATCGCATGGTATGATTTTTATCAAGATGGCAGTGCAAATCTGAAAGCATGTTGGGACAGTGAAGATACAAAATACCCAAGTGAAACATTTACCGATGTTATTAATTATGCTGATAAACTTATTAATGAAAAAAATATAATAGCAGTATGGTTTAACAAACTATTGCACAAAGGGGAATACGAATTTTCTTACATTGACTGCTTAAAAATATACGATTTATACAAATCATTAGAAAATAAAATTCAACAATAACATTCTTGTTAAATTATGTAAATTTCTTTTTTAATATTTAAAAATAGTATAGAATATCTTTAAGAAAATTGGAGGTTACTACTATGAAATTATCAAAGATATTTGCATCTGTATTATGTGTATCGATATTAACTACCGGCATTGCTATGGCAGAAACAAGCTTTACACCGCTTAATTTTGACGAAAGTAATGCAGTAAAAGCTCCTGCAACTACTACATCAAGAACTGTTTCCGGTGTTGAAGCAAAATCTACAGATTTGCTGGATCCGGCACAAGTTACAGGCGGTAATAATATGCAAAACGCAATTACACAAATTGACAATGCTCAAATGGAAGTTAGAAATAATTTATTGAATTTTAAATCAAAATATGCGGAAATAGATGCAAAGTACACAACGACAAAAGCTGAAAGAGCTGCTATGAGAAAGCAAATCAGACAAGCGGAAAGAAAAATCAAAAATCTTGATAAAGCCAAAAAGTCTATCCGTAAAAATTTTGAAAGAAAATCTAATACCTAATTAAATAAAGGTACAAAGAAGAGAAAAAAAATGCTTGTCACTAAATATTTTAGTGGCAAGCGTTTTATTTTAAGATTTATTTTTTGCTTTTACAATATATAAATGGAGACGGTGGGAGTCGTCTTGACCTGTTCGCGTTAAACGTGACTTCGCTTGAAGGTTTGAGTAAAAAATATTTTCAAGCCTTCAAGGCTCCGCACTCCGCTCACAGGTCGCCGAACCCAAAACTTGTGTTCTCCACTGTAATTTAACATACAGAACAAGATGTAATTAACTCTGAGATGGAGATGAGTTTTACAAAATTAGCATCTCAAGCTTATTTTTTAATTTACTCCAGTCTTTTACTCCAGTCTTTGCACTTTGATTCAAGCAAAGTATAAAATTCTTTATTATGTGCAAAATACATACAATGACATAATTCGTGGTAAATAACATAATCAATGCAGTCTTTATTAGCTTTTATAGTCTCAATATTCATAGTTATTGTATTACTATTTTTGTTATAACTACCCCATCGCTTTGTTAATTTACGAATTTTTAGATTCGGCTTGGTTAACCCGTAAGTAGTAAACTGCTGAAAACATTTATCCAGCTCTTTTTCGTATGTAGATAGTGCTTTATCCTTATACCATTTGTCTATTAGCTTCGACGGAGTTTTTAAGCAATATTCAACTGCTAGGTATCCATTTTTTAACTTAACTGAATCTGCATTTGATTTAATAACTTTTAATCGATACTGTTTTCCTAAATACCTGAAACATTCCCCGCTAACATATTTCTTTTCATCAGGTTTTTTGTAATTATCAACGAAGTAGCGTTTTTGTTTTGTAATCCATTTTGCTTTATTCTGAACTTTCTTTATAATATCTTGTTTATTTTTATTTTCCGGAGCCTTTACTTTAATCTTTGTAGTAGGCAAAACTTCTATTGATAAAGTTTTTCTATCCTCTTGTAATAGTTCAAACTCTATTATTTCTTTTCCGTATTCAATTTTTTCAGTTGTAGCAATCATTTTGCGTACCTTCTTTTTGCAATTTTCATTGATTCGTCAATTATAAAATCTATATCATCAAAAGTCATGTCAATCTTATTTGTGTCTTTAAACTCAAATAAAACATCTTCAATATCGTTGATAATTTTATTTTGTAAATCAGTGTTTTTTATCCAATCAACATACTGATTATCCAAAATAATCTTATCTATTTTGAGTGCAAGTTCTGCGGCAGAATCCTTTGTTGCATTATATTTCTTTATTTTTTCGAATACAACACCATAAAAAGCTTTTGCAACTTCGTTATTCAAAATAGAAATTGGAATATCATCCCCCGTTCTCGTCCTAGCCATTGTTAATATTTCTGTAACTCTGTTTAAATAAGCATTATCATTTTTAAGCCTTTCTGCTTCGTCCATTATTTGTTTTGAATATTTGGCAATAGCCTCCTTTAGAAGTTCAGATAACTTTTTATAAAAAATCGGATCATCGTCCCATTTTTCGGATATTGTACGAGAAATTCTATAAGCTATTGTATCTGCTTTTGAACGGGCACTTTGTTTCTTTTCAACTTCCGCCTTAAATTTTTCTGTGTCAAAAATATCAACGGGCTCTGTTACTTGTATAATTTCATCAGAAGTAACATAAGTATCTATAAGTTTTTGAATTTTAGCCTCATATTCTTTTCTATCAATAGATTCCGCGTATCTGGATTTTAATGAAACTCTTAAATTTAAGAAAAATTTCAAGTCGTTCTTGTATGTGCTAATTTTCTTTTCAGGGGTTTCCTCCAAAAACTTGAAATTACCCAAAGCGAGTTGTAATACTTTTGAATACTGACTCAATTTATCATAGAATTTATCTCTGTCATCTTCGTATTTTAAGTGTTGCTCGTAGGCTTCAATATCGTATTTATTTATACCGTTAAATATTTCCCACAAATCTGAATGCAATTGCGGTAATTTTTTAATTTCTTCTTGTGCAGATACAAGCGCATCTTGGATGTCTTCTTCATCAAAATCGCCAATATTGCTATAAGTTAAAAGTGCTTCGTCTAACTCAGTTAAAAGCCCATAATAGTCTATTATTTCACCATAATCTTTTCCTTCTTCAAGACGATTTACTCTTGCAATAGCCTGCAAAAGACCATGTTCTTTCAGTGAACGAGCAATATATAGAACGGAATTTTTAGGAGCATCAAAACCTGTTAATAGTTTATCGACTACAATTAATATCTCCGGTTCTGGAGCATTTTTAAATTGGTTAATAATTTGGGCATTATATTCAGATTCGTTTCCAAATCTGTCCATCATTCGCTTCCAGAACTGATTTACTTCACTTGAAGTTTCTTCATAAATGTCATCATTCCCTTCTCTGGTATCAGGAGCAGAAATAACGACCTCTGAAGTTACCATACCAAGTTCATCTAAATACTTTTTATATTTTAAAGCAATAGCTTTTGATGGAGCTGTTAATTGCCCTTTAAAACCTGTTCCTTTATACTTGTGTTCAAAATGTTGACTTATATCAAGTGCAACATTTGCAATTTTTTGTTCAGCCTCATTTAAAATTCTTCTTGTGCTGAATTTCTTTTTTAAATCTGCTTTTTGTTTGTCGGTTAGGTCTCTTGATATAATATCAAAATATTTATCAATACTATTTTGTGTAACATTTTGAACAGCGAGTCTACTTTCATAATACAAAGGTAATACGGCTTCATCTTCTACAGCTTGATTGATTGTATAAGGAGTACCGATTATACCGCCAAATTTAACCGCAGTGCTTTTTTCTTTTTTCATCAAAGGAGTGCCCGTAAAACCAATATAACAAGCATTTGGAAATACTTTTTGCATAAGAGCATTGGCGCTACCATATTGGCTGCGGTGGCTTTCATCAACAAGAACAAATACGTTCTTGGAATCATCGATAACTTTTTTCTTGCGCAAAGCTGCTTGGAATTTATTAATAACAGTTGTAATTATTGTTTCTTTATTATCAGCAATAATATTTCCTAAATCTTCTCCGCTTGTTGCCTTTTTGACTACTTTGCCACAAGATTTGAACGTGTCTGAAATTTGTTTATCTAAATCAATTCTATCAGTAACTATAATAACTTTTGGGTTAACTATTTCAGGTTCAAGCGATATTGCTTTTGCAAGCATAACCATAGTAAGTGATTTTCCGCTACCTTGGGTATGCCATATTACACCGCCCTGCCTGCGCTCGTTTCTTATAATTTTTATTCTTTCTAACGTATCTTGAATAGCAAAATATTGTTGATAACGGGCAATTTTCTTAATACCTGCATCATACACTATGTACTTATACATAAGTTCTAATAGCCTTTTAGGTTGGCATAAAGAATACAATAACTTGTCTTGCTCTGTTACAAGCCGACCTTCGGATTCGATGTTATCAAAATATTTTCTTACATATTTAAATCTGTCTGCAAAAAGCTTGTCTTTTTGTTCATCTGATAACGGCTTATTAACTAATTCTTGCAAGTCAGACTCTTTAAGTTTTTGTTCTTTCCAAGTAGCCCAGAATTTTCTCGGCGTTCCTGTTGTCGCATATTGAACTTTATTGGATGTTAATGCCAGCAATATTTGAGAATACTTATATAAATGTGGTATTCCGTCTTCCTGCTGATTTCTTAAATGCTGCGATTTTGCTTCTTCTAAAGGTTCTTTTATATCAGGTCTTTTACATTCGATAATACATAGTGGTATCCCATTTACAAAAAGAACAATATCAGGGCGATATTTTTTATCGCTTGAAGTTCTGTTTACTTCAAATTCTTCTGCGACGTGAAATACATTGTTTTCAATATTATCCCAATCAATATAGTTTATAGTGAAACTTTTTTTGTCGTTTCCGATTGATTCTTCAAAACTTTTGCCAAGAGTTAATAAATCATAGATTTTTGAATTAGTCGTAACCAAACCATCAAACATAGGAACATTTTTTATAGCATCAATTGCACCTCGAATACTTGCAGGTGAGAATGGATAAACTTTCCCTTTAAAGTTTATCACATTTATTTTCATCAGTTGCTGCTCTAAAATGTCTTCCAGAATTACATTACTTAATTTTTCCTGACGTTCTTTTAAAACTTCTTCAGGAGTTAAATATGTGTAGCCTAAATTCTGCAGCAACTGCAACGCCGGTATTTGTGATATATGATCTTCAATAAATGATGGTGTTTGCATAATAATTTACCTTATTCTAATATTATTTTTACAATTATAACAATGTCTATACACTCCACTTGGATAAGCATTGTATTCATCTCCAATTCTTATTTGAAGATGTTCTTTATCCCAACAAACAGGACAAAATGGTCCGTCTTTTGTACCATCTTCTTTTAAATCCCAATATACTTTGTTTTCGAAGACCATTTTATGTTTAATTTTTTCGGAAAGTTGTTGCTTTAAATCTAGATTTTCTTGTCTTAAATTTAAAATTTCTTCTTTCAAATCAACAATAAGAGTTTTTAATTCAATATTTTGTGTGCTGTCGGCAATTTCTTTAATTGCTTTAATATTATCTAATGTCGTTTTTATATCCATAAATTACTCCTTATTTTTTATCTTTAGGTGGACAAGGATCTTTTCCATGACTATCTGATTGAGATATTTTCCCGTCTTTATTGTGTATTTTTAATTCTGTTCCTTGATTTTTACTTATTTCACGAGTTTTCTTAACAACTTCACTTTTGGTATCACTAACAACTGATGCTCTTTCTGCACCAGCTCTCTTTCCCTGCCACTGGTTAGTTTCTTTGTTAAATGTTACATGGTGAGAATTTGTTTTCCGTTTATCAGCCATATTAACCTCCTTTACACCTTTACCCTAATCTGACCGGTGAGAAGTTTTTGCATTAATCCTTTTTTCTGCTCCTTTAACTTCTCTAACTTAGAATTTAATATTTGTATTTCTTTATAGCTTTCAATTAAAATATTTGCAATTTTTTCCTGTTCTTCTCTCGGAGGATATGGTAACGGCATATTCATAAAATCATTGCTCGTTATATTTAATCTGTCATGTCTTGCCCCTTGATTTGCAACCATAAACATTGAATTGTTCCATAAATTAGAACTGAAATATTGCTCATAAAAATCTACAATTGTATCATGTTTTGCTTTGAAAATAGTGTAAAGCGGCGAAGCTATACCTGTAATTCCTAATTTATTTCTATTGATAGGACCGGCCGGAGCACTTTGAGAAATTCTAGGATTATACATAAAATCATTTTCTCCGACTACATAATAATTGCTTGTATTTTCTTCTGTTACAATACTTCTGTCGAAATATTCATTTTGCAATACAACACCTTTGGTTGCTGAATTTGTAAATATATTATGTTCCGTATTTCCTGAATATTTTTGCATTCTTTTATCAAACAATAATTTAAGAGGTTTTATTTGCCAATCAGCAGGAATTTGCCCCAATCGGGTTCTTTTATATTCCGAGTTTTTATTAAATTCTGCTATTCGTTTTTTACCAACTAACAAATTTTTCATTAGAGCTTTATGGAAAATTTCTTTTTGTTCAATGAGTTTTTCTAAAGTTTCAATTCCGTCATCCCAAGCCGACAATATCTCCGCTATTTTTTCCTGTTCTTTTAGTGGTGGTGAAACTAATTTTATTTTAAAGAAATTATTATCATTTAAGTTCAATAAACCGTCATTTCTAACCCCACTGTTTATATATTTGAAAAGTTCTTTGCCTTGAGCATTATTTTTAAATAATTGTTCATAAAAATTGTTGTTACAACGCTTTTTATCCAAAGCAAAACATATAAATACATTTGGGACTGCAACTTCTTCATTAAATGGCTGTTGATAAATACACCCTTGAGGATATTTCAAAGAGTTCCCTTTGTTATATGCAAATGTTCTTGGAGGTAAACAAGTATATTGAGCATATTGTTTTCCAGCAATATCCTTTCCAAATTTTTTTGCTTGAGCGACAAAACCCTTTCCTGCTGACAAACTCATAGGAGTTCTTTGTTTTGTCCCAACCTTATCATTTATTTCGGTAGCAATATTTCCTAACTTGACTACTTCCCAATCTTCAGGAATCCAGCCGAGTTTGGTTTTCTTATAACCTTTTTTATTTTCAGTTTTTTCAATTACTTCCGTCATTATTTTTCCTTATTTGTTGATTCAAATTCTTTTCCTGCTTTTACAAAACCGTATTTTGCATTGATTAGCACCGCATCTAATTCCGAAACTAAATCAGTAAATTGTCGAAGTGCTAAAATCTGTTCTTCCGGATTTATTATATTTACATTCAGGTAGTTATATATGAATACCGATAATTTTTTATATGAGTTTATGTCTTTATCATTTAACAGTGCGCCAAAGTTACTTGCATTTGAAACTAACCAAGTTCTGACAAGTTTTGCATCTTCTTTATCACCCATAAATTGTGCCGCAACCTCGTCAAGTTTGCTTGCAAGTTCTAGCCGTTTCATTCTGATATTTTGCATATTTTGCTGATACGCAAGCCAACATTGAACAGCAGTAAATCCTACTATCGCTATTGCGCACATCCATTCAGCATTCTGTTGTAAAAATCTCAATATTGCCATTATGCCACCCTTTGATAATTATAACCTTTTAAATAGTTATGTATAAATCTGCCTTTAGAAGGAGCATTTAAAAAATTCCTAAAAACATATTCATTTGTTCCAAAATATTGATATACGCTACCATCAGTAAATTCTACTTCAATAACGCCATTCGCATATCCGATACTACTAACATTTGTAGAAACAACAGGTGTTCTTTGCATAACTACTCCTTATCCTTTTTAGTTATTCGTTTAATTTCTTCAATTTCTTTATCAAAGTCAGATACATAGTTTTGGTCTTGAATTATTTTATATTTTTTAAATTCAGCGATTGCAAGAGATTCCGCAACTTCATGTGTAACTTTTCCTGCATTAGTTAAAATTTCTTCTTCATTAAATTTTAAAAATGCATCTAATTTCTTAACCCAATCTTTCATATACATCGGTTGTCTTTTTATGGCTTGCATTTCCGCATAATCTAAGTACATTGATACTATTCTGTTAAGATAATCGAGCTCACCTTTATTTAGATAATTTTTTGCTATTACTACATCACTTTGTAATATTTTACCATCAGGACCTTTTCTCCAAGAAGTTAAGCCCATGTGAGGTTTAGTACTATCAGCCCTGTCTTTTATAATTTCAGCAGCAGTTTTTCCCGTAATAGCAAAGTGAAGTTTGTTTTGTACTGTCGCAAAAAATTGTTTTGATAATTCTGTTTTTGGAGAATAATCAACAGACGTTGCATATATATCTGTTATTTTTTGATAAGCCATTCTTTCGCTTGAACGAATATCTCTAATTTCTTCTAATAAATCGTCAAAAAATCTTGTACTAAATTTTGAACCATATTTAAAACGATAATTATCTAAAGCATATCCTTTGTGGATGTATTTTTGTAAAATAGAAGTCGCCCATTGCCTAAATTGAGTACCCCTTTCGGATTTAACTCTATAACCTACAGCAATTATTGCATCTAACGAATAGTAAGTTAAACTTCTTGAAACCTTTCTGGAGCCTTCGTTTTGAACTTGTAAGTAATCCTTACAAGTTGAATCTTTTTCTAATTCTTTTTCCTCATAAATATGTTTTAAATGTAAAGTAATGTTTTGAGGAGTAGTTTCAAACAATTCAGCCATTTTCTTTTGAGTAAGCCAAATATTTTCTTCAGCGTACAGAACCTCAATTGTAACTCTCCCGTCAGGAGAATTATAAAATGTTATTTCATTTTCAATCTCTTTCTTATTCATTTATTCCAAGCTCCTTTAAGTATCCTTTCATCTTTGTTTGAACGTCAGCCAACTGTTTTTCAAGGTTTTCAATCTCCTTTTGAGTCGCTTGAATATCAATCTCCGCTTCTTCTTCGAAAGTATCAACATATCGAGGAATATTCAGGTTGTATTCGTTTTCTTTAATTTCGTCCAAAGTTGCAAGATAAGAGTATTTTTCAATTGTTTCACGCTTTTTATATGTTTGAACAATTTTTTCAATATCCGAATCACGCAATATATTCTGGTTTTTACCTGATTCATATTCTCTGGAAGCATCTATAAATAAGATATCATTATTTTTTCTGTTCTTTTTGAACACTAAAATTGCAGCCGGGATTCCTGTACCATAGAATAGATTTTGCGGTAAACCAATTACTGCATCTAAGAAATTATCATTTTCAATAAACGTTTTTCTGATTTTACCCTCTGCTCCTTCTCTGAATAAAACCCCATGAGGCACAACAACTCCGACTTTACCGCCATCAGCAACAGCGGTTTCAATCATATGCGAAATAAACGCATAATCACCCCTGTTTTTAGGCGGAACACCCCTCCAATAACGGTTAAATCTGTCAGAAGTAGCATTTTCTGCACCCCATTTATCCAGAGAGAATGGAGGATTAGCAACAACTACATCAAATTTCATCGTAGTATCACCTTCAATAAGTTTAGGGTTATTCAATGTATCACCCCACTCGATTCTCGCATTATCTTTGCTGTGCAAAAACATATTCATTTTACATAAAGCCCAAGTACTGCCGTTGCTTTCCTGTCCGTATAAAGAGTAATTATCTGAACCGACTTCATTTGCAGCTTTTATCAAAAGTGAACCGGAACCGCAAGCAGGATCACAAATCCTGTCGCCTTCTTTAGGTTCGACTAATTTTGAAAGCAGGACAGATACTTGTGATGGTGTGTAAAATTCTCCGCCTTTTTTACCGGCGCCGGCAGCAAATCTTGCAATCAAATATTCATAAACATTACCAATAATATCTGATTTACCTACTTTGGAAGGTCTCAAATCTAATCTCGGGTCAGAAAAATCTTCTATTAGATTTTTTAAGCGTGCGTTTCTTTCTTTGGTCTCTCCTAATTGCATATCCGAATTAAAGTCAATATTGCGGAACACGCCTTCAAGTTTGGCTTTGTTATCTTCTTCAATTTTTTCTAAAGCTTGATTTATTAATTGCCCGATTTGATTATCGTTTCTATGTTTGAATAAATAATCGTAAGTACAGGTTTCGTCTAATTTGAACCTTTCCCTTTCAAGACGCCTTTTTATTCTTTCAGTATCATTACCGAATTCTTTCTTTAGTTCTTCATACTTATCTTTCCATACATCGCTGATATATTTGATAAATAAGAATACCAAAATGTAATTTTTGTATTCGGAAGGATCTACAACACCCCTAAAGGTGTCACACGCTTTCCATACAATGTTGTTAATTTCATCTTGATTGATTACTGCCATATTTTATCTCCTAATATTTTTGATATTTTGTATTAATAATGAACCGGAACCACAAGCGGGATCATAAATTATATCATTTTTAATATTTTCTATATTGCCATTCGATTCTTTTTGCAATTCCTTTTCAATAATTGCACGATACAATAAATTTTTATTATCTGCAATTTTTATAGATAGGTCATACACTTGTTTAGCGCATTCTTCTATATCAGAAATGAGCTTTTGATTTTTTAATGGTATCAAGGGGATTTCTAATGATTCAAGCGTTGCCTTGCTGACATTTGCAATTGTAACCCCAGTTGCTTGACCTGCACCTTTCGAAAAATGATTTTTCGCTGCTGCACTATTTAGCCATGAGCAGACGTATTCTGGTAAGAAGTTTTTATCTGTAACCCTTATAATGTGACAGGAAGCTGTAACTGTTGTATTTGCAGGGATACTATCGATTAGCACAGCTGTATTATTAAGCCCTTTTGCTTTAAATAAAATGTCTCCTGGCATGATAATT
Organism: uncultured bacterium; assembly: GCA_902794035.1. Taxonomy (GTDB): domain Bacteria; phylum Cyanobacteriota; class Vampirovibrionia; order Gastranaerophilales; family Gastranaerophilaceae; genus Zag111. The sequence continues at coordinate 31,206 of CADBFN010000025.1, forward strand.
TCTTCTGGTTTAATATCGTCTAGTTGTATTTTTTTTATATCATTTTCTGAAATACGCACTATACCAGCAGTAGAAATAGCATCCATATTAAGCAAGTTTATATTTCCATCAGTATTATAGGGTATCTTGCTTCTAAAAACATGCCCTGTTATAATATTAGATATAGTTTTAAAGTATTTGACCATGCTTTACTCCTAAAAATTATAGTCGTAAGTTATTATACTCATAATATAACATGCTCGAGCAATATTTGTCAAGATTATTTTTGTAGTAATATGTTATACTCACAATTTTATTTAATTGTCATTTGGCTTAAATTCTTTCACTGAAAGCGTTTTGGCGCATGCTCTTTCGTTAAGCTTTGTAAAGCTTGTTTGATAATTTTGAGGCTTTGAGTGATGTATACGACACGTTAAAGGAGGTCGTAAATGGAAAAAGTCGGATTGAATATTACTCTAAAAGAATTTAAGCAATTAAGCAAGTGGTCGGAAAATATTTATAACACAGCAGTTGTTATTGATTATTTTGTTGCAAATCAACCGGAGATTGAAGAGTGCTATAATTTGGCACCTGTAATTAAGCATCTGCGGAATGATGCAGACGTATTGAATGCATTCTTTATAGATCACGAAAAAGATGTTGAAAATTTAAATGCCGTTTAAAAGGTGTTTAAAAGTCGTTTAAACCGTGTTCAAAATAATTATGTCCAAATGATACGTTTTAGGCACATATACTTGATGTTTCCTGATAAAAGAGCGATGAATTGTGTAGCTTGAAAGGAGCAAATTATGGTTGAAAAAGATTACAAGTTATATGGAACAAAGATTTTGAATTTAAAAACTCAAGAAATTGGTTTGTTAATTTGCTTATGGGAAAACAAATATGCTGATAAAACCGTCGATTTTGCAACTTGCGTTGATAAAACCGGCAAACGATACAATATTGAACTTGATAATATCAGAGGGTTTGAAGATGATTTTGAAAAATAAATTAACCAAAGAAATGTTGGATATTCCGTATTCTGAATTCAGAACAAAGTTTGCAAAAGAAATTCAAGATGCGTTTGAAAGTTACCGCAAAACACAACTAAATAAATATTCTTGGAACTTCAAAGATGACAACTCTTTGGAGTTTAATTTTTATTTTGAACTTCATTGGAACTTTAATCATTTTGGAATGTCAAATTGGTATATTGAACGATTATAAAACGGGTATAAAACAGGTTTAAAATGCTCTTTGAAGTTTATAATTAATCCCAAAATAAAATATCGGTTTTAATCATTTCTGTACCACATTTATCACAATGCAAATGCTCTTGTTCCTTTTCTGTAAGCTTTTTATATCTGTTTCCGCATTCGCAAAAATATTTTGGTATATATGTTTTATCATTGCCATAAATTTTGAAATACAGTTTAGATTCCATTTTGCCACATCTTTTGCAAATATATGGCTGATAATAAGCATCTGCTACCAAAACATCTTGCGATTCTTCAATGAATCTATGTACCTCATCAATCATTTTTTTATCGAGTTCATCATAAAAATTTAGATCGAAACTGTTTTTGGGACGATAAAACATACTCTTGTCAAAGGAACTCCACATCATTCCAAGACCATCATTTAATTTAACAACATTTCCGCATTTTGGACATTTAAAAGTTTTTTCTTCACCCATATTAAGCCTTTCTTTATTGATATGAACCCATATTTGCGATAGCTTGTCGGAATCTCAGACCGAGGCTATCGCATTATGGGAGAGGTTATTGGATTTACCTTAAAAAGAACCAGTCCTCTTTTAATAAAAGGGCTAAAAGGTTTTGACACTAATTTAGCATTACGATAGACAGACCCGGTTCCTCTATCAACTTTTTAAACTTACCAACAAACCCCAAGCCACACGTCCGAAACGAAACGAAACCGAAATCCGAGGGTTTGATGTTTGTTGGTTAGCAAGTCCCCTTTGGCTCACGTCCGAAACGCTTCATGGTGATTTAGCCATGCGCCTAATGCTGACTTGTATGTGTAAGTTACCTTCAGACCAAACGTCCTAAACGAGCCGAGGTCCAATTCCTCGGGTGTTCATGCAACTTACATTATTATTTTATCAAAGTGCTATGTCAATTATGGACGTATGATTAATTTTTGTAAATAGTTATTGAAAACTTCTACGTCCGGCTTCCTTGGGTTGAAATTACTGAATTCTTTTTGCAGTTCAATATTAAAGTATGCATCAAATTCAGGTATTCGCAAGATTACATCACGTTCTAAACCCTGTGACTTTATTTTTATAACTTCCTGAATCTTTTTATAAATATCAGGCGGAATAATATTTTCAAGTTCTTTTACTGTTTGTCTTAAATCAAGCGGAGGAATTTTATCAAACTCATAAACATATTTAGCATTTAAAAGCCCACGCATAGAATAAAGATATTTCTTATAGGTTATAGCTTTTGCTTGCTGAATAAATTCCCAATAATTGTGTCTGAATAATGAAAAATAGTGTTTGAATAATCTTTCCTGATTGAAGTTCTCTTTCATATATTCTCTGAGTGGCAAGTTATTATCCCCATAATAAACTATCGGAGAATTAAGCCATTCAATCGTTGTTGGGTTTGATGCAAGTAAAAGTTTCAAATATTTATAAATATCGAATCCGCTCATATCAATTAAAGAGCCTTGTGCATCACATGGATTTAGTTTTTCATCAAATGCAAAATTTATAACATTTTTTTGTGGATTTAATGTAATATAATCGTTTAATGCTCTTTTAAATACAAAACGCACATCAAAGTCACTATCTTTGCTTGCCATTCCCCAAGAACGGCTTCCGTTTTCAATTGCAAAGATAATTTTTATGTTATTGTCTTGCTCTATTTGTTGCAGTATGTTTTGTATTTTATCCTTCATTTTTTAGTTTTTCTTTCTTATTTTTATAAGATTTATTAGTTTCTGACCAAAATTTATTAAGACTTGAATATAAATTGAATGAAAAAGGAATAAATGTAGATAATAAAGATTTAACAGAACTTGAAATGCTTATTTTAAAATATTTTGATGCTCAAGATAGGGGAACAAATTCAACACTTCTTAAATATACGGCATCCAATCGTAATACATTAAAGAAAGCTATCGCAAGTCTTGTTAATAAAGGATATTTAACACAGCACTCAAAAGGGCGCGGTACTTGGTATAGTTTACATTAATTACTTTTCACTATTCTTTATACTTTCACCCAATAGTGAAAAAGCACCCTCAACAACAACTTCTTCACCTTCTTTTATGCCTGACAGAATTTCTGTATATTTATCGTTTTTGTGTCCTATTTCTAATTTTCTTTCCTCATAAGTATTTGGTTTTATTTTTACATAAGCAAATGAAAAATCACCGTATTGTTCAATAGAATCATTTGGTATAACTAAAGTTTCTTTTTGACCTATATCTACAAACATTTCTGCATACATATTAGGCTTGATTTTAAAATCTTTATTTTCAATATCTGCTCTTACTTCAAGAGTTTTTGTTGTATTATCTAAAATTGGCGATACATAAGAAAGGGTGCCCTCTATTTTATCAAATAAAGTATTTTTATTTCCCCCTTCTTCTAATTTACCCGTTACTTTTTCACCTTTGGTTAATTTTGACGCATCTTTTTCAAAAGCATAGCCGACAAGCCAAATTGTTGATAAATCTGCAATATTAAATAATTCTTTATCTTTTTCAATAAATTCGTTTTCGTTTATATTTCTTTCTAAAACTATACCGCCTTTTGATGCTTTAAGTGATACATAAGGATAGATTTTTCTTGTTTTTAAAACCGTATCAATAGAGCCGCCGCCATATACGGCAAGCCTTTGTCTATATACATTTACCAGTGCGGATTTTTTATTTTGAAGTGAAGTAAGTGCCGCTTTATCTTTTTCCATTTGTGCACGAGCTTTTTGGTAATCGGCCAATGATGAAATTTTTTCATTATATAATGTATGCTCTCTTTCGTACTCTTGTTTTGAAAGATTATATTGAGCTGTCATTTCTTTTATAGAGCCTTCTATATCAAGTATTTTTTCTAAAAATTCAAGTTGAATCGCACCTATTTCATCCGTCTTAATTAAGGCAATTTCTTGTCCTTTTTTTACAACAATACCAGGCTCAACAAAAATTTTCTCTATTTTGCCGTTAAGTGGAGCATAAATTTTATCTACTAAAGTGTTTTGTGCCCTAAATTGAGCAGGAATAGTTATTGTCATATCTAATTCCATATTCTTTGCGAAATCAGTTGTAATTTTTGCATTTTTTTCCTGTTCTAAAGACAATGTTATTATCTTGTTTTGTACCCTTATATTATCCTCTTTTTTATTACATCCGCATAAAAATAATGGTAATATTATAATTATTAATAAAAATATTATAGTTAATTTTATTCTTTGCATATTTGCTCCTTTTCCTCTTTTGCAACACTTACTCCTGTTAATCTATATAAAAGAGGGATTAAAAATATCGTAAATATTGTACTTATGGTCAAACCGCCAATAATTGCTATTGCAAAAGGTTTTTGACTTTGTGCACCTATTCCGTTTGAAAGTGCAGCAGGTAAAAGACCTAAAATGGCAACAGTTGAAGCAGATAGTACAGGCCTTAATTTTTGAACAGCAAAATACTTAATGGTTTCATCATCTGCAATATTATTCTTAACAAGTGATGATAAAATAATTACACTATTTTGAATTGAAACACCTATTGCGGCAATCAAACCAACTCCTGCTGATATAGAAAAATATGTTCTTGTCAAAAACAAGGCAAATATACAGCCTGAAAAAGTCAAAAGTATTGATGATAAAGTAACACCAACAAACCGTTTTTTTCTATAATATAAATATAAAATCAGACTTATAATCAAAAGTGCAACAGGAAGAATAACCATAAGCCTTATATTTGCATTTCTTTGACTTTCCGATTGTCCTGCCCATTTTAATCTGTAACCGTCTTTTAATTCCAATTTTTTATCAAGTATTTTTTGTGCTTCTGCTACTGTTGAACCTAAATCACGACCTCTTATATTAAATCTTACTATTGCTACTCTTGAATTTTCACTTCTTGTAATAATCATAGCACCATTATCGGTTGTAATTTCAGTAACATTCGATAAAGGAACAGATATACCCTCCGGAGTTTTAACAATAATATTTTCAAGTTTTCTTAAACTATCTCTATCTTGTTTTTCTAATCTTAAAAATACATTGAATCTTTTTTCATCTTCAATTAATTGCGTTGCATTTTTCCCACCGATTGCAATTTCTACCACTTTTTGAATATCATCACTTCTTAAACCGTATCTTGCAGCTTTAGCTCTATCTATTTTTATCTGATATTGCGGCTGCCCGATTATTTGGTCATAAGATAAATCAACAACACCTTTAACCTTGCTTAAAAATTCAACGGCTTTATCTTGTAAATTTTGAAGCTCATATAAATCTGACCCGTATATTTTTAATACAACTTGCCCTTTTGAACCTGATATTGCTTCTTCAACATTATCTTGAATATACTGCGTGAAATATGTTGTAATTCCCGGTATTTCGGATAATTTTTTATCCATATCATTAATTAAATTCTGTTTATTTCTTAAAAATTTTGCTCTCCAATTCTTTGCAAGTTTTAAATCAACCATAATTTCAATATTGGATAATAAGTTAGGGTCTGTTCCGTCGTCGGCCGAACCTATATGAGATACAACATTCGTAACTTCGGGATATTCTTTTAGTATAGTTCTGATTTTTCTTGCTACATCAACACTTTGGTCTATTGTTGTACTTCTTGGTAAAACTGTTACCCTAAGCCAGATATTACCTTCGTCAAGGTTTGGTAAAAATTCAGACCCTATAAAAAATAGAAGTATAATCGCACCTATAAACATTATGCCTACACTTGCAAGGAATTTGCGTGAATTAGAAAATACCCAATCGAGTTTTTTCTCGTAGAAATTTGTAATTTTATTAAGAATTTTATTTTCCCTGCGTTCAAGGTTTTTATTTTTCAATAAAATAACTGAAATTGCAGGTAAAATAATAATTGCAGATAATACCGCCCCAATTAAAGAAAAACCCATTGTAAAAGCAAGAGGGCGGAATAATTTTCCTGCAACACCGTCAAAAGCTAAAATTGGCATAAAACAACAAAGAATAATAAATGTTGAAAAAATAATCGGATTATATACTTCTTTGACAGCTTTATATATTAAAGCAGATTTCTTTTTTCCTGTTATTTCTTCTTTATAATCAGAAATTAACCTGAAAATGTTTTCCATTAAAATTACAGCACCGTCAATTAATATACCAAAATCGACAGCCCCCATGCTTAAAAGATTTGCAGGGATATTGAATATTTTAAAACATAAAAAGGCAAAACTTAATGCCAAAGGAATAACTAAAGATGTGATTAATGTTATTCTGAAATTTTTTATAAAAGCAAATAAAACAATTAAAACAAAGAAAATACCCAAATATACATTGCGTGCAATGGTGTGCATTGTATTATTTATAAGGTCGATTCTTTGGTAAAAAGGAATTAAATTAACCCCTTTTGGAAGCTGTGATTTAACTTCTGCCATTGATTTTTGAAGATTTCTAATAGTTTGAGAAGGATTTTCGCCTTTTCTCATTAAAACGATACCTTCAACTACATCATCATTTTCATTTTTACCCACTTGCCCTATACGAATGGCAGGCTCTATTGTAACTTTAGCAACATCTTTTACTCTGATTGGAATACCTTTTTGTGATGTTATAACAGTATCTTCAAGACTTTTTATATCTTCAAAAAGACCCATGCCTCTAATAATGTATGCTTGAGAATTATTAGAAATATAATTACCGCCTGCGGTTGAATTTGATTCTTTTATTGCATCATATATTTCACCAACATCAAGATTATAAAATCTTAATTTTTCGTGGTTAAGAATTATATTATATGTTTTTACACTTCCGCCAAAACTGTTTACATCTATTATTCCTTTAACTTGTTTAAAGGCTTTTTCCATTACCCAATCTTCAAGAGCTTTTAATGTCATTGAATTATAATAATCAGATTCAAGTGTATATCTGTATATTTCACCAATAGGCGAAGCATCCGGCCCTAATTGGGGCTTAACTTCATCAGGTAAATCTGCTTGATAAATTCTCTCTAAAACTTGTGCTCTTATCAAAGATGAAGGTAAATCTTTATCGAAAACAACTTTTATTACAGATAAACCAAATAATGAAGATGAATAAAGCATTTTTTCGTGGTTTATACCGTTTAACTCTTTTTCAAGAGGGATTGTTGCAAGCCGTTCAATATCTTCAGCACTTTTACCGGGCATTTGTGTTATCACTTGAACAATAGGCGGAGTAAAATCGGGATATGCTTCAATATCAAGATTTTTAAGACAAATAATACCTAATGATAAAAGAATTACAGCAATAGTTAGAATAAAATATCTGCCTTTGATTGAAAATTTAATCAGTTCATTAAAGAGTTTTCTCATCAATATCAAAATCCTCTTTGTTTATTTCTCTTAAAAATTCAACCCAATCAATATAGTAATCTGATAGGGCATTAACATAACCTGACACAATTTCGCGATATTGCTGTTCCATTACTATTAATGCTGTTAAGTTTGATTTTCCTGCCTCATAACTTCTTTTTGAAAGTTTTATAAGTTCATTAGAATCTTTTATGAGTTTGTTATTGTAATAATTTAAGTTCATTTGTGAAGTTACAAATTTTTCATAAGCATTTTCTAAACTTTTTCTTGCTTTATTTACTGTTGATTCATAATTTGTTTCAGCTTGTTCAACTTGAAATTTTGCATTTTGAATTTCAGGTCTGTATGTGTAAAAAACAGGCAAATTAACTAAATTTACTCCTACGTAACCGCCTGATTTATATGTTCCATTATCCGACATTCCTTTTGTTTGAAAACCGTATCCCCCTTCGAGCTCCAAATCGGGTATTCTTTGATGAACAACAACTGCTAAATTCTTCTTTGCGGATTCGATTTTGTTTTTTGCTACCTTTATATCAAATCTGTTTTTTAGCGAGTTTTCTTCTATATATTCATAAGTTGGAAGTTTTGCAGTTATTTTAGGAATGTTTAAATCAACAAAATCACCCTTTGTTGGTAATTCTTCGTCTTTACTGTCATATGTGCCGTCAATAGTATTTATTACTTGATTAAAGTCTATTCTTGCGGTTTTTACATTCACTCTTGCTTTATTAACTTCCGTTATCATTTGGTTAAGTGCGATTTGTGCTTGAATAACATCCATTTCAGCAATAGCACCGGCTGCAGCTTTTTTCTTTGAGATTTCAAGTAAATTTTCTAATAATTTTTGCTGTTCCTCGTAAGTTTTTAAAATTGATTTAGCTCCTACAAGTTTAACATATGCTTCTCTTACGTCCATTCTTAAATTAAATTCTTGAAAATTAACATCTTCTTTAACAAGTTCAAGATTAGCTTTTGCAAGTTTTTTACGTACACCCCTCTTGCCCAATTCAATAGTTTGTGTCATGCCTATTTGCTGAGGGTTACCTTGCCCCGATTTACCAAAGTTCCAAAAGGTATTTATTTCCGGATTTTGAAGCCTATTTGCCTGTTTAATTTCGTTTTTTGCAATTTTGGTATTAAGTCTTATTTCCTTAATGTCTAAATTTTTCTTTTGTGCAATATCTATTGCATCATTCAAATCAACTTTTTTGTATTCTGTAATAGCAAAACAGTTTGATGAAAGACAAGATAGTATTATTAATGCTGTAATAAAAATGTTTTTAATCATATTTCTTTCTCAATGCTGATTTTATCATAAACATAAAATAGATATTTGCTAAGATTTACTGCTTGCAAAAATTCACCGAAAGATGACAAGTTTAGATTCTTTGCTGCACGAATTATTAAAGGCAAAATTTTAGACTATGTTTGTCTGAATATGGGAAGAATACTTGAGGTCAGAAGTTCAAATGAAACGTTTAAGGGCAAACCAAATCTTGAACCGCACATCGAAAAGTTTGATTGCGAAGAACCCGTTGTCGTTGAAGTATATAATGACAGAAATGCCATAGAAAGATTTATGGTTGAATTTTCAACGTACAGAAAAAACAGTGAATTTGATGATAATACTCAAACCTGTACTACAAAAATCTACTACCGCAAAACAGATGAAATAGAAGTTCTAATTAAGTTGTTATCTTTCGGACCGACTTTAAAAGTCCTTGGACCGGAAAGATTTTTGAAACTGTTTAAATATAGAATTAAAAAACAATATGAGATGATTAAAGGATAATTTATTCATATTCAATCCCGAATAATTCTTTCTCTATTTGCTTAAAATGCTCCGGCGATAAAGTTTTTGGCTTTTGATTTTGTTTTGTCTCAATAATGTGTTGTTTTACTTGTGGCAGATTTTTTAAAATATTCATCAGCGAATACATCTCTGCCTGTGGAGTTTGTTGGTTATTGTCAATGTCATTAGAAATTTTATCCATAATTTTTTGAGCAAAATTTATCAATTCTCGATTAAAAAGCTCTTGTTCTCTGCCATTTTCAAACCTCTTTTTATCCCATTCATATTCTTTCTTCCAATAGAATAAAGTCCTACGCGAAAGATCAAGTTTTTTACCAATCAAATCGAGTGGTTGGTTCTCATAAATGTACATCTGTTCTGCTTGCGATAATTTATCCAATTTTGTCATAGTCTCTCCTTATTTACACATTGAATTTCTAACACCAAAGTAAGGGTTGTATTTTATATACCCTTCAAAAAATGCATATTTCATAATACTGCCAACCAAAGTTACTCCGTTACTTGCTGTTTTTGGTTTATATTTTGATTTCATTATAGTAATAAAATCTATAAGCATTTCATAAGTTATTTCATCAATATATTTTTCGCCAAAATAGGGCAGAATGTTATATTTGAGCTGATAACGATAACCTTTGTATGTTGAATAGGTCAAATCTCTGTTATTCAAATAATACAAAGCCATATCTTTAAACAAAATTTTCTTGTTTTTATATATTTTAGGTTTTGCAAAAAATTCAAAAGTTTGTTTTTGCTTTGGCTCCTTATATTTATACAAACCTTGTTCAAAGACCAATTTACCCTTGTTCAAAAGGTGTTCAAGTTCTGTTTTGCAATCGCATTCAGCAATCATTTCAATTTCATCTATGGTAAATTCTTTTAAGTGTCGTGCTAATTTAAGTATGTTCATTTTTATTCCTTTCTGTCTTGGATTTTCGGGGTGTCGGCGGAGTAACGTCCGACCGACACCTTACGGGCTGGGTTCGCTTACGCTCACACGGCGCCCTACCGAAAATCCGCTTCATAAAATCTGCTCCATTATTTCTTTTGTAATTTCTGCTAGATTATTTTCTTTTGCAAATGTTTCCATTTGGTTTATTAGCTGAACAATTTGCCGAAATCTGTTGTATTTTAAATGGATGTATTCAATAGCATCAGGCGTAAATGGAATTTCCGACAATTGATTAATTATTTGACTTAAATCAGCCACTTTAAAAGTATCGAATTTTAAAATCTCTGAAAATCTGTCATAAAGGTGCTTGTATCTTTCGAGTTTTTTATGAACCAATCCCATTCCTATAAAAATTATCGGACAGCCGGTTTCATCGTGAATATCTCTGAGGGTTTCAATGGTCTTATAATTATTCATCAGATAATCAATTTCATCAATAAAAATCACCTGCGGATTTTGTTTTAGCTTTTTAATCACAATATTAAAATTATCCGAAGTCAGAAATCTAGGAATCTCGTCTAGTTCTTTAACCATTTCTTCTAAAAGCCATCTGCCTGTCATAAGGTTTGATGCACGAAGATAAATTCCATCGTATTTACATGCAAGCCATAAAGCCGTTTGCGATTTTCCAAGTCCGGGTTCA
>CADBFN010000026.1 GCA_902794035.1 uncultured bacterium
CTTGGTTGCTCGCCTTAAACGGCATTTCGCATTTTGGCTTCGTGCCATAAGGCACTGCCAAAATATGCTTCAGCCTCGGCTCGCAATCCGTTTTCTGACTGCTTTCTTTGACCGTCCAAAGAAAGCGGTCATGGCAATTTGGATAAAACAACTACACATAATATGTTTTATGTAAATATAATTGCTAATTTTTTATGAAAAATTATCCGCTGGTTGGATAAAAAAATATCTTCCCTTATTGGAGAAGATATTAATTATACACTTCGTTTGTAAACACTTTAGATGCCCTCATACAAAAGGATTTATAGCTAAGCAAAAATGCTTTTTAATTCATTTTTAGTTTCTTCTTTTTTAGAAGGTTTGTCGCCATTCATAAGCAGCTCCCCGCCATAAAACGGATTAGAACCGTTTTTATCTTTGGCAGTTTCAGAAGTGAATATACTTACAAACTGAGATTTATTTGTATCTGAAACTTTTTGAGTTTCAGGAACAATAGCATTTGCATTCACATTTGGCATATATTTGCCGTCAATTTTTGATGATATTGCAGCTTGTGAATTTAAAAACTGAATAGATTTTAATGTTTCTGTATTTAACTGAAATTGTAATGTATTATTCAAAGCGATTTGTTTTTGAGCCTGAACATCTATTTTCCCGTTATATAAATCAATGCCTAATTCTACAGGTTTTGCAATGGAATTAATTTGAGAATTTACAGAGATATTGTTTTGGTAATTTGCACTTTTTTGAGAAGCACGATTCAAAATCTCCTGAGAAACTTCTTTTAACATTGATTTATCAATGCCGTTATTATATAGAGAAGTATAATTTACATTAAGACTCATAATTAATCCCTTGGTTTCCTTACAAATAAGTAATCGGAATTATTACGCGAAACTTTAGGATTTTATGTCTTTATATTAAGAATTCTTAACAATTAAATATGTCTTTGTCCCGGGGTTAATAACAAGTCAGAAAGACGGTCTGAACCGACAAAATCTCTTTTTGACATAAGGCGTGCAGCCAAATGATTATCATAAGGTACAAATCTGTGTCTTATTTCAAAATCGCCATCATTAAAATCAATAATGGCATAACAAGCCTTAGGTTCTTCAGTCATAGGACGTCCGACAGAACCAACATTCACAACAGTTTGCCCGCTGTTAGTCTGATATCCGCATGGAATATGTGTATGACCGCATAATATTAATTTCTCAGTTGTTCCTGATATAATTTCTTCAACCGTTTCAATTGGCATATTCGGAAGGATATCCTCATTATTTGCTCTTGGAGAACCATGGACAAGTAATACACTGCAGCCTTCAATAACCTGACTTAATTGAGGAGGAAGATTTGCAAGATATGCGCGGTAATAATCGTCTAAGATTTCGACATCACTTTCAATTGCGTTTGCCATAACAGGATATTGGGCATCAAGAAAATCAATAACTTCCGGCCCGTAGTTGGCAATCATTTTATCGGTATTACCCTGAATTACGGTCCAGGTATCCTGCTCCATTACATAATCCATCACTTCTTTGGGCTGGGGACCTGCAAGCGCCAAATCTCCCAAACAAAATACATGTTCGCAATTTTGTTCGACAACGTCTGTCATTACAGCTTCCAAACCCTGAACATTAGCGTGAATATCTGATAATACCGCAACTCTCATCTTAATCTCCTTATTTATATTATTACAATAGCATGAATTTCGCATTTAAACAATATAATAAGAGTATGTAAAGATTACACAAAACAAAACCTCCGTAATTATACGGAGGTTTTGAATATCTGTTAAATGTTTTTTATTAAACTTCATCTAATGCTGCAACGCCAGGTAATACTTTACCTTCAATAAATTCTAATGAAGCGCCGCCGCCTGTTGAAACGTGAGTGAAGTCTTCAGCTTTGAAGAATTTTTTAGCTGCTGAAACAGAATCACCACCACCGATTACAGAAGTTGCACCGTTTTTGGTTGCTTCAACAACTGCTGCCAAAACTGCTTTTGTACCTTCTGCGAATTTTGGATTTTCAAATGCGCCAACAGGTCCGTTCATCAGGATAGTTTTTGAAGATTTAATTACATCTGCAAAAGCTTTTCTTGATTCTTCACCTGCATCAACACCTTCAAATCCGTCAGGAATTTCGTTGATTTTAACGAATTTGTTTGTTCCGTTGCCTGAGAAATCGTCAGCAACTAAAACGTCAGTTGCCATTACAAGTTTAACGCCTTTTGCTGCTGCTTTAGCTTCAATAGCTTTTGCTGTTTCGATTTGATCATCTTCGCAAATTGAATTACCGATTTTACCACCATTAGCTTTAACAAATGTATAAGCCATGCCGCCACCGATAATCATATTATCAACTTTGTCTAACAAGTTTTCTAAAACACCGATTTTAGAAGAAACTTTAGCACCGCCAACAATAGCTGTGAATGGTCTTGTAGGATTATCAAGAGCCTGAGATAAGCATCTGATTTCTTTTTCCATTAATAAACCTGAAACTGCAGGTTTTAGCACTTTTGCCAATTTTGCAGTTGAAGTATGGTTTCTGTGAGCCGCACCAAAAGCATCATTTACATAAAAATCACCAAGTTTTGCTATTTCGTTTGCAAAAGTCATATCGTCATCTTTTGCTTCTTCAGCCTTATAGAAACGAATGTTCTCCAATAATGCGATTTGACCGTCTTGCAATTTTTCAACATAAGGTGCTGCTTCTTCAACAGATGGAATAAATACGATTTCCTGACCAAAAACTTTTGTCATATATTTAGCAACAGGAGCCAAAGAAAATTCCATGTTTCTTTCTCCCTTTGGACGACCCAAGTGAGCCATAAGAATAACTTTTGCACCTTTTTCAGTTAAAAAATTAACTGTAGGAACAATAGCCTGAATTCTTGTGTCGTCAGTTACGTTTTTGTTTTCATCCAAAGGCACATTAACATCTACTCTTACTAATGCTCTTTTACCTTTGATGTCACCTAAATCTTTAATTGATTTTTTCATATGAGTTCTCCTTCTTAAAAACTACCGCATGAACATTCTACAAAAAACAAAACCTTAAAACAACGATTGTAAATTTAAATTATTATCAATTTCATAACTTTATTCTTATGTTAAAATTTAAATATGATAAACAGACGTAAATCAAAAGAAATATCTATAGGAAATGTAAAAATAGGCGGGAATAATCCTGTCAGTGTTCAGTCAATGTGCAATACCGACACCCGGGATATTAATGCGACATCCGAACAAATACGCAAGCTTGCTGATGCCGGATGCGAAATTGTAAGACTTGCTGTTTTAAATAAAGATGCTGCACAAGCCATAAAAGAACTTGTTAAAATTTCTCCTGTGCCTCTGATAGCGGATATTCATTTTGATTACAGGCTTGCAATTGAATGTATAAATAACGGGATTTCTGCTCTTAGGCTGAACCCTGGCAATATAGGCAAAAAAGAACATACTCAGGCTGTTGTAAAACTTGCAAAATCTCAAAATATCCCGATAAGAATAGGAGTAAATGCTGGTTCATTAGAAAAAAGTCTTCAGGATAAGGACATGCCATTGTATGAAAAAATGGTAGAAAGTGCATTAAATCATATAAAAATATTGGAAGATTTAGATTTTGATTTAATAAAAATATCTCTGAAATCCTCAGATGTTTATACAACAATTGAAGCATATCGTCTGATGGCACAAAAAGTTAATTATCCGCTTCATATCGGTCTTACTGAGGCAGGAACTTTAAAAGGCGGACTAATTAAATCTGCAATCGGAATCGGGACACTTTTAGCTGAAGGAATAGGCGATACAATCAGGGTTTCTCTTACAGAAAATCCTGTAGAAGAAGTTTATGCAGGATATGATATTTTAAAAAGTTTAGGACTAAGGAAAAAAGGAGTTAATTTTATATCCTGTCCGACTTGCGGAAGAACTCAAATAGATTTGATAAATCTTGCAAAACAGGTTGAAGAAAGATTTAAAAATTATGACAAAAATATAACTATTGCGGTTATGGGATGTGCCGTAAACGGTCCCGGGGAAGCAAAGCATGCTGATTATGGAATTGCAGGCGGTATCGGAGAAGGTTATATATTCAAAAAAGGTGAAATTATTGCAAGAGTTCCTGAAAATGAATTATTGCAAAAATTCGAAGAAATTGTTTTAAATTCATGAAAATGTCCGATGACTTTTTAACAAGTGGCATTATAATTGATATATGAAAAAAATTATTTTATTATTATTAATTTTTATATCTCTGCCTGTCAGCGCACAGGTGCTTACCGGAGGAATTAAATACAACGCGGAAGATGCAAAAATCGAGCTGCAAAACAACAGACCAAATGCAATTGATTATTTTTTAACGCAAAATAATTTTAAAGATTCAAATTATAATGAAAATTATTCTGCCCTGTTAAAAGGGATAACCAAATTAAAAGACCGGACATTAGGTTTGTTTTCAGACGGAAGTTATGCGGTTAATTACCAAAATGACAGAATACATGTCTGGTACTATGACAGAGGCGGGAATTTAATCAATACAGAAGAAAAAAGCTCTCTGGAATATCCTTACAGAAGTTATAAATTTACTCCCGAAGGGGAACTTGTTAATATGAGTTTAAGAGTCAGTGAAAATGAAACTTTTATATTTTCCCCGTTTGGAGAACTTCTTGGACATTGGGTTGGTCAAAATTGTTACGGCAAAGACGGCAATATCGTCATGACAAGAAAAATTATGAAATAGAACTTTTTTTAATTTCAATTGTGTAATTTTAATTTCTTTACCTATATTCATAATTTAAATATATTAAGGGGTAAATATGCTGGAAGATTTGTTATGCAAACTGATAAACCCGCAAAAAGCAATTAATTTATTACTTTTATTTTTGTCTGATTATGTGCAGGATAATTACAAAACTTAGAAATGAGTATTATAGTTGTATGAAAGAAGAATTGTATTCTGGTGATATTACAACAAACGGTTGATTGAAAATAATATATTCTGTTATAGAATTACCCCAAAGAGGGTATAAATTATGGCAGTAAACAAAGAATTATTAGAACGATACAAAGCTATGAAAGCAGCAAAACTTGCTCAGGAACAGAGTGGTTCAGGAGTTGTTGCGCATACGGAATCTTCTGTATCTGTTTCACAACCGACTCAAAATCAGGGCTCATGGCAGACTACTTATTCTCAAAATGCTGTAAATCAGGACATTACAAATAATTATAATTCACAATTTGCTGTCCCCCAATCTTTTATGACTCCTGCTCCGATGCCTGAAAGTACGGATATTTTTGAAAAACCAACTCAGGCTCCAACGGTTTCTGCTCAGGAAATTTTTAAACCGGAACCTGAGCAAAAGATTAAAAAATTCGCACTTATCGGTTATCCGCTTGGTCATTCAATGTCTGAATATATTCATTGTGCAGGCTTTAAAAGTATCGGAATAAATGCGACATACGAAATTATGCCTACTCCGCCTGAAGAATTGTCTGACAGAATTAAATATTTAAGAAGCAACGGATATAGCGGTTTTAATGTAACTATTCCGTTAAAGCTTCCTGTAACACTATTTTTAGACGAAGTTGATGCCTCTGCCAGTGTTGTTAATGCTATAAACACTGTTGCAATAGATCCCGAAACGAATGCACTTAAAGGGTATAATACTGATGCAAAAGGCTTTATAAGAGCAATACCGCAAGATTTCCCTCTATATAATAAAACTGTTGCAGTATTAGGAACGGGTGGTGCTGCAAGAGCTGCAATTACCGCTCTTGCTCAAAAACAGGTTAAAGAAATAAAATTATATACAAGAAATATTGCAAATTGTCTTGAGCTTGTGGATTATTTGCGAAAAACATTCCCCGGTATAAGTTTTACGCCTTATCAAATTGATCAGTTTAAAGATTTTTCGGATATAAATTTACTTGTAAATGCTACGCCAATTGGTATGAGCGGATCTGCTGTAGGTTATTCTCCGGCTGAAGAAGATGAACTCAGAACCCTGCCAAATGATGCACTTATTTATGATGTTGTATATAATCCTAAAAAAACAAATCTGATAAGACTTGCACAAAAACTGAATTTGAGGCATATAAATGGTGTTGATATGCTTGTATGGCAGGCCTATGAAGCAGAAAAAATCTGGACAGGACATACTCCTGATTTTAAAGATATGAAAATTGCTTTGCTTGAAAATCTATAAATCTTATGCTTTCATTTGCATCGGACCTTCCAAAGAAGCCGTAACAAATTGTTTTGTATAAGGATTATCCTGTTTTAGTAATTCATCAGGAGTTCCTTCAAATACAATTTTGCCATCATATAACATTATTACTCTGTCTGCAGTTCTGGTAATTGTTGACATTTGGTGAGTAACAACAATTGAAGCCGCATTGATTTCGTGTTTTAAACTTACAATATAATCTTCAATTAATGTAGAAGACATTGGGTCTAAACCTGCAGTAGGTTCATCATACAAAATTGTGTTTGGTTTTGTTACAATCGCTCTTGCAAAACTTACACGTTTTTGCATACCACCTGACAATTCAGAAGGATATTTTCTTTCAATTCCCTGCAATCCGACAAGTTCAAGTTTTTGGGCTACAATTTCTTCCAGTTGTTCTTCAGTGTATAATTTTCGTAAATCTTTGCGCTCTCTCAGTGCAAAAGATATATTTTCAAAAACATTTAAGGAATCAAATAATGCAGAATATTGAAATACCATTGCTATATCGCCTTCGGATGTGATAATTTCTCCGCTGTCATAAGGTATCAACCCGCATATCAGTTTTAAAACCGTACTTTTACCTGAACCTGAAAATCCTACTATAGCAAGGACTTCCCCGTCATTAACCTTAAAAGAAATATCGTTTATTATAACTTTATCTTCAAAACTCTTTACTAAATTTTTTACTTCTATACTCATTATCAAATCCTTCATTAAAAGAAAAATAACATTGCAAAAATCATATCCCAAACAACAATTGAGATAAATGACCACACAACCGCTTTAGTTGTAGCTATACCGACACCTTTTGCTCCGCCTTTTGCATAATAACCGCAAGTACAACTTATTAATGCAATAGTACCGCCAAAAACAGCAGATTTTATTATGCAAACCCATAAATCTTTCATAAATAAACCAAGCCATACAGAGGTAAAATATGCTCTGTAAGAAAGTCCTGAAAATATATTAGATGCGATTCCGCCAAGTATTACCCCAAAAGCAGAGGCTATAATAACAATAACAGGCATCATTAAAATCCCTGACAAAACTCTCGGTATAAATAAGTGACCGACAGAATCGACTCCCAAAACATCTATTGCGTCAATCTGCTCTGTAACTCTCATTGTCGCAAGTTCAGAAGCCAGAGAAGAACCAATCATTGATGTTATGGCAAAACCTGACATTATTGCTCCGACTTCTCTTACGGTTAAAATTGTCATAAGCATACCGATAAGACCTGAACCGCCTTGTTTAACCATTTCATTAGCAACCTGAGATGATACAATTATTGAAGTCATACCAACAATTGAAAGTGTAATAGGCAGTGAACTTACACCAAATCTTTCGCATTGAACAGACAGTTCTTTGCCTGAAATTCCGTCAAGAAATATTCTTTTCAGCATCCTGATACCAGCATGAGATATCTGACCGATTGTTGATAAAAAAGTCCCAATGTCATTGATTAAAGCTGAAAAAATCTTATATGTTGCTGATTTTTTTAAATATTGTGCCAATGTTGCCATAAAATAATTATATCACAGATTCGCAATCGTGACTATAATCATTATAAAAATAGTAATATAAACATTTGTTACAAATATTTTAATTTCTGAAATACAAAAAAAAATAAAGTTTTTATATACATGAAATGAAATACCCAAGGAGAGATAGTGATGGCTGAAGAAATTTCATCTATAGAAGAATTGAAAAGAGCGCAGGCTGCAGCACAACAACAAGGAACAAGCATAACAAATTATTCAGAATGGGAATCCATTCTTGAAGATTTTGATATTGCAGGAGTTCAATCTACAGGTACTTATGCCGGAGATGTCAAGCTTCATAACCAAATCATGGCACAAGTTCAGGATATGATTGCTGAGGTAACCGAAGAACAAAATATTGCGCAGGTACAGCCTCAAAATGATGAGCTGACAAAAACAGACCAAAAAACAGCGCAGGATAAAGAACAAGTTGTCAAAGCAAATGTCGTAAATGCCACAAGTTCAACAATCATGGCTGATTATATGAAATATTATCATTTGCTTGGTTAAATAGTTTTTTTAAGACGATGTAAAATTCTTAAACGGTCAATTGGCCAGAACAGAAAGACTGCTCTTCCTATGAAGCGGTCTTTTTTTAATACACCCCAATAACGGCTGTCTTGAGAATTACCTCTGTTGTCTCCCATCATAAAAAATTCATCTTTGCCTAAATTGAACGGCCCGCATTTCATAACACGATCATCTTTTAATAATCCTTTTTGAACAATCGGCGGAGGACAAAGAGGGTATTCATAAATACTTTTTATATAATCTTCTTTATATTTTTTATCATTAACATAAACAAAGGCTGCACCGTCGTTTTCAAATTTAATTTCTATTTTGTCGCCAGGGAGTCCGACAACTCTTTTTATGTATGCAACGTCTTTGCAAAAAATTCCTGTTAATCTCGCAAATAAAGGGAATGGTTTTCTGGACAATTTTGTTGCAGGAGGATAAAAAACCATAATATCTCCTCTTTTTGGAGATGTGAAGAATCGTGAAAATCTTTCTACTACTATTCTGTCTCCTTCAACTAATGTCGGATTCATTGAGCCTGAAGGTATCCAGCGAATTTCACCGATAAAAAATCTGATAATTATGACCATTACAACGACAAATATAACCGTTGTTATCGTTTCTCCCCACCATGTTTTATTAAACCGGTCATATTTTTCTTTAAGTTCTTTATAGTTAATCATGATTTAATAACTCCAAAAATTGTTTAAGCCCCTCTTTGTACTGATTATCAGGTAAATCACTAATATTAAAAGCAGCTCTGTTTATATAATTAGACAACAAATTTTTTGTTTTTTCAACTCCGCTGATATAATTCTCTGCGCTTTGGGAATAGATAACGGGAGCATTGTATATTCCTTCTGCTATATCATTCTTATTTGGTTTTGTTTTGTCGTTACTGATTAAATTTAACAAATCATCTCTTATCTGAAATGCAATACCTGTATTTAACCCGAATTGTGAAGCATTATCATTTTCTTTTAAATTGCTTAATATAAAAGGTGCAAGTATTGCACTTTGAAAAAGGTATGCCGTTTTATTTTTTGATTTTTCAATATAATCTTCAATTGTACCGATTTGAAATTTTGCAAAATTCTGATTAATTTCGCCAATGCACATTTTATTCAATACTGCTGATAAATTTTTTAGCAAATCTATTGATCCAATCTCAGTCATAATATTCATTGCGCGGGATAACAGGTAATCTCCGCTTATTACACCAAGGTGATTCCCAAATTCGTGAGAAATTGTTTTTAACCCGCGTCTTGTGTCACTGTTATCAATGATATCATCATGAATTAATGATGCATTATGTATTAATTCTATTGCAGTTAAAGATTTTAATTGATCTTTAGAAATATTATCATTTTGGGATTTATAGTACAGAATTGATAAAACAGGTCTTATTCTTTTTGAAGGTGCAGTCAGAAAATTTACGATAAAAGAATTTAGCGGTTCTTTTACTTTGATCTGCTGAACCATAAAATCTTCTATGTATTCTAATTCTTTTTTTACTAAATTTTTTATATTTTTGTATTTATTTTCAAATGTCATTGTTCTTTTTTGTCAGTTTTTTGTTCTTCTTGCTGAATTTTTAAATAATTAACCTTATCCCAGCTTAAATCAACATATTTAATTTTTTCATCCACATTATCAAGCTGCGGAAGGATAGTATAAATTCTTTTAATTCTTTCAAAAACAGAGCTGTCCAAAACGCCAAGTCTTATATTTGCAGAATCTATTTTTATATATACATCATTTGGATTTCGCATATCAACATATTGCACTTTTTCTTTTGAATATGTTTCTACTGTTTTTGCAATTTTATCTATATAACGTATTTTTTCTATAGTCCAGTCTTTGCGGAATTCAGGATTTTTTGTAATAATTTTCAAAGTTGAATCCGATTGTGCAAACCGCATAAAATTCTTATTTGTTACAACAACATTATCAGTTGTTGCATATGCTACAGGTCTTTGGTTAATATCCGGTTTTATTACAACCATAGGTATTCTTTCCCGAATGATAATCTGAATTCTGGCAGGGAATCCGTATCTCCTTATATATACGGATTTAATTGCGTTGTTTTTGTATAATTCATGCTTTATCGGTGAAACCGGCATGAAAAATATAGGAATATGATATACTCTCAATTCTCGCAAAGAATTATATAAAATATTTGACGGGATGAGTTTATTATTTATTATTTCAACGGTTTGACCATCCGGTTTGGAAAAAGCATCATTTTTAAGATACCATCCCGGTAATGTTACCAAAAAATAAATACATGTCAGTAAAGATACAAAAAGCACAAATCTTAAAAATGTTTTCCACTGACTTAATTTTTTCTTTTTTTTGCGTAACTGACGCTCTTTTTGTTTCATCAAAACGGAATGCTGACCTATTTCTGCCGCATTTTTAATCTGTTGAGAATATATAGATTTTTCTGAATTATTGTCTTCAGGTAGCATTATTTATTTAATCCCGCTCCATTTAATATTATTTGAACCAAATCATCATAACTTATGCCCATAACTTTGCATTGCGCAGGTAAATCACTTGTATCAGTCATTCCCGGAGATGTGTTTATTTCAATGACATAAGGGATACCATCATTTCCTATCATTAAATCAACTCTTGAAACACCTCTGCAGCCTGCAACTTCATGCGCTTTGACGGATATTTCTTTAACTTTTTTAGTCATTTCTTCGCTCAATCTTGCAGGAATAATAAACTCAGACATTCCTGCAGTATATTTTGCTTCAAAATCGTACCATTCATTTTTAGGACGAATTTCTAATATCTCCGTTGCAAAATTTTTACCGTCTTTTTCCAATACCCCTACAGTAACAAAAAATCCGTCTATAAATTCTTCTATCAAAACGTCATCATTGTATTTTACGGCTTCTTCGTAAGCGGATTGAAGTTCTTCTCGAGTATTAACTTTTGTCATACCAAAACTTGACCCTTCAGATACAGGTTTTGTGATAACAGGGAATTTTAAACCGGCAGTTTTTTCTTCCAGATTATCCCCTTTCCGGACAAATGCTGATTTGGCAAGAGGTATATCTTTACAGGTTGAAAGTACTTTTTTGGTATATTCTTTATTCATACAAACAGCTGAACTCATTACCCCGCATCCTGTATAAGGGATTCCAAGTATCTCCAGAATTCCCTGAACACAACCATCTTCTCCGTATTTCCCGTGAAGCGCGTTATAGGCATATTCATAATTCCCATCTTTTAATTTTTGTGCAATATTTTTATCAACTTCAACAATTTCGGAATTTTTGTACCCTAATCGTTGTAATGCATTAAAACAATTTTTCCCTGAACGTCTTGATACTTCTGCTTCTGATGACATCCCTCCGCATAATACTGCTATTTTTGCTTCTTTATTTATTTTTGAACTAATTTCTGCCATAATTTTATTTCCTCTTTGTTTTTATTCCCAAGATACTTTAATTCCGGTTCCAAATCTATATTATACATTTGCTTAACTCTTTGTTTCATTTCAGTCATAAGCCTTAAAACATCAATAGAAGAACCATTACCAGTGTTGATTATAAAATTAGAATGATTACGCCATACTCTGACATCCCCTATCATAATCTCTTTTGCACCGACACTTTCTAAAAGGCGTCCTGCAGGGTTGCAGGGCGGATTTTTAAATATACTTCCGCAGTTTGGTAATGCAAGAGTCGGCTGATGTTTTCTTCTGAAATCTAAATTTTCATCCATTTGTTTTTTAATATCATCTTTATTTTTTGGAGTCAGTTCAAATTCAGCTTTTAAAACTATCAAATCGTCTTTTTCGCATCTTGATGTGCGATAATCAAATCCCATTTGGTCTTTTTTAAATGTTATAAGACCCAGCTTGCGGGAATAGCAGAGAACTGAAGTTATATTATCACTAATGCATTGTCCGTTCGCAGAGGCGTTCATATAAACTTCTCCTCCAACACTACCCGGGAAGCCTATCATAAATTCTAAACCTGATAAACCTGCATTACATACTTCCTGCGATAATTTAGGCCCTTTGACACCGCATTCTGCGGAAACTTTGTTTCCTTCAATTTCAATCTTATTCATTTTATGGGTTAAGATGACTTTGCCGTTGTATCCGGAAGTTGATACCAAAGTATTTGATAAATTTCCTAATACAGGAATATTTGGGTACTTTTGTAAAAGGCGTACAAATTCATCAACATTGTCGGGGAAATAAGCTTCGTCTATCTTTCCCCCAATTTTAAATGTTGTATAATTTTTTATATCAAAATCTTTTTCTAAATATTCAGTCATTAAGTAAATTATATTACAGGATTATTTGCGTTGCAATTTATTACTAAATATGAATAAATCTCAGGCGATAAATTTTAGATGTGTCCAAATATTACTCTGTCAATGTTTGCAAGATCTTTTATTATCTGTATATCTTTAAAACCTTGTTTTTTCATAAATTGTGCAACTTCTAAACTCTCATTTATGCCCAATTCGAAAAGTAAATATCCGTTTACGTTCAGATAATCAGGAGCTTGGGTAATAATTTTTTCGTAAAATTCCAATCCCTTTTCATCACTTGTATAAAGTGCTGTTTCAGGTTCAAAAGTTACTTCTTTTTGTATTGTGCTTTTTTGTGATGGCGGAATGTATGGTGGATTTGATACAATTACATCAAATTTTTCATCTTGACGAATTTTTGAAAATAAATCAGATTTTCTGAATAAGGCTCTGTTATATAAACCAAATTTTTCCATATTCTTAAATGCGGTTTCGATAGCTTCAAATGATATATCAGCACCGATAACAGTAGCATTTGTGTGTTTGGCTACCATGCATGCAATACAGCCTGAGCCTGTTCCAATATCTAATACTGTTTTAAAATTCTTTTCTTTTATAATTTCAATAGTTTTGCGTACCAAAATTTCTGTTTCATCACGGGGAATAAGAACAGAAGGATTTACAATAAATTTCTCGCCCATAAAATCTGCCTGACCAATTATATATTGTATAGGCTGACGGGTTCCTGCACGCAGTTTTGCTTTTTCTTCCACGATTTTTAATTTATCTTCTCCAAGTTTTTTACCCATAATAATATCGGCAATTGAGTATCCTGCAAAATGTTCTATGAGCATTTTAACTTCAATATTTGCTTCATTTGGTTCAATTCCTGCATCTGTTAAAATTTTTACAATATCGGTTATAAGCATTTAATTATCCTCATTTAATAAAATATTTTTATTATCGTGTTCTGTTATAATTTTGTCAATTTCTTCCATTGCCTCAAGTTTTGAAGCCAATTCTTTTTTCTCAATACCATATTTTTTGCATAATTTTTCATAATAATACAGTTGTTTTTTTGTGGGTTGTTCTTTAGACATTTTTACTTTTTTCAGAAATTCCCGTTTTTGTTTTTCAAAAGCTTTGTTTGCTTCTATAACAGGACGTTGGGATTCTTTATAGTCATAATATTTTTTGCATGCTTTTATAAATTTAGTGGTATCATTTTTAAACCAATTCTCAGATAAAAAATCTTTTAAAAATTCAAATTTTGAACAGTTAAGTTCAAGATAATATTTTTCATCTTCTGTGAATTTATCAAAAATTTCATCAGCGTTAAGCTGAGGGTATTTTTTTACCAAAGCACGAATATAATTGCATAGTGCGGATTTTTGATTTTTGGTAAAATTAAGATAAATTTGTTTTTTTATTTCGTACATAAAGTTATTATAAGCAAATTTACAGAACTTGGCAAAAGTTTTTGTTTTTGATTTTATATAAGCATAAGGTTTTATTATGAAAGTTGATTCGGTTAATTTAGTAAAATATTATTCAAGCAGGGTTTATAATCCGTCACATACAACCAATAATAATGATATGTCTTCAGATAAGCCATCTGATATCAGATTATATCCAAATATTTATTTTACGGGCAAAATTACAGGTATCGAAGAAGGAAAGAATTGGCTTTTAAGACAGTGCAGTGAAATTTTAAAAGAAGATAATCATGAAGATGATCAAATAGATGAAATGGAGTTAAAATACAAAGCCTTTAAAGTTATGATGTCTATGAGAAACAGGCTTGAAGAATTAGAAACCGAATCTCAGTTGCTTTTTGAAGACAAAATAATGAATGCCCAGCAAAAATACAGCAGAGCCCGCCAGATTCAGAGGGAATATAACTCAATAATAAATACAAAAGAGCTTTATATTGTAAAAACAAATTATTACCCGCCTGATGAAAAAATGGATTACGCTTTAATGAATAACTTTAAATCTGCAATAGAAGCGGATAATTTTGATTTGGCAAAAGTGTTTAAGAATTATTACAAACCATTGAATAACGTAAATTCTCTAAAGGTTCTTCAAAAGAAATATCCTAAAATAAAAATTCCTTCAAGACCGGAAGAAGTAATTGCCCGTAAACTTGAAAATAGTATAACAAGAGATTTTTATAAAGAGCTTGATAATGTTTTTAAAAGTCAAGACAAGAAAAAGGCAAAAGAATTAATCTCATCAAAAGTTATACAAATACTTGATAATAATATAAAAATAAAATCTCCTCAGGAAAAAGAAATAGCATATAAAAAACTTATAAAGCCTACCGTGAACAATATTACGGTTAGATATTACAAACTGAGAAATACCGGTTCATTCTCGTCTGTTCCCGAATTCAGAAAAGCAAACAAAAATCTGATTAGTGAAAATGATCTGAAATTATTGCTGGTTGATTATGATGATTTTGTTTTGTCTGTAATCAAAGAACAATATCTTAATATAAAAAATCCGAATGAAATAATATATTCAAAAAATGGTAAAAATATAAAGGTTTCATCTATAAAAGAATCTGATTATAAATTTGATAAAATTCCAAGCAGAGTAATAAGGATTATCAAAAATTCCGAAGGTGTCAGAAAATCCCAGCGTGATTATAAAAATTATTCATCGGCGGATTTTAAAAAGAAGCTTGAATTTTACAGTGAAAAATTTGGCAATAACGAATTTGTGCTAAACACTATCGTTCAGTTTTATTCCTGCCTTTTCGGTAAAGAAGATATAGATATGCTTACTAAATTTTTGCAGCAGGCAGATAAAGTTTGGGATGGGGAAAATACAGTTGAAGAACTTGAAAATTACATTTACAAAAATTCAATAAGACCCGCTCATACCGAAAGAATAAATCAGCAGGAATACAAAAGAAAGTTAGAAGAAATTAAAGCTGAAAATAAAAAATTAGCAACTTTGCACAATATTCAGGAAAAATTTGATTCATACATAAACATTCTTTATGATAACAATTTGAATTTTTTGGCTAATGTGTGTTCAAAATATAAACCTGCTTCGTTAGATAAGACTCAGATAGAAACTGCTAATATTATAACTGAAATTTTAGACAAAAATATTTGCGATAATGTATTGCAAAATAAAAATACGATTGAAACAAAACTGATGCGTATAAATAATTATTTTGATTATTCACAATCTGATAAAGACAAAGAATTGTTTGATAAAGCCTGTGCATATGCAAAAAAATCTGATGGCAAAATTGATATGGAAAAAGCAGGAAAATATTTGCTTAATGCACAGTTTGTACAAAGTTATCCGACGAGTTTGGAATATGCAACAAATAAAGATGTCGCACAGAGAATAATGCAAAATACAGATAAATATGAAGCGATAGAATATTTGTGTAAATATGATGATTATTTGGATTTAAGTAAAAATGAAAAATCAAAAATATCAAATATATTAGATTTATTTAATATTAAAGATTCTGTTGAAAAATTTATTATAAAAAATATCGTTGAAAATGAATATTTAAATACTGATACTTCAAAAGTCGCAAAAATGACAGATGCAGGCAATAAAAAAGTTAAAGCAACAATAAGTAAAAACGCAAAACAACAAATTTATGAATACTATAAATTCCCAAAATGTACAGAATATTTTGATGCGTTTGAAGATGCACTGGGCTTATTTGCATCTGCAAAACAATCTTCAGGAATTAAAAAAGTTGTAAGTACTGATGCAAATGAATTGAAAATTAAAGGTTTCCCTGACAGATTATTTGCATATGGCGGCACCTATTACTTTGATGAATTTTCACCAACAGGTCTGCATTAAAAAACTTATATTATTTAGTTTTTTTGTATGTATATGCAATTCCTAAAGATCTTAATTTTTCAATAATTTCTTTTGTAGGAGAAGGCAGTTCAATTTTGTTGTTATGAAAAACTGCACCTACACGAAAGTCTTTTGTTATATCCAAAACATCATTATATAAGTATGGTTTATTAATATTCTTTTTGTATTTTGGTTTAATAACAACAGGATTTATACCTGTAAATAACACCGGGGTAACATTGTTTGTACGCATCTTTTTCTCCTTAAGTTGCTAGATTTTAATAAAACTATAAAAATGGTGCATTTGCCATAAAACTTTAAATTATGTTAAAATATTTTCAGATAAAGGAGATAATATGACAATATTACAAACAACAATTTTG
The DNA here is from genome assembly GCA_902794035.1 of uncultured bacterium. Lineage (GTDB taxonomy): Bacteria > Cyanobacteriota > Vampirovibrionia > Gastranaerophilales > Gastranaerophilaceae > Zag111. The sequence continues at coordinate 16,800 of CADBFN010000026.1, forward strand.
GAAAAGATTAATTCCCCGCAAGATGTAAAAAAACTTTCTTTAGATGAGATGAAAATTCTTGCCGGTGAAATAAGACAAGGTATTTTAAACAGAGTAGATAAAGTCGGAGGACACTTGGGCCCTGATTTGGGTATTGTTGAAGCAACTATTGCACTTCATTATGTTTTTAATTCTCCTGAAGATAAATTTATTTTTGACGTATCGCATCAGGTTTATCCTCATAAAATGCTGACAGGTCGTAAACAAGGTTTTACAGACCCGTTAAATCACCCTGAAATATCAGGCTATTCAAACCAAAATGAAAGTGAACATGATCATTTTATGATTGGACATACTTCAACATCAGTAACTTTGGCAACCGGAGTTGCAAAAGCCAGAGATTTAAAAGGTGAAAATTATAATGTGATTGCGTTAATAGGGGATGGCTCTTTATCAGGCGGAGAAGCTTTTGAAGGTTTTAATAATGCTTCGGTTTTAAATTCTAATTTTATTGTAATCGTAAATGATAATGAAATGTCTATTGCGGAAAATCAGGGCGGTTTATATAAAAATTTAAAAGAATTGAGAGATTCAAACGGAACTTGTTCAAACAACTGGTTTAAGGCTTTTGGCTTTAATTACATTTATGTTGAACAGGGTAATGATATTGAAACACTTATTAAAGCTTTTGAGAGTGTAAAAGATTCAACTCATCCGGTAGTTGTTCATATTCATACTTTAAAAGGTAAGGGTTTTGAAAAGGCTGAACAAAATAAAGAATGGGGACACTGGTCTGTTCCGGGGCTTATCAGTCAGAATCTTTCCCCAAATCAGGGACAGGCACCGGAATGCTATGAAACTATTACAAAAGAGTATATTTTAAATAAAGTACAAAAAGACAAGTCGGTAATCGCTGTCAATGCTGCAACACCTGGTGTATTTTGGTGGGATAAAGAATTTCGCAATAAACTCGGTAAAAATTATACAGATGTCGGTATTGCTGAGCAGCATGCGGTAGGATATGCTTCAGGTCTTGCAAGAAACGGGGCGAAGCCGATTTTTGGCGTAATGACATCATTTATTCAGAGAGCTTATGACCAGCTGTCGCAGGATTTGGCTCTAAACAATTCTCCTGCAACGATTTTGGTATATTGGGGCGGAATTTCAAGTGCAGATTGCACACATTTAGGTTTGTTTGATATTCCTTTAATTTGTAATATTCCAAATATTGTATATCTTGCGCCAACTTGTAAAGAAGAATATTTGAAAATGCTTGACTGGTCTGTTGAACAAGATAAATATTCTGTTGCGATAAGAGTTCCTTCAACTAATTATATTGTGTCAGGGGTGGAAGATAATACGGATTATTCTGTTTTAAATAAATATAAACTTGTTGAAAAAGGTTCTAAAGTTGCAATTATTGGTTTAGGTGATTTCTTTGAACTGGGCAAATGTGTCAAGGCTGAATTGAAATCAAAATTAAATATTGATGCAACATTGATAAACCCGAGATTTATAACAGGAATTGATGAAGAAATGCTTGAAGAATTAAAATCCTCTCATGATATTGTTATAACTCTTGAAAACGGAACATTAGACGGCGGTTTTGGAGAAAAAATCTCAAGATTTTATGGTAATTCGAGTATGAAAGTTCTTAATTACGGTGCTTTTAAAGAATTCAATGATCGTGTTCCAATGGATGAATTAAATGCGAGATATCACCTTACTAAAGAATTAATTTGTGAGGATATAGCAAAATTAGTATAAATTAAAAGGCGGGGTGTTTACCTCGCCTTAATCTTTATAATTTTAAAAATTATATAATTCGGAACTCAGATATCTGTCCCCGCAATCAGGCAAAACTGTAACTATAAGTTTATTTTTATTTTCAGGTCGTTTTGATAATTCAATTGCTGCAAATACGTTTGCTCCCCCTGAAAAACCTGATAATATACCTTCTTTTGCAGATAAATTTCTTGCAGTATTTATTGCATCTTCATTTTTTACAGGAATTATTTCATCAATAAGATTTGAGTTAAAATTCTCCGGTTTAAAGTTTGCACCAATTCCCTGAATTTTGTGCGGGCCTGCATTTTTCCCTGCTAATACTTGTGAAGAATATGGTTCAACTGCTATAAATTTTATGTTCGAATTTTTTTCTTTTAATTTTTGTGCAATGCCGCTGATTGTTCCGCCTGTGCCAACACCTGCTACAATAATATCAACATTTCCTTCTGTGTCGTTCCATATTTCTTCTGCGGTGTTCAGATAGTGAGCTTTAGGATTTGACGGATTATCAAATTGTGAAGGTATAAATGAATTTTTTATTTCTTTGTGAAGTTCCATAGCTTTATCAACTGCTCCCTGCATTCCTTTTGAACCTTCGGTAAGTACAAGTTCAGCTCCATAAGCTTTTAATATTGCTCTGCGTTCAACAGACATAGTTTCAGGCATGGTCAATATTATTTTGTAACCTCTTATTGCAGAAATCATAGCGAGCCCAATCCCGGTGTTTCCGCTTGTAGGTTCAATTATAACTGTGTCATTGTTTATTTTACCGATATCTTCCGCATCAAGAATCATTTGTAATGCTGCTCTGTCCTTAATTGAATTTGCAGGATTGAAATATTCCAGTTTTACGGCTATTTTGGCATTGCCGTTATTTAATTTATTTAAATAAACCATAGGGGTTTGTCCAATGAGTTGGGTTAGATTTTGAGCAATTTTCATATTTATCCTTTCATGTTTAATATAACACTGTTTATAGAAATATATCGCAATAAACTATAATATACAATATTTTACATAAAACATATTATGTGTAGTTGTTTTATCCAAATTGCCATGACCGCTTTCTTTGGGCGGTCAAAGAAAGCGGTCAGAAAACGGATTGCGAGCCGAGGCTGAAGCATATTTTGGCAGTGCCTTATGGCACGAAGCC
>CADBFN010000027.1 GCA_902794035.1 uncultured bacterium
CGCGCAACTCGCAAATAAAACGAATCCTCGCTCTATCATTCAAAATTAAATAGCGGTAGGAAAACCCACCGCTATTTAATTCGGGAACGACGAGGCTCGAACTCGCGACCTCATGCGTGACAGGCATGCGCTCTAACCAAACTGAGCTACGCTCCCATATAATATTTTGGTTACCTTTTTATTATATATGCTGAATTTTTAAATGCAACATATTTTACTAAAAAAAATGGACTAATTTGTTTTTAGCCCATTTTTTACTTGCTATTTGAAATGTTTTAGCATATTAGTCCGGGACCGCCATTTTCTCTGATTAATGCTATCCTTTCTTCTCTTGTCAAATTTTCAGGAATTTTATGGCTTTCTAATTCCAAAATATGATTTCTGTTTTTTTGCTGTATTTCAAGAATTTCTTTTATAAAATCACGATATTTATCTTGATTTACTGATGGATTTTGTGCAGGATTTATTGGATGTGGAACAAATATTACCAAAAAATCTTTTAATCTTTCCAGCTTGGTTTTATTTCTGTTTTTAATATATTGATCAATTAAATCCTGGACTGTAACAGGTTTTTTCGTACTTATAATCCCTTTTGGCTCAATTTTTGGTAATTCTTTATCCTCAACATTCGATTCTTGCTTTTTGAATGAATCTGCAACTTTATAACCAACATATAAGCCTAATGCCCCGGCACCAAATAATAAAGGATTTTTCTTAACAACTTTTGCTGCTGTTTTTACTACCGGTTTTAACTGATTAACCAAATTGCTTGCAATACCCTTAACGTTCATAAATAACCTACCTTTCCCAATAGAAAATAAACTAACCTTTAACCTGTGTATTTATAAACGTTTTTGGAGTATAAAAATTGCTTTTTATTAAAAAAAATGTTATATTCGTTAATATTTCCCAAAAATAAAAAGCCCCAGAATAAATCCAAGGCTCTGTAATATAAAATGAATTGTAAATTTATACTAATCCGTATATAACGGTGATAGTTTCTTTGATTGTTGAGGTATTACCCCTTCTTCTATTGACATATAGACTCTGTAATCTATATCTGCAAAACAATTATCTATACTTTCTATTTCTTTTAATTTTGCATCATCAATATTGCCCGAATCTATCATATCCGCAATAAATTCAAATCTATCAACATGTTCTCTGAATCTGTCTGTTGCATAATCTTTTGCCTGCCATGTGGTTATAAGGAAAGGCCAGTCTGAACTTTGCAGTAACAGATTTTCTCTTGCCAGTTGATTCAATGCTCTGTGGAGCAATTTATTATCAGGAATAGTCTGATATCTGTCAGCAATTTCTGTTATACGTTTTTCACAAGAGTGTATAATAGGCCACATCCATTCTGTCAAATGGTTATTCCAAACATAGAAATGACCGCCTTGTCCCCAAGAAGATTCAGGAATCTGAATTGCTTCCGTTGGCGGATGTGCTTTTAGGTATTCTCCTGCTGTCATTCTTTCTATTTGCGGTAAGAAATTATTCAATTTTCTGATTACCTGTTTAATAAATTCGACACCTTCAAACCACCAGTGACCATACAATTCGGTATCAAATGAAACCATAATCAAGCCTTCTTTACCATTATGAGATTGTTTATAATCATTTAGTAAGTGATATAGCATTGTTGTATAGTGATCTGAATTTGAATTAACCTGATTTAGAGCTAATACCGGATCATATAGCATTTTATCGCCCAAATCTGTTGTTGAAGATGTAATTCTCCAGTAATTCATACCGGATTTATCATCTTTTTTATGGAATTCTCTGTAACATCCGTCTCCAGGGTAACCATCTGCCGCAGACCATACCTGATAACCGGCTCTGTCATTTCTGCCCATTACTGCAACTTGTGCATCAGGTAACCAGTATGCACTGTATGTGTCATACCCTGTTGGTTCTCTGTCTGGTAAAGGAATATACTCAATATTTCCGTAAATACCAACTACTCGTCTGCATCCGATTGAATTTCCGCCTTCAATTACATGTGATTCCGTAAAGAAGTATTCAATATCATTGTTTTGTAAAGTTACTTCAATTGCAGGTCGCCAGTGTTTTTGACCATCTTTGCCAATAAATTCATAGCCCTGACGGTAAGCACACTCTGGTAACCATGCTCCTTTAGCTTTTTTGCCAAATAATCTTTTTGTTGTATCAGAACCAACTTTAAATTGTGCATTCAAATTATTATCTGTTGCCAATAACGGAGAAAATCCGTGAGTTGCACCTGATGTTGTAATTTCTATACAACCTAAATCCTGCAAATTTTTAAAAGTTGAAATTAAATCTTTATTATATTTATTAACAAATGAATTTTTAATATTTGAATACCAGTCAAAATAATATTTAGCCAAATATTTTAAATGTTGAGAATGTGGTACTTTTTCATCAGGATATCTTTCCAGATCTTTTGCTACACTCTTAATTTTTTCGTCAAGGTATTTAACGAAACCATTTTGCAAATGTTCGTCATTTAGCTGTTCTGCAAGAATTGGCGTAATACCTACGGTCAATTTAGCTTTAATCCCTTCTTCATAATATAATTCTGATATAGCATTTGCTAATGGTACATACGTTTCTGCCATACATTCATATAAATTTTCTTCCCCAAAAGGCCACATACCGGCTTTACGATAGTACGGAAGATGTGAGTGTAACATAAATACAAATTGACCTGTTGCCATTAATTGCCTCCATTCTTTTGAATTATATTGCTAATATAATTCAATTATGTACATTATATATATACCACAAATGAGTAAAAAATATAATACTATTTAACTAATTCTATTGAATAATTTTACAAATAGTAATAATGTTTTTTGCATAAATGATAAATAATATAATTTTTGTAACAATTTTCAGAATTATATAGCAATATTTAAATTTATGCGAATTAATAAAAATAGAAAAGGTTAGAATATATGATTAGTAACATATACAATTCATATAGTAATAATAATTTATTAAAAGCATATTTTAATAATTCAGGTCGTTCTACATCTTATAACAAAATTCCTGTTCAGCAGACGCAGGTTTCTTATCCAAATCAAAATGTAAAATCTTTATATTTGGAACCGGGCTCTTCTCATACAAGTTGGTTTTATATTAACGATGTACACGGGAAAATGACAAAGATGGAGCGCATATACAGTATGGCTCAGCAATTTGATAAAACCTCAGCTTCTGATACTGATTTTTTCAAAAATATATCAGATGATAAAGTCGCCAAATTTAAGGTTTCATCAGGCGATATATCTATTGGCTCTAATCCAAATAATAATAAAGTCGCTTATAAATTCTTAGACTGGTGTGGTTTTGCGGCAACAGATCTTGGCAATCATGAGATGGATGTTGCAGAGCCGGGTGATTTGTCGGCTTTGCTTGATAATACAAAGTGTAAAATGCTTGCTCTGAATGTAGAAACTGAACCTAATTCGTTACTTGACGGCAGATTTCAAAAGTCAATAATTACTGAAAATAATGGAGAAAAAGTTGGAATAATAGGAATTGCACCATCAGATATGTTTGATCGTGTAAAAATGAGTAATTCTCTAAGTTGCATAAAGGTAAAAAATCTTGAAGAAACTATCAAACTTGTTCAGCAGGAAGTAGATGCTTTAAGAAGTCAGGGAATTAATAAAATTGCACTTTTATCTCATAGCGGGATAGATAATGACAAAAAAATAATTAAAGCAACTGAAGGGATTGATTTAATATTCGGAGGACATACTCACGATTTAATTGAAGGTATAGAAGAAGGCAAAAACCTCTTTTATTCAAAAAACGGTGAACCTGTCATTATGACTCAGGCAGGTAAAAATGGTGATTATGTCGGAATTTTAAATGTTGATTTTGATAAAGACGGAGTAATAAAACGTGCTCAGAATAATGTCGTAAAAACTTCAGGTTATAGCAGACCTCTTTATGTAAAGGATGCGGTTGAAAAAATTATTGGTAAGCCAGAAATTGTGGGCAGAGTTGGCGAGGCCGTACCAATGCCTAAGCATATCTTGATAGAGGACAATCCGCATGGTGATTTGATTGCGGATGCGATGAAAGCAGAATTAGGTACGGATATTGCGATTTTGAATACAGGAAATATAAGAGGAAGATTTGTATCAGGTACAGAGGTTGATTCTCGTTTAATAGCAGATATTTCACCGTTCGAAGATAAAATGATGGTATTAAAGCTGACCGAAAAGCAAATTGTTGATGCAATTAAAACAGGGCTAGAATTATCTTTCCACAGTAAAAATCATAAACCCGGAATATTGCTTGTTTCAGGCATGAAATATAAATGTAACAGAAATGGGCGGTTATTGAACCTTGAATACATTGATAAAAATAACAAATCACATATTATTGATATAAATAATCCTGACGAAAAGAAAACATATACAGTTGCGGCAGATGATTTTTTTGCAATGGGCGGAGATAATTACCTTCCGTCAAATCTTCCAAAAGAGCAGATACTAAAAACTCTTGATTTTGATAAGAACAAGCTTGCATGCGATTATATCAAAAAACTTCCTCAACCTTTCGATGTCAAACCAGACGGACGTTTAATAATAGTTGATTGATGTATTATGAGTTGAGAAGGAAATTGTAAAAATCATTAATAACCGTATTGTTCGTGTTCATTCAGGTATTCTCTTACGGTGTTTAGAGACGCCTGTACAATACGCGTAACTCTTGAAGGAGACAGCCCGATTTGTGTTGCAATATCTTTAACCTGCATATTTCTGTAAAATCTGTATTCTACAACGGTTCTTTCCTTTGGAGGAAGTTTAGAAATAGCGGCTCTTATCATTTTACCCATTTCGGTAAGTTCTGCATTCTCATCAGGAGTTGCGTGATTATCTTTTATAAAATCAAACGGAGAATCATTATCTGATGCATCTGCCGCAAGGCCATCGATTGACAGGACAGTTTCGTAAATTGCTTCACGAACTTTTGCCTGTTTCATATCCATGCCTTCTACTGCTTCTTCTTCATCATACTCATCTTCCGCTTTATGCTTGATAGAGTACCATTTATAACGAATTCTTAGTTCGTTTCTTATTGCCCAACGTACTGCTGTCGCAATATATGCAGCGTTATATCTGGCAAGTTGTTCGGGAGTTTTGTTTTTTACCATAACCTGAATGGCAATAATACCGATTGATAATAATTCTTCGTACTCAACCATGTGTGAAGGTATGCGCTTATGCTCAACCCTTGCTACCTTTTGTACGATATCTATATATTCCTGTAAATTTTTTGAATCTATACTTGCCATAATTTTACACATCAATAATACAATAAATTATGAAAATTAAAGTCATTTATTTAGTTGATTTTTACATATTAATAAATTTAATATCTTATTTCCCCGTCTTTTTCTTCATTTTGTAAACAAACATCAGAATTTCCGCTACTGCTTTATATAATTCCGGTGGTATCGGTTGGTTTATATCGCACATTCTGAATAATGCTCTGGCTACAGGCGGATTTTCTATGACCGGAACATTATTTTCTTTGGCAATATTTATAATTTTTTTAGCTATTAATTCTGTTCCTTTTGCAATCATCATTGGAGAATCCATCTCTTCTGCAACATATTTTAGTGCGCATGCAACGTGAGTCGGATTTGTGACAACAAAATCTGCTGTCGGAACCGCGTCCATAGCACCTTGCTGAAGCATCTGCATACGTCTTTGTCGCAGTGCAGCCTTTACATTCGGGTCGCCTTCGGAGTTTTTATACTCGTCTTTTATTTCCTTAAAGGACATTTTTTGATCTTTCAAAAATTTCCACTTCGTTACCCCATAGTCAGCAGCTGAAATGATTAAAAAGGCAATACAGGCTTTGAAAATAAATTCATTCATTAATTTGCCGAATTCAATCATAACCGCAAAATTGTTATCAACAGATGCCAACATTAAAATTGTTTCAATATGGCTGCTATATACCATCCAGCCTATATATCCCAATACAACTACTTTAACTATATTTTTGAAAAGTTCAAATAATGTTTTGACAGAAATAATGTTTTTAAAATATTTTGTAGGATTTAGCTTATCTAATTTGGGGACTAAAGGTGCAACCGCAACAAGTGGACCAACCTGAATAAAATCCCCCAATACCGCGATAAACCATGCTATTGCTAAAATTGGCCCTATTATCAGAACAGCCCCTTTTACTGCAACAAGTAGTATATATGAATAACCGACTGTCCCAAGGTGCGCATTGGGTATTTGTTCGTATAAAAGCGTGAAAACCTGGACAATTTCTTTCCATATAAAGGGTGAAAGTCCAAAAATTACGGAAAATAAAACAAGCAATGACACTGCAGTAGAAAAGTCTTTAGACTTTACTACCTGACCTTCTTTACGCGCCTGCTCGAGTTTTCGGGGAGTGGCATCAAACTGCTTGTCCTCATCACCCATAATTAAACCTTTCTGATAGTTTTATTATAACATGATTATAATGTTTTTTTCTTAAAAGACGATAATAATTTAATTTAATAAATTGATTTTTTTATTTAAAATATTAAAATTAGAATATGAGAAAGTTTTTGTTGATAAGTTTAATAATATTAGGTGTGGCTATGCCTTCTGATGCTGCGTTTTGGAATAAAAATAAAAATCAGACACAGGTTCAGCAATCGCAAAGTCAATCACAATCTCAGCCTCAAAATCAGCAATCTTCTTCAAATACATCTGCTCAATCTCAAGACGCAAACGAGGCAACATACCCGCAGGATGTTGATGGTGCACCAATATCGCAGGATGAATACGTTGATGATACAGATGTGGAAGAAATGTACAGAAAGATGCCGGTGCCGGATTTTAAATATATACACAATATTGATCCGGGAGAATATCAGGATACAATGTATTCTACCTGGTCCCCTTATCCGTTATTCAGACTTACCGCACCTTTATATTTCAAAAGTATAGCAATTCAGCCGGGGTATTATTTACTGACTCCGAGAGAGCATGAAGGGAAATGGTATATTCTGTTTAAAGAAGCAGGCAGAATAAAATATATAGTACCTTGTTATAAAAGAAAAATGGTACCATTTGGCTTTTATGAAAATAATTTGCCGAAAGTTAAACTGACCCGACCTCAAAAAATAAGAGAAATGGCTTTAAAATTTGTCGGTAAACACTTTGATTCATCAAAAAGAAAACCTATACCTGATACATTTTTAGATGCCAGTGATCTGGATAATAATTTTATCTCAATTATAGTATATTGGGGTAATTACAGGTACTATTTTGTTTTAAGGTCAATTCAGCTATAATAATCAAAAAGGGAAAAAAATGAAAAAAATAATCGCAATTTTTATTTTGTTAGTCGCAATGTTAATTAATATACCGCAGGTAAATGCTAAAGGGAGTTTTTTTAATCCTGTTGAAATAACAGAAGTAAGAGCTCGTCATATTTTAGTTAAAAAGAGAAAAGATGCTGTGGCTATCAAAAAAGATATTGAAAGCGGGAAAATAACTTTTGAAGAGGCTGCAATGCAGTATTCTTTATGCCCAACCGGCATGAATGGCGGCGATTTGGGATATTTTACAAGAAACAAAATGGACCAGTTATTTTCAGATACAGCATTTGATCTTAAAATTGGTAAAATATCCGATCCTGTCGGTACAAAATTCGGATGGCATTTAATAAAGGTTATAGATAAAAGGTAATTTAGTTTTATCTTTATTCTATTTCAAATACGTCATGAGGAATTTTTGATTCAATTGCAGTTACATCGAAATTGTTGTCTTTGGATGAACCGGTCCAGAAAGATTTTTTATTCATAATCTTTTTTATCAAATCTATAAACGTTGTTCTGTCCTGAAAATTTAGTGTTTCCCCCGATTTAATCAGTTTTGTTTCCTGAGCCCCTGTAACCCCGTTTTTTGCGACTAAATAATCTCTGTTTTTTAAGTTTTTTATACCTATTGAAACTATGGAATCTGGATAAATTTCACTAAATCTGTCCAGTGTTTCAAATGTAGCTTTTGAGTTTGCCATAAAAGATGATTTAATAAATTTTTGAATTCTTTCATCTCCAATTATGATTTTTGCCTGAAAATTAGGTGCATAAGATACTTTATTAACTTCCATATTTATTACTCCTTTTTCTTTATAAAAACTGTGAAAATATTTTTTGCCATATAAATATATTGAAAATAATATGGATTTATTATATAATTAGCATGTTATGAAAATTACAAAAATATTTACCCCTCTTGAAAAAGCTGCAATGAGCCTTTTCAAAGAAACTACAGGGAATGATTTAGGGAAAAGATATCCGTATTTGACTGATGGAATAAATCAGGATATATTTGTAAGCGGTAATAAGACAAAAAAAATAAAAAATCATTTGAGATCTGTAACAAGAAGGAAATGGTAGCATGTCAAAAAAAATCGCAACATCTTATACTGAAATTTTTGAATCAATGAAAAAATATTTTCAGAACAAAGATGTTGAATGTGATTTAATTTCTTTAGATGAATTTCAGTCTGATACCAATAAATATGACTTGATTTTGACATATGACAGATATGATTTAAAAGATACTGAAAGAATAATCAATGTTCATCCGTCTATTTTCCCTGCCTATAAAGGAAAGAATGCCGTTATTAACGCATTTAATGACGGAGTAAAAGTAAGCGGGATTACTATTCATACCGGAGATAAGATTATTGCTCAATATCCTATATTAATTGGAATAGATACTCATATAGATGATTTTATAAATGAAATAAATGCTGTTTCTGCTATTCTAGTGCCAAAAGTGGTCGAGGCGGTATTAGATGACAGAGTTTTTGATTTTAATGATTTGTTTGCTTCGCATTGTGGCAAACATGGCGGATGCTCAGGATGTAATGGTTGTCATTAATTTTTGTAAATAAAAACATTATTACCCGCAAAATTTATTTTTACCGTTTTTATAATTTATAAATGAAGGATATGTAATTTAATAATGGAAGTTTTAAAAGTAAATACTCACCTGAATTTTGGTGCAAGGATAAAAATCAGCAAGAATAAACTTGAAAGTTCACTTTTGAAAAGTGAAGGTGTTAGTGCAGTAACGGGTGGTTCAAGTACAATAGTAACAGGTGCAGGTTCAGGAGCGGATATGATGGTTCATGGCTCAAACAATGCTGTTCCTGCAATGCAATCAAGCTCATCTCTGTTTGATGATTTCGCAAAATTTGGACATGAGCTATTAAGCAGATTAATGAATAAATCTCCTGAGCATAATGCTTATGATGCATCCTTTTTCTCAACGACTTCTACTGCTATGGGGGCACAGGTTTATTCTCATGGTATGAATAATATAATAAAAGGAATTCAAAAAGATTATAATAATAAAATACCGACATAGGGAGAAAAATATATGCAAGTGTATAGTGTAAATAATACGCCAGTCTTTGAAGCAAGGCTAAAAATAAAGAAATCCGGTTTTGAAAATATTGTTGCAGATACAGCGGAATCGTTGTCTATTTCAGAGAATTCAGGCAAAATTCTTGTAAGTTCATTAGGCGAATCGACAGTTTTTCCTTTAGAAATTGTTGCAGGTAAAGGATTTGCTAATTCGATAAAAAATAATTTAAATAAATTAGGAGAAAACTTTAAAAATATTTTTCACCGTAATATAAAAACTGTTGAACTTGAAAATACGGAGAACTTAAAAGCGTTGTCAAAAGAAAGTGCAAGTGCTGGAGTGGGTTCTTCAGCTGTTTCTTCGGGCGTTGCGTCTTATGCAGGTTCTGCAGGCTCAGCTCTTGATCAGTCTGTTTATTACCCTGTAAGCGTATATGACAGGAGTGTTCCTGAATATTTGAATGCTAATGCTCCGGAATCTGTCAATAGAGTATTGGGAAATTTGACAAATAGTGCATATGACTGGTTATACAATGAACGAGGCGCCGGCAATGAAAGTGCCAGCTCATTTTCTACAATATTTTCAGGTGTAGGTGCATCATCTCAGGGTATTGGCTCTGCTCATATTCTTGACTCGTTCAAAAAATCTCAAAATATTATTTCTAAAAAGATACCTTCGTAATGTGATAATTTAAGTAAAGGACAGATTATGCATATTGATAAAATTAATAGCAGTACCAATTTTGGTGCAAGAATAAAAATTAAAAGTGATATGAAAACGCAATTAGCCGATGCTACTACGATTGGAGGTTTTGCATCTTCTGCATCTTCGTTAATTTCAGGACTCGCGACTGATGGTATGAGCGAAGCATCTGCTATGCGTTCAAAACTTATACCTACGAGGTTTCAAAGATGGACTGATAATATTAAATCTATATTAAAAGGATTTTTTTATTAAATTTTGTATCAAATAGCAAATTTTAAAATCACCGTTTTTATAAAGATATATATTTATCTGTGAAACGGTGATTTTAGTGAATATAAATAATAATTACCCTTTATATTTCAATAATTATAAGACATTATCAAGGCATTCGGCTTATAATACTAATCCTTCGAATAATACGACATTTGCAAATACACCCCCGTCTTTTACCGGCATTAATGCAGTAAGTGAAAAAGGATTCCAAAAGTGTGAGTATGCTTTGAGGATTATCGGTAACCGTATTGCGGATTTATTTGAAGGTAAAAAAGTTAAACAAATTACTAAAGATATTGCGCAAATAACTCCTCAGTCAAATGAAAAATATCTGAAACAACTTGACGAAATAAGTCGTTTTTACAGCTCTGACAAAACAATAGATGTAAATATCGAAGATAATATTCTTGAACGTATCGCAAATAGTGGTCAATCGGCTATTTTTATAATGAATCATTCGAATCAAAAAGAAGATCCGTCTATGTTGGCTGTTTTAAATACTCTTTTGACAAATGCGTACAAATCTGCAGGCAGGCATGAGAATTTTCCGTTGCCGAAAATTATTTTAAATCAGGATATTTTAAAAACAATGAATGCCACAAAAAGAAAAGCATTTGAAGCTTTCGGAGCAGTTGGTATCGATGCAAATATTTATAGTGCAGATAAACAACTTAATGCAAGGGTCTTTTTACCTTTAATAAAGGATTTTGTTCGCAATAAATCAAATATATTTATATTTCCTGAAGGAAAGCTTGCAATAAGAAAAGATCTGGATTTTGACAGCAGATTTCAAATTGGTATTGCGGAATTGATAAATAAAGTTCTGGGCATAAAAAAAGAAGTATCTGTTGTGCCTGTTGGTTTTTCTTATGGTAAAGGTGAAAGTAAACTTTTAAACGGTATGCACATAGGCGAACCGGTAAAATTTACCCGCCATGGTGAAAATACCACAACAACTTCAGGTATAGTGTTGGATTCTGAATTCGCAAGGGATGATTTAAAAAAATTCTTTCAAAAACATAAAAATGAACAGAATATAACGATTACAGAAAATGGTGTTCCTGTGAAACCTGCAGAAGTAAGTGATTTTATCAAAAGTATATTAGCTGAGAATTTAAATATTTGTTCAAAGGAAGCACAGAAAAAAATACGCAGGATAATTGATCAAAGTGAAACAGTTATATATTAAAAAGGATTGGTTTAAAACCAATCCTTTTTAATTAAAAATTTTTAGTTATATTTTCTTGCTCCGCCATTAATCCAAGGAGCGGATTCCAAATCATCAATATTATATTTCAGAATATAATCATTACCTGATGATCTTTTGTAAACTTTTGAATTCTTTTCCGCGTATTCAACTTTCTTACCCGGAATAACATTTCCCTGAGTATAATAAGGTGTATAATAATTTACTTTTTCCTGATCTGCAGCGGCTACAAGCGGAGTAACCAATAATACTGCCAAAATAATTGCTAATTTTTTCATTTATATATCTCCTAAGTTATATATTTATTAGTATTGTAGCATAGAAACTATTTTTCCGCAATCTTGCAATTTATTTCTTCCGCCAAGTTCGTTTAATTCAATAAGAAATGCGGCTCCGATTAAATTTCCGCCAACTTTTCTTACAAGATTACAAGCCGCAACAGCAGTCCCGCCTGTTGCAAGCAAATCATCCACAACTAAAACATTCGCACCATTTTCTATTGAATCTTTATGGATTTCAATTGTATCTGTCCCGTATTCCAAACCGTAAGACTCAGAGATAGTTTCTGCAGGAAGTTTATTAGGTTTTCTGATAGGAATAAATCCGCAGCCAAGTTTATATGCCATTGGCATTCCAAAAATAAAGCCTCTGCTTTCTATTCCCGCAATGTAATCTATTTTAAATTCTTTATATTGATCACAAAGGTAATCAATCATAAATTGCATAGTTTTGCCGTCTTTTATACCTGTTGTTATATCTCTAAATATAATTCCTTTTTTCGGAAAATCGGGAACGGCTCTTATTTTTGCTTTGACATCTTCTACTGATAATGTTGTTGTCATTTATAATTCTCCTTGTATTTTATTCTATCTTTTCAGTAATTTTTTTAATTCTTCTTTAGCTTGTCTGATTTTTTCTTTTGCTCTTTGAATTGCATGTTCATGCGAAACCAGACCATGTGTTGTTTTACCCCATTTCATATCTTTTTTCATAAACAATATTTTTGTGCCGATAAACAGTACCAGCGGGAACCATATTATCAAAAGATATGTTGCAGTTATTACCGCCTGAGTGAAGGCATCAGCACGATTCATTTTGTCATATCTTCTTAACGCATACCTGCAAGACAACATAAATCCTATACCGATTAAACACCCCATAATCACAGATGACATTAATGTATTAACAGATGCATCTTTGATAAAAATTTTCAAAATTAATATAATTAATTCAATGATAAACCATGCAGGAAGTATAAATTCTGATATGTATGCTATAGTATCCATTCTTACACGCAAAGACATTTTTTTTGAAGTCATGATATCCCAAAAATATTCAAGATACCGTCTTATTGTCCCTTCAAGCCATCTTCTGCGCTGCCTGTATAAAGGCATTAAATACATAATACCTTCTTCATATACAATAGTATCTTTGCAAAATCGAACGTCCCATCCTTTTATGTGTAATCGTGTGGACATATCCAAATCATCCGTAATTGTGTAGTTATTCCATCCGCCGATATCTTCTAATGCTTCTCTTTTAATAAGTTCCCCATTACCGCGAAGTTCTACCGCACCTTTTACAGCATCTCTTGCGACCTGACAAGATGTATCTATTGTCATTTCATTATTCTGGCATTTTGTAAGTAAATTCACATCCTTATTTTTAACAACTTTACGCGCCTGAACGGCACCGACATCTTTTGGCTGTAATTCACATACAAGATTTGTGAGAAAATCTTTATCCATCTGAGCATCAGCATCAAAAACGAGTATAGCCTCTCCTTTAGCCATTTTCAAAGCATCGTTTAAAACCGCTGATTTCCCCGGAAAAGCATCCTTCGGGCGGATTAATGTTTTTAAACGACCATTATATTCTGATTCAAGAGCTTTTATTACACTGGCAGTATTATCTGAACTTCTGTCGTCGATAACTATAACTTCGTAATTTGGATAATCCATTCCAAAAACTCTTGCTATTGTTTCTGATATTACTGATTCCTCATTGTGAGCCGGAATCATAACAGATACAAACGGTTTGTATGATTCATCTTTAACTTTTGGGTTTTTAAGATCTTTTCTTAATTTTACCTTCATTGCTATTGAAGAAACAATGAAATATGCCCCCATGAAGCATATCAATAAACCAAGCCCCCAATCTGTGTAATTTTGGAACAGATATATAAATGAGGTCAGACCTATTATAATTATAAATAATAATATTCTTTCTTTCATAAAATTATCCCAGCCTATGCATATTGTAGCAAAAAATTAAAAAGAATTTTATTTTTTTAAATATATTGTTACAAGACCATATTATCAATAAATTCTTCCGCATTTTGGGCGATTGAATTATTCATAAGCTTAACTGATTCTTTGGTCTGAGGTGAAATATTAAAAAAATTTGTAATATCCCTTGTCAGTCTTGCCATAAAAGTGTATAACGGCAGAATATTTCTTTCTGTTATTGGTATCTGTTCCCCATTAAGCATAAAAGATGCCTGATTTATATCTCCTAAATTGTCCGGTGCATGAAAATGTTTCATTATAATTTCAACTTTATTATTTTGATTTTCAAAATCTAAAATTCTTTTTGCCATTGGTATATTATTCAGGCTTCTCAGAGCATCTGTATATTGCTTTAAATGTGGTTTATAGCTCTTTTTTGCTGTATTTTCGCCTTTAATTACTGAATTATCCAAATCTGCCCTGAGTGAAACAATTGTATAATCTTTAGGACCATGGGTTATGTGCATTGCATTGTCAATGTAATGACCATAGCCATGTGCCTTGAAAGTTTTAATATCTAAATTGTAAATTCCGTTGAAACTTATATCCATAAAATTGATAAAACCCCTAAAAAAAATTTTTGCCATTGTTTTAAATTTTGAACTTGCAAAAAAAATATCAATCCTGTAAAATTTACATATATAAGGAGTATTTATATGGTGGAAAGTCAGAAAAGGATATTGATTGTTGATGACGATGACGAAATAAGAGAATTGTTGGAATTTGACATTCGTTCGAGCGGATATTTTGTTGATAGTGCAAAAGATGGTTTGGAAGGGTTAAATAAAGCCTTAAATAATACATATGATTTGATACTTTTAGATGTCATGATGCCTAAGATGAACGGATTTGATGTTTGTAAAAATATTCGTAATGCAAAACTTTCTATTCCTATTTTGATGCTTACCGCAAAAGGGACAATAGAAGACAAAACAACAGGTTTTGATTATGGTGCGGATGATTATCTTGTAAAACCGTTTGATATACAGGAAGTTTTATTAAGAATCAGAGTTTTGTTACGAAGAAATAGTATTGAAGAAAATGAGACTTCTTTATCAAATGAAATTTTAAGAAGCGGAGATATCGAAATATTCCCTGAATCATTAGAAGCAGTTATTGTAAATAAAAAAGTGAAATTAACTCCTACCGAATTTGAAATTTTGTATTCCTTGCTTCAGCATTTTAATAATCCTGTTACACTTGCAACACTTTTAGATGAAGTGTGGGGTTATGACAGCAATGAAGATGTAAGAATGTTAAGAGTGCATGTAGGCGGGTTAAGAAATAAAATTGAACCTGATGCAAAAAATCCAAAATATTTGCATACAGTTACAAATGTTGGTTATAAATTAACTCCGTTTGGTTAATTTTTTATACTTCGCCCACAATATCAGTAGGGTGGGAGAGGGCAAAATTTCAAAACGAAGTGTGAGTTTTAGAAATTCGGGTGAGGGTAATGATAAAATTCAAATTCCAAAGGCTGAAAATAATTGAACAAATCGCAATTGTATTTTTCTTTGCGGTTGTTATTCCTATGTCTATAAGTGGTTTTGTAATAAATAATATCAATCAGCAATCTGTCAGACACCAGCTGAGGGAATCTGCATCTCTTGTTGCAACGATGGTTTCTGACGAAATGGATTTTTTGATTCGTTCAAATAACCGAACACTAAATCAAATTGCTGATGCTCTTGAATTTTTGCCGACTGATGTCCAAAAAAGAAAATTTATGCGTGAATTTACCAAAAAATACCCGCATTGTGAAAAAATTGATATTGTAAAAACGCAAAAAGAATTGGAAAAAATTATTGAAAATTCAAAAATAAATGATAAGCCTGTTATGCATGCAAAACTAAAAGACGGCTCTTTTCTTGCAGTTACTTATGATACAAAGGATATGGATATTGACTTGTTCAAATCTCTCGTAAATAATAAAAGGCAAATCTATATAATGCTTGACAATAAACATCTTGTTGCATCTCATAATTACACAGAGGAAGTTTTTAAGGAAACAATGTCAATGCTTCCGAAGGATATAGATAATGTTGAAGAAAATGAACCGTTCATTTTTGGTGAAGAAAAAAATCAGCCTATCGCTTATCTGAAATATAAAGATCCAAAATATTCTATTATTGTAACGACAACCGAAACAATGGCAAAAAACAGTATTATTGAAAACAGAGTAAAAATTATTTTGTCGGTTTTGGTTGCTATTCTTTCAACAATGTTAGTTATAAGCTTCTATATCTTTTATTTGTATATAAATATAAGGCAATTGTTTAAAGCGATAATGGCATTATCAAAAGGTAATTATGAACACCAGATAAGGTTATACAAAACATCTTTCACTCCGCATGAAATTGTATTTTTGACAAATGAATTTAATGAAATGGCATCAGAAATTCATAAGTCATATACAGAGTTAGCTGTAAAAAATAAAGAATTGAAAGAATTAAATGATTTTCGTTCAAATTTAATTGATACGGTTTCTCATGAGTTAAGAACTCCTCTGACAAGTATTCAGGGCTATACTTCAAGATTAATGCGTCAGGATATTGTAATTGATGATGAGACAAAACAAAAATCCCTGCGAATTATAAAGGAACAATCAGAAAGATTAAAAAGGTTAATTGATGACCTTCTAACAATTCCGGATATAGAAGGAATGCGTCTTAGAACTGTTAATACCGAAGTGAATCTGGCTCAGGTTCTCGAACAGTCGGAATTGTTATTAAGAAAGCATGACGGGCACGAAATTTTCGTAAATCATAGTGATGATTTCCCTGATTTGATAGCAGACAAAGGCAGGCTCGAACAGGTTATTGTAAACCTTTATGAAAATGCCGTAAAATATGCTTATCCTGAAACTCCTATAATAGTTGATACAATGATTGAGAATGATAAAGCAGTAATAACTGTAAAGAATAAGTGCGATAAAATCCCAAAGAGCAAGTTAGATACATTATTTGATAAATTTGTAAGATTAGATGATGATATGACCAGAACAACAAGAGGTTCAGGCCTGGGATTGTTTATCGTAAAAGGTTTGGTTGAAGCAATGAATGGCAAAATAGAACTTGATTCTACGGAAGAATTTGGTTTTATTGCCAAGATAACATTGAATATTGCAAAAAGTTGAGAGAATGAACAAAGAAATTAATTATTATATGAATTTAGCAATAGAGCAGGCTAATAAAGTTGTAGGGGAAATTCCTGTAGGAGCCGTTATTGTTAAAGACGGGCAGATATTAGCCCAAAGTCATAATACAAAAGAAAAAGATAATGATATAACTTCTCATGCAGAAATTTTTGCCATTCGTGAGGCTTCAAAGCAGTTAAATAACTGGCGTCTTGAACAATGCGATATGTATGTTACATTAGAGCCCTGTCCGATGTGCGGGTGGGCAATTATGCAATCAAGGATAAAGAATTTATATTTCGGAAGTTATGATAATCGCTATGGCGCATTTTCAAAAATGGCTTTAGATAATGTTTCGGAGTATAAAATAAAAATATTTGGCGGAATTTGTGAAGAAAATTGTGATAAAATTTTGCAAGATTTCTTTTCGGATTTAAGAAATTAAAATAGCAAATTATTTCTTCTCTATTTTTATGTATATATACTTTTGCAGGAGATTTACATGCGAATACGACCATTAATTTTAAATAATTTACATTTTGCAGCAAATAATAACAAAATTAACTTTAACAATAAAAATATCGATAATAGTGAAACAAAACGACCTGAGTCGTCATTTACGAGCTATCAAAATTATGGTATAATTTATCCGTTAATTGATCTTAAAAAAGGAGAGAAAATGAGTAATTATGAATTAAATTTGCAAATGGAAGAATTAAAAAAACGTACAAATAGTGATTATTTGGTTACTAAAAAATTCCTGAAAGCTGATGCTCCGGAGTATTTACAACTTGAACAAGGGGATAAAGACGCTCTGAAACATTTGGTAAAAGCAGCATCTATATTAGAAAATATACATATGCAAATTGATTCTAAGCACAATTTACCATTTAAAAAATATTTGGAAGAAGAGATTAAAAAAGGTAATGAGCAGGCAAGATTAACAAAGATTTTATTTGATGCACAAAAAGGTGTGAATGCGATAGATTCAATGACCACTCCGATAAGACTTGCAAAAGGGGTTGATGAAAAATTAGGCAAAGGTGTTTATCCTGAAGATTTGTCTAAAGAGGAATTTCATTCGGTATTAACAAGAATGTTAAATGACGGAGAGGACGAAGAAGTCAGAAAGATTTTGAATCAGCGTTCTATGGTTGTAAGAGATGGCGATAAGTTAAAAGGTATCGATTATATAGATTATTTTAGTGAAGATTTTGCAAAAATGGCCGATGAACTTGAACAGGCTGCCAAAACATCAACAAATGAAGATTTTAATGATTACCTGTTATTACAGGCACAGGCGTTAAGAAAAGCAGATCCTATGTTAGATGCTTATGCGGATAAAAAATGGGCAACATTGCAGGATACTCCGCTTGAATTTACTATAACAAGAGAAAATTATGAAGATGAAATGACCGGAACAATTGTTGAAAATGAAGAATTGTCAAAGTTATTGGAAGAACATAATATTTCACCGATACCAAAAGATTTTTTAGGTGGCAGAGTAGGTATTGTAAATAAAGAAGGAACTCAGGCACTAATGGCTATAAAAGAATATCTGCCAATACTTGCTCAAAATATGCCGTTTAATGACGAGTATGAACAGACAATCAGCTCTGATGAAGATGCAAAACAGACAATGGTAGATGTCGATATGGTTATGGCTTCAGGTGATGTCGGGGCTTACCGAGGCGGTATAACTTTAGCTGAAAATCTGCCAAATTCTGATAAACTCTCATTAACTATAGGTGGCGGAAGAAGAAATGTTTATCACAGGCAAATTCGCTTTGTGAGTGATATGAAAAAATTTCAGCAACGTTTAGATGCAATCTTAGACAAGGATCAGCAAAAATATTATAACAACGAAGCAGATCACTGGTTCACGATAGGACATGAAAACGCTCATTCTCTCGGACCAAAAGAAGGCAGTGAAAAATTAGGTAAATACAGAAATATTATTGAAGAAAATAAGGCTGATATGGGTGCTTTGGCTTTTGTTGATTTATTGACTGAATTGGGTATGTACACAAAAGAGCAACGAGATCAAATACTTTTAACCGCAGTTGTTGATATGTTCCCTAAATCAAAGCCTACTATGTCGCAGGCGCACAGAGTCAGAACTGTTATGCAGAATAAATATTTCTTTGACAGGGGGGTGTATGAAATTACTCCTGAAGGAAAAATTCATGTTGATATCGATAAAGTTGTGCCAACTGCAAAAGAAATGCTGGCTGAAATTATCAGAATACAGATTGACGGTGATTTTGACAAAGCTGAAAAATATGTTCAGGATAACTTTTTCTGGAGTCCTGAAATGGAATTAATTGCTGAAAAGCTCCGCGAAGTAAATAAAACATTGAACGGAACTCTTGAAACCGAATTAGCTGACAAATTATTAAGTGAATAAATATATAAAAATTAACCGTAAATTTTCTTATTTATATTAATCTTAAAAGACTTCATTCTGAAGTTTTTTAAATTGTCTGTGGTCGGGGTCTGTTTTGAGTCGCTCGCAGTAAACGGCATTTCGCATTTTGTCTTGTGTGCCTATTGGCACAAGCCAAAATCTGCTCCAGCCTCTGCTCGCTCCTCG
>CADBFN010000028.1 GCA_902794035.1 uncultured bacterium
TACTCCTTTGTTTGCTTAAATTCTGTTATCCAAGGATTATTAGGATCATTTTTTACAAGATACTCATATTTTTCTGAATTATTTTTAAACAGCGTTTGAACCCTTTTTGAATCCGTTTTGAACGGTGTTTGAATGGGTAAATGAGAATTAGATTGTTCTACTTGGGTTTCAAATAATTTTATATCCTCTGTTTTCAAATATTTTTTAACCGATTCAACTGTTTTCTTCTTTAACTGACGCTGACGGACAATTTTTTGCTTGTAATCTTCATAATCTTTGACATCACCTAAAAGCTTTGCCATCGGATGAGTTTCGGTTACTCGTTCTGCCGTACATAAATATTCGCCTTTTGGGGTGTAAACTTTGATACATGTGAGATCAAAAAGATTGTATTTAATAAGAATTTTGCTCTTAAATCCGTATAACCTTTCATCAAAATAGTCGCAATTTAAAAACCGAATTCCGTTTCTTTGAATTGTTTTAACTTCGGTTGCAAGCATTAAATCGTCAAGCGTATTAATATCAATATTCTGTCGTTTTCTTTCTGATAACACTTCTGCAATTGTTTTATCCGGAGCGTTCGAACAAGGTTGAGAATTCTTAAAATTCAACCACATATCAATCATTTTTATTGTTTCTTCTATGGTCGGAATATATTCGTTGTGCCAAGATTTGTGTAGTTTTTCATTTCGCATCATATATGCAGGTTTGTTTTGAATACTGCTTCCGATATAACTAGGCAACAATTTTTCAAAACCTTCCTGAAATTCTTTAAAGAATCTTTCAATAATTTTTGCTCTCGCATTATATGGTCTTGCAAAAACTGTTTCAATTCCGAGTTTTGAATACAAACCCTGAAATCCTAATTCTGTGAAACCTTTGTCGTCAGTAAAGTATTTTGCTCTAAATGCTCTGCCGTTATCCTGATACACAACTTTCGGTATCATATCAAGATTAATTATTGCGTTACGGAGTGCACTTGCAATACATTGGGTATTTTCTTCAAGCATAATTTCATATCCAACGAGTGCTGTTGATTTCCAATCCAAAAATCCAACAAGAGTTGCTCGGCAGGGTTTCCCAGTAAATGGGTTTATTACCTTAAACGCAAGTTTATGTCCATCTGCTACAAGAATATCTCCGACTTCAAGTAAACTTGCATCACGCTTTATATAGGGTTCAACTTTGTCTGAAAGTGCTTTCTCTCCGTCACGAGCAAGAATCCATTTGTCGTAATTATTGCCCTTAAACCATTTTGCATAACGCCTAAAAGTAATATCTGCCGGAATAAAACTCTGCCCCTGCTCTTTTAATTTATATTTTGTTAATGCAATCGCTTTGCCGATTGAAAGTCTATTAGGATGTAAAAGCAATCCCATGAATATTTTTATTTCTTCATTATTTAAAACTGTTCTATAATCATCAACGCTACTGTATTTATACTGTGGTAATAACTTTGTATAATCTTCTGTTTCATTTAGCATCGTAAACCAACGATGCAAGCTTCCGCGAGAAATTTTACCTAAAATCTCAAATAAATGAGAGTTTGAAGTATTATGCAATTTAACAAAATCATAATCTGCTTGTAGTTTATTTTGAGATTTCTTTCTAAACTCAAGCCATTGATGAACGATATCTAATTTTGCGAGTGCTATTTGTTTACATTTTTCGGGAGTAAAGTTTGTCATAAAAAGTTACCTCACACACATTCATCACTCACCTTTCGTAATAAATCAAGTCCTGAATCTCAATCTCAGAGACATTTTGACACATATCAAACTAAAAGATAATTTATTTTTTCACTTTATTGCACAAAATTGCATTCACTAAAAGTCAAACACCAAGCAGGATAGATGCTGAAACAAGTTCAGCATGACTAAATATCGGTGCAAAAGAGTGCAAAAATTGGGACAAAAGTGCAAGAATAGTCCGGTAAATCTCAAGGCTATAAATCTGCCTCTATCGCCCTAAAATTGGGCATACTTACAACAAAACTTCCATCACAACTGTCCTGAAAACCTATATAGGGGTTCTCATCCCCGTATATAATACACCTTGAAAACAAAAAACAGAGAGGAGGGGATTCGAACCCCTGGTGGAATTGCTCCCACACAACCTTTCCAAGATTGCACCTTAAGCCGCTCGGACACCTCTCTGTATATAACTTAATTATCTCTTAAATGTTGTGAGTCGTCAATAGATAAATCATCATTAGCATAAAAATCAGATGTTTTTTCCATTTTTTCAATTTTTATATTCGCTAATTCTGATAATAAATCCGCATATTTAAGGCATTTTTCACCTTTTATACCTTTGGTTTCCATTTCTATACTGCCGTCTGCATTTAATTTTATCTTTATTTTACCCATGTTTAACCTACATCTATTGTTAATATTATTGAATTATCTTCGTCTATTTCTTCACTTTCAAGGCGCAGATTTTTATTTTTTATACGTTCTATTATTGTTCTGTATGTTATATCCTGAATATTTGAACTGTATTCATCTTTTAAATCCTGTAATATATTGTCACAACTGGATTCATCCGAAATCTTTGATATCTCCAAATCATATGAACCTTGCGCAAAATTTTTCGAATATAAAAGCTTCATTCCAAACATATCACAGGATACATTAAATTCATCGTACTCAATCGCCTTTGCTCCGTACTCTTCAAGAGTTTTAAGTAATATCTCTCTGTCTGTGTAATTTGTTTTTATTTTTCTTGATGTCGTAGATTTTTCTCCGGCAATTATGTTTAATAGTGAAATTTTTTGTTCAGATTCAAGATAAAAGGTCTCTTTTTTTGCATTTCTTAAATATTTGTAATTCTTAAAATTGTGTCTGAAACGGATTTCCAAATCTGTTTGTTTGGTAATGTTCTCTATTTTATGAGCTTTTAATAAGTCAAGAATATCTTCTTTTAGTTTATAAGGCGTATCATAGCAATAGTAAAATGTTTCTCCTGACGAAATATTTCTCACATTTCTTTTCACTACAGTATCAAACGCCCTTAAAAGTTCTTCTGCTTGAGTCAATAAATATGAAGCAGGATTTACATTTTTGGCTAACAGATAATTTTTATTCCTTAATGTAAAAAATGCACAATAATGCCCATTGTATATTTTCCAGTTTAACTTTAAGCCGTTTTCAAAAATATAATTATCGTTTGAGTATTTATACGGAACATTGATATTTTCCATAAGGTAATTTATATCTTCAAGTCTTAAATTGGTTGCAATTTTTACAAGATTAAGATTTTCTTTTTCTAAAGTTAAAGAAAACTTGTCATTAGCAATTTCGCCGTTGGCATCCGGACTTATTAAAAAAGCCATTGGAAAAGCCTGTAATATAAGTGACATTGAATCCCCTTTCTAAAAATCAAGTGTTCTTCCGCCTCGAAAAGCATTTACATCATTTTTATCTTCTGAGGTGTATGTTTCCAGATCAGATTTTTTAGTTGCTGCAACTGCGCGAACATTTGCCCAGGAGCGTAATGCCAAAATCTGTTCTTTTTGCGTTACTGACAATGGCACAACATTTTTTATTGTATTAGTCAAATCCTCAAAGGTCAGAGCTCTTTTATTGAAAAATGCTTCGTACAATGAATCTATGACTATTTGTTCTATTTCTGCACCCACAAACCCTTCTGTCATTTTTGCCAATTCTTCACAAAGCTGATCGTCTATTTTAATTGAGCCTGTAACGCTTTCGTCTTTGAGTCTTTTTTGCAGGTGAAGTTTAAATATTTCTTTTCTTTCCGAGAATGTAGGCATATCGACAAAGAAAATTTCATCAAATCTTCCTTTACGCAAAAGTTCAGGTGGTAGTCCGCTGATATTATTTGCGGTTGCAATGACAAATACAGGGGCTGTTTTTTCCTGCATCCAGTTCAAAAAAGTTCCAAAAATTCTTGAAGAAGTTCCGCTGTCTCCATTTGAATTTATACCGCTTAAACTTTTTTCTATTTCATCTACCCATAGTATAGAAGGTGCTACGGCTTCTGCAGTTTTTAATGCTTTACGCATATTTTCTTCAGAACTTCCGACAATTCCTGCAAAAATTTTACCAAAATCAAGTTTTAATAGCGGTAATTGCCAAATTGCGCTTGTTGCTTTTGCGGTTAAACTCTTACCGCAACCGGGAACACCTGTTATTAAAACTCCTTTAGGTGATGGAAGACAGTATTTTTTTGCAGATTCTGACCATGAGTTATTTCTTTTTTGAAGCCAGCCTTTTAAGTTTTCTAATCCGCCTATGTCGTTAATATTATATTCTGAGCTTATAAATTCAAGTATGCCTGTTTTTTTTATGACCTGCATTTTTTCGCTTAATATGGTGTCCAAATCTGCTATTGTGATTTTCCCGTCATTAACCATTGATAGCGCAAAAGCATTTTCTGCCTCTTGTAGTGTCAATCCCAATGCAGCTTTACATAATTTCTCCTCAATTTCAGGAGTTAAATCCGAAGTGTCAATTTGTGAATTCTGTATAACCATTTTGTTAAATTTTGCTTTTATATCTTCAAGTTTGGGCAATGGCATATCAAGTACGGTTATTTCCTTTGACATAGTATCAGGAATAATTAATTCTGATGATAGAAATACTACATTTTTTCTGAATTCATCTGTTTTAAGTGAATTAATGATATCTCTCAGGTGCCTTACGACATTGTAATCTACCTGACGTCCTTTTACCCCAAAATAGACATGAAAATCACACAAAACAAATACTGAATTCTTTTTTACTTTTTTTATAAAATCTATTGCTTTATCAGGGATATTTGTCCCTTCAATGACTTTCCCATCCAGTGTAAAGCCTTCTGTCTGAGTCCATACATATACTTCTCTTGGAATCCTGACAAGTTTTTCTGAACCTGAGATATTTTTTATGAGTGATATAGCTCTTTCTTCTTCAAATGTTGTTAAATATATATATGGGAATCTTGCTCTGAATAGTCTTGTTAATTGAGATATAAATTTTTTGTCCATAAAACCCTTTCTAGCAGATTATAAAATTATTTTACAATATTTTTATAATCTTGTAAACAAATGTCTGATTTCAAGGTTTCGAAATTCCCCATGCCATTCATCACAAGTCTGCCATCTTCAGAAATACGGATTTCGACCCTGTTTCTATATTTCATAATATCTCTAAGCTTGTACCTGTTTGAGAGAAAGATGTATCTTTGGTTAGAGGATCCGATCCATGGACGGCTTAAATCAAATTTGTCTTGCTGAAATTCCCCGTCAATAAGTAAATCTATATTATCTAAAAGTTCATTTATAATATTATTATTTTGGGATTTTAAATCTTCAATTTTAAATCCTGTAAAGCAAACAACAGATAAGTTCTTAGCCTTTATAAGTTTTGTGAGTTTCAGAACTTCCGAAGCCTGTTCAAAGGGTTCGCCTCCTAAAAAAGTAACTCCTTCAATGTTTTCTTGGGAATTAATCATTGCAAATAATTCTTCTGCACTATATTCTGTTCCGGCTGAAAAATTCCATGTTTCTTTCGCAAAACATCCTTTGCAGTGTTTTGAACACCCTTGTACCCATATACAAAACCTGTTCCCCGGGCCTTCGGCATTAGTTTTTTTAAGAATTTTATATATTCGCATTGCTAATCTACGGTTCTTTCCGAATTTATATTATTTTTATTTTCTTCTTTATCAGGTTTATCTAAAGATATCATATCTAATATTTTTTGCGTGAAATGCTCTTTAGCGCCTGCAATTTGGATAAAATCCTGTTTTGTTTTAAATATGCCGTTAATATTCCGATATGCAACAATTTTCTTGGCTTTTACAATATTTATTCCGGGGAGTACAGAAATTGAATAGGCATTGTCATAATTTATGTATATTTTTTCTCCATGAATTAAGTCTTTCAAATTTACTATCTCAGAAGTATTTTCTTCTGAAGTACTTAATTTTATTTCAATTTTTTTTAAGTCTGAAAAATCAACTACTTCTCCTGCTTTGATCTTTGTCTGATTTTCTACTTTCTTTACAGCGGGTGTTTTTGGGGGGGCTGATTTTTTTATAAAGTCACTCATTCCTTCTATTTCAAAGTCTGAGTCTGTTCTGTCTATAAATTTTATATTCAGTATTCTGTTAGATTTATCTACAAATGAAAAAAGTGCATCCAGATAAGTATAATCATTAAAAAATGAACAGATATCATTCCATGTATCAAGTAAATCAGGAAAAAACTTTTTATCAATTGTAAAAGTCCTTAACAGGGAATATTCTTTAGATTTTGGATTATCAATTACTACAATTTTTTCATCAGGGAAAAATCTTGCAATGCAATAATCGTTAATTAGAGTATTGCTGTTATAAACCAGTTTTTCAGGAACAGTACTTATATAATTATATTTAAGGCGAACTATTTTAAATTTTATATACAAAAATCTTAATAATATTACTGTGAAAGCTAATGTAAGAAAAATATTTGCATAACCGACAGAAAAAAATTTTCCAATTGCGATATACAGTATTGTCAGTATCAGAAGATATTTTTTTACTCTCTTTGTCATACTTTTATTATACACTAATTTTTTCTTTTGTAAGAATAATTAATATTTTGTAAACGGACTTGAAATTTTTAAAAAGTTGTATTACAATTATAGTAATTGTTAGATTAGTAGGAGTAAATTATGGCTTGTGGCTTTTTAGAAATGGAAATTTTAAACACTTTTTGGAATCTGATGTCTGAAAATGAAGACAGAGATATTTCTATTCAGGATATAGTTGATGAACTTGCATCTAATGGTGTTGAAAGGGCATATACAACTATCAAAACTGTCATGGACAGACTTGTTTCAAAAAGCATCTTAGTTCGTTATAAAACAGGTAAAAAGTTCTTTTACAGAGTTACAATGGATAAAAGAGAAATGGCTCTTGATATGATGAAGGAATTTACGGACAATTTCTTCGATGGAGATATTTCTAAAATGGTACGCTTTGTGGAAAAAGAAACTGTAGAATTTTTGGTAAAATAAATTTCATAAAGTAAAAAAATGTCTGGTTTACTAACCCGGCATTTTTTATTAGAATATTAAAATCATGGAACATAAAGAAGAAAATAACAGGCTTTATGTCGCACAGTTGTTGCATCTTGTGCGTATAGGACAACTTTCTGTCAGAGAAGCGATGTTAAAATATCCGAAAGATGTAAAAGATGAGAGTCTTATTGCTGCGTATCATGCTTTAATTCATTATGAGGCAGATGAAGATATTCGTGCAAAAGATATACTATTTCGTGAAGAGCAGGACGATTATTTGGAGTTTATTTATAATACGCTTGAAAAAGGGGAAGATTTGCCTCAAAATATAATAGATTCATACAAAGATTTTTATGATACTGCTCCTATATTGCATGAAAAAAGTACAAAAGGTTTTTGGAAAAGTTTTTGGAAAAATTTAAATATAAAGGATGATTAATATGAAAAAATTTTTAGGTATTTTATTGGTAATAATATTTGCAATAACTTTAACTCCAATGGTTAGTGCATGTCATTCAAAAAAAATTAAAACTTCTGTCGTCTCTCAGGCTTTGGATAAGTCAGGACAACCTACTAAAGCTGTTATACTTGCGACAATGGATGATGATATGCCTAAGGGAAATGCTCTTTGGGTTGGGACTTTTCAGATTGTATGGAATGAAGTTATTGATAATTTAATTCATCATCCGATAGAATTTGTGTCAGGTACAACCGTAACGGCAAAAAATCTTAATAAACGCAGTTTTAATAAAACGGATTTAAGTGAAAATTCTTATTATACAAAATATGGAGTTGTTTCACCAGAATTAAAAAAGGAAATAGAAAAAGGGATAAAGGATAAATTTAATGAAACAAGTGATATTTTAGGTGCGTTTGATTTCTCATATAATCCTGCAAAAATGTTTTTTTATGCAATGCTGAAAAAAGATTTTAAATTTTTGGAAGCGTTTGATAAGCTGAGTGAAGGAACTTTCGGCTCTATAAACAATGAACGTGTTAAATACTTTGGTATTGATTCAAACAGTCAGGGAAAACTTTATAAAAATGTTTCCGTAATGTTTTATAATTCCCCAAATGATTATGCGGTAAAACTCAATACGCAGTCTGATGATAGAGTTATTTTATACAGAACTGATGATGTAAAAACATTTAGTGAATATTACACAGACATTCAGACTAAAGATAAAGCATTTACGGAACGCAAATATTTCGGACATTATGACCGATTAAAAGTGCCTGATATTTCGTTATATCTTATGACAAGTTTTAAGGATGTTGAAGGGCGTAATATAAGAAATTCAGACTATAAAATCGATAAAACGATTGAAACTATAGATTTTAAAATGGATAATGAGGGCGTAAAACTGAAAAGTGAAGCCGCGATTATAATGAAGGCAACTGCAATGCCCGGGGCAAGACCGCAAATCAGATATTTTTACTTTGATAAAGATTTTGTTTTGTTTCTTATAGAGGATGGTAAAAATGTCCCTTATTATGCTATGAGAGTAGTTGATGTTGCAGATTTGAATAAAACAGGGAAAAAGTAAAATGGCAAAGGAGTTATTTTCAAGAAATGCTCTGTATTGGGGAGATGATAAGCAACAAGAGCTTTTGCAAAAACATGTTGCAGTCTTCGGTTTGGGCGGTGTCGGAGGCTTTTGCGCCGAAGCATTGGCAAGAGCAGGTGTTGGTAATCTTACCATAATTGATTTCGATACGGTGTCTGAATCTAATATCAATCGCCAGATTATCGCTCTTAGTTCAGCTATTGGGCAAAAAAAAACAGATTTGTTTGAAAAAAGGCTAAAAGACATAAATCCTGAAATTAATTTAACAATAATAGATGATTTTTGGCAGGGTACATCCTCTTTTTATAAAGAGAATGCGCCCACTTTAGTGGTGGAGGGAACAGCCTCCCTTGATAAAGGGAGGGGGACCACTTTAGTGGTGGAGGGAACAGCCTCCCTTGATAAAGGGAGGGGGACCACTTTAGTGGTGGAGGGATTAGATTTTGTTGCGGATGCAATTGATACGATGCGTTCTAAAATATATTTATTAAAATTCTGTTATGAAAATGATATACCCGTAATAAGTTCAATGGGCGCAGGTAACAGAATTGATCCGACCCAACTTTATATCGCTGATTTGAAAAATGTTGAAAACCGTAATGCCCCTTTTGTATCTAATGTAATTTATCAATTAAAGAAACTTGGTATAACTGAAGGTATTCCATTTGTCTGTTCAAGAGAAACCCCTAAAGTTCAGCGCAAAATAACAGAAAAAGAAGAAATATATACAAAGTCAGGCGAAAAAATTGAATTTAATAAAATAGTTCCTTCTTCGACCCCGTTTGTTGCTTCATGTTCAGGTATTTTTATGGCATCATATATAGTACAAAAATTAATTGAGGTATAAAATGAATATATTAATTACGGGTGCATCAAAAGGTATAGGCAAAGTTATTGCTCAGGAGTTAAAAGCTTCCAAACATAAAATTTTTGTGACTGCAAGAAATGAACAGGCGTTGAAAGATCTGAAACCTTCAGGATATATTTTGTGTGATTTGTCCAATGAATATGAATTGGCAAAGCTCGGAGATTTTATTGTTGAAAATAATATAGATGTTTTGGTGAACAATGCAGGTGAGTATATATATTCTGAAATAGAAAAAACTAAGGTAAATAAATTGAATCATATTATTGCAGTGAATTTAAAAGCACCTGTTTATCTTACTGCAAGAGCAGTCCCTTATATGAAAGAAAAGGGATTTGGACGTATAATTAATATCGGTTCGATTTCCGGAGTTATGGGAGAAGCAAATGCAAGCCTGTATTCTGCCACAAAATCAGGATTAATCGGATTTGCCAAAGCGACAGGATTAGAATTAGCGCAGTACGGAATTACGGTCAATACGATTAATCCGGGTTGGGTTGAAACAGAATTAGGGAAAGATTCTATTGAGCAAAGCGATTTCAGTCAGGAAGAAATTCTAGACTGTATTCCTCAAAAAAGATTTGTTGAACCAAAAGAAATAGCAGCTCTTGTAAAATATCTGATATTGCCAGACGCAAAAGGCATAACAGGTCAATCAATAAATCTTTGTGCAGGATTGAGCGTTGGAATTTAGATAAAAAGTATTACTTCCATACAGGTTTACATAAATTGTTAAATATGCTATGATTCAATGGTAGGAGCTTTGTTATGAAAAAAATTGTAGCGATTTTGTTATGCAGTTTAATGATAAATGTAAGTATGCCTGTTGGAATGGTGTTTGCACAGGATAATTGTGATTGTGTGAGCGTAGAGCATTTGCAGTTACCGAAAAAACTTGCAAAACGCACCCCGACTGATATTGTAAATTCGTCGGCAACCGAGACAGAGATATTGTCATATAATACTTTTCAGGTGGCATTTGCTCAGGATTTTAACAGTAAATATGCAAAAGTTGGCGATGAAGTTGTATTTATATTGCCGGATTGTTTATCAACACAGGAAGGAACTGAAATTCTGCCTGCTTCAACAAAATTTGTTGCAGAAATTTGTGATGTCGAACGTCCAAAATCATTTAACAGAAGCGGAAAAATCTATTTGAACTTCAAATATTTAGAATTGCCAGACGGAACTCAGCAATGTATAAAGGCTAAATTATTCAGTAATAAGGATTTTCTGTCAAGAGGAAAGTTAAACGCTTTGGGAAAAGGATTGGGCTCAACTCTTGGCGGAATGGCTGTCGGAACAGCTGCAGGCTGCGGGATTGGTGTAGCTGCGAGTGCGGTAATCGTTGGCGGTTTCGCAATAGGTATGCCTGTAGGGTTTGCAGTAGGTGCAACTGCAGGGTTAGTGACTCCGGGTTTATATTACAAAGCAAAAGCCGGAGATAAAATAAATATACAAATTCTTGACAGTTTAGTTATTGAAAAATAGTTGCGTTAAGCATAGTTGGAGAAGTGTCCGAGTGGTTTAAGGTGACGATCTCGAAAGTCGTTGTGGGAGCAATTCCACCCAGGGTTCGAATCCCTGCTTCTCCGAATAAATAACTGTATGCTATTAAGCATACAGTTATTTATTGTTGGGAATATGGCATAGAGAAGAACCCACAAGGCGAAAGCCTTGTCCGGTTCGAGCGGGTTGTGAGCAGAGGCTGGAGCAGATTTTGGTTAGTGCTTGTAAAGCACAAAAACCAAAATGCGAAATGCCGTTTATTGCGAACAACCCAAGACAATCCCTGCTTCTCCGAATTAAAAATCGTGTGCCTTTTGGTATGCGATTTTTAATTAAAAAGCAGAGGGTAAGAATTCTTGTTTAGGGTTCGGAACGAGCGAGCCAAAGCCGGAATGGTTTTGCCTTGTGACATACTTGTCACTAAAGGCAAAACTTGGAGTGCTGTCGATGGCGAGCGAAGTGATATATCCCTGCTTCTCCGTATAAATTCTTTACGCAATGTTATTCTAATGTTAATTTTTGTAAAAAAGCATACAACTTATGGCAATTTTTGTTTTTAGTTGTCTTTAAATGAATGCAATTATTTCGTGTGTAAGTTTAGAAAGGAATTATTATGCAAGTAAACAATGTACATCAATCCCCTAATTTTGGTATGGCGTTAAAAATCAAACCTTCAGCAGTTGATGCTTTAAAAAATTTATCTCGTGGTGAGATAGAACAGTTACAAAAAGCGGGTGAAGCATTAAAAGATACAAAATATTGGCATATGGTAATCGGCGAAAATGGCGATCGTACAATTGTTTCTCCATGGGCTAATAAATATGCCGGCGGCTCCTTTGAAGTGACGCAACCAACAGATGAATTTTTGAAATTTAAAGCAACCTGGGCAGGTTCTCCATCGGGGAATTTAAAACCAGGTGACAGATATAGCAGCTGTATAAAATTTGCTAATCGAAAAGCTGCGGAAAAAGCTTATGCTGATATATCACAAAGCTCAAGTTATGCAGGCTATGGAGTGGATAGAGATATAAAAATGATTAAATATCTCGATGCTCGTGAAATAGAAAAAACTGCAGAAGAAAATGCTAAAAGAGCAGAAGCAAAAGCAATTTCAAATATGGTAGATGATCTGTTTGCAAAATATCCTGCTCAATAATATAGTTTAATAATAAATAAAAAGATACAGAATTTTAATTCTGTATCTTTTTTTTGTTACAAGAATTCAATATTTTATTTGAAAAATTTTATGTTTATGGCATAATTCTTTTGTAGGTCGGCATTGCTATGCCGACATAAAATATAAATAGCAAAAGTAGTACACATTTTAAATAAAAAGAAGGAAAAGAAAAATGGGAAGACCAGCTCCACTAGAAAAAATCAGAAACATTGGTATTGCTGCCCACATCGATGCCGGTAAAACAACTACAACAGAACGTATTTTGTTTTATACAGGTAAAACTCACAAAATTGGTGAAACACACGATGGTGCAGCTGTAACAGACTTTATGGAACAAGAAAAAGAAAGAGGTATTACAATTCAGTCTGCTGCTGTTACTGCAGAATGGAAAGGACACCAAATCAACATTATCGATACTCCGGGACACGTTGACTTTACAATTGAAGTTGAACGTTCATTGCGTGTATTAGATGGTGTTGTTGCTGTATTCTGTGCAGTAGGTGGTGTTCAATCTCAATCTGAAACAGTTTGGAGACAAGCTAACAGATACGAAGTACCTCGTATGGTATTTGTTAATAAAATGGACAGAACAGGTGCTGATTTCTACAGAGTTGTAGATCAAATCAAAACAAGATTAGGTGCTAATGCTGTTCCTATCCAATTGCCTATCGGTGCTGAAGATAAATTTACAGGTTTAATTGACCTTATGACAATGAAAGCTGAAATTTATACTAACGATTTAGGTACTGATATCAGAGAAGAAGATATTCCTGCTGATTTAGCAGACAAAGCAAAAGAATATCATGATGCAATGGTAGAAGCTATCTGCTCTGAAGATGATGCTTTGATGGAAAAATTCTTTGAAGATCCTGATTCAATTTCTATTGATGAATTGAAAGCTGTTTTGCGTAAGGCAGTATGTGATAACAAAATTGTTCCTGTTACTTGCGGTACTGCATTCAAAAACAAAGGTGTTCAGTTGTTATTAAACGCCGTTGTTGATTATATGCCATCTCCAATCGATGTAAAAGCTATCGAAGGTGAATTGGAAGACGGAACAAAAACTGTTCGTCACTCATCTGATGATGAACCGTTCTCAGCTTTATCATTCAAAGTTATGACAGACCCGTTTGTTGGTCGTTTGACATTCTTGCGTGTATATTCAGGTAAAATTACTTCAGGTTCATACGTCTTGAACTCTACAAACGGTAAAAAAGAACGTATCTCTCGTTTAGTTCGTATGTATGCAGATCAAAGACTTGAAGAATCAGAAGTATATTCAGGTGATATTTGCGCAGCTGTTGGTTTAAAAGACACTACAACAGGTGATACACTGTGTGATGAAAAGAATCCTATTATCTTGGAAAGAATGACTTTCCCAGAACCGGTTATTTCAGTTGCAATTGAACCAAAAACAAAAGCAGACCAGGATAAAATGGGTATTGCTCTTCAAAAATTGGCTGAAGAAGATCCGTCTTTCAGAGTTAAATCTGATGAAGAAACAGGTCAGACAATTATTTCAGGTATGGGTGAACTTCACTTGGATATCATCGTTGACCGTATGTTAAGAGAATTCAAAGTTGAAGCAAACATCGGTAAACCGCAGGTTGCATACAGAGAAACTATCAGAGGAACTGCTGATCAGGATTCTAAATTTATCCGTCAGTCAGGTGGTAAAGGTCAATACGGACATTGTAAAGTCAGAATCATGCCGGCTGAAGAAAATGCGGGATTCGTATTCGAAAACAAAATTGTTGGTGGTGCTATACCGAAAGAATACATTGAACCTGCAAGAAAAGGTATGGAAGAAGCGCTTGAAGGCGGTATCTTAGCAGGATATCCTATGATAGACGTTAAAGTAGAACTTTATGACGGATCATACCACGAAGTCGACTCTTCTGAAATGGCATTCAAAATTGCCGGTTCTATGGCTATCAAAGATGGTTGTAAAAAAGCTCAGCCTTGTATCTTAGAACCTATGATGAAGGTTGAAATCGAAATTCCTGATGAATTTACAGGTACAATTATCGGTGATATTTCAAGAAGACGTGGACGAATCGAAGGACAAGAACCTTTGGGTAATACCGGTAACGTAATTGTTCGTGGTATTGTTCCATTGGCTAATATGTTCGGTTATGCAACTGATTTGAGATCAAATACTCAGGGTCGTGGTACATTCTCTATGGAATTCCAAAAGTATGAACAGGTTCCTAAGAATGTTGAAGACGAAATTATTGCAAAATCAGGTGCAAATAAAGCATAGTTTTTGCAAATAATAACTTAATAAAAGGAGTCCGATTTATTCGGACTCTTTTTACTAGCAAAAAAAATATTTATGTGTTTTAAATAATATATGTTAGCAATTACCCCTGTAAAATTTCATAGTCCCTCTTTTGGAATATTTTTTAATGATGTAAATAATGAATGTGGAGATATAAAATACCGTGGAGATACTGTGTTATGTCGTGATGATTTATATTTCCCTGAAGTTGTTGATTTTTTAAATGATAAGTATAAAAAAGCCCCAAAAGTTAATGTAATCATGCATGCGTGTTCCGATGGCGAAGAAGTATATTCATTTTTAGGTGTTTTAATTTCAAAATTGGGATTAGATGCAGCAAAATTTTTGCCTGTATCTGCCAAAGATATTGACTCTGAACATCTTAAACTCGCCCAAAAGGGGGTTTATAATATAACAAATTCAGAGTATATTATTGCAAATGATTATATGAATGGCGCGTTTTATGATTATTTTCAGGTATTGCCATACAAAAAACCTAAAGATCCTCGTTTAAAATATACAACTCCTATAAAAGTTAATGATTCTCTAAAAACTTTTGTAAATTTTAAAAGAAGTAATATTCTTTCTGATGTAAAAAATGCAGATTTAAAAAATACTGTCTTATTTGCCCGAAATTTCTGGCCGTATTTAGATTCTTATGAACGTGAAAAACTTGCAAGTGATCTGTCAAAAAAAATGGATTCTTCTTCTACGTTAATTATAGGTGATTATGATAAAATGAATGGGCATGTTGATTTGCTTCTGTCAAAATATGGATTCGTCGAAAAAGTAGAAAATGTATATGAAAAAGAACATGATTATCATCCGAATAAATATATCAGTTCAAAAAATGCTCGATTAAACATAGATTATTATCCGTATTATTCAAAATAGTTATAAATTATTTTGCTCTCTTTTTTAAATCATAAAAAATAATTTTATAATCTAAGATTTCTGCAATATGCCTCACTTCGCTGTATGGAATTGTTCCGTTTCTCAGTTTTTGCGATAGTGAAGCAAGAGAATATTTTCTGCCCAATTTTTTCCCGAGTTTTTGAGCGAGCAAAGTTAATGTTATATCTCTGTCTGCTACTAAATTCTTAATTTCATTAAGGATTGGATTGTTCACGAGTCCTCCTATTTCTTAATGATAAATTATAAACTTGGATTATATGTAAATTTCAATAATAATATTGACAAATTTATATTAGTATTGAAGAATATAAATAGTCAATATTATGATTATAGTTTAAAATTTATCCATCATACAGCTTTACATAAGCTGACAATCCTGTCATTTTATGACAGGAGTTTTTTTAATTTAAAAAGCACTGAATATAATTCAGTGCTTTGTTTAAATCTATTTAATTTGGTTAATTATTTTCCGCCGCCGCCGACTCCTCCGTAACTGAATTCAACTTTAATATTATTTGCCAAAAGCTTTTGCCATGTATTTTCATAGTTTTGAACTTCATTTAATTGTGTTTCAAAGCACTCTTTTTGTGCTTCTAATTCTGATTCCCACGCTGTCAGACTGGACATTTCAAATTCGTGATCATTTTGTAATTCAACTAGTACTTCAGTATATTCTTCAGTCCCGTAACCGATTTCAGGGTCATAGTATAAATCCTGAAGTTTTGCATTATAAGCCATCTGAGATGTTGCAGATTGTCTTGTTGCTGATAACTGTTGCATTTGAATATTTGATAATTGATTATTTATTCTGCTTTTTTGCTGAGTAAAAAATAATAATTTTTCTTGTAAATTTGCGACTGACATAGCTCTCACCTCGTTGTTTTTAATTCTCTCTTATATATGTAAAGGATAAAAAATATTCTCAATTTCACAAGTTATAATATTTGTTACATTTGTTTACAATTATTAAAAGATATGCTTTTGATATGATTTATATTATATGCTTTATGTGATATAATCAGGCTATGAGAATTTTAAAATTATTGTCAGGTATAGTTTGTTTTATTGTTCTGTTTTTTGCCAGTACTTCTTTTTTGTATTTGAAAGTATTGCCGGCAGCAATAGAAAATCCTAAAGTGATAAGCTATATAGAAAATATTGCATCAAAAGCTCTTGATGCGGAATTAAAAATTGAAAAGCCGTATCTAAAGACGGAATGGACTCCTTATGCAAGAGTTAAACTCAAAAAACTCTCTTTAAAAAGGAAAAATAAAGAGCTTTTGATTGTAGAAAATTTTGATTCGGAATTGTCGTTATGGAAACTGAGAACCAATAAAGAAATTGATATAAAAAGTATAAAAATTGATAATGTAAATGCTGATATCAGTGCAATTCTTGATTTGCCGCCTTTCAAATCAACCAAAACATCTGAAAAAGGTATTAGTATTAACATATTTAAATCCGTTGCGGATATAAAAAATCTTGAAGCATTTTATAAAATTGATAAAGAAAGTTCTGTAAAAATCAAAGCTAATGATATTAAGATTTCAGAAAACCCTGATAAAAAAACTCTGAGCTATGATTTGCATGCAGTTCTGATGCGTGATAATCATAAGTTAGATGTTTGGGCAAAGGAAAACGGTAATAATACAATTATTGAGAATAAAAAGAAACTGATTATAAAAAATTCTGATGTAAAAGTTGATAAAACTCATTTGTTATTCAATGGCGAAATTGACAGTAAAATTTATGATTTTAATTTCAAAGCCAAGAATTTCAGGATTAAACATGTAATAGATATTATGAATTCTCAGGTAGTTGCGAATAATTTAAGCGATTATCTGGTATATTTTAAAAATCTTGACGGGGATTTTAATTTCGATGTAAATGTAAATTCAAAAGGTATAAACGGTAAAGCAAATATCAATAAAATTATTTTTAATCTTGTTCCTGTAAATAATCTCCCTGTTGTTTTAAATAGCGGGAAGATCAGTATTGATAATAAAGTTATAAAACTAACGGATTTCAAGGGTTATTATGATGGCAAATCTTATAATAAAATCGATTTTAAAGGAGATGTAAAAGATTATTTAAAATCCGTAGATACTGATATAACTGCAAATGCCGTTATTACAAATGACTTTGCAAGCAAATATTTGTCAAAAATTCTTTCAAGTCCGATTGAAATTAATGGACAGGCCGATACAAGGCTTATGTTAAAGTCCAAATATGGGAAAATGGATTTGGTTTGGTTATACAAATTTGAACGCGGAAACGGTTTTGTTATAGGTGGTAAACAAAGTGCCATAAATAACTCAGGAATTCGTGTTTTAGTTGCGAAAATGCACATAGAAGACAATATTCTTGCGATTAAATCCTTAGACTATCATTTTGTTGATAAAAAACCGAACAGAGGTGAAAAACATACCCCGATTTTGAGTTTAAACGGAAATGTTGAATTATCCGGCAAAATCAGAGATTTGGGAATGACCTTAACTCAGCCTATGCCAAGTGCTTTTGTAAATCTTATAATAGGGCAAAATTTATTCAGGCATGGTACTTTTACAGGGCGTATGAAATATATTAATACAGGTAAGCATCCTGTTTTAGACGGAGATTTCAGAATTAATGAAGTCGGAATTCCAAGTCAGAGATTATTTATAAAGCAGGGTCAGGTCAGAACAGAAAAAGGCGATATGTTAATCAGTGCAAATGGCGGATACAGACGTTCTAAATATAATGTCGATGCGCGTATAAAAAATGAAATTGTTTTTCCGATAATTGTCAGAGATGCGAATTTAACTGTTGATAATATGGATGTAGAAAAGTATTTGCAAGCGTTTAATCAACAGAAGCCAAGTGAACATGCTTCTGAGGATGTAAATGCCGCAATTTCAAAATCGCTTGAAAAAGAAGTTGATGAGGACGGTGATTCTCAGACCTTCGATTTGGCGAATTTAATAGTTGAAAAATGTACATTGAAGATTTTAAAAGGTAATTATAAAAATATTCATTTTGCAGATGTTGTCGGGTATTTGACTCTTGATAAAAACAGTATGTTAAGTCTTAATTCAAACAGATTTGAGATTGCTGAAGGCAAAGCAGAAGCAAAAATAAAATGCGATTTTAAAAAGCACTTATATAATATTGTACTTACGGTAATGCGCGTGAATTCTGATGTAATTGCGACAGAATTAGTTAATTTGCCTAAAGAAATAAACGGCAAAGCAAGCGGGATTATCGACCTTAATACTGATGAATCGTTAAAGCTTAACGGAACAATAAAATTCGTTGTTCAAAGCGGTCAGATTGCAAAAATAGGTTTGGTTGAATACGCTATGAAGGTCGCTGCATTGTTCAGAAATCCTATTGTAATGGTTACTCCAAGCGTTGTTTCCGATTTGGTAGATGTGCCGGAGGGTAAATTTGATTATATAAATGGTACATTGAAACTTGAACGAAATGTTGTAAGGCAAATGGTAATAAAATCTGTATCGCCTCAGTTGAGTACTTATATTGTCGGACGTTATAATCTTGATAATCAGGATGCGATACTTCGGGTTTATACAAAATTTTCAAACCGCAGAAAAGGCGCTTACGGATTTTTGAGAAGTATTTCTTTAAATAGTTTGGCAAACAGAATACCATTCAGTACAAAAAATGCAAATAACTATTATGAAGCGGAAATTAAAGAAATACCGAATATTGAGGCTAACGAAAAAGACTGTCAAATCTTTTTAACAAAAGTTGATGGCGATATTGTCTTGAATAATTTTATTTCATCACTTGTTAAACTCAAATAAATTTATGCTTTAAATCTTGACAAACCAGTAAAAAAAATAAATAATATAATATAGTAAATTAAGAAAAAGAGAGGATTTCAAATTATGCCAAAAGTCAATAATAGCAAGCGTTTTTGCCTGGAATGCAGGGTAAAAGTCTCTCATAACAACGATTTTTGCGATTTCGCAAGCCGTCATTCTGAACAACCTCTGACCCCGAACGTTATTAATAACCCTGTCATTGCGCGCCAGTCAGGGCGTGGCAATCTCATCAAATCAACTGCGAACGATTTTGAACCAATGGGATTATTACGTCGTTTCGCTCCTCATAATGACAGATTAAAAAAATGTGCCTTCACTTTGGCAGAAATAATGATAACAATTGGCATAGTGGGTGTAGTGGCTGCATTAACAATCCCTACATTAATCCAAAATTCAAATAGTAAGAAATTTTCTACTCAATTTAAAAAAGAATTATCTACC
>CADBFN010000029.1 GCA_902794035.1 uncultured bacterium
TCGGATTAAAGCCAACGATTGAACCGTCTGCCATTGAATATATTAAAAAGTTTGCAGGATCAAAACCGTCTGTCTTTTTCGTAAACTGATATTTTGTCATAATCATTGAGCCTGCTACTTCTCCATATACACCCATATAAGTTTTGCCTGCTAATGTGTTATTTAATAAAGCGCACATTGTTGATTGACCACCTGAAAGTGAATCTGTTGCACAGGTTGAAGGGGTACTGTCTGAAGTCAGTGTTCCATAATCCATATCATACTGTGCCTGAGCTGATATTGCCGCCTAATTTAATGTAGATAAGGATTTTCTAAATTGAGTGGTAAATTTTTTGTAATTTGAATTCTGAATTAATAAAGGAATAGTTATCGCTGCAACTACGCCAACTATACCTATGGTTATCATTAACTCTGCAAGAGTAAAGGCTTTTTTGTCTTTCATCATATCTTATCCCCATGCCCCATATATGGAACGCTATGTAATATATTATAACCTATAATTCCAAATATGGGTCAAATTTATTAATTTATTTTGGAAATTTGTTACAATGAAAGATATAGAGAAAGAATATTGTATTAAAGTCGGGAATGCTATAAAGAATTTGAGAGCAGAAAATACCAAAAAATCTGCGAGATTATTTGCATTCGAAAATGATATCCCTAAAACTACCCTATGGCGTGTTGAAAGTGGTGAAAATGAAGCACAGCTTGTCACATTAAAAAAAATAGCAGAAGGCTTTGGATGGAAAATGTCTGAGCTATTTTCACATATAGAAGAAACAATGT
This sequence comes from uncultured bacterium, assembly GCA_902794035.1. Taxonomy (GTDB): domain Bacteria; phylum Cyanobacteriota; class Vampirovibrionia; order Gastranaerophilales; family Gastranaerophilaceae; genus Zag111. The sequence goes on from CADBFN010000029.1 coordinate 787, forward strand.
CTGAAGATTTTAAAATTTTTGCACCCGAACATTATTGATTAATTTTTGCTATTTTTAAAATAACATTTGTATAATAAAAAAGCTTTTGGAAATCCAAAAGCTTTTTTATAAAGATTGTATTTTAACGAATTAGTTTTTCTTACCGTATCTTTTGTTAAATCTTTCAACTCTGCCTTCAGAGTCAAGAATTTTTTGTTGTCCTGTATAGAACGGGTGGCATTTGTTACAAATTTCAACAGTGATGTTATCCTGAACAGAACCTGTTTCAATTTCATTTCCACATACACATTTGATAACGGTTTTCTTATAATCCGGATGAATTTCTGCTTTCATTTTTACCTCTTTCTTTCAAGATTCCAAACTTGAATTGTTGTGTAATATTTCGACTGAATACATTTTAAAACGCTAAATTTGTTAAATCAAGTGCAGGAATAAATTTAAATTAAAGTAACGTAATATAAAATAAAATTTGTACAATTATGCTCACAAAAAATTAGCGGTCATAACGGTCTTTTTTTACCAGATATGAAACTCGTTCAAATGTGAAAATAATATCTATATACTCCCCAAAAATATTATCAGACAAAGGAGCAACTTTTCCTGTTTTTTGAACAGCTTTCACTGCATCTCCGTCAAATTGCTTATCCCCTGAAGATTCACTTACTTTTGAACTCTTTATAGTGCCGTCACGCATAATCTGAAATGTTACAACCGTTTTATTCTTAAAACTGTCTTGCTGCGGAAACCAATTTGATTTTATACGATGTTCCATATCATTCATATAAGAATTCATTACATCTTCATGAGAGATTTTATTTTGAACGGGTTTTACCGGAGTCTTACGGCTAAATCCCGCAAGACGCATATCCTGCGCAAATGAAACATTTGCAAAAAATATAACAAATAATACCAAAAATATATTAAAAAACTTTTTCAAATTCATATACAAATTTTATTTTATAACCAAACTTACATCAATAAACCAAAAGTAGGATTTATTAAAATAAAGTCTGTTGTAAAAACAGTCGGTTTTTGAGAAGAAAGAACAGAGATTTTGAGAATTATTTTTGTAAAAAGCTGTATTTTGTTGGGTTTCACCCAACCTACTTACTGCTTAAATCCCTGTAAGCACTTACCAATAAACAGCCTATTTAACAAAGTTTTGATTATTAAATAGCAAATTTTTATTTTACCTGTTTTAAAATAAAAAAAATAAAAAAACATTAGTATGAAAATATATACTTTAATAAAACCTACAACAAATATATTAGCCGATTCTAAAAAAGTATTTGCACCGATAAAATCAGGTACAAATACTGTTACATCACCCAGTAATGAGATTATAGAAAACCATTTCCTCAATAATAAATTAGTAAAAACAATCCTTCAAAAATTTATAACACAAGAAAATTGTATTGGAGAAGGAGGATCAGGAAATGTTTTTAAAATCCCTCAGATACAAGATTATGTTATTAAGATTATGAATAGAGCTTCTAAAATAGATTTTGTAAATGAAACAATTATAAATACCAAAGATATTGCACCAACTAAAAATTTTGGGCAGCCGATTGCAAAAAGTATAAGCGGTTTTATAGAGATATTGAAACCTGTAATTGGTGAAAATAACACTATCCCGAACTATATTCAAAAAAATATAAATCCTTCATTAATTACAGATGCAGATACGGAAATGTTTTTAAAAAAAATGAATATTAAGGCATCATTTCCGCTACAGTCATATATACAAATGTGTGAAGATGTAAAGTATATTAATTTAAACCTTGAAGATTTTAAATTTGATCATTTTAATTGTTCAAACCTGCTTATCGATAATGTACGACAGAGATTTAATATTATTGATTTGGCAAAAAATCAAGAACTTCCTGAATTATTTAAACTATATAAGCCAGGTTATGATGCAATAATAAGCATGTTATTAGACCACGAATTACATAACCATATTATACAAAGGGTAGCTACTGAATCACAAAATGATTTAATTCGAGCAGGAAATCAGATTATTGATAAAGTTACAAAAGCTGCTGAAATAACAGAGTTAGAAACGTCAAATTTCCCATTACCCAAAATCTACAGCTTGTTGGATGAATATATAGTTAAATATAGAGGTAAAAAAGCAAGGCTTGCGGATGGATTTGCAGAATTATGTGAACTATATCCAAAATTGGGAGAAATAAATAAAAAATGAAGGTTTTTCCAATAAATCTAAATAATTCAAATTTACAAACAAACCAATTAAAATCCTATAATAATTACAAAGTTTTACATCATTATCCTACAGATAGGATAACCTTCAGCAGCAATATAAATAGTGAAAGCGTAAAAAAAATAATTATAATAATTGGTGCTCCTAACAGTGGCAAAGGAACTCTTGCACGCTCTTTGTCCGATTATTTTTCAATTCCTACAATTGGTGCCGGAGATATTTTAAGAGAAGAAATAAAAAAAGGTAATAAATTTGGTGAAATTGCAAGACAATTTATGAAAAATATAGGCAATGTCCCAAAATTTACTCAATTAATAAAAGTATTTATGGGAAATACTATAAAAGAGAAATTAAAATTACCAGCGTATAAAAATGGTTTTGTGTTGGAAGGTTTTCCAAGAACTCTTGAAGAAGCTGAAATGTTGAAAACAATACTAGATGCAGAGAAAAATATAGAGCTAAAAATAGTACATCTTGATGTAAATACCCCACTACTATTCGAACGATGTGCTAATCGATTTATGTGTAAGGATTGCCATAGGACGTATTCATTCATAAATCCCAAAGATTTACCAAAATGTAAATGTGGCGGTACTTTAATAAAACGTGATGATGATACTCCTGAAATCTTAGAAAGACGAATAAAAAAATATGAAACAGAAACCCTGCAAGTTGTTGACTACTACAGAGATAAAGCAGTAAAGATAACTATTAAAAATGCTAACACCGGAGCTAATAAAGTTTTAGAAAAAGTACTATCTAAAATTTCTGAATAATAAAAATTGAGTTTGTAACGTGCTTTTTAATGCACAAAATATTCAAAAACCTTTTTTGGTCTTTTGTATGATTTAGATTTTGTCGGCATTTGCAGGGAATATTTACACGTTCAAAATTCTAAATTTTGAATTTTGAGGACTGAAAATGGACTTTTGAGGTAATTTGAATTTTTTATTTCCGACCTTAATAAATCACTAAGATTTACTAAAATTAGCAATCTTACCGATTAAAAATATATACCCTTTCCGACCAAATGTCCTGTTAAAAGGTAGTCAGTGTGGTTCTCATCCACCCATTAAAAAAGAAGGCTTACACCTTCTTAAAAAGTTTGGGCAGGGGTGGATATCTTGAGTCGCTCGCAATAAACGGCATTCCAGGCCACGACCCTTGTCGTGTCCTTTCAGCCTCTGCTCGCTCCTCGCTTCGCACCAGACAGACCTATCGGTCTGTTGGTTCTCATCCACCCTTAAAACCGATCTCAAATAAAAACGACCCCAAAAGGAGTCGTTTTATTTAAAAAGTTTGGGCAGGGGTGGATTCGAACCACCGTACTCTCGCGAGAACAGATTTACAGTCTGTCGCCTTTAGCCACTCGGCCACCTACCCTTATTTAATTGTATTTTCGCCATTAGGCTTTTTATAATTTGCCCTTGGCGAGACTCGAACTCGCGGCCTCTCCCTTACCAAGGGAGTGCTCTACCTCTGAGCCACAAGGGCTGGAGAATTTTCGTTAAAAAAGCCGGCAATGGGACTCGAACCTACAACCTACGGTTTACAAAACCGTTGCTCTGCCAATTGAGCTATGCCGGCACTTCTTTCGTAATTTCTATTATAAAGTAAAAAAAACTTATGTCAAGCAATATTGTTAGATTTATAATTATACTTATTCATACATTATAATGAGGATTATTATGATAAAAGCTATTACACCTATTTGTTTACTTCTTATATCTAATATTTTTATGACTTTTGCATGGTATGGACATTTGAAATTCAAAACATCAACTCTTTGGGCTGTTGTGCTTGTCAGCTGGGGAATTGCTTTTTTTGAATACTGCTTTCAGGTTCCTGCAAATCGTATCGGATATGAAACTTATAATGCAGCTCAATTAAAAACTATACAGGAAGTTATTACGCTTGTTGTATTTAGCTTCTTCTCTGTATTTTACCTCAAAGAACAATTCAAATGGAATTATCTTGTCGGGTTTGCTCTAATTGTATTAGCAGTGTTTTTTATTTTTAAAAAATGGTAATTTTTACTCAATTACAATTTTTAAATTGTTATTTTTTTGTTAAAAAACATCTGTTTTTATAAAAACAGATACATAATATAAATGTGGTTGAAAAATATACAATTTGAAATTGAAAGGAGTGTAAATTATGAGATTTTTAGTTAGACAAACACCGGACAATTTTATTAAATCAGTCAATGATGAAATCAGTTCAATACTGAACAGACATTTTGACGACATCTATCCTGATTATGAGGATAAAATGACTATGCCCGTAGAAATTAATGACAAAAAGGACGAATATGATATTCGTGCAGAATTGCCGGGAGTAAAAAAAGAAGATTTAGATATTGATTTAAACGACAATTATTTGACCATAAGAGCCAAAAAAGTTGAAGAACACAATGAAGAAGAAAAAGATGGTTCTTATAGAAAATCAGAATTTAAGTATGGTGATTTTTCAAGAAGTATTTATTTGCCTCAAGATGTTGATGCAGAACACATTGATGCAACATTAGAACATGGTGTGTTGAAAATTAAAGCTCCAAAACTTGAAAAAGAAAAAGATACAGTTAAGAAAATTACTGTAAAATAAAAGTGATAGAACAATATGGTAATAAGGCGATAGGTTCGTTTCAGGTGATTAATGTTTTCAATAATAGTTATGTTTTGAAAATAATTAATCCCTGTAAAGAACCTATCTGCTTTTCTACCAAATACATTATAAATAATTAAACAATAGATTTATTTAATCTTTCAGTACGACTTTCGTTAAGAATATTTTTAAGCTTCATTAAACCCTGAGCATGCAACTGACATACTCTGGATTCAGACATATTTAAAGTCTCGCCGATTTCCTTCATTGTCATATTTTCCTGATAGTACAAGACCATTAAAACTCTTTCTCTTTCCGGTAATCTCATAAGCGCCCTTTGCAATTCTGTTTTTACATTTTTTTCTTCAGCGGCTTCATGCGGATTCAATTTTGATTCATCTTCTATGGTATCAATGATTTCCATGCTGTCATCAGATGTTCCGCGTTTATCATAGATTGATGTTATTGTAACATCTTCTGTCATAATTTGGGTTACCTTGGCAGGTTCCATATCAAGATAATCCGCAATTTCATTTGTAGTAGGTACACGTCCGTATTCTTGTTTTAAAACTTCGATTGCCTGTTTTACTTCTTTTATTTTTTTACGGACACTACGCGGCAAAAAGTCTTGAGCGCGAACTTTATCTAATATTGAACCTCTTATTCTTATAAGCGCATAAGTTTCAAATCTTGAATTTTTTTGAGGAGAGAATCTCTCAACTGCGTTGATTAAACCTTCTACACCATATCCTGCTATATCTTCCACTGATATAGTCGCAGGCAGGGAAACCTTTACACGCCCGACAACATAACGAACAAGATATATATACTGAACAATAATTAAATCTCTTGTCTGCTTATTGGTTTTATCTGCCAAATAAGTATTCCAAAGATTTGTTAATTCTTCTTCCGACATTCGTTTTATATGACTGTATGAGGAAAAATCAAAATCCTGTTCCATTAACCCTCGACCCTTTTGTCTTTTGTCTTTCTTCCTTCTTACATTTTAATTTTATAATATTGAAAAATTTTAACATCATTTAAAAGTATGAAAAGGATTAGTTAATATTCAAGATTTTCTAATACATTTATAGTAAAATACAGACATGACAAAAAGCAATAAAATATTAGCAATAAATTTTGGCGGAATAGGGGATGAGATATTCTTTTTGCCGACTTTAATTTCTCTAAAAAAGGAATTCCCGGACAGTCATATTACCCTTGCTCTTGAACCAAGGAGCAAAGGGATTAAAGCATTGACAGACACTATTGATGATTTGATTCTTGTTGATGTCAAAGGTAAAAACAAATACCTTGAGATGTTAAAACTCATTATTTCTGCAAGAAAAGGGCATTTTGACATGGTAATAAGTTCCGGCGGGAATAAGTTTATAAGCATTTTGTTATTTTTAACGGGAATAAAAAAGCGTTACGGCTATTATACAGGCAAACTTAGTTCCATGCTTTTAACGCATGCTCAGCCATTAAACAAAAATCAATACGCATGCTCTATGTACCACGATTTAATAAGAACTATAACTTCTCATAACACTGACCTCCCGCAAATTAAGGTTGAAAAAAGAGAGATTATTGCAAATTCTGTTTTGATTCATCCGGGAGTAAGCAAAATGAGCGTCATGAAAAATTGTATAAAAACAGTACCGCCAAAAACATGGGCAAAAGTCATAGATTTGCTTGTTGCTGAAGGTAAAAAAGTCATGCTTACAGGCGGACCGGATGACCAAGACTGCATAAAAGAAATTCTTGAAAATGTCCGTACTCAAAATTTTGAAAATTTATACGGAGCAACAAAAAATTTAAATGAATTGGCTCAATTAATATCATCTGCAGATAAATTTTTGTGTTCAGATTCTGCGCCGCTTCATATTGCAGTCGCTTTGGGGGTAAAAACTTATCCGATTTTTGGCCCTACAAATGACAAAACTTTAATTCCGCAAACCCCTCAGGTTGTGCCAATTAAAGCAAATGATAACTGCGAATTAAAACCATGCCTTTGGGCAAAACGAATGACAACATGCGAAAAATTAGACTGTCTTAAAATAACCCCTTCAATGATTGCCGAAACAATAAAAAATTATTAATACATGATATTGAAATTATTTCGTTTACAAATTGATAAAGACTGATAAATAACCTATAATTTTATTATGAAAAAGTTTGATTTTTTTAATCAATTCAGGGATCCGGTAATTATTGTTAAAGACTACGATGAAGTTGTTTTCAGAAATAACATATTTCGTCGCATCTTTAATAATTTTAGCAACCTCAAGCGTTTTGCACATAAAATGAATTTTGAAATGTGTCCGCTTGACAGTGAAAATATTGATTTATATTCCCCAATATTTCAGGCGGTAACCTCAAAAGAAAATTTTACCGCACGAATTTCCTACGTTAATAACTCAGGTCAAACTTTGTATTATGATTTAACAACCGTAAAAAGAGGAATTTACACCATATTTTTTCTGACTGATGTAAGTTCAGATGTGTTGCTTGTAAATAACGAAAAAGAACAAAAGAATTATCAAAACAAGCTGAAGAAATTAGAAAACGAAAATGAAGAATTGCAAAAAATACGTTCAAATGCGCAGGCTCAGGCTTTCAGAATTGCTCTTATAAATAAAATTTCTAACATTATAAGAGAATCCATGGACATATCAGTTATTAAATATTCCGTATTAAAAGAACTCTCTTTAATGTTTGGGTGTTTTAAGGCATATTATGCAGAGCATAATAATGAGGAATTTATAATAACTGAATCATACGGAGAAAATAATATTCAAAAAGAAATTCCCGTAAAATTTGATGAAATGGTAATGGCTAAAATCAATAAAGGAGAAATTTCAATCGGGTATTCTCTGTCAGAATATGTAGGAGCCACTCCGTTTAAACAATCTGTTTTAAAAATAGTTGTACCAATTTTTCACCTTCAGAAAATAATAGGTGTAATCGTTCTTTTAAGCTATCAAAAACGTGAGCTCAATGATGAGCTGGAAATACTTGATGCAGTTTCATCACAGCTTGGCAATGCCATAATAAGAGCCGAATTATACAGAAAAAATGCACAGAATGTTAAAGAATTAAAACAAGCACTTGACGAACTAAAAACAACACAATTACAACTTATAAATTCGGAAAAAATGGCTTCCTTAGGTCAGCTTGTTGCAGGAATTGCACACGAAATCAATACCCCGATAGCTTCAATAAAATCAAATCATGATATATTATCAAAATTAACGTCAAAAATAGAAAACCCCGACATTAAAGAAATGTTTTCACAAATTAATAATATAGATAAAGAAGCCATTGACAGAATAAGCAGAATAGTTGTTTCACTCAAAAAGTTTGTACGACTTGATGAAGCAGAACTGCAAGAAGCAGACATAAATAAAGAAATAGATTTGACACTGGAAATTATACGCCACGAAACCAAAAATAAAGTTGAAATAGAAAAACACTACGGAAATATTAAACCGATAAAATGCTATCCAAACATGCTAAATCAGGTATTTACAAATATTCTTATAAACGCTTGTCAGGCAATAGAAACAAAAGGCAAAATAGAAATATCTACAGAATTAAAAAATAATAATCTTGAAATAAGATTCAAAGATAACGGAAAAGGAATACCAAAAGAGAATCTAAATAAAATTTTTACAGCAGGTTTTACTACAAAAGGTGTAGGAGTCGGTACAGGATTAGGTCTGGCAATAAGCCAAAAAATAATAGATAAACATAATGGTAAAATTCGTGTTATCAGCGAAATTGGAGTAGGTTCAGAATTTATTATTACTATCCCATGTGAGTAGTAAAATGTAACGAAAAACAAAAAATTAAATTAAGCTATAATTGAATTATCTCTATATTTATATAAACATGTTACAAAATTTTGAAGATATTTTTATTAAAGTAATGAATTAAATATAAATATGTATTATAATAAGAATACTGAAGGAACAAGTGTCAGTATTACCCTTAATAAATTTCTGGCTATGACCGCAGTAGGAAAAAGAAAAACCAAAAAAGATTTTATGAATTGTAAACAAAGTTAACATAATTTTAAAGAAAAAGGCAATTTTATTCACAAATAATTTTTTATATAAAGGTAAGTAGTGTGAATAATCTTGTAGTGTCGGAGGAAAATAATGACAATTAGTGTGAACGGTAAGAAAAAACAAGTTAAAAAAACATTCGATGAATTATTAAGCGATTTAACAGGCAGTAATTCAGAAAAGGTTCGTTACAATGCAGCCCGCATATTAGGAGAAATGGGCGATTCAAAAGCAGTTGAACCTTTGATTGATGTTTTAAAACATGATAAAAACGGTTCAGTAAGATTGTATGCAGCAAGAGCATTAGGTGAATTAGGCGATTGCAAAGCTACAACTCATTTAATCGAATCTTTGCGCGAAGACAGAAATGTTGATGTAAGAGTTCGCGCAGCAAGAGCTTTAGGTCGTTTAGGCGGTGCTATTGTGGTAGAACCTTTAGTTGAAGCGTTAAATGACGAAAACCCTCAGGTTTGTATCACAGCAACAGATGCTTTGATTGAAATTGGTGATGTTGCAACTGATGCTTTAATTGAATCTTTAGATCACGAAAAAGTAAATGTAAGATGTGATGCAACAAGAGCATTAGGTGAAATTGGCAACAAAAAAGCTGTTGATAAAGTTATTCATATGTTATATGACGAATGGGTAAATGTTAGAATTTATGCGGTTACTTCTTTAGGTAAATTAAATGATACAAAAGCAGTTCCTGCATTGATTGATGTTATGAAAAACCGTAACGAAAATGAATTAGTAAGAGCCGGTGCAGCTGCAGCTTTGGGCGTTTTGCGTGATACAAGAGCATTAATGCCTTTAAGAGAACTTATTATGGAAGCTGAAGAATTAGGCGAATTAGAAGATACAGCTTTAAAATCTTTCAAAAAGATTATGGCTGCTAATTGGCAATCAATTCCTGGTGCAGCTCCTGCAAAAAAACCTGCAACAGCTTCTGTATAATAAAAATTATAAAGAACTAAAAAATAAGGTTAAGAGAAATATCTTAACCTTATTTTTTTATATTAAAAACTCTTATCTGATAATTACCAGCCTTCTCTTGTAGAAATTTGTTTGCCATTACAATTATACATTTTATCTTTATACCATATCCCTATAAATTCCTGTTTCTCATTAAACATATATTGAATGTCTTTTGAAACAAAATATATTGCGCTTTTCAGATTGCCTTTTCTGTCATATTGAACTGAATAATATGGGTAATCAGGGTACTGATCAGAAGTTATATCAACATAATACAATCTCCCGTACGGATTGTAATACAGGGCATGATGAATGTCATTATTATACATAATTGCATAAATAACCAGAGTATTATTTTTATAATAAAACGGATTATAACGTGCGTCTTCATCCTGTGTTACACCATTATTTGCAAGCATGTAATGATGTTTAAAATCTTTATCTTTTTTGTATTTCGCCAACTGAGTGCGAAATTCGTCTTTTGTTAAATTTATCTTGGAATCATTGCCGAATATAATATTTTTATATTCTTCAATTATGCCTGATTTTTCGCTGTCAGTAATATCAAACCAGTCAAATTTAACTTCTGTATATTGTTTTTGAGCAATTTCAGGTTCCTGGGAAGTAACCATAGGAGGTTTTTCTTCAACAAAAATTTCCTCAAAAGCAAATACATTACCCGAAAACATAAATATACAAAATAATATAGCTAATATCTTTTTCATTTCTTAACTCCTATAATTGATTATTTAATACTTTATACGCAACTCTTAATTTTAGAGAAAACAAATTATCGGCAGGCTCAAAAAGATTATTTTCATCCACAGAATAATTTAAAGGGGTAATTATTCCGTCTATTTCGAACCCTTTGAAATTATTATTTTCATCTCTTTTTGATTTTGTAGAAATTGCATAAATAAAGGCTGCCATGTCATATTTATCTATCAGATCATCTCCGCCTGCAATTTCACCGTGAGCGGCTAACTTTTTAAATGCAACTTTCAGTATTTGTTTTACTTTATTTATATATTCAGGCTTATTTTCAATATCATAATGCCCAAAACGATATTTAAACATGTACTTTTCATATTCCGGATAAGTTAATTTACCGGTCATATTTCCTACTTGTCTTGCAATATATAACAAATAAGATTGTGCAAGTTCATTTATGCTATCTTTGAATATAGCGTCTAATTTTTCTAAATCTTCTTTAGTTTTATCAGGTTTAGCGGCAAGCTCACGCCATTTTTTTGAAACAACATCAAATTCTTCAGCTTTTGGATTTGTAATTCCTGACTGAACAACCATGTCATTTATAACATAAGCGAAGGCCTCTCCAAGCTCAGAATTTCCGTTTGGTAATTCTGTAAGAATTGAAGTTCTTGCTCCGCCAAAATTTTGCATAAACGAATTATCCTATATCCCAACGCCCGCAGGTTCCACCCCAACGTGCGATGATATTACCTTTTACATCTTTTATTTTATCAACATGCTGAACTTCGTCAACTCCTTCAACAATCGTAATAACTTCACAATTATTGGAACAACCGTTACAAGTGCAGGTAATTGAAGAAAAATGCATATCTGCGACATTCCAACCTTTGAATTTTGTTTGAGCTTGAGTATATTGGTGATTTTCCATTGCCAACATTGCTGCCCCGATAGCACCCATTGTCTGATGATGTTCAGGTACAACAACTTGTGCATTCAATGCTTCTTCAAATGCTTTCACCATGCCTGTATTGCTGGCAACTCCGCCCTGAAATGAAAATATAGGTAACAATTCTTTTCCCAATGCCAAATTACTCAAATAGTTTCTTACAAGAGCCTGACAAAGTCCATACAATAAATCTTCGACAGGATAGCCAAGCTGCTGCTTATGGATTAAATCACTTTCTGCAAAAACACCGCATCTGCCTGCAATACGGGCAGGATTTGAGGATTTCAATGCAGTAGCGCCAAATTCCTGAATAGGAACACCTAATCTCTGCGCTTGATGGTCTAAGAAGCTTCCTGTACCTGCGGCACAAACAGTATTCATCGCAAAATCCGTTACAATACCATCACGCATAATGATAATTTTACTATCCTGACCGCCGATTTCTAAAATTGTCTGAACTCCGGGGACCGTAACACTTGCCGCAACTGCATGGGCAGTAATTTCGTTTTTGACAACATCAGCCCCAACCAATGAACCTGCCAATGCACGTCCGGAACCTGTTGTACCTACTCCCATTACTTCATAATCAGTTATTCGTTTTTCATAAAGCTGACGCATTCCGTTTTGAACAGCGGCAACAGGAGTACCTGCAGTTTTTAGCATTATACTATCTACATATTTCCCTGTTTCATCAATTAATGCTAATTTTGTTGTAACTGATCCGACATCTATCCCTAAATATACTGTTAAACTCATATTATCTTTTCCTTGTTTTTTTTATTAATCTTTACTATTTGCCAAATATTTTCATTATTTTATCAAGCAAACCTTCTGATTCTTCTGCGCTTCCGCCATTTTGTAATTTTTCAATTTTTTCTTTTGCAATTTTATAATCTGAAGGATTTTTTACAATTTCAATATAATGTTCATAAACTTTCAGAGCCTTATCATTTGCTCTTACTTTTTCATAAGCTCTGCCAAGACTTTTCAAAGCTTCTAAATCATTTCCGTCATTTTCAATAATCTTTTCAAGATATGAAACCTGACCATGATAATCCCCGATACTTTCTCTGTATGCTGCAAGCTTTCTCAAAGCTTCTTTATTTGTCGGGTCTTTTTTGATAATTTTTACATAATACTCACTTGCATGATCAACTTCTTTATTGCTTTCCAATAAAGCAGCAAGTTCAAACAACAAATCAATATCATTATCATTGACCTGAACTGCATTGAGATATTCATTTACTGCAATATCATAATTCTGTCTTAAAATGTTATATCTGCCCCAATTTAAATGAGCGTTATATTCATCTTTCATTTCATCATAAACCAAAGCTCGCATTTGATAAGTTAATGGTGAATTCGGAGAGAGCTTATTATACTCACTTATACAATCTAATGCTGCTTCAAACTTTTTCGCAGAATAGAAATACTGAGCTCTCAATGTATAATATCTTGGAACCTGTTTTAATTCTTCAGGAAGATTATTTAATTTTTCATAAGCTTCTTCAATTTGACCAATTTCAAGCATACATTGAATTTTCAGTAGTTCGTCATTCGTAAATTCGATAGCTTTTTTAGGATCACCGCTTTTAAGATACACAGCAGCTAATCCTTCATTAATTTTTACACTGTCAAAACCTCTTTGTTTAGCACGCATTAAAGTATCAACCGCGCTTGAATATGCTTCATCTTTCATATACATATCGGCAAGTTGTAAAAACATTTCTTCATGGACATCACTTCCCTCCAACAAAAGATTAAATTCATCAATTGCCTTCATATCCTGTCCTGCCTGCTTGTATAAATTTGCAAGCGTAAAACGTGTCATAGCTGTTTGTGCGCCATCATCACATAAAGATAAAGCTTTTTTAAAGTCCTTTATTGCAAACTCCAGTTTTCCTTCTATTGAATGTTTGTTACCGCGATATACATAATATTTATAAGCATCTGTATCTTCGTAAATCGTCATTAACTGCTCATATGCAAGCGGATTTGTAACATCACGTTTTAAAATTTCATGATAATAAGATGCAGCTTCATCTAATTTATCAAGAATCATAGATAAGTGTCCAAGACGTTCTAAAACTCCCATATTATCAGGGTTAGCTTCGTACTCTTTTTTATACTCACGATAAGCTTCTTCGTATTGTTCATTTGCTTCAAATTGTTCAGCGAGCTGCAAACTCATCTGTTATACTCCTTATTTAAATCTTCACTTACACAAATTATAACATCAATAAGGATTTTGTAAAATAGTAATCCACGCTATTTATCAGTTATAAAAATTTTGTGTTTTTTGCATCCCTTCATCAAAGTAGAATTCAATACCTTCAACAGCAGTTTTAAGAACAGGTTTCAGATTTTCAAGCTGATACTTGTAGAAGTTCTGTAAAACAAATTCTTCTGCAGGTATAGGCGGCTGAGGCCCAATACCTATCTTTAATCTGGCAAATTCAGACGTATTTAAACTTTTTATAATTGATTTTATCCCGTTATGTCCGCCATCTGAACCATTAGGGCGAAATCTTATTTTTCCGAGTTCTATAGATAAATCATCAAAAACAACCAATAAATCTTCGACAGCTATTTTGTAATAACTCATTACGGCTGAAACTGCACTCCCTGACAAATTCATATATGTGGTCGGTTTTATTAATATAATATCTTCATCGCCACGTTTAAATTTTGCTATATTACATTGTAATTTTTTATTTTCTTTAAACTTTATATTTTGATTAATTGCCCATTTATCAACAACCATGAATCCGACATTATGTCTTGTCCATGTATATTTTTCACCTATATTTCCCAATCCTGCAATTAATTTCATAAAATCCTCTTTTACCGGAATGAATTTTGTTATTACTTACTATTTTAATCTAAATAAATATTACCACAATGATATAGAAAGTTTAAGGTTAAAAAAATAATAATTTAAAAATAAATTAAAAGAAATTTGAGTTTAAGGAGTTATTATGAAAAATAAAATGACAAAAGAAAAAAGTTCTCAAAAAGTAATTGATTTTTTAGAAAAAAATTCTCTGCATAAAAAAGATTTTGCGGAAATGATAGGTGTTACTTTATCATATGTATATAATCTTATAGACGAAACAATACCTTTTTCTTCCCGCAGTACAACACTTGAACGTATTGCGACTGTTATGGACATTGCGCCTGAAGAATTTGAAGAATATAAAATTCCGCAGGAACCCACATTACAGGATGAATCTGTAGAATTTATAAAAAGTGTATTAAAGCAAAAGAAAATAAGTATAGTTAATTTTTTAAAATCTTTTCCGAGGAAAAAACGTGTCTATATTGTCGATATGCTCAGAGGCGCATATCCATTACCAATAGATTTTAAAGAACTGCTTATGATTGGAGAAACACTTGATCTTGACAGAACTGATATTTACAACCTATGGGAAGAAAGAATTAAACAGGTTCTTGAAACAAACGGAATGAATCTTGCATCTAATGCTGCTTTGGTAAACTCAATGCTTGAATGTGCAAGAAAATATATTGAGATATAAAATATAAAAAATACCTCTTTTAAAAAGAGGTATTTTTTATTCTTACAAATTATATTTTTGAATACAAAAATTATATATTTGCAATTTTTGTATAAAAATCATTCGCCTGTTCAAATTGATATGCAAAATTGAACAATCTGCCTTCTTCAAACTGAGGTGCTAAAATCTGCAACCCGATTGGCATACCGCTGTTATCGAATCCGGCAGGAACACTTATACCAGGAATCCCAGCCAAATTACAACCTATTGTTGCAATATCAGTTAAATACATTGACAAAGGATCAGATGCTTTTGCACCTAGTTCAAATGCAGTATTTGGGCAGGTTGGAGAAATCAAAACATCAACTTCTTTGAAAGCGTTTACAAAATCCTGAGTCACTAAAGCTCTCATTTGCTGAGCTTTTTTGTAATATGCATCATAATAACCTGCAGACAATGCATAAGTCCCAAGCATTATACGGCGTTTTACTTCAGGTCCGAACCCTTCTGCTCTTGTTTTTGTGTACATTTCCATCAGATTTTTGGCATCAGGAGTTCTGTAACCATATCTTACACCATCAAATCTTGCAAGGTTTGAACTGCATTCAGCAGTTGCCAAAATATAATAAATACCTATTGAATGCTTGATATTTTTCAGAGATATCTCTTTAACTTCACAACCTAATTTTTTATAAGTTTCAATCGCATTTTCGATTGCTTTAGCAACTTCGGGTGAATTGCCTTCTCCCATAAGTTCTTTAATTATACCGACTTTTTTACCTCTGATATCATTTTTTAAGAAATCAGCATAATGTTCAACAGGCATATTAAGTGAGGTTGAATCTTTCGGATCATGTCCTGAAATTACTTCAAGCAAATTAGCCGCATCTTCAACGCTTCTTGCAAACGGACCAATCTGGTCTAATGATGAAGCAAAAGCGATTAAACCATAACGTGAAACTCTGCCGTATGTAGGCTTCATACCGACAATTCCGCAAAATGATGCCGGAAGTCTTATTGAACCGCCTGTATCAGAGCCTAATGCCAATGTTGCTTCGCAAGATGATACACTTGCGGCCGAACCGCCTGAAGAACCGCCCGGAACTTTATTCAAATCCCAAGGATTATGAACTTTTTTAAATGCGGAGTTTTCATTTGATGAACCCATGGCAAATTCGTCTAAATTTGCTTTTCCTACAATCGGTACAAGATTATTTAATAATTTTTCTGTTACTGTAGCATTGAAAGGAGATACAAAATTTTCCAGAATTTTTGATGATGCTGTAGTTTTAGAACCTACCAGATTCATATTATCTTTCAAAGCCAGAGGAATACCTGCCAAAAGCGGTAATTCTTCTCCTTTTGCAATTTTTTCATCAACTTTTTTTGCTGTTTCAAGTGCGGTATTTTCTGTTAAAGAATTAAATGCGCCCAATTTTTCATCCAAATCGTTTATTCTTTCGAACGCAGCCTTTGTTAATTCAACAGCTGAAATTTCTTTATTTTTTAATGCCTTGCTTTGTTCAGAGGCAGTCTTTTTCAATAGCTCTATCATATCTTCTCCTTAGCTAAATATACAATATATAAGATTATCCTATGATAAACATGCCCCCTTTGCAAGCAAGAAAATTTATCCTTTTACCGCACCTTCATTTTCACCTGAAATAAAATATTTCTGCATAGCTAAGAAAAATATAATTATAGGGATGGTAGAAATAATTGAACCGGCGGCAATAAAGCGCCAGTTTGATGAGAACATTCCCTGCAAATTATTGACTCCGACAGGCAAAGTGTACATTGCTTCTTTAGTTAAAACAATACTTGGCCACAAAAATTCTCCCCACGAACCTATAAATGTAAATATTGCCAAAACCGCCAAAGACGGTTTTACCATAGGTAAAAGCACCTTCCAAAATACCTGAAAAACATTGCAGCCATCAACAATAGCCGCTTCTTCCATTTCCCTCGGAATTGCCAAAAAAGCCTGCCGCATAAGAAATATTCCAAATGCACTGACTGCAAAAGGCATGACCAATCCGATAAATCCCATTACGTCATTCACGCTATCAACCAGATGCAATTTCAGCGTAATAAGATACACAGGAAGCATAATTGCCTGAAAAGGTATCATTATAGTTGCCAAAATAGCAAAAAACGTAATCTTTTTACCCTTAAACTCCATTCTTGCCAAAGGATAAGCCGCAAGAGAAGATAAAATTAAATTCAGCACAACTGTTGCACCTGCAACAATCATTGAATTTATAAAATATCGCATTAAATCGACTCTTTGCCAAACTCCGACATAATTATCGAAAGTAAAATCTTTTGGAATAATAGTTGGCGGATAAGCGAAAATATTTTCTCCCGCCCCTTTCAAAGATGTAGATAACAACCATATAAACGGAAATATCGACAATAACGATACAAAAATAAGTATTACATGCGTTGGAATATTTTTAAAATTCAGTTTCATAATCCTTATTATATATTTTTGAACAAATAAAGTCCACATATAACTGAAAAAACGAGGGGAATATTTGAATTAAGTTCCCCTCAGGTATGTTAAAATTCAGTAATAAGCCTTTTATTATTAGGCAAATACCTGACCTACGCTTCTACTATTTGGCGCGTATAAACGGCCCCTACCCTACTTCAGATCACCCACACAAACGGCCCCGAAGTCGAAATTGGTGCGGCTGTAGTTGCTCCCGTCCGAGTACGAACTGCCGAAGTACCGGCTGTACGCGCCGTAGGCGCTGAACTCACTGCCTGACCACAAGGAGTTCCAGGAGGAGCCTAAACCGGATAGGTTTGGATATTTACTCGTGTCTAGGTGTTTTGACCCATTACATCTGGTTACTTCTCCCGATTCTGTTGTTTCAGTTGTTGTCTCTCCATCACAGGTATATATCTCATCTGCAAGTTTGTCCAGTTCCTCTTGAGTTGGCAAGCGTTTTCCTTGGTCTTGACAATATTTCATTGCTCCTGCCCAATAATAATTATCATGGTAGCATTCACTTATGCCATATTTTTCTTTGTTTTTTAAACAATCAGACTTACTCATCGGAGATGGGCTGAATGGCTCCCATTTTGAAAAATCTATTTCATTCTCAGATATATCATCAGTGGCACTTGATGACTCTCCGGAGAAAAAGGCTTTTGCGGCGTTGGTTGCGGGTTCAACTGTACCGTTATGAAAGACTACGGGAAATACATCCCCTAATCCAAAACCATTTGATTTCAATGTACATGGATTATTTGGTTCTAATGCACTTGTACCGTCTGAGCACGTTACCTCCTTGTTTGGCAGGCTTACTCCGTTTACATCTATAAATCCGATACAATTTGCAAGTTTGTTTGAGTCTGTTAATACTGATTTTGTTAATTCTCCGCTCAATGAACAATTTTTCATACTCGGGTTAAAACCTACTATTGAACCGTCTGCCATTGAATATATTAAAAAGTTTGCAGGATCAAAGCCGTCTGTCTTTTTTGTAAACTGATATTTTGTCAAAATCATTGAGCCTGCTACTTCACCATATACACCCATATATGTTTTACCTGCTAATGTGTTATTTAATAACCCACACATGGTTGATTGTCCGCCTGAAAGTGAGTCTGTTGCACAGGTTGAAGGGGTGCTTTCTGAAGTTATCATTCCATAATCCATATCATACTGTGCCTGAGCAGAGATT
>CADBFN010000030.1 GCA_902794035.1 uncultured bacterium
AAATCCGATACAATTTTTTAGACCGTTTTCGTCTGTAAGGATTGATTTATTTATTGTTTGACCTGATTCAAGGCTACAGCGTTTCGCGTTTGGATTAAAACCCACAATTGAACCGTCTGCTAAGGTATAAAGTAAAAAGTTTGTCGGATCAAAACCGTCGGTATTTTTTGTAAATTGATATTTAGAATTAAAAATTGAACCATTCACTTCTCCATAAACACCAATATAATTTTTGGCTGAAAGTGTACTATTAAACAACGCACACATTGTTGATTGAGAATCAGAGAATTTATCACTTCCGCAGGTTGAAGGGTCGCTATCATATGTTATTGAACCGTAATCCATATCATACTGAGCTTGAGCAGAAATTGCCGCCTGATTCAGGGTAGATAATTCTTTTTTGAACAGAGTAGAGAACTTTTTACTGTTTGAATTTTGGATTAATGTAGGTATGGTTATTGCCGCAACTACACCCACAATGCCAATTGTTATCATTAATTCCGCCAGAGTGAAGGCAAAACGCTTGTTATGAGAGGCTTTTACCCCCCCCCCCCCCCGAGGTTGAAATGCTTGTTATGATTGCGTTTTCGGGTTTTTGTTTTCTCATTATTTCATCTCCAACCTATTATCATTATAATTAGTATAACATATTTTATTTGTACTTGCAAGATATGAATTTACTGTAACATTGCTATACAATTACCAATTAAAAAATGGTGTTTTTAAAATTGGAAAATAATTTCGTAAACTCATCATCGCAACCTATAAACAAATTTATACTCTCAGAGCATATTTTTTTTCGCAAATTATAGCCGTTTACATTGCGCAACAATCCCAAATAACTGTTCAGTGTCCTGATGTATGATTCTATATTATCTTTTTCATACCAATTATTTGATTGTTTGTAACAACGGATTATTTTAAAAATTTTCTTTATTGTTTTTTGACGAATAAATACACGCCCCGGCTTATTTACAAAACCAACAAAATCCACACCACGAACAACCTTATTTATCGATTTTTTATTTTGATGTAAATCTAAATCCAATTTTTCTTTTAAAAATAGTGTCAAATCCCTGTGAATAGCATTAAGCTTTTGTGGATTCTCATCCAATATAACAAAGTCATCAACATAACGACAATAATACTTACAGTGCCAATGATGTTTTATGTATTGATCCAACACGTTTAAATAAACATTACTAAAAAACTGACTAGTTAAATTCCCAATAGGCAACCCCTTATTTGAAGCCGTATGCCATAAACTTTTATACTTCGGTATTAAATCATACTTCCACTTTGGAGAATGAAGCGTACAAGTTCTACTACAATCATTGTATATCACCTGCTTTATAAGTTTTAGCAACCAATCTTCCGTAACTAAGTTCTTAATTAATTCATAAAGAATATCCTTATTAACACTCACAAAAAAATTTTTTATATCACATTTTAAATAATAAACTTCTTTAGAAAATTTATACGAAGACTCTTTTATATACTTATTCAAAGCCTTCGCAGCATTAATTGTCCCACGATTAGGAATACAACTGTATGTGTCCGATATGAAACAACGATAATAACGTTCCGAAACCGCATTATATATTAGATGATGAACTATTCTGTCACGAAAATTTGCCGCCCAAACCTCACGCGGCTTTGGATTCAAAACAACAAAACAAACACTTAAACCTATTTTGTACTCTCCGCTTACTAATTCGTCATATAAACGGCATAAATTAGATTCCAGTTCGTATTCAAATGCCAGCGAAGTTAATTTATTGCGCTTATATCTGCGACAATCAAAATAGGCTTTTACAAGATCTTCAAATACTAATACTTGATGCATTATAGTCATTGTATGCGCTTAGTGTAAATTTTCTAAAAAATTTTTATGTGCTTATAAATTTTAAATTTCAAGTAATGTTCCCATTTTGTCTTCGCTAACATCTACAAGGCACTTAAATCCGCCAACTCTCACTATATATACATTTCCGTAATCAAGTCTTACCTGAAGCGGTTTGTTTACTATTTTATCAAATTTTTTCAATACAAACACATTTTCTCCAACTTTGCCGATCAATGCGGAAACTCCGTCTGATTCAACCATGTATATACTTTTGTCGCTGTCTATATCATATCTTGATGTTACGGAAATTCCACCAAAGTTTTGTTCATTTGCTTTATTTTTAAACGGTAATTTTGGACCTGACATTGGATTTGTTGAACGCATCATATCATTACGATTACGTCTTGGCATAAGATTTGATGCATTATTTGATAATTCCGCCGATTCATTGTTTTCTTTATCTATTAGTTTTAAATATTCTTCCATTGAGGAAACAAGATATTGTTCCTGTTGTTTTAATGCTTCATCAGAAACCTGTTTTTTAGGTAAAAATCTTCTTCCCCTTCTTACCAAATCAGAAATACCAAAACTATGACCGCCAATATTTCTTTGACTCATTGTTAAAGAAGAGTTTTCCAAATTTACAAATTTGCTTTCTTTTAACGGATTTGTTGTTATTTCATCTTCCATTTGGGAGATATTATGTCTGCTTGTTTGCTTTAAGTTTACATTTTTTGCAAATGATTTCAAATTTAAGCCGGACATTCTTCTGATAATTGCATCTTCTGCGGACTGAACACCCGTTTTAGACATTTTTGTTTTGTTTTGATTTGTTGTTTGAGACAAAGCATGTTCCATCTGTGATACACGCGCGGTCATATCATTTGAAACAATAGTTCCGGATTTACCATCAGAATTTGCAATATAAGACATATTTGAAGCTTTTTGATTTTGTTTTTCTTTTGCTTCAGAATACAATTTATATTTTTCCTGCCAGTTAAGATTTTCTTTATCTATTATATTTTCGTAATTAGTAGTATCAACTTTTTCTTGTTCTGATTCATAATTTTCCAAAAATTCTCTCAATTTATTTGAATTATTCCCAACGGCTTTTGCAAGAATATTCATCAACCAGCCGAGAATAAATAAACCTATAACGGAGCAAGCACCTGCAATCGGAAGTATCGGTATTGGCTTATGAATTGTTTTGGTTTTTACATTTTTCTTAGTTGATTTTTGTCCGGCCTTAGAGATTGCCTTTGATTCTTTTGGCGGGTTTACCAAATCAAATGCCGGTTTTAGCGCAACCGTTGTTGTGGATTTTTTTAAGTTTTCTTTTTCTGTTTTTGGGGTAATACTATTTTTTTCTTCTGTGTTTACTGTTTTTGAATTTTTTATTTTATTTAATTCTTCTTTAACAGAAAGCGTTTTTACTTCTATCGGTTTTAGAGATATTTTTGTTGTATTTGGGGCTGATGCTTTTGTTTGTGTAGTTTTTGGTACATCTTGTTTTGGCTGAACCGGAGTTTTCTCAACCGAAGCCATTTTTACAGTTGTTGAAGAATTACTTACTTTTTTAAAATTCTCCATTTTTTTATTCGGATCAAATTTGCTGTTTTGTGCAATTAAATTTTTGTAATCCTGTTGAGCTTTGGTCAAAGGAGCAGTTTTTTTTGTGTAAGTCTGAATTTTGACCGGTTTTATTGTATTAAAAGTTATTTTTGTATAACCACCAATTCCATCATCTACTTTTTTTACTTTTACATCCGAAATCAAATCTTTTACACCGCCTAATGCAGGAACTACTGATTGATTTCCTGCAACATTTGGCAGCAATACTACATATGAATTTCCTGTTTTTCTCGTAACAACCGTATTTGTCGGAGCTCCTGTTGTATAAAAAGTTACATCTACCGTATCTTCTGTTGAAGCTTTTTTCACATCCATGCGAAGTAAATCATTAGAATCTGCAAAAACAATGTTTCCTGAAAACAAAACGACCGAAAGTATTGCTGATATTATAAATTTTTTATTTATCATTTTTCCCATTAAATTTAATAAAACTACACTTTTATTTATATAATAGACGAGAATAAAATTTTTTGCCACTTTATTAATATTTGGTTAATTTATGTTACAATTAAATTATGAAATGCGGATTTGTAACAATTATAGGCCGTCCCAATGTCGGAAAATCTACCCTTCTGAATCAAATTTTAGGGCAGAAAATTGTTATTGCAACAGATAAAGCACAAACTACCAGAAAAAGAATTAAGGGCATTTTGACAAATGAACAGGGACAAATTATTTTCATTGATACTCCGGGTATTCACAGACCACTAAATAAGCTTGGCGAATTTCTTATTGATGAAGCTAAAATTGCAATTCCTGATGCGGATGTCATTTTATTTTTAGTTGATGGCTCAGAACCGGCAGGAAAAGGAGATAAATGGATTGTACAAAATCTTCTGGAAACAAACATTCCCATCATTATTGTTATGAATAAAGTTGATAAAATTAAAAAAACCGAGAAAATAGAACAAAATCTTCTCAGTTATAAAACTCTTTTTGAAAAAAATCTGCCTGTAGTAAGAATTTCCGCAAAAACAGGACGAAATATTGATACTTTACTGAAAAATTTATTTAAAAAACTTCCTGAAGGAGAAATTATGTATCCGGAGGATGTTGTTACAGAAGAAACCATGCGCGATGTTGCACAAGAAATTATCAGAGAAAAAATTCTCTTAAATACTTCTGACGAAATTCCTCATGCCGTTGCGGTAAAAATCGAAAACTATTTTGAACAAGACGATATTGATAAAATTTATGCAACTATTTTTTGCGAAACAAAAAGCCAGAAAGGAATCCTCATAGGTAAAAACGGTAATTTACTTAAAACTGTCGGTACACAAGCACGACAAGAACTGGAAAAAATTGTTGATAAAAAAGTTTTCCTTGGACTTGAAGTTAAAATTGAAAAAGATTGGCGAAAAAAAGATAATATTCTGAAAAGCTTTGGCTATAAAGAAGATTAATCGCTTTCTGCAACTACTGTTGCTATCAATTCTCCGTAACTATCTACACAACCGTTTGTTTCTTCTACAATATATCTTAAATCTGTTTTGCCTTCTATTGCTTTTTCTGCACAATCCATTGCATCTCCGTAATCTTTAAATTCCCCTATCAAATTTTTTGATAACTGTGATTTGTCCTTTGCTGTATATACCTGAAACATTTTTACTCCTGTCTTTTTTAATTACACAATATTATTTTATGACAAGAATTTTTTATCGCAACAGTATTTATTATATTATTCTTTATACGCTGAATTCTTCTGATAATTTACTTTGAATTGATCTGAAAAATGGTAATTTACGCGGGATATATTCTGTTTCATCAGTTAATTGTTCTTCTAAATCTAAACTTTGCACAATTTCATCAGATATATCATTATTTTGAGGTTTTATATCCTCTTTAACATAATCTGATATCTTTTGAAGCATTAGAAATTCTTTTTCCAATGATTTTTCGTCATTTAAAGTATTATCTATTTTGGCAAATCTGGATGCTCTTGTCAGATTTTCGTACTTCATTGCCTTTTTCATAGAAGTTTCTAATGTTTTTGAAAGCATAATTTCTCTCCCCTTTTTATTGATTATATTTCTTTTAATCAGAGTTTTCATACATCAAAGGGTTGATAAATTTGCATTTCCGGTCTATATGTAAACAAATGTTACGAAAAGTATATACGCCATAAATACCCATGGGCAATTTCATTTTGAAAAAATTTTTTATTAAAGCATAGGGGAAATACAAAAATATAGGGAAAATTAAGGAGGATTTAAGAATGACTGCTATTAGTTCTATTGTAAAATTTTTGGGTTATGGTATTAGAGATGCAAAAACAGGAAGATTTTTATCAAATGCACAGGCTGGACA
This sequence comes from uncultured bacterium, assembly GCA_902794035.1. GTDB lineage: Bacteria > Cyanobacteriota > Vampirovibrionia > Gastranaerophilales > Gastranaerophilaceae > Zag111. The sequence goes on from CADBFN010000030.1 coordinate 5,786, forward strand.
AAAAGTAAAAGATGCCGTTAGTATTGCATTAAAACAAAAACCAGTAATTAACGCCGGTACAATTAATCAAAGTCTTGGCATTGACAATGTTGCAAAATCCGCAAGAGAATCCATGGGCGTATTTATTAAAAATGATGTTGCAAAAGCTCTTAAACAAAAGCCGGTAATTAACGCCGGTACAATTGAAAAAAATCTTGGAATTGGTAAAGCAGCAAAATCTGCAAAAGATTCTGCTAAAGTATTTATGGAAAATGGTTTTGGTGCAGTTACCAAAAAACCTAGTGTTTGGAAAAAAGCTGCAAAATGGGGACTTCTTGGTTTAGGTCTTGCCGGTCTTATTGGCGGAGGTATTTACTTATACAAAAAATACAAAGACAATAAAAACCAAACTCCGGTAAATCCTAATCCAACACCGGTAAAACCAACTCCAGTTAAACCGACTCCTACTCCAAAACCAACACCGGTAAAACCAACTCCAAAACCTTCTGAAACATATACGGTCAAAAAAGGTGATAATCTCTGGAACATTGCAAAACAATATCTGATTAATCAACATAAAAATGATCCGAATTATAAACCATCAGATAAAGAAATTCTTGCAAAAACAGAAGAGTTAATGAAATTAAACAATAAACATTATGAACAACCACTTCCTTCTGACAGCAGAAAAAGAGTTGTTATCATAAAACCAAATGAACAAATCAAATTAAATTAAAAAAATACATTCACTTTTTAAAAGACCTGTTCTGAAACAGAACGGGTCTTTTTTCATTATTTTAGAAGCCAGTCTAACATAGGTCTTATTTCTTCGCATTTTATATTGTATTTTTGTGCCAGTTCGCTATTTAAGACTCTGTCTATTCGCAGATTTATCTTTGGCACGTTTTTTATTTTTAATACATTGTTTTCTTTGTCAAAATATTCTGAATAATTCAAACCATCATATACACATTGCGGAAGTCTTACATATTTAGAAAAATCATCATAATAACAGATTCCGAAAGTTCGGCATATTATGCCGCGGTATTTATAAACACAACATTCTTTATCTATTAAAAATGGGCATTTGTGTTCAAATATTTCGTTATTTGAATTTTCTTTTTCTTTCAATAATTCTTTTATATTTTTTTGAACAATTATTTTTTTTTCATTGGGCAAATTTATAAAACCTTCTGTCAAATATGCAAATTCTGTTTGTGAAAACGGATAGTTTCCTTTTTCACAACAAATACTGCATCCTTTTTTACAGTGTATGTATTTTTTTTGTTGATTTTTCAGAAGAAGTAATACTTCATCAAAATCTGATAAAAATTTCTCGTAGTTTTTGAACATTTTTTTGTTTATTTTTTGTAGAAAAATTGTTTATTTATTTTTTGTTTTCTACAATTTCTTATTACTTGGATTTTTTCTACATTTTTTTATTTTTTTATTCTTTTTTTTCTACAATTTTCTGACAATTATTTTATTTATATTTACTATGGTTTGCAGAGTTTTGTACAAATTTTTTTTGTTATTATTATTGTTATATTAATTTATTAATATATATAAATAAATTAATATAATATTTCACTTGTTTAAAACTTTTACCATTTGACTTTTTCTATAAGTTCAATTTCGTATCCGTCAGGATCTTTTACAAACGCAATTTTAGAACCTTTTCCGGTCAAATCATATGGTTCATATAAATATTCATAATTGTATTTTTTTAGTTTTTCACTGAATTCTTCCATAGATTTTACTCCAAATGCAAAATGGCCAAAGCCATTTCCTATGTAATATCCGTCTTTTGGAGTTTCATCGTTATAAGTTAATTCAATCTGACATCCGGATTCTTTGTCTGTCAAAAAATATAGCCAGCAATCATCAAGTCTTTTTTTCTTATCAAGTTCCATATCAAAAAGTTTCGTATAAAAATCTAAACTTTTTTCAATATCTTTAACTCTTATCATAGTATGTAAAAATTTCATATTTACCTCCCGTATATCACATATTATAAAATATTTTTTTCATAAAATAAAAAAGTTTACACAATTTATATATAATAGCAAAATCTCATAAATATATTTTGTTTATGATATGATAAAGCTACAAATAAAAGAAAAGAGGATATGAAAATGGCAGAAATACAACAAATAGCAAAAGATACAGGTTCTTCTCAGGACAGAATACGTCAAATTAGAGTAGAAAAAGCAGGTAATTTAAGAGAAAGAGGACTAAATCCTTATCCGTATAAATATGAAAAAACAATAATGGCACAAGACTTGCAGAATAAATATGCCAACTTGCAGGCCGGTGAAGAAACTCAAGATTGCTATAAAGTTGCAGGTCGTGTTATGGCAATGAGAAATTCAGGAATGTTTATTGATTTAGTTGATGCATCAGGAAAAATTCAGGTATTTTCTCACAAAGAAAATTTAAATGAAGAAGATATGAAAACATTAAAAACCGTAGATATAGGTGATATAGTTGGTTTTGAAGGCAGTGTAAGAAGAACTCCAAGAGGCGAACTTTCTATAAAATCAACATCAATAGAAATTCTTTCAAAATCTTTGCTGCCATTACCGGAAAAATTTCATGGTTTAACAGATGTTGAAACAAAATATCGTCAAAGATATGTTGATATGATAACAAATGAAGATGTTCGCAAAACTTTCCAGAAAAGAAGTTTGATAATTCAGAAAATAAGAGAATTTTTAATTTCAAAAGGTTTTATGGAAGTAGAAACACCAATGCTTCATCCACAGGCAGGCGGAGCTAATGCAAAACCTTTTATTACTCATCACAATACCCTGGATATGGATATGTATTTGAGAATTGCGCCTGAATTATACTTAAAAAGACTCATGGTAGGCGGTGTGAGTGAAAAAATCTTTGAAATAAACCGTTCATTTAGAAATGAAGGTATTGATACCCGTCATAATCCGGAATTTACAATGATAGAACTTTATCAGGCTTATGTAGATTACTACGATATGATGGATTTGATAGAAGAACTTGTTGCTTATGTTGCAAAAGAAGTTCTTGGAACAACAAAAATTAAATATGGCGAAAATGAAATAGATTTAACTCCGCCTTGGGACAGAAAAACAATGCTTGGTGCAGTAGAAGAAGCAACAGGAATTGATTTTAATAAAATAGAGACATTTGAAGATGCAGTAAAAACTGCACAAACACTTCATATAGATACCGAAGAATGTTCAAACTGGGGTCAGGTTGTAGAAAAAGTATTTGAAGAAAAAGTAGAACCGACTCTTATTCAGCCAATACATATTTATGATTACCCGAGAGATATATCTCCATTGGCAAAGGTTCACAGAGATAATCCTCGCCTGACAGAAAGATTTGAAACAAGAATCAACGGTTGGGAAATAGATAACGCATTTTCTGAATTAACAGATCCGATAGATCAAAGAGCAAGATTTGAAGCTCAAATGCAGGCAAAAGCGCAAGGTGATGAAGAAGCAATGCCGATAGATGAAGATTATATTTGTGCATTAGAACATGGAGTTCCTCCTATGGGTGGTCTTGGCATGGGAATAGACAGACTGGTCATGCTTTTGACAGATTCACCTTCAATAAGAGATGTAATAGCATTTCCTACCCTGAAAAAGAAATAAAAAACAGAAACGTTAAGAAATGTAAACAAGAGTTTTTAGGCTAAAATCCAGTAATAGCTTAAAAAAATTGTTTGTTGCCATGATTTTTAAAATTCATGCTAGCAAGTAAAAACATGTTTAGACTTAAAAAAAGAAAAAAGCAAATAATAGGAGGCAAATAATATGCTAGTAAATTCAGTTACTAATTTTAATTATGGTCAGTCAAGATTGGCTCATAAGGCAGTTACCCCATCTCAAACAAAAGAAAAACCGATAGAAAATCAAGGAATAACTGCATCATTATACTTCAGCGGAAGAAAAGATAATGGCAATTCAATGAAAAATGCAACTTTAGCAGGTTTAGGTTCATTGATGTTATTAACAGCAACACCTGCATTAACAACAAGCTGTGAAAAAGATGATACTTGGGCAAAATCAGAATCAATCTCTAAATCAGAATCAAATTCAAGTGCATATGCAAATGATACAGCAATATTTAATTTCAGCACGCATGGTAAAGGATGTCATTGTGATACATGTTGTGCAGGCAGAGATACTGTTTATATAAAAGAACCGGGAGAAACAAAATATATTTATCTTCCCGGTGATACGGTGAAATTACCTGGTGATACGGTAAAAATTCCGGTAGAAATTCCGGTTGTTGTATATGTAGATACCGGTAGTTATCACGTTACCCATGATACAATTACAAAATGGAAAGATAATTATCAAAAACCAATTCCATTAGACACATTAGCAAAAATCAACGATAAATATGATATTGACGGTATGACCCCTCAAAGAAAAAATATCGTAAATTATCAGGCAATTCGTGAGTGGGAATACGGTCAAAGATTTGTTGCAGAAATGAATCAGTTAGAATCTTCAAAAAATGTTCTTGTATATGACAGAGAAGATTTAGATTGGTTAGGCAACCACAAAGGATGGGGAAAAGATGTATATAGAATTCCTACATCAAGATTTACAATTCAAACATACAGTGGTAAAAAATTAAATTCACCAAAAGGTGTGTTCTTTGAAACATATGTAAACCCATGGGATGAAAAAACTTCAATTTATGATAACAACTTAGTTCAAAGATATTTCTTCCAGACAGTTGGTGATTCTGTAAAAGTATTCTCTTATGATCCTCATACTGGTTTATACAGAGAAGATGGCAGAGTTGGTAAAGGATACTTAGACAAAGGTTCTGTCGGAAGCAACATTTTACTAAAAGATTTAATAGCATCAGATCCTGCAATTAAATGGGGAACAAACCCTGATTATTCTACAGAAGATCATTTGGTAGGTGTAAAAGTTGTTACAGTAAATGATGAAGAATTAAAACTTATGTACTTAAGAGCTCGTGATGATGAATATGCAGAACAACATTACGGTGTGGCAAATAATTAGGCAATAAAATAAACACATATGGAAAATAAGACCCCAAATTCAGGGGTCTTATTTTTTTATAGTGAACTGTACCAAGTATCAAAATTTTCAACTTCTTTTAAGGTATTGTCAAAGTTTCCTCTGAAGTTTATACATCTGTCATCAATGATAAGAAAAGCCGGAGATTTGAAATTTGTCACATCTGCAACAAATTTGTTTAATTTATTTTCAATAATCCATTTATTTGCAAGAAATTTATTTCTTGTTGTAAAAATTTTTATTTCAAATTTAAACGATAATTTTTCCAAAAATTGGTATGCTCCATTTTTTATTGGTGGAATAAAATTTTCATCATATTTTCCGTCATAAGTATTTAAAACACCATCTAAATCTACTAAAATTGTTTTTTTATATGTCATAAATTTTCCTTTTATGCAACCACACAGGTGGTAGAAACTTATAAAAAAATACCACACAATAGGTGGTATGGCAAGAGATAAAAATAAATATCAGGATATTTATAAAAAAATAGGACAAAATATTAAAAAGCGAAGAAAATCTATTGGTATTTCGCAGGAAGAACTTGCATTCAGATTGCAAAGTGCAAGAAATTATATAGGTTGTATTGAAAGAGGAGAAAAACAACCAAGTTTGCCATTTTTACTTGAAATAGCAGGTATATTAGATTGTAAAATGAAAGAATTATTTGATTTTGATAAATAGTAAAGTCTGACTTCTGTTTGTCGAATGTTTTTTTTTATGATATATTCAATATCAAATGATTAGATTTTTAGGTGTTTGTATTCAAAATTTAATAATTTGTATAAAGTATTTGTTTGGCGGAAATCAGCGTTTCAAAACAGTTATAAGTCAGGCAGCAGCAATCAGTTATGATTCATTGCCGATATCTTTGGTTATTGCGTTTATTGCCGCAGCGGTTATTGCAATTCAGGTTTCAAAAGAATTTTTAATGACCGGTGCAGAAGCTTATATTGGCGGAACAATTACAATAGTAATGATAAGAGAGATTGCTCCGGGGTTTGTGGCTTTGGCAATCGGTGCAAGAGCAGGAACGGCAATATCAGCAGAAATTGCAAATATGCAGGTTACATCTCAGGTTGATGCCATAAAAACATTAAAAATAGACCCTATAGGTTATTATTTCACTCCAAGAATTTTGGGTTCGGCAATAACAGTTCCGATGGTTGTTCTGATAGCTGAATTTATTGGTATTGCAGGAGGTATGGTTGTTGCAAATGCAACAATAGGATTGCATCCGGCAAGATACTGGCATTCTGCATGGGCATGGATGGCAACAAAAGATATATATGTAAGCTTGTTAAAAGCCTGTATATTTGGAGGATTAATTGCTCTTGTTTGTGCTTCAAAAGGTTATGAAACAAAAGGCGGAGCAAAAGAGGTCGGAACTTCTACCACAAGGGCGGCAATTCTTTCTACAATATATATGCTTGTTGCAGATTTTTTGATTAATTTGTTATTTTATATCAAATAAAATTTTTCACTACAGGTAATCAGATTTTTATAATTACCAAATTCCTTTCAATCTTTTCTTCAAGCGGCAATTCGTATTTAATAATATCAATTATTTTAGCGTTATATTTTTTTAAAACTTTTTGGGCAAGGTTTATTTCTTCCTGAACTTTTTTTGATTTAAATGCAACAAAATAGCCGTTTGGTTTAAGCTTTGGTAATGCATAAGCGGAAATTTTATCTAATGAAGCAACGGCTCTGGAGGTAATTACATCAAATTTTTCATTTATATTTTCAACTCTGTTGCAAACAGGATTCAGATTTTTAAGATTCAAAATATTTTTAATATTTTCGACTGCGCGAATTTTTTTATTAATACTATCAACGGCAGTTATTTGAATCTGCGGATATTCTATTGCTACCGGAACAGACGGAAAACCTCCGCCGGTGCCAATATCAAGTAAAGTGGAAGGAATACCGTATTTATCAAAAAAATAACTCAAACCCAAAGAATCGCAAATATGTTTTTCCCATAGTAATTTTTCATCATTTTTTGAAATGAGATTAACTTTATGATTTTCTTGTGTAAAAGTTTGTATGTATTTTTCAAAATTTTCTTTATTTATCATATTTTTCTCTCAATTTTTCAAATTCATCAGGGGAAACCATTTTTTTCAAATATTCTATTTTCGATTCAAATTTGTTTGTATTATCTTTAGTCATAGATGTTTTGGCTGTATTTTTACCTAAACTGAAATATTTGTAAGCATTGTCAAAATCTTTGCGCAGTAAATAATAATTTCCGATTTCAGAGCATATGTCAGTAATATAAAACGGTTCGTTCAGTTCTTTGGCATAATGATATGCCAATTGCATATATTCAAGTGATTTTGTACTGTCTTTTGAGGAGTAAATTTCGGATAAATGTCTGCAGCTTGAATATAAACCGTTATAATTTTTAATTTCTTTATCTATTTCTATACTTTTTTCATAATATTTAAGGGCGGAATTAGTATTTCCTGTTTCGTCATATAATTGTGCAAGGTTTGCCATTGCTCTTGACAGATAATGATTATTTTGTTTAATTTCTATACATTTTTTGTAATAATATGCAGCTTTTTCTATTTCATCTTTTTCGTCAAAAATTCCTGCAATGCGGTAGTATAACTGAGCAAGAACAGATTTATCCGTATTGTCATCAATAAGTTTAACTGATTTTTGATAGTACGAAAATTCTTCGTTCATATTATCTGATATTTTTGCAAAATTCAGATAAACTTTTATTCTCAAATTGTTTGGCAGATTTTCTTTTTTATCCAGTTCGTTGAGAATATATTTTGCATTTTCCTGTTTATATGTTGCAAAATAAACAGAAGCCATTTCAAGCTGAATTTCCCAGGCTTTTTCTTCTTCGGATATATTAAAATAATAATCCTGCAATTTTGTAAAATATTCTAAAGCGTTATGCCAATCAGACAGGTGTTTGTATGCCTGAGCTAATTTTTTGTATATTGTCGGCAAAAACGTATCAAAATTTTCATCATCAGTTTTATTCAGTGCACTTTGATATAATAAAACCGCATGTTTATAATTATATTTTGTTTCTTCGTCTTTAGCAGAATTCAAAATTTCTGTCAGAGTCATTTTTGTACTGTTTTCAACAACTTCTTTATTTTCAACTTTTTCCTGAATAAAGTTATTAATAGAATTGGCAATGTTGTCTAATATTGTTTCATCTTCAAATATGAAATTAATTTTTTCAATTTTTTCTTCTTTTGATTCTTCTGTTTTTGTTTCAGTAGTAATTGCAGGTTTTATTTCAACAGTATTTTCTTTTGGTGTAAGAGGCTGAACAAACTGAGCAAGATTTGGCTGTGATAGAATTTGTGGCTTTTTAGGTAGGAACAGATTGTGGTAATCTATTTCATTTCTCATTGTTTGTCTTGATAACCTTAAATCACGTTCTAATGGTTTTAAAGGCAATTGTGTTTCATATAAATCAATGCATGCTTTGTGTAATTTCAGCATTACGCTTGGCTGAATCTGTTGTTCAATAATTTCTCTGTAAAAATCTTTTAAATACAGGCTTTCACCATCTACCGAAAGAATGTGATTTTGAACAAAGAAATATATTCTTTCCTGATTAAACAAATGCAGGGATTTAATTAAATTAACATGAATCGGTATCCGCATCAGTGCAAGAAGTCTGAACAAATGCAGGCTGACAGGATCAATCAGCATAAGTGCTTCTTTGCGTACAAATTCTGAAAATGACATTGCGCTTTTGGAAAAAGCTTCGAGAAATTTTACAAGACTGTATTGCCTTAACTGCATTATTCTGACAGACAAAATTATTGTGCTGTAGTATCCTCTTGTTTGTTTATAGAGTTCGTTTGACAGGGGTCCTATATTTTTTATTCCGCAGTCTTTGAGATATTTTTCAAATATTTCTTTTGTAAATGCAAGAACAGAAGTTCTGTAAAAATCAGTATTATTAAATTCTTCATAATTAAAAGTTCTTGAAGACAGGATAATTTTTACATTTTCAAATTTTTCAAGGTGTTCTATAAAACTCAGTATTTCTTTTTTGTTTTCTTTTAAAATTGCCTGAAACGAATGTAATACTACAACAATTGGGTTATGTACGGCATTAAAATAAGAATTTATTTTTTGGGTAAAATTATCGACTTTTGCTTTTGGTAGCGTAATCGTTCCTTTAATTGCGTAATTTCTGAAACTTTCAAAAAATGATAAAAGCATATCATCAAGAATTGTTGTTTCAAGACACATATATTTTATAAAAATAACATCCTGTTTAAGATGTGATGTCACATAGTTTAAAATTTCACCCTTACCTGAGCCGGCAAAGCCGTTTAAAAGCATTAATTTTTTATCATTTTGCAGAAATTCGCAGATTTCATCAATCTGTTTTTCGTTATTAGCAATCAGATACGGATTGTATGGCGAATCAGATTTTAATTCTTTTATATCAATTTTTTTATCAATATAATTTGTATTCATTTTTTATGTTAATTTACTCTATTTCTGCCGTTTTCTTTTGCGTTGTATAATCTTTTATCTGCGGATTCGATAATTTTTGCGGGTTCTGTTCCGTCAGTTGCCCCGTATGTTGCTACTCCAAGGCTGATTGTAACTTTACTTTCCCTGTTATTACTAAGTTTAAATGTTTGAGCTGCAATAATATCACACAATTTTTGAGCAATATTAACGGCTTCCTCTTCTTTTGCATTAGGAAGAATTATACTCATTTCTTCTCCGCCGTATCTGCATACTATGTCGCTTGAACGTACATTTTTCTTCAGGGTGAGCGCAACTTGTCTTAATACCGCATCACCTGATTGATGTCCAAAGTTGTCATTGAATTTTTTAAAGAAATCTATATCCAAAATAATAAGTGAAAATACATTTTCATATCGTTTTGCATTTGCACAGAACATTTGCATTTGTTCCTGAAAATATCTGTGATTATATAATTCTGTCAAACCGTCTGTTGTTGCCAGTTTATATTGTTTGTCAAAATCTTTTGATTTAATTAAATATTTGATGATAACGGTAATAATAAATGCCATTATTGTAAATGAAATCGGCGAAACAATTTCTACCCATAAATTCTGATGAATCATAAGATAATAACTTAATATTGAATGAACAAAATACAGGGTAATTGTTAATCCGATAATTACAGGCATAGAGTCAAGAGCCAAAACAATTGCAACAGTTAATATTACAAGCAGAATTGTTAAAGTAATATTTAACTCAGGACTTGCCTTTTTAATAATACTGTTATCAAGAATATTATTTACATATGTTGTCTGAACTTCAACTCCCGGATAAACCTTATCAACAGGAACAGTTTTTATATCAGACAAACTGGAAACAGTTGCGCCGAAATATACAATTTTATCTTTAAAATCAAACTGATATTTTTTATCTCCGTTCATTGCTTTTAATAGTTTGTATAACGGTATATGCTCGTAAGTTCCTGTGCTTCCGTACCAATTAAGGATAACAGAGCCGTCATTATTGACAGGAATTTTTTTATCTCCTAAAATCAATTCACCTTTTTTATTTATTTCAAAATCTTTTTTATCTTTTAATCCCAAAGAATCCAAGGCAACTTTTAGTGCCAGTTGCGGATAATATCTGCCGTTATAATTTAAGAAAAGAGGCATTTGTCTTAATACGCCGTCATCTCCGCGCAAAACATTTATCATGCCTATATTTGATGTGTTTTGTAGTATTTTATCTAATATACTTCTGCAATTTGTAAATTCATAATATTTTGTATCAACTTTTTTAGATTTATTGTCAAGGTTAACAGCTATACTTTCGGGCAGCTCGGCCGGTTTGCGTACATCTTCTTCCTGATTATCAAGATTCATTGCTGTATATACATTATTATATTTTTTGAATATGTTTGTTAAATCGTTATCTGAGTTTTCACTGCTTTTTATGGATTTAACAAACATTAAATCAAAAGCAATACTTTTTGGGGACTGAGCTTCGATGTAATCTGTCAGTTTTGCATAAATACTTCTGTCTAAAGGCCATTCTCCGTAATTTTCAAGTATGTATTCATAACTTGCATCATCAATGGCGACAATGACAATATTGCTGTTATGTTCTCTTAATCCGACGGAAGAAATATAACTCTGTCTGATATCAAAGCTTCGGTTTTCCATAGAGGATATAAAAGTCTTATAATTTCCGTTTTTTAATCCAAAAATAATCAAAAAACCTAAAATTAATATCCAAAGTGCATATAAAAATTTTTTTATCATAATTTTCCTGTCAGATTTCAATCTCAATTAGATATTGAGTAATATAATAGGAGTTCTTAAAATTACCCCTTTGCTTTTTCAGTATAATTTATTGCAGGAAAATTGACAAGAATATTTCTGAAAATAAACTTCTGTTCAAGAATTTTATTATTAATTTTTAAAATTTCAGTGTTATATGATAATTCGTCGGGATTTTTTAAGTATCCTAAAAGACATTTTTCATTGATATTCATATATATTCCTACAAAATGTGTGATGACGTTCTTATTATGCCAGATTTTTTATAATAAAAAATCAACTTTTTAGTATAGTTTAAACAAATTTATCTAATATAATTGTATGAATTATTTTGTATAAAATTCTGTAAAATATATTATAATAATGGCTATGAAGAACAGGGACAGTATAGTACCAAATATTGATGAAATTGACGATAAGCTGGAAGCAGATATTGTCAAGCATAAAAAACGAAAGATGAAAATAACGATTATTTCAGCGTTAGTTTTTTTGTTTATTTTCAGAGGGGCATTAACATATTGGTTAAAATTTTCGATTGCTTTTCCAAGCGGTCATACGGCGGAAAAAATCAATATAATGCAGGAGCCTGTTCAAAAAAATTATAATCTTGCGGAACAAAAGCAAAAAACTTTTATTTATCAATCTCTGATAAATACAAATAAGGTTAAAATGATTCCTCAGGCTCATTATGTATTATCCGGCAGAGCGGTTGCAATAAATCATGATTTCTTGTTTATATCCAAATTTTTTGACAGTGTTGCGTTGTATGATTTGGGTACTGCCTGGGGAGGTATGACGGATAAAAAACTTTATAAAAAGTATTTAAAAGTATATAGCCTAAAAACAGAATTAACAGGGGCAAGGAGATTGCACTGGAGTTGGAATGAAGGTATTCCTTATTCTTCCGACTATATTTCTTCTCACTTGTCGCATACCCATATTATTCCTGCAAACAGAAATATTATGGCGGCAATGCTTAAGCTGAAAAAATTTGAAGATTTTAAAATAGAAGGTGAACTTGTAGATATGGTTTATTATGACAAATCCAAAAATAAAGAATTTAATTATCATACAAGTCTTTCGCGAAAAGATTCGGATATTACAAGTCGCGGTTCCGGTTCTTGTGAAACAATGTATGTGACCAAAGTTCAAATTGGTAAAAAAATATATAAATAATAATTTTGAATAAAATACAAATGTTTTGAAATCTTGACAAAAGCCTGAAAAAAATAAATAATTAAATATGATGGAATTAAAATAGAGAGGATAATTAAACATGTCAAAAAGCAGTCATAACAAGCGTTTCCGCCTCGGGGGGGGGGGGGGTAAAAGCCTCTCATAACAAGCATTTTGCCTTCACTTTAGCAGAATTAATGATAACAATTGGCATTGTGGGCGTAGTTGCGGCAATAACCATACCTACATTAATTCAAAATTCGAATAGTAAGAAATTTTCTACTCTGTTTAAAAAAGAATTATCTACCTTAAATCAGGCGGCAATCTCTGCTCAGGCTCAGTATGATATGGATTACGGTTCAATAACATATGAT
>CADBFN010000031.1 GCA_902794035.1 uncultured bacterium
ACCGACCAAAGTAGCTCTGGTCGGTCTGCCGGTAAACGGGTTTATTACTTGAAAGTTGAGCACATGCCCATCGGCTATTAAAACATCCCCAACTTCTAATTTTGAAATATCTCTTTCGATATACGGTTCGACTTTGTCATGGTATGCTTTTTCTCCCTCTCTCATAATTACCCATTTTGAATAATTCTGCTTTTTAAAATGTTCCGCAAATCTTCTGAATGTCAGGTTGCATGGAATATCCTCATATCCGCGTTTTTCTAAAATATGCTTTGTTAAACTTATAGATTTTCCGATACTAAATTTATTCGGATGTAGGAGATAAGTCAGAAAAACTTTTTTCATCTCTTCATTTAGTTTAGAATTATATTCCACAAGTTGATTTGTTTTTCTCTGAGGAAGCAACCCCTTTGTACCATAATTTTCATAAGCCTTAACCCATCGGTGTAAAGTTCCGATTGATATTGTTCCGACAAACTTAAATATTTGCGGTAAATATAATCCGCTATTATATAAATCTAAAAACACATCATCCGCTTCTTTTTTAGTCGGGTATTTTGTTCTGATATTCATTAATGCTGTTACAATATCTACTCTTGCAAGAGCATTCATTTTTGCATTTTCGGATACAAAATTTATTTTATTTTCAACAGTTTTTCCTGTATTTCAGGTTCTAATGATGAATATAATATTTCATAAGAAGTTCCGCCGTTAACTTTGACTTCTCTTGCTATATATTTACCTTTTTGAATAGCAATCCTTATTGAGCGGGTGCTTTTAAGTCCCTTTATTTCTGCTATGCGTTTGATATCAATATATGTTTCATTCATCGTACACACAGATTAACTCGTTTCAAACCACATTGGAACACCATTTCCGAGTATTATGTTGTTTTGTGTCTTTGAATTTATTTTTTCAGTATCCTACCTTTGAGAAAAAATTACCGACCTTTTATAAAAATCTTAAAAGGTAAATTTCATGCAGAATAATTTTTGATTTACTCACACTTTCCTTCAAATGTCCAATAATCACTTTAACCGTGCAATTTAGTAAAATCGGGGGAATGCAGGCTATAGTTGGTCATGCAAAAATCTTTTCCCCGGACTTTTGCCGGACAATAAGAGCAAATAAAGTGACATTTCGTCCCATTTGGTAACGCATAAAAAGATTTTTTCCGACCGCCCAAACCTAAACACACACTGAACTTTGCCAAATAATCAATTTAAGAGTTCAAATGAAATGTCCTGTTAAACTATATTAAACTATAGCAAATTACCTGTGAGGGCAATAAAAATAGCAAGGGAGAGATTCGAACTCTCGACCTCACGGGTATGAGCCGTGCGCTCTCACCAGCTGAGCTACCTTGCCATAAATCTGTTCTATTTACTTGTATGTCAATCTTGCCACAAACATCTTTTTTTATCAAGTATTTTTTGAATATTTAGTAAATGATTATCAACGAAGCAATTCAGATAATTTATTTAATAAAATAAAAGGCTGGATTGCCACGCCCTATCGGGCTCGCAATGACATTCTACTGTAAAATAGTATATAATCACATAATTTTATGTTATAATTTCTTCATTATGAAACACACATTTGAACAAAAAGTATATTTTTCTGATACCGATAATTATGGTGTAGTTTGGCACGGTTCATATCTGCGCTGGATGGAAATGGGCAGAGTTGACTATTGTGCTCAGGAAGGTTATACCCTCAAAGAACTTGAAAAAATAGATATTTTACTTCCTGTTTCAAGTATAAATATCAAATACAAAGCAAGCGCAAAGTTAGAAGATATCGTAATTATTGAAACAGAAATATCAAAATTTAACGGATTAACTGCAACTTTTAAACAAACAATTAAATCCAAAGAAACTAATCAGGTATTTATTACCGCAGAAGTTGTGATTGTTGCGGTACATTCTGACGGAAAACTTTATCGCAGAATCCCTGAACCGCTTAATTCAATTTTTGAAAAGGAAATTAAATGTCAGGAACTCGTTTAAATAAATACATTGCATCTTCGGGGCTTTGTTCTCGCAGAAAGGCTGATGAACTCATTGAATCAGGTGTTGTTATGGTTAATGGCAAAACAATAACAGAACTTGGTTACAGCGTTGCACCAAAAGACAAAGTGTTTGTTAATAAACAACTTATTCACCCTGTCAAACACGAATATTACAGATTTTATAAACCCGCAGGTTATATTACAACTTCTGACGATGAAAAAGGGCGCAAAACGATTTATGATTTGCTTCCTGAAAAACTACACAACTTAAAACCTGTCGGCAGATTAGACAGAGAATCGACAGGGCTTTTAATTCTTACAAATGACGGTGATTTGATTAATGAATTAACTCACCCCAGTGCAAAAGTGCCAAAATTATACAGAGTTTCAATAAACGGTAAAATTACACAAAATGATATTGATACAATGTATAAAGGGATTGAAATTGAAGAAGGCAAAAAGGCGTATGCCGAAGTCAGCGTGCTTGAAATTGATAATAGCCACACAACAATGGAAATTTTGCTCTACCAAGGTATGAATCGTCAAATCCGTAAAATGTTTGAACATTTGGGGTTTGAAGTAGTGTCGCTAAAACGCATACAGCATGCAACATTGAATCTTGACGGACTTAAAAGAGGTGAATTTAAACCGATAAAACCTCAGCAGATAAAAGAGTTAAAGAATTTTTTAAACAGGATAGCGAATAAAAAATGATAAAATATGCCATCACAGGAAATATCGCAAGCGGTAAATCCGCAGTCGAAAATATACTCATAAAAAACGGTGAAACTGTCATTGATACCGATAAAATTTCGCATGCATTGTTAGAGGGTAACAAAGAAATTATTGAGGCTTTTAAAGATTTTGATATTTTATCAGACGGTAAAATTTCAAGAGAAAAATTAGGCAAAATTGTATTTTCTGATAAATCATTAAAAAAGAAATTAGAAAATATTTTACACCCTCAAATTATAGAAAAAATAAACGAATTTTTTGAACAAAATCAGGATAAAGAACGCGTTTTTGTATCAATACCACTTTTGTTTGAAACAAAAACAGAGGGAATGTTTGACAAAATAATATTTATATATTGTGATGACAAGATAAGGCTAAATCGTCTTATGGAACGTGAGAATTACACAAGGGAATACGCAAAAAGCCGTATGAAATCCCAGCAAAATCAAGACGGAAAAGTTAAATATTCCGACATTGTCATTTATAATGATTCAACACCTGAAGAACTCGAAAGGCTTGTTAAGAAGTTAATCTTATAAAACCGCTCAAATCAGAATAATTCGGGCTGTATTTGTATTCTTTGACCATATCGTCACGATTGCCCTCAATTGTATGGATTACTCCGGTATTTTTATCGATTTTCGTAACAAAACCGGTATGAGATGCACCGTTTTCATTGATAATCATTATATCTCCGGCTTTTATATTTTTGGCAATATAAGAACCTTTTGCCGGTTTATCAGATGTTCGGATAAAGTAATTGTTTGAAATTGCCCAATTTTTCAGCGTTTCAACATCATGATTGCCAAAACCTGCAGGCGGTGTTTTTCCTTTATTTCTATATGTTTCTTTTACAACATATGTTACGAAATCGGTACACCATTCCTGATCAAAAGGATCCTCTGCCTTGCAGGTCGAATTTACACAGAATTTATGATGCGTTCCGTTTAGTTCTGAACAATTTCCATATTTACGGGCAACATTTACAAATTCCTGTCCTAATGAAACTTCTTTTCTGTTAATCGCATTGTTAGTTACAGTTTTTTTAACCGGATTTGTAACTTTCGTTGTTGAAGGTTTTGCAACAGTTGCACTTTGACTTGTTGTCTTTTTTGGAGCTGAAGATGAAGTTGTTGTCGAAGATGAAGACGAAACACTTCCGCCTCCGCCACCGCCATAATACATATACGGATTTGAATAATTCAGCGCAAAAATATTAGGATAATAATTCCCGCACTGATATGCATCCTGAAAATAAGGATTACCGACTCCTATACCGTTATTATAAATCCATGGCGGATTGAATAATGATGCATAAGGAGAGCAATTTCCACCGCAAAAACCCATATAATAATGTGACAATATCGAATTCAAATTAGTATTATACGATATCGGCTGCCAAATATTAAACAATTAATAATCCCCTTTACTTTCTGTTTCCCCTATGTATCTATAAAGTATTTTTCTGCAAAAAAATTGCCTAATTGTAACAAAATTAAATAATTTAATATTAAAACAAGTGTAAATGACCTGCTGAAAGCACCATATATTAAAGGTAATTACATTATTACTAAAAATTTATGATAATATATAGACATGAATTTAATTGTAAAAAAAGATTTTAAAACTTTAAAAGGAGAAATAAATATTCCTGCAGATAAATCTGTGTCGCATCGTGCGGTTATATTTTCTTCATTGGCAAATGGCAAATCAGTCATTAAGAATTTTTCAAACGGACAAGATCCCCAATCATCTTTAAAAATTTGCAAAGCTCTAGGAACTGATATAGAGCAAAACGGCACAATTTTGACAGTAAAATCAAATGGTGTATTAAAAGCACCGAAAAATCAGCTCGATTGCGGTAATTCCGGAACAACAATCAGACTTATGGCAGGAATACTTGCAGGACAAAATTTTGATTCTGTATTAACGGGAGATGAAAGTCTGTCAAAACGCCCTATGAAAAGAATTATAGAACCTCTGAAACTGATGGGCGCAAATATTGAATCAGACAATTACAATGCCCCTTTAAAAATAACAAAAAACAAATTACATGGGATTGATTATTACTCACCTATTGCATCTGCACAGGTAAAATCCTGTATTTTGCTTGCAGGACTATATGCAGAAGGGGAAACCACATTTAAAGAAATATACACTTCAAGAAATCACACAGAAATCATGCTAAAAAATATGGATGCCAATATAAATATTAAAAATGGAATTATAACCATTCAAAAATCTGAACTAAAGCCACTGAAAATCGATATTTGCGGAGATATTTCATCCGCAGCGTACTTTATCGTTGCGGCCTTGATAATTCCAAAATCAAATATTATATTAAAAAATGTAGGCATCAATCCGACCAGAGCAGGAATACTTGAAGTAGTTAAGCAGATGAACGGTAATATTGAAATTCTTAATCAAAGAGAAGTATGCGGAGAACTTGTTGCAGACATAAGAATTGAATATTCACCTGACATGACCGGAACAACAATTCAGGGGGAAATTATCCCTGCTTTAATAGACGAAATTCCTGTAATATCCCTTTTGGCAACCCAATGTAACGGTCAGACAATAATAAAAGATGCCTCCGATTTGAAAAATAAAGAATCTGACAGAATACAAACAACAGTTAATGAATTGAAAAAACTCGGTGCTGAAATTGAACAAACTCCGGACGGAATGATTATAAACGGCAAAACAAATCTATCAGGAGATACCGAAGTAAATTCATACAAAGATCACAGACTTGCAATGACACTGTATGTTGCCGGTTTAATCTGTAAAAAAGAAATATCAATCAAGGATTTTGAGTGGGTTAATATTTCATTCCCCGAATTTTTAAACCTTTTTGGCACGCTCTTTTATAATTAAGCAAAAAGCATATTATAAGCGGATTTTGCATAGTTTTTTAATTTAAATTTGTAACGATATGTAACAAATATATACTTTTTATATAAAATCATGCAATTTTATATTTTACAAATTGTTTATATAAGAGTAACGAGGTATAATCAAATCTATGGATGAGAAAAGCGGACAAAACTTTGAAGTAATAGATAATACCAGAGAAAGAGTAAATGAAGTTTGCGAAAAATCTGTTTTGTCTCATCAGACAAATCCAATTGTACGAAAGTTGCTGGACTTTGGCACTGCCAACAAAACCCGCAAATTTTCTGTACGCGATTTGTTCGGTAGATAGACTTAGTAACACGGTTTTATGAGGATCGATACGCACATAAATTTGTGCGGTTTGCGAAAAGTCGAAACGGTTATACTTCGTTATTCTTTTGGATTAATTTATTTTATAGTAATTCTTCCGTCATCAACAATATGTACGGGAGTTTTTGATTTTTGTATGACATTAGCAACACAAACAGCAGAATCTATACCGGTTTTTGCAATAATTTGCTGAGGTTTATTTAACATAGTCAATTTATCATTACCTTGGGCGCAATAATCATTTATTGCGGTAGTATAAAATTTGTCTTGCCTTGGATTATTGATGTCAATAGGAGTTTCTGTCCCATTTTTATCTACAAAACTCATTGACAAAAGATTTCCTGAGTTGCTGACTGTATATTTTAATCCTGAAGCATAAAACATTCCCGGTTTATGAGAATCTGAATTAAATGAATTTTCGCAGGAAAATCTTATCGCATCAACAATATCTTTTTCACTGTAATTCATTTTATATAATTCATTTTTAAAAGGTAAAATATCATAAAGTGTTCTGTCATCAACATCTCCTTTTTCAAAATATCCGCGTATATTTGCAGATTGTATTAAAGCAATATCGCAATCTAAGTCTTTCCTCATGCAATCAGCAATAAAATATCCATGCGGATTTGGGGTAATTAAAAGATCTTTGGGTTCAGGTGCTGCAGAAGCAATCTGACCATAAACTTTATTATTTTTGAATAACTTATTAAAAATATATTCAACAGCCATATTACGGTGAAAATCTTTAGTATTACCAATATTATTCTGTACTTTTTTGATTACTCCGTTATCATCAAATTCAAGATTTAAAACACCAAAATGTTTTCCGTCTTTGCCTGCCTGAGTAATGATTACAGGATTTCCGTCTTTACCGTATAGTAAATTTTCACCTTCTTTTACACTTTTTATCAGATTGTGGGAATGACCGCCCAAAATTACATCTAAACCTGATGTTTGAGTGGCAATTATTTTTTCAAAAGTGTTACCCAAATGAGAAAGAAGAATAATTTTATTTACGCCCTGTTTTTGTAATTTATTAATTTCATACTGAATATCATTTACAGTTTCATAAGCATCATCTACAGTAATGTCTTTTTGCAGTGTTCCGAGCTTTGTTCTTGTAAATAAATCAACCGGAGTTGAACCGATAATACCGTATTTATTGCCATTAATTTCTTCTACAACAGATGATTTTAAGATTTTACTCCATGGGTTACGCGGATTTACCTTTACGTTATTAGATAACATGTTAAATTTTATATAAGGTAAAACTTCTCCTATCCACCCTTGAATATCGTGTTCATGGTTTCCTGCAGCACTTGCTTTTATTCCGATAAAATTCTGAAACATAACAGCTGCACGATTTATAGCTACATCTTCCCCTATCATTATATCGCCTGATGAGAGTTTCAATACGTCAGTATCACGTTTATTCTTATTTTGCGCATCAAAAGTATCGGATGCGCTCATCGTCCGCTCCATGTTAAGAGTTTTCCCGTGATAATCATTTATATAAAAAATACTTGTTTTTGCGTTCCCAAAAGATATCGGACTTATCATGAATTTAACCTTTATAATATAAAATCATATAAAGAAAATTTTTGTCCGTTTGTATATAACTTTTTTTACATAAATTAAAACTTCATTATCTGAACATGCCAGTTTTTGGCAAGTGCGTCATATATTTCATTAACTTTTGAAACAACCTCGATTAACACAATACCAAAATTATTACACTTATATTCACCTATCGGATGCAAGCCTAATCGCGTCTGAATTTCACATCCGTACAGTGTTAATATTTCCTGTAATTTCAGAGCTTCTGATGCTCTGTTTTCAAGTTTTATCCCTATTATTGCAGTCATATAAAATATATAATACTATATTTTAAATTTTTGAATTAGCCTTTTTACGCGAATTAGATTTATTCAAACGCCCTAAATTTTTTGAACGCTCTTTTGTAATGTATTCCAATCCAAGCTCTTTAAGTAACTTTATTTTCTCCGCAAACAACCCGTCTTTTGGATAGTCTTCCAAATCACCGTCTTTTACCATAAATCCCTTTGATTTCAAATCGAGTGCTACTGCGCGTTCTTTTTTATATGCTTCGATTTCAGACATCAAAGAATAGCGCATATCCTGAATATAATCCATTTTATCTTCTATATTAAAACCTTTTAAAAATTTTTTTGTTTTATTTTTGATAATTTTTAAAACATCTTTTTTATCACGTTTAGACTCTACAAACTCTGTGCAATAATAATATTGGTCATAAAAATCTTCATATTTCTTATTTGCAAGATTTTTTTTATTCAGACTTTGCAGTCTTGCCAGAAATTTTGGATGATAAATGTCATCACACACATGCTGAAATTCGTGAATAAAAGCAGGAATATGTACACTTCTTACCGTATTACCAATCCCGCCCAAATTTATTGAAATTGCACGAATTTCTTTTTTGGCATTATATAATACCTCGCAAGAGCCATCACATTCATCCAATTTATTTTCAGCCAAATTTTGCACAATAATTTTCAAACCTTTATCAGGTAAAACATTCTGAATATACTTTTGCAAATTCAAATAATCAATTATAGAATAATTATCAGTTAAATTATTTTGGACATTTTTATACAACAAATCAGCCAAATAATCTGATTTTAGCTGTCTTTGAGCAAAAGAGCCTTTTACAAGTTCATATGGAATTTTTACACCTGAAGCTAATTTATTTATTATCATATGTGTTATAAAAGTCATAAAAAATTTTTTTGCTATAATAATTCTATGAAAAAATTATTAATTATTCTTACAATTTTAAGTTGTTCTATAATGCCTGCTATTGCAGAAAATACTAATCCTAAATCTTTAACAAATGATGATGTAATCCTTTATCAAATTGAAGAAAAATGGGGCTTAAAAGATCAGAACGGTTCAGTTTTAACAGATGCAATTTACAAAAAAATGATTCGTATCGGATATCACAGCTGGCTTGTTCAGACAAAAAATGATAAATTTGGTTTGACTGATGAAAAAGGATGTATCATTATAGAGCCCAAATACCGGCATTCAGAAAGAATATTAGGTAAATTTGTAAAACTGGGCAATTCAAACGATTATGGCTTATATAACGAATTCGGAGAACTTATTATTCCTCATAAATACCAAAAAATAGATTTATTATTTGGAAAAATGTTTTTAACATACAGAAATTACAAATATGGCGTAATGAATTTTGAGGGGAAAGTACTGCTTAATAATGAATTTGATGATATATATATGCCTTCTCGCAGTGTTATGAGAATATTATACAAAGGAGAATGGTACGAAATCGAAAGAGCAGATTCAGGGGCTCTTGAATTGCCTGAAAATGCCAAAGAACATATTTATGATGCCAATAGTGGAATTAATATTTATAAATTTATTAAAGATACAGGAGTAATTTCAGGATATTCTGTTTTAACTTTTTCAGACTATATTATAAAAATAATTTCTTCTATATCACCTGCTCATGAACAGACTATAGATGATCTTATGCTGTCTCATGGTGCTGATACCATTAATATATATAAAAAATTCAGTTGGGTGCCAAAATACCCTTTCACATATGCCCAAAAATATTATCAGATAATAAGAAATCCAAATTCAGGTCCTTTGACTGATTTCAGAAATGATTTAAAAAGAAAAATGAACTAATTTAATTCTTAATCTTCACTTGACAAAAAAGATATATAATCGGACAATGAAATAAGTTAAGGGGATATTATTATGGTTAAACAAACTTATTTGCATGAAAAGCATATTAATTTAGGAGCTAAAATGGTTGATTTTGCAGGCTGGCACATGCCTGTTCAATACACATCAATCATAGAAGAACACAAAACCGTAAGAGAAAATGTCGGCGTTTTTGACGTTTCGCACATGGGAGAAGTTTTTATATCAGGGAATGATGCGACAGCTTTTTTAAATAAAGTCGTACCGCAATGTATAGACAAACTTCCATATGAAAAAGCCGTTTACTGCCAGCTAACAAAAGAAAACGGCGGACTTGTTGATGATTTGATTATTTACAAACTCGGAATTGAAAATTATCTTATAATTTGTAATGCATCAAGAATTGATGAAGATGTCAATTGGTTATCTATAAACCAAAAAGGATATGATGTTGAAATAGATAACCAATCTCACAATTATTCTTTAATCGCAATACAGGGACCCAAAGCAATAAATTTGATGAACAAAATGGGTTACGACATTGAAAATCAAAAATCTTTTACCATTAAATCTGCGACTTTAGAAGGAATTAAACTGCTTGTTTCACGAACGGGTTATACAGGTGAAGATGGCTTTGAAATACTTGTAGAAAACGAACTGGCAGAATTTATCTGGGATAAAATTTTAGAACGCGGTCAGGAATTTGGGATAAAACCAATAGGTTTAGGAGCCAGAGATACATTAAGACTTGAAGCCGGTTTACATTTATACGGTAATGACCTTGATGAAACCACAACACCGATTGAAGCAGACTTAGGCTGGTCAGTTCCGAAAGATAAAATGTGTGAATATAACGGCAAACAAGTAATAATGGATCAAATTAAAAATGGGACACAAAGAAAATTAATCGGACTTGAAATGTTAGATAAAAATATTCCTCGTCACGAATATGAAGTTTATTTCCTGGGAGAAAAGGTCGGAAAAGTTACAAGCGGGGGAATTGCCCCGACTGCAGGCAAAAATATAGCAATGGCTTATGTAAAGAATTTAGCTGAAATTTGCACAGATTCAACAGTTCAGGTTATGATAAGAGAAAAATTACATGATGCCAAAGTCGTCAAAAGACCTTTTATTCAAAAAAGGAATAGAGTATAGAGGTGAGTCGTGAATCATGAGTCGTAAATAATCGTTATCGGTGCTGACACACATTTAATAATTATTAAATCCGTAAAGGTCTATTCACAATTAACGTTTCACAATTCATATAAAAAAGGAGTATGATAAATGAGTTACAAAGAAGAAATGTATTGTTCAAAATCTCACGAATATGTAGTAAAAGAAGATAACAAATATGTAATCGGATTAACTGATTATGCTATCGAACAATTAGGCGATATAGTATTTTTGGAATTACCTTCTGTAGGTGATGAATTTGAAAAAGGCGAAACTTTTGCAAATATAGAATCTGTAAAAGCTGCATCAGAAATTTATATGCCAATCAGCGGTAAAATTGTTGAAGTGAATGAAGAATTACCTGATGCACCGGAAAAATTAAATGAAGATTGCTACGAAGGCGGATGGCTTGTTAAAATTGAATCCGATGCACCTGAAAGTGAATTTGATGATCTATTAACTTACGATGATTACAAATCAGAATTGGAATAATTTATGAAAAATTTTTTAGTACATAACGAAGATACAATTAAACAAATGTGTGAAGAAATCGGAATAAAATCAGTTGAAGATTTATTCAGACAAATTCCTGAAAATATCAGAATGGGAAATTTAAATCTTCCTGACGGTTTAAGTGAAATGGAAACCCAAAGAAAAGTTAAAAAACTTGCGAAAGAAAATCAATCCGATTTTATTACTTTTATGGGCGGAGGTATATATAACAAATTCATTCCTGCCTGTATTAATCAGGTCGCAAACCGATTTGAATTTAATACGGCATATACACCATACCAGCCTGAAATTTCGCAAGGCACATTGCAGGTTATGTACGAATTTCAAACAATGATTTGCCGTCTGACAGGGATGGATATTTCAAATGCTACTGTTTATGATGGCGGAACAGCTTGCGCAGAAAGTATATTAATGGCTTGCCGTATCGCAAAAAAATACAAAGTTTGCGTTATAAATACCCTCAATCCTGAATACAAAGAAGTAATTAAAACATATACATATTCTCAGGGAATTGAAGTTGATTGGGTTGATGAAATTCCGCAAAACACTTCTGAATATGCTTGCGTACTTGTTCAGACTCCTGACTATTATGGCGAAATTACAGAACCGAAAAAATCTGAAGATTGTTTATTAATTGTTTGTACAGATGTTTCAACACTTTCAGTATTAAAACCGCCAAGTGAATATGGGGCAGATATCGTTGTCGGAGATATTCAGACTCTTGGAATCCCTATGAATTTTGGCGGTCCAAGTGCAGGATTTGTTGCATGCAAAGAAAAATATATGCGCCAATTACCGGGGCGGCTTGCAGGAAGAACCGTTGATAAAAACGGCAATCAGGCTTTTTGCCTGACAATTCAGACAAGAGAACAACATATTAAAAGAGAAAAAGCAACAAGCAACATTTGTTCAAATCAGGCTCTTATCGGACTTTGTGCAAATCTTTATCTTTCTGTTATGGGAGAAAAAGGATTCTATCAGGCAGGTTATTTATCAACATTGAATGCGCACAAACTTGCAAAAAAATTACAAGATAAAGGAATCAAGGTTTTAAACAAAAATTTCTTCAATGAATTTGTTATAGAAGTTGAGAATTCTGACAAATTTTTGTCCGATTTGGAAGAAAAAGGCATTTTAGGCGGAATTAAACTTGATGAGCACAAAATTCTCGTTGCTGTAACCGAAATGATAACAGACGAAGATATTGATTTGTATATCAAATAATATTTGCCATATACATTAAATTAATGATGCAGAATTGTTGATTTTAGCCTAAAATAATGTACAATAAAGTAGGTCGGCATTAATATGCCGACATTATAAAGGAAAAATTTTAATGTTACAGGAAGCAACCAAAGCACTAAATTCAGCATTTAATAACAGTTTTATAAAGAAAATCAGCCAATATCTTCACGATTGCGTCAGAGAAGAAGTTAAAAGTTCGACTTTTCGTAACCTCAAGGGTGATAAAGACAACAAATGGATTTTCTTAAAAGAAAAAGAAACCCTTTTGACAGATGGTCTTGAATATTTAAAACTTGACGGAGCAAACCCAAATTTAACTGAACTTATGATTCAGAGCGAAAACAATGCCAGAGATAAATATTTAATCTATGGTTATATGTTTTTAGTCGGCAGAAACGGTAAATCCAAACGCCGTAATGAATTTTTGACTCCGCTTTTGTATGTTCCCTGTAAATTGGAACGCAACGGCGTAAATATAAATTGTATAAGACAAGAAGATATTTTGTCACTTAATACGGGTGCATTAGCATCATTAATGAAAAAAAGTGACGATGATGATGAAGTGGATTCTTTTTTGGAAGGAATTTTGGATGTTGTACCTGATTTGCCTATAACAAAAGAGAAAATGGATATTTTCTTAACCACATTAAAATCATTAATACCTGATGTTGAAATTGCACTTGATGACAGTGAAGATGCAGATGAAGACAACGTTTCAAGGGATGAAAATACTGATTATTCAAATATTGAAATAAACGGCGATAATCTTGATGAAATAATAGAAGATGATATTCAGCAACAAAAACAAAAATACGAAGGTGATTTGAAAAAACTCTGCGTAACCTATCAAAGCGCAATTATTTTGACAAAACGTCCTGCGGTTACTGCAGGTGTTTTGCATGAACTTTTGCAAATTGCAGAAAAACCAAGCGGAGTTTATCGTGAAACTACTCTTTCAGTTATAAATGATGAATATAATCAGGCTATTGAAAGAAATTCAAATAAAGATGATAACACGCCATTTTATCCGATTACTCCGTTATCTTTAAGCGATTCTCAGGAGCGCGTTATAAAAAATATTGAAAATAACAAATTTATTGCCGTTCAGGGTCCACCGGGAACAGGTAAATCACAAACAATAGTCAATCTGGTTGCGCACCTTATTGCAAATGGAAAAACGGTTCTTGTCGCTTCAAGAATGGACAAAGCAGTTGATGTTGTAGCTGACAGATTAAATGACTTAGGTGCGCCATATCTTGCACTAAGAGCAGGAAGAGCAAATTACCAAAAACAACTTAGCCTCCAATTACAGGATTTGTTGTCAGGAAAAGTCGGACTTGATGATGACGTTGAAGATTATATTTTTGCCGATACAAAAGATATGAAACAACATCTTGATATTTTGCGTGAAACTGAACAAAAATGCGAAAATATAATTAAATTAGAGCGTAAATGGCACGATTTGAGAGATGAAATTAAAGAACATGCTTTGACTGTCGGCGAAATGCAATATATAAAACGCGCACTAAAGAAATCCGAAATCGATAATATTAATGATGTAATTAAAACTTTGACAGAAAACATGGAAAAAGCGGGATTTTTTGCCGGATTAAAAAACATGTCAAGTTTAAGACAACTTAAAAAAATATTAGATTTGAAAGATTTTGAAGTCGAAAGCGAAAATCTTGACAGATTAAAAGTTGAATTAGATTTTATTACTCAAAAATGGCAATTAAGAAAAATTGAAGCTGATATTCAAAAAATTGGCAATTTACATGTGATGATGGAGCAAATACGCCAATTAAAGAAAAAACAAAAAACTTTAGCAGTAAATATACTAAAAAGTACAAGACGTGAAGCTCTAAAAGCATTGTTGCGTGATGATAAGAAAAAACGCAGAATAAAAGTTCATGCAATGTCATTGGTTGAACGCCGCAAAAAACTTCAGTCAAAAATTTTGGAAGAAGAAGATTTTAAACCGCTTTTAGAAGCATTCCCTTGCTGGTGCGTAACAACTTATGCCGTATCAGATTCCCTGCCGTTAAAACCGGGAATGTTTGATGTTGCAATCATTGATGAAGCTTCTCAATGCGATATTGCAAGTTGTTTTCCTATAATGTATCGTGCCAAAAAATCAGTTATCGTGGGAGATGATAAACAATTACCGCACCTGTCATTCCTTGAAAAAGCAAAAGAACAATCATTCTTAAGCCAATACGGAATTCCTGATAAATATCAATTGATGTGGAGATTCAGAACAAACTCAATGTTTGATTTGGCAGATTATTATTCAATGAATTCAGTTATGCTTGATGAACATTTCAGAAGTTTGCCTCCTGTAATTAATTTCTCTAATCGTGAGTTTTATTCAAACAGAATTCGCGTTATGAGAAAAGATTCACTAAATGATAAAGTTCTTGATTTGGTAAAAGTACCGGAAGGCAAAGTAGATTCTGATGCAACAAGAAATTTACCGGAAGTTGAAGAACTTGTAAAAGTTTTGCATGAAATAATTATTGAGGATGAAAAAAATAATCCTGATAACCCAACTTCAATCGGTATAATTTCACCATTCAGAGCGCAGGTTGAACAGTTAAAAATTTCTGTTCCGAAAGTGCTGTCAGATTATATGATACGAAAACATCAGATTGAAATTGGTACGGCACATACTTTTCAGGGAGATGAAAGAGATATAATGCTTATTTCGTGGGGATTTGCAAACAATTCTCATCCGCAGAGCATTACATTTATTCAAAAACCTAATTTGTTTAATGTTGCGATTACAAGAGCGAAGAACAAATGTATCAACTTTGTATCCCACGATATTGAAACAATGTCAGAAGGGCATTTCAGAAATTATATTTCCTACATCAAAGAATATCTTGAACGCAAACGTGCGCTTGCCAATGACGAAATAGATGCAAATATTTATAAAAATCCGTTTGAGCGTGAAGTTGCTGATGAAATTCGCAAACTTGACCACCATGTTCTTGCAGGAGTAGATATTGCAGGATTAAGCGCAGATTTGGTGGTAGATGACAAATTTATACTGGAAATTGACGGTGTTGAAGATAAACAAAAATCTAATATACCAAATATGAAAAAGCAGTCCATACTTGAACGAAGCGGATATAAAGTCAAACGTATTACCTTCCGCGAATGGCAATACTCGCCAAAAGCCTGCCTAGACAGAATACTGACAATGGAATAATTACAATTATAACAATACATAAGGGAGAAATACCGTTTCCCTTTTTCCTTTTGCCCCCTTTTAAGGAGGAAATGCCGTCAGGCAAAGGGGGTTATATTTTTACCGTCTGGCAAGTGCATTACCTGCTCACTTTTTAACAATACCATTACAAAATACATAACGACCACCACGGCAATTATAAGCTCCGCAAGAACCTAAATTTTCAAAACCACTGCATGTATAAACATTACCTTCTTTATCAATCACTCGATCGATTTTTCTATCCCAACCAGAATCTCCTATAAGACAATAAACACCTCCATACTGCGGAAAATTTTTAAAAGGATGACCATCTACATCCAAATAAGAAATTTGACCATTATCATTATTGTAATAAATATCTCTATCTTTGTCATATTTATAAGTTATATTATCATTTATTATTGATGGATGACGCGTAATAGGATTTCCGCCGTCATTATAACCTATTATTAAATCGCCTGATGATGTATATACAATCCCCTCATTTTCACTGTTATTTTCCCCAGCACTTGATGACTCTCCTGAGAAAAATGCTTTTGCTGCGTTGGTGGCGGGTTCGACTGTACCGTTATGGAATACTACAGGAAATACATCCCCTAATCCAAAACCATTTGATTTCAATGTACATGGATTATTTGGCTCTAATGCACTTGTACCGTCAGAACATGTTACCTCCTTGTTTGGCAGGCTCACACCGTTTACATCTATAAATCCGATACAATTTGCAAGTTTGTTTGAGTCTGTTAATACTGATTTTGTTAATTCTCCGCTCAAAGAACAATTTTTCATACTCGGATTAAAGCCAACGATTGAACCGTCTGCCATTGAATATATTAAAAAGTTTGCAGGATCAAAACCGTCTGTCTTTTTCGTAAACTGATAT
>CADBFN010000032.1 GCA_902794035.1 uncultured bacterium
TCAATATTTTTAAATAAAGAGGAACCTCCCAAAAAGAAGAAATTTTACTATTGGAATACGGATAAAGAATTGGATGAGCCGGATGAAGAATTGTATTTGAGAGGAACAGACAGGAAAATTACAGAACAACAGAAAAAGATAGGTTGCAAATAAATGAAAAGAGACAAATTTTTTGATATTGCAGAAAAAATGTATGTTGAGCAATTTATCACAGAAGCGGAAATTGCCAATAGAATCGGTGTTTCAGATAGGACAATAAGACGATGGAAAGCTCTTGGAGATTGGGGAATAAAACGTGACGGATTTTTGAAAGCCAATACGATATCAAAAGACGCAATGTATGCACTTGCCCATAAAATGCTTGATGATTTTCATAGTGATATGGATAATAATAGGTTTATTGACCCTTCTCGAATGTATATGTTCACTAATCTGATGGATGAAGTTTTAAAGAAACGAAAACAAAGCTATACTAAGGAAGAATTTTTAAGGATTATAAAGCAAGTTGTTGATATGGACAAAGAAATGGATTTAGATTTTCAGAATATGATGAAAAAAGATGGTTTTATCTAAGTTTTTAAAGCCGTTTTAAAACGGTTTTATAGCAGTTTTAATTTTGAATATAAAATAATACCAATTGTGCATTTAACTTTTCTTAAAAAGTCTGTTGAACACTTTTTGAACAACGTTTGAAATGAGACTGAAGGGTTAATTTTTATTTCCCTCAGTATCAATAAAAAATGCATTTAAAACATCTGCATCATTACGCAAATGCTTTACTACTGGTGCAAGATTATAACATTCTTCTATTTCAGGTTGATTACTGACGAAATAATCAACGATAACGGCTATATTATAGACATTTTCAGCCAATTTGCTAATCTGTTTAAATTCTTTATTTGTAATACTATATCCCGCTTCTTCCATAATCCCTCCTAATATCAGGAAACACAATATCAAGGAAGAAGTCAAAAAAAACAAAAAGCAGAAAAGATTTTACAAAAGGACACAAATTATTAGTTTTCAACCAATACGGATTCTACTTTTGGTATCAAGATACCCCGTTCTAAATCGTGCTGATTGTTGTATAATAATGTTATTATAATTTCATTTAATCATACTGCTATGTCAAAAACAGACATTATGGCTTTATATTTCAAAATCTATTATTTTGTGCGGTATTTAACTAATTATTATGTCCAAATCTGTCATACATGTATAATATAATAATTTTAAGCAATATTCATAATTTTGATTTTTCAAGAATTTGTTATAGAATTATTATGTAATATAGGAGTTACAATGGCTAATTCAACACAAATAAAAGCATTAATTAAAGCATATTTATCAGACAATAATGTAGATAGATTTAGGACATTATCATTACAAATTGCTGCACATGAAGCACAAAAAGGTCATCTTTCCTTAGCTAATGAAATAAAGAAAATCGTCGATGATTCTAAAAATGTTACAAATAAAGTCATTCCTTTTACTCCCGACTTATCAGATTTAGTATTATTAACAACTCCAAAAGGTAAAAAGTGCGAACTTGTTATTTCAAAAGATTTAAAAGATAAAATCGATAGAATATTAAAAGAATATTATAATAAAAATAAATTGTCTAAATATGGTCTGCATAATCGTAGAAAATTATTACTAGTCGGTGCTCCTGGAACAGGGAAAACAATGACAGCTTCTGTAATTGCATCTGAACTTAATTTGCCATTATACACAATTCAAATGGATAGACTTGTAAACAAATATATGGGTGAAACCAGTCAAAAGTTAAGACAAATTTTTGATATTATTCAAAAGCAAAAAGGAATCTTTTTATTTGATGAATTTGATGCCATAGGCACAGAAAGAGCTTCTGAAAATGATGTTGGTGAGATGCGTAGGGTATTGAACTCCTTTTTACAATTTATAGAAAATGATTCTTCTGAAAGTTTAATATTAGCTGCTACAAATAATATATCTTTACTGGATCAAGCTCTATTTAGGAGATTTGATGATATATTAGATTATCAAAAACCAACAAAAGAACAAATAAAATTATTATTAGAAAATCGTTTATCAAATTTTAGAGGTAAATTTGATATTAACTCTATTATTACAACAGCATATGGTTTGAGTCATTCTGAAATTACTCAAGCATGTATGGATGCTATAAAAGAAGTCATTTTAGATGATAAGAAAAAAGTAACAAAAACAATTTTAAAAAGATTATTGGAAGATAGAAAAAAAGCATATAGGAATTAGTAATATAAATGGCAGGAGAGAAATATAATCATATTGATGTTTCAAAGTTTTTTACGTCTCGCCCTTATAAAATTCCAAGACGTAAAATTACCAAGAAGTCATATACTCCAAAGGATTATAGAAAACACGGAACAGATTTAAATAATTCTCTAAATGAAGTTTTAAACATTCCAAATGTAGAAGACTGGGGTATTTATCTTACTATAACCGGAGATGAAAGGTTTTTAGAACAAGCAAAAAGTTTAGAAGATAATGGCAAAAATAATATTAAAATTTCACGTTTTAAAATAAACGAAGATAGCAGTATTGCGGTCTCAATGTTTGTAAATAAGAAACATATAAACAAATTACTAAATAAAATTTCAGATTATTTATCTAAAAAGACATCAAAAGGAAATCCTAAAAGCCAACCATTAATGGATAGTATTGACAAAATTCAAACCGCAGTATTAGAAGAACTTTGGGACGGAGATATTGAAGCAATACCGAGTCAATTAAAAAAATGGTGCGAAATATGGATTATGGAAAGAGATCCCCAAAATTTTTTTGCACTATGCGATGAATTAGAAATAAGACATTCAAATAGAAAAAACGTTATTAAATTTATTGATCGTACTGTAATTAAAATAGAAGTTAACAAAGATGATTTAAACAATTTACTTAATAAATATGCATTTATTGGGGAATTTAAACCAATTAACAACCTTACAAGTTTTTGGGTAACTATGTCTCCTAGTGAACAACAAGAATGGATTGAAAATCTTAAAAACAGAACTTCAATTCAAAATACTTCAAATATTGCTATAAGTTTACTAGATACGGGTGTAAATAATACTCATCCTTTATTACAAAACATAATTAAAGACAATGAACTTGATACTGTACTCCCGAATAGTAATGTTAATGATAACGACAATCATGGTACAGGAATGTGTGGTATTCTTGCTTATGGTGATATTCAAAAATGTTTAGAAAACTCTAATCCTATAACTGTAAATCATCAAATTTCGTCTATTAAAATTGTAGATAAAACATTGAAAGAAAATGATCCTTTACTGTATGGTTCTGTAACAGAACAAGGAGTATACCAAGCCCAAATAATTCATCCAAAATCTAATATAATGTATTGTATGGCTATCACTGAAGAAGGTCTTAATTTAGATGGACATCCGTCATCTTGGTCTGCTGCTATTGATCAGATAACATCTGGACAAGATATAGAAGATTATAAAAATCAAGGTAATTCACGTTTATTTTTTATATCAGCTGGAAATTCATATTATGATAATTCCGAAGAATATCCTAAAGCAAATCTATATAATTCTATCGAAAGCCCAGGTCAAGCTTGGAATTCTATAACAGTAGGTGCATATACTAATAAAGATGAACTCGGTTCATATGTGCCATTAGCGACAAAGGGGCAAATATCGCCATATACAAAAACATCTTTAAATTGGATAAAATCTCAATGGAGTATTATCAAGCCAGAGATTTTATTTGAAGGGGGCAACAAAGTCAAAGATTTAACAGGATGTTCACAAAGTATAGATAGCAGTATTTTAACATTAGATTCAAATCCCCTTCAAAATGGAAATTTTGATGTTATAACAGGCACTAGTCCCGCAACAGCTCAAGCAACAAATTTTGCAGCAAAAATTAGGAATTTATACCCTAATTACAGAATGGAAACAATTCGAGCTTTAATGATTCATTCTGCAGAGTGGACAGAGGCAATGCTTAAACAATTTTATAAGAATACTGGTAAAAAATCTGATTATGCTCGAATTTTTAGAATTTGTGGATATGGTGTTCCTAATTTGGAAAAAGCAATCCATTCTGCATCTAATAGTTTAGTTTTAATTGCAGAAAATGAAATTCAACCATACAGGTTAAAAGAAGATGGTAGTAGTACTGCTACAAATGAAATGCATATTTACGAACTACCATGGCCAAAAGAAGAATTAGAAAAACTGTCAAATACACCTGTTAAATTAAAAGTTACATTATCATATTTTATTGAACCTTCTCCTATAGGTTGTAATGTAAGTAGTAAATATAGATATGCTTCACATGGTTTAAGATTTGATTTAAATCGTGCAACAGAAAAATTAGATGATTTTATTGCAAAAATATGTGATTATGAAAAACAAGAAGCCAAAGAAAAAGGAATTTCTATTTCTGATAGACCAGAATCTCCATGGAAATATAGTGATGAATGTGGCATTAATAATGGTTCTATACATTCAAATGTTTGGGAAGGAACCGCAGCAGATTTAGCCGAAAGTAATCATTTAATAATATATCCAATCATCGGATGGTGGAAAGAAAGAAAAAATTTAGAGTGCTACAACAAAAAAACTCAATATTCATTGATTGTTTCGTTAGAAACACCGTCAATTGAGACAGATATCTATACTCCTGTATTAAATAAAGTTAAAATTTCATTACCTCAATCAATAACGACATAAATACAAATAATATGTCTAATTTAAATTTATCAAATGCTCGTTATATCTGTTACAAATAATCATCTAGAGTGTTAGTTTACATTTTCTACCTTTTTTCAGGACATTTGCTCGGAAGGGGTAAATATTCCAGGTTTGTAAAATCACTAATTTTAGTAAATTCTAGCAATTTTGTTAGGTCGGAATGCGATTGAGAATCTAAATTTCAAACTACTCCAAAAGTGACTTTCTTTGCACTTTTTTACTCATTTTTTGCCCTATTCTTGCACTCTTTTGCACTCAAAAGTTATTGTCGGGTTTCTAACACGTTTATTTGATTATGTCAATACATAATCAAGATAATTTCGTTATTTCTTCGTTTTCAACGAATATTAAAACTTTGATGTGTGTAATAAGATAAAAACATAAAATCTATAATAACAAATGACTAAATATTCCGATTTATTAAATCAGTTTATTTTAAACTCTTAATAACTGCTTTGTGTCCAGGTTTAGAAGTATTATGTTTTGTTTTCTTATTATTTTTACCGAGGGTCCAACGGAAACCTGCCGATAAAACAACACCGTTTCTTCCGCCGTTACGAATCATTGCCTGTAAAAATCCGGTAAATCTGTCTGCCCACGTCTTTTGAACGCCAACTCCGTATTGAACATAAGCACGTTCAGACAATTTAGGAAGAACCACTTCATTCGCGGTCGCCTGATTCCTTCCCATAAATATATTCCAAACCATATCAATTCCTGCATATGGCTGCCAACCGTTCTTTGTATTTCCTATAAGTTTTATTCCTGGAGCAATTTGTAAAGCATTTAGTGCATCCTGTTTTATTTTTACACCTGCTGAATTCGTATAATCAAAAGTGTTAACCCATGAATATCCTAAGAATAATGCCGGCTGAAGAATTATTTTACCTTTCAGAAATTCAAAATTGTAGCCTGTTTTATTTGCAATACCTGCAGTTAATAAGGTTATATTATCGTGCCCATACATCGTGTCTGCATCGCCTGCACTTGCCCCTGTAGATACCGTTAATCCCGTAAAGAAATTACCTCTGTATGCATTTAATGTTGCACCCAAAAAACCGCCGTTTTGGGTCATTGAAACTCCGTCATAGGTCATATGGTTGCCGTTATATCCGATAAATCCGGATATTACACCCTTAAACCCGTGACCCATATCGAACATGTCAGAATCCCCGCCGTAAGTCATTCCGTAAGATATGTTATCTACACTTACGCCTCCGCTTAAGTTAACTCTTTCAAAAGTCGTGTATGGAATTACCCACATAGCTTGTGATGTTTCAGGAACTCTATTTACGTCTAAATTTGTAACAGGAGTTAATGAAGCAATTTTGTTTTGATTTTCTGCTGCAAATCTGTATGAATCAGAGTGTTTCATATATCTGTCCATATGATAAAATCCCTGATGTAGTGCCTGCATTTGATTTTGATAACCTGTAACAATTGTTGCAACAGAAGAAGCCATAACTGCGGGGTTAAAGTCACTTGGAGAACTTCCTGCCGATGCAAAGCTGAAATATCCTTTCCCATCTTTTTGAATATAAGACGTATTATATTTATAAATTGGTGAATAAACTATTTGTCCCTCGCCTGTATAGTTTACAATACCTGCTAAAGTTGAATTATCTGTAAATAATAAGTCTAATTGTTTTTCTGTTGTTGGGGACATCAGATTAATCTTTGAAACATCAATTCTGCCTCCTGAGCCTACTGTTGCAGATGTTGCTGAAATCTGATCCATTCTTGCATTTGCCAAATCCGCATCAATCTGCATAGTTAATACACCATTAAGATTTAAGTTACCTAATGCAAGTGTATTAGTGCTATTATTTGCCATATTCAGATTATTATTACCGTTAAATGTAGTATTCAAATTATTTAAAGTATTATCATTTGCAAGATTTAAAGTAGTATTATTAAATGTTGTATCCAAACCTGTAATACTTGCACCATTGCCAAGATTAACAGTTCCGTTAGAAATATTCAATTTATTAGATGCACCTGTTCCTGTCATACTCGAATTCAAAGTAACAGTATCAGAACCATCAATATCTATTTTTGAACTTGCACCCTGAACCTGAATTTTATCAGCAATAGTTGAATTTCCTTTGATTTCAACATCACCTGCTGTCATAATACCTGTGTTGTTATCATGGATATTAACGTTATTCAAAACAACTTCAACCTCGTCCTCGGCGATGCCCCCAATAAGCATAGAGGCATTTTTAATTTCAACATTTTTTAAGGTTATACTTGCATTACTCTCATCTAATACAAAGCCATTCTTTGAATTAAAATCGATAGTAGAACGAACAACGCTTTCTCCTGTTGAATCAACAACCCCTTCTACCGTAACATTTCCATTCGTTACATCAAGGTCTTCCTTTACGGTGTATACATCATTGGCATCTGTAGACTTAAATGATTTATTAGCCAGTATATTATCCCCGTTTACAACTTTAAGAGTGTCACCTAATGATGTGTCAGTAGTTACACCACCGACTTCTCTTCTTTCAGTTATTGTAATACTTTGTTTGTCATCTGATAAACCAAGTTTACTGTATTCAGTTCTTGCGGTAGTTATATGCTTTTCATAGAAATCCTGAGTCCATGGTGTTGTTGCCTGAACTTCATCTGTTGTTATGCTTTCTCCTTCGGAATCCGATATATATTCATGGTTGGCAAATTGTTCTTGAACATCACTACTCAATGCAAGTTGTATTGAACTTTCAACTTGCGGGTTTAATATCTTAACAGAGAAATTTTTATCAATTTGAGTTGTTGCGGAATCAATAATATTAACGGAATTAATTGTTAAAGTTCCGCTTGAAGCTTTTGCCAGATTTATTTTATCGGAAGTTTGCTCTGAAAGATTCATATCAATATTCAAATTACCATTTCCGACAATCTTACCTATATTGTGAGTTGTGACAGATGGTGTTGAACCCCCTGAAATTGTAACTGTTCCGCCATTATTCATATCAAGAGTCCCGGCAACAGATGCACCAGTATTCAGGTTTAGAGTTCCATTAACCTTGGTTGTACCATTATCCCCGCTTATTTCTTTCGCTAATGTTCCACTCAGGTTTAATACACTATTATTTTCAATTGTCCCTCCGAGTTTTTCAGCTGCAGAAGTCAATGTGCCGTTATTTATAACAGCATTATTAATTGTACCAAAATTTGTATATGTTCCATCCTCTGCTATAGTTAACGTACCTGTTCCGTTTATAGTATTAGAATTTGAACCGCTTTTTACTGATAATGAATTACTGTTATTTGTAAATGTACCGGCGTTTGTCAAAGAAATGTCGGATATTGAGTCATTATTTGTAAATGTGTTGTTATTAATTATAGCTAAATTTGATAATGTTCCATTATTTGTAACGGTTCCATTGTTAATAATGGTTGCTTTATTATTTCCATCAAAGATGAATGAATTCGGGATTTCCTTATCCGCGCCTTCAACAAATGTAAATTGCTTATCATTTGTAGTTGCGTAATTTGCCCACGCTTTGAATGTATCCTGTAAACCTCTGACTTTTATACTGTCATTAATTGTGTTTTGGGTGTACAAGCCAAAACCCTTTGCAAGAATTTCATCAGATGACATATTGGCTGTTGCTTCCGTAAGTACGGATGAACTTGTATAATCCAGACGTATATTACTATTACTTGCATCTATTATCTGTACAATATGTTCAGAATCATCTGTCGGAAGACCTATCGATAAATCTCCAAGATGTATTGTCCCTGAAGAATTTACTCCGACTTTGAATTTATCTGCCTTCAAAACTCCATTATCAAAAGTAAGATTTATATTATATCTTGCGTTATTATTAGATACTAATTTATCTATTTCATAAGTACTGAAAGCAGTGTCATGAAGATTAATTGTGCCGGATACGACATTAAGGGTTGCATTTTTAAATGTATCTGTATTGAATTGTAATTCTGTTCCGTTAAATGTCGTATTTGATTTATTTAATGTGCCGTTTACCGTTGTTGTTCCTGAGATTGACAAATCGTAATTTACATCTGAATTTATATTACCGTTTAAAATTGCGTTATTCAGACCTACTGTTGCAGAACCGTTGGTAACAGTTGCAATAGTTGTAGTTGCAGGAGTTTTTGTATTGTCTCCGACGGTAATATTATTAAAGTTTAATTTCGAATTACTGTCTGCGAGTCCGAAACCCGTATGACCATTGAGATTCAGAGTTTCGGCATCGCCATTTGCAATACCATTAATATTCAATGTCCCTTTTGTAGAAGCAGAATTATAATCAAGATCTGTTGTTAATGTGTAAGTTGCACCATTTTCATTGGCAGTGAAATCTTTTGTAGCATTTGTTGTGTCTTTATTTACAAGATACAAAGTATCTCCCATTGATTCTTTTCTTGATTCATTTCTATCCACACTTGTAAAACCTAAAGAATCATTTTTAGTTGTCATTTGTGCAAGATTCCATCTGCCGTATTTTTTCTTTTCAACTATTGTATTTTTATATTCTTTATCCCAATTTGTTGTAGGAAGAATATCTTCAGGAGTATTTGATACAGGAGTTGTATCTAATAAAACTTTTTTATTTTCAAAAAGTGTTTCTAAATCGGTCGACAAACCTAATTGTAAACTTGCACTATCAGAAGTAAGAATTTGTATTTTTTTATTAAGGTCTGATTCTCCAAAATCTTCCCAGGATTTTGTGCCTAGCAAATTTATATCAGACAAAATTATTTTTCCCGTTCCGCTGCCTGAATAACTTGCCTCAATATTATCAGTTACTTTGGTTGCCAGATTCATATCAAACTTATAGTTTAGATTACTGTTTAAAGTAACTGAACCTAAATTTTGAGCATCAATATGATCGTTTATTGTATCAATTGAACCGCCGTTTTCGTCATTTGCAAAAGTTTGACCGGATAAATCAAATACCCCGTAAGTTACAGAGCTATCGGTTTGTGTGATCTTATCTAATTTAATTTTTGCACCATTAAAAATTGCAACATTATTACCTGAAATTACATTATTGAATTCATAATTCCCATTTATGTTTTGTGCTGTGCCGTTATTAATGTTGATTGTGCCATTATCACCTTCAATTGTTCCATTGAAAATAATATTATGGTTTTCTGCAGCATTTATAGCTATTGTACCATTATTCTGGTATATATCATTGTATTTAGTGTTATCTTTGTTGTCATAAAACAGCATGTCTTTTGTTTCGGCAACAAGAGCCATAGTGCCGGAGTTATAAATACCTGCACCTTTTCCGTTTGTAACTCTGTTTCCAATAAAATCAGCCGTAATACTTGTAATATTACCGGAATTATATATAGCACCGCCGTCATTGGTTGCACTGTTACCAACATAATCTCCGGTTACATATCTCATACTGTTTTCGTTATATATGGCTCCGCCAAGCCCTGTTGTACTTTTCGAGGTCGAACCTTCCGCAGCATTTCCTATATAATCGCCTATTACATCATATATTAAACCTCTGTTATATATGGCACCTCCGCGACCGGTATCATCTGCTGTACCTTTCGCTGCATTTCCAATATAATCTCCTGTAATAGCATATATTTTAGAATCTTTACCTCCTGTTGTTTTCTCATTTAAGATAGCCCCGCCATTGCCTTTTAAAGCCGAATTAGCAATAAAATCCCCTGTTATGACTTTTATTGTTGAAGCAGTGGTTTGCCCTCCGTTATTAATCGCCCCCGAATTATTAGCTGCTGCATTACCGACAAATACTCCGTGGATACTATCTACTACAGCACCGCTCCAAATATTTAAGGCACCTCCGTTACTTTTTCCCTGACTACTTCCTGAAACTGAATTCCCCACAAAGTTACCTATAATTTCTTTTATATGGCCGCCTTGAATATTTATACATCCGCCTTCTCTGGCGGTATTATTTATAAAGTTGCCTTCGATTTTTGGGACGGTTGCAGTTGTTGTTGCTATTGTACCTGCTCCTTTTGTTGTATTATTTATAAAATCAGCTTTAATTGTGTGTTCGCCTGAACTAAGTCCAACCGCAATGCCGGTAGCACTTCCGTTAAGATTGTAAAAATATTTATTATTTACATCTTGATTTTTGACTTGTGATGCCTGACGAGTGTAGGTTGTTGGAATATTATATTCATATTTGTAATATTGTGTTTTTGTAGATTCACTATTATATGGCAAATTAAAACGGACTGCACCTTCTACTTTTGTGAGGTTATCACCGGATTCTGTAAACTTCGCATCAGAACTTGCAGGGGTATAAGTCGGCCAAGTATAACCTGAGCCATCGTCCTTTTGTGTCCAATCTATTCCTTCTATTTTCATTTGACTCGGTTGAAACTTGACCAAATAATAAGATTGAGTCTGCTGACCATTTGTTTGTTTGTTATATGTTACATAATTATAATCAGCTGAAGTCCCGTTATCTACTCTATAAACACTTAGGGGTAGCTTTTCCGTATCATAGGTATACATCTTACCACCATATGAATATATAGCTTTTGAGGCATCAACAGTTTCTTTTACAAGAGTATTTGCATAAGTTGCCATAAGCTGTAAGAAACCTGTATCTTCATTAGTTCCGGGAATGTAATAATAATCTTCGCCATTTATTACCAAAGTTACCGCATTAGCAGGGGATAAACCGCCATCAGGTATTTTCGTTAGTTCATGCATTACAGGACTGTTCATATAAGTTTCAACCCTGGGTTTTATAGAATCAAGAGTCGGAGTAGTTGAAGCAAAACCGGTAATCTGTCCTTTTATTTTTGATTTTAGAAATTTATGATTTGATGTATTTATATTCTCAGACCGATATGTATTATTAGCTAAAATATATTTGTCATTGTTGATTATTCCAGCATCTGCAATGTCCGTAGAAATCGCAATACCAAGTACCAACGCAAACAAAATTTTTTTTGTTCTTAGTTGCTTATTCATTTCTTTTTCTCTTCCCGGGAATAAACATAGATAGGGTTAAAAAAAATAACGGTAATGAATATTTATTTCCAGCAAATAAATTTATATTCCTATATACATTATACATTTAAATTTTATGAAATCAATATTTTTAATGAATTTAAAAACAAAATATACGACAAAAAGCGTAGATTTATACACAAATAGGTGTCTAAGTAAAAAGTTTTCAAAAACAACACAAATTAATTATATTTTTTTATGTTTAATAATCAACTACACTGTTACAAATAATCATATAGGGTGTGTCTTTACATTTAACAGGACATTTTATTTGAACGATTAATGTTTTGTATCATGGATTTTGAGATAAAATATCACTAGTTTGACATATTTAATCGGAAGTTAGGTCAAAAACTAATTATATTTACCCCTCGGAAGTTTGTTGTAAAATTTGTATATGGAAAAATCGTATTATAAATCTCCTGTCGGGATATTAGAAATAATCTGTGAAAACAATAAACTTGTTTCACTAAAGTTAGTTAATTATTGTGAGAAATCAAATTTTGAAACTGATTTTATAAAAGATATAAAAAATCAATTAGATGAGTATTTTTTAGGGAAAAGAACGATTTTTGATATAAAAATTAATCCTGCGGGAACTGATTTCCAAAAATTAGTGTGGAAAGAACTTCAAAATATTCCTTATGGTAAAACAAAAAGTTATTCGGAAGTTGCTATGTCCTGTAATAATAAAAATGCACAAAGAGCTGTCGGTTCTGCATGTAATAAAAATCCCATTATGATTATTGTTCCTTGCCATAGAGTAATTTCAAAAAGCGGAAACTTAGGTGGTTTTGCATATGGAAATAAAATTAAACTAAAGTTATTAGGCATAGAAAATTGTGTAATGATACAAAAGCGGTAAATGTATCATCAAAACACTTGAGATTACTTCAACATAGAGTTAAATTGTGAATGACAATTAAATAATAAGGTCGAGAATTCCAATCTCTCAACATATACCATTAAATACATGTCCACTATTTCGGGTACAGTTCATAAATTGGATTTTCAGGTAATCGAAAGTGGACATTTCGTACTTTCAATTACTTATTTTCAATTTTGAGGGAAGTGCCTCAAACCTAAACACAACGGGGCATATTCGCAAAACTGCTTGAATAACCTATTTTCAATTTGTCCAGTTTAGTTATAGTAAAGCCAAGCTACTATCATTGGAAAGTAGCCGACCGTGTAATTTAACACTCAAAACAAGATTAAAATGACTGTGATATTGAGATGGTTTTTCAACACAGATATAAATACATTTATACTATTCTTTTCTTATCAAAAGATACTTTACGGACTATCAATTTGAATAATAATTCCTGCCAACATTTTGTAATTTTAGATGGTTAGATTTTTTTGTAATAATGTTAAATTATGTAAATTGTATAATAAAAAACATGCAAAATATTTTTTGTTAGTGATTTAACATAATAAAATTTAGGAGGGTATAATGAAGGTTAATTTTAGTACATTATCAAATTTATCAACATTTACAAATTATCAAAATAAATATCAAAATTCACCAATTCAAGTTTCAAAACCAATACAGAACGATATTTTTGTAAAATCATCTAATAACATTTCATTTAATGGTGTAAATAAAAATGAAAA
The DNA here is from genome assembly GCA_902794035.1 of uncultured bacterium. Taxonomy (GTDB): domain Bacteria; phylum Cyanobacteriota; class Vampirovibrionia; order Gastranaerophilales; family Gastranaerophilaceae; genus Zag111. The sequence continues at coordinate 13,357 of CADBFN010000032.1, forward strand.
AGTTAAAGACATTTTATCAGACATGGCTGCTATTGGAATTATCGGAGCACCATTAGTTTTATCTATTGCCGCAAGTTCGTATGCAATGCGAAATATGGATGTAAAAGACATATTTTTACCTGATGGAAGTTATTTAATGAGCATAGATGACTTAAAAATTGAAACAGATAAGATAACTGCAGATGCCGATGATGGAATTTTTAAAGTAGAAGGAACTCCTATAGATATTGATGCAAGCAAATATGACTATGCCGATGTTGCAAACGGAGTTTTCAAAAATTATGACGGTTCGGTAGATATTGATTTGGCTAATAACAAATATATCGATTTTAAAAACGGTATTTTTGTGCATCCTGAAAGCAAAATATCTTTAGTAAGGCTTTCTGACGGCTCTTTACATAATATGCCGCTTCCTGATTTAAACTCACCTAATTTCAAAGGTGCAAGCATGAGTTTTAACTATTCATCACGAGAACCTGATACAAGACAAGAATTTATCGATAAACATAATATCAGACCTGAAGATCAACATGGCTCAAGTTATGAATCTGTTATACCAAATGATAACAGAAATCTCGGACAAAAATTTGTTGATTGGTTTAAGTTTGTACCACGCAAATATGATGATACCAAAGAATATGACTTATTTGGCAGAGAATTAATGACTATTCACAAAAAAGACGGCAGTATACTAAAAATAGCTATTGACGAGAAATTACAACCTATAATCGACAAATATGATTTAAAAGAAAATTCTATAAATGAATTATCAGAATTTTTTGATGCAATAAAATTAAAAAATTATATTGCTGAATTTAAACCGTCTCAAGAATATTACAACAATTTTATACATGTAGAATCTTTTAATGAATTTGCAAAACGCTTGTGTGAAAATCATACAGATATTTCAGAAATAGTTACAGGCGAAGCCATTAATCAAATAGACAGTCCGATTCCAACTGAAAATCATGACTCATTCTTAGAGATATTAAAAGAATTATTTATATTCTAAGGAGTAATAATGTATATTACAGCTATATCAGATGCGTATTTAAAACCTGATTTAAAAGCAAACTCTGCTAAGAATTACAATAATAATTTAAAAACAGAAAAACTGATAAATTCAAATTATAAAAAATCGTCTGATTTAGTATATAATTGTGCATATTATCCGAATATTTCTTTTCTTGGAACTATAACTCCGGAGCAAAGAAAAAAATGTCATGTCGCAATTCATGGAGCAAGTGCAGTATGTGCCGGCTTTTCAGGAGTTATGGGAGAAGGCGCAGCGGTAGGAGCGGATACCCCTTTTTTATGGGGTACACAAGCAATGATGTTTTTTTATTTAAGAGATCTTCTTGATGTAGATCCTTTGGCGCATATACAGTATATGGCACGTCAATATGTTTTGGCGCAAAATATAGGTGTTAATGGAGCAAAAGCAATAATAGGATGGTTGGGAATTGGCGGCCATGTTGTCTCGGCAGGGACGGCTTCTGCTCCAATAACAGGAGCTGTCAGGTCTGTCAATGCAGCATTAAGCGGGGTTTTAACAGAAAGTATGGGATGGGGATATGTAAATAGTTACAAGTCAGATGCTATGACTGCAAAAAGGCAACTGTTGGCAAATGCTCTTTATTATGCAGGAGGTCAGGTTGTAGGAAAAATTCAAGACCATATAGGAATATTAGACCCGTCAAAAGTCTCTGATATTCAGGCTGCTATTGAACATCTTCCTCAAGATCAAGTTTCAATAGTCGGAAAAGTTTTTAAAGACGCTTCACAATATATCAATGTACCCAGAACCGGCATAATGTTTTTAACCAGTGTAGTTCAAGGGGCAGTGGCAACAAGTAATATGGATGAAAAATCTAAAAAAGAAACTTTAAAACGACTTGTTGGTACAGTACTGCTTAACTCCGTAATATATGAAGTCTTGAATATTCCTGATTCGCATGATATTTCTAATGAGGCAATTCAAGCAGTTAAAGATCTTGGTGACAAGATAAAAGACACACCTGAGGTATTTCAAGAGTTTACAAAAATTCAGCAACAAATGATTGATGAACTTAATATTGATAAGATGGATACAAGAGATTTTATTAAGCAATTTAAAGACAAAAAATTTACATACAATATTGCAATTAAATCAGGCGAACTTTCAAATATGGTTGCGGATAAATGGAGAAAAAAGGATTTAGTAAAACTAAAACATCAAAATGCCTGTATCCAGTCAGAATTAAATAAAACAGGAAATAAAACAAACATAATTAATAATAGCTTGAGTGAACAAGATGTGAAAAATATTGAAAATGAAATGCAAAATATTATTAATAAAACCAAAGTAGAACTTAGCAGTAAAAACCGAAATAATCACGCACTCAATCGAATTGCAGGTTATACCGGTTTAAAATCTTTTCTCAATTTAGTATATGTAGAAAATATCAAAAATAAAAAAGAAGTTCCAAGTACAATACTGTTTTACGGTCCGAGCGGTCTTGGTAAAACTGCAATGGGACCGGCACTTGCAGAAGAAGTAGGTGCAAGATTTAAAAAGGAAGATATAGGTTTTCGACCGGACTATAAATTGTTTGATAAGATAAAAACTTATCTTAAAGATGCACAGGAATTATACAATGAAACAGGCAGATATACCGTAATACAACTAAATGAAGTTGATGGCTTCTTAAATGAAGATCCCCAATTACTAAAAGAATTTACACAAATCATAAAAGATTGTGCTTCAAAATATCATACAACAATCTTTATGACAACTAATAACCCTCTAAATATTCATAAAGATGTCCTTGAAAATGTAGAAATTTCAATACCTGTTAATCCACCTGACCAAAATGATATAAAAGATATTGTAGAATACTATGTAAATAATAGAGAAATTGAAAATTTTGACTCTGAAAAAATTGCGCAGGAATTTGAAAAAGTTAAACCTGAACATATATACAGCAATGCACAAATAGAAAATATAATATTAAGAAAATTACCACAGAACTGTACACAACAGGATTTTGTAAATATAATAAAATCAACAACTCCAAGTATTACAAATTCTATAACTGATAAATTTGAGTATGAAAAATGTCATTTGGAAAAAAGGAGGTAAGTCATGTTATTTAGCATTGCAGGCCCAAAAACAATCCACGAATATAACAATTTGAAACAATCAAAACAAGAAGTTAATATTAATAAAACTTCAAAACAAATGGATGAATATGTCTATGATAAAAACAGCGGTCTGAGAAACGCAAGTATAATAACAGGCATAGTTCTTTCCGACATATTAATTGCAGATATGTTAAAAAATGATAAAATCTTAAAAGAATCTCCAAAATATTTAAAAGTTATAATCGGTGCAGTCGCAATATTTTTAAATTTATTTGCAGGTAATGCAATTTACAACTCAGAAAAAGAGAAACAAGCCGTATTGAATAATAATCAAGAAAAACTTAAGATATATCAAAAAAGAGGTTTAAATGCCGTTATATAAATAAATGAATTGTGTGTAAATTTGACATAATAAATTTCAAAAAATTAATGCAGACTTTCATTTATGTATTCAAAAATATATTCATTATCAAGAGTTTTAAACATTGTGTTTTTTAAAGTAAAATCTTCCAATTTTTCCATATCATCAGGTTTTGGAAATCTAACTTTCTTAATATCTTTAAATTTTGGTATCATTTTTATACCCTCTAAATTATTCAAAACTGCGGAAATTTGTGTACTATTGCTGCTGTTAACCCACAGAATATCTTTACTGTACCCAAAATCCCCCAAATATAAATCTATATATTCATTTTTAAACGGAATATATTTATACTGAAATCCATCATTATCCGGTATTTTACGAATATTTGATCTTATAAATTCATTTTGAAAATTCTTAAGTTCTTCAATCGGAATTTCTTTATCAAGATTATATTTTGTAACTCTATGATTTTGCAATGCAATAGGATCCATATTTGTTGTATTATCTGCTTCAAAAAGTAGTGTTGTATGATATTCCGAACTTAATTTGCACAACAAATCTTTTAAATCACCCACAATTTCCTCATTATCAGAAGATTTGTCTAAAAGTTTATCAAAATTTTCGACGACTAAAAGTGTTCTTTTACCATCTTTTTTAAAATTTGAAACCGCTTCTTCCAATACTGTATAAATTTGGTTTACACGTGTATCATTAGAGTCATTTTTATCTTGAATATATACATAATGAGAATTGGTTTTTGCTACAATCCATTGAATATTTTTTTTGCGTTCCTCTTTATCTTTACTTTCTATAAGAATTGAGTTCAAAACATTCGCATTTTTATCTTCAGAATTAAAATCTATTAAAAAATCTCTGTTAATTTTTGATTTTATACAAGCTAAAGATAATTGTTTTTTGGCTTGCATATCATATATAGTTTTTTCTTTTTGATAATTTTCTAATCTGATTTTATTTACAATATTTTCCATCCTTTCAAATTTTAATCCGGCTCTAATATATGGGATAGTATCATTTTTTACGGCTTTATAGGTATCGGTATTAAAAATTTTTTGATAAAGTCTATAATATTTAGGAGGTTTTGGCGGAACATAAAAATCCTGTTTTAAAACCATCATTTGATATTCCCGATCGCTTGTGGGCTTTGAAATAAATCTGTAAGGTAAATACTTATCTCCTACATAACTTGCTCTGCCTTTATATTTTTTTATACCTTTAGGCCAATCTTTTAACTTATATGATGCAATTTTTTCAGCCTGTTTAAGTTCTTTTGGGGATGGGTTTTCCCCGCTTGTATATGCGCTCCATATTTCTATCTGATTTTCGGTAAGCATATCAGCATATTCTTCAAGTACACCTGTAAAACTCAGCATCCTACTTTTTGTTTGATTATAAAAATAATAGTCTTGATTGTATATTTTCTTTTCTTCATTTATTTTCACATCAGAACTTTTTTTTTGAGATAATTGATTTACTATTAATTTAGCACCGGCACCAACAACAAGACCTATGCCGGCAGAAATCAAGCCCCACTTTATAAGATATTGATTTCTGTAATCTTTCATTTCTCTGAGCATATTTTCTTTTATAGGTTTCATACTCATTTCAGTGAATTGCCTTATTGATTCTCGATCTTTTTGAGTAACAGATTTTCCCTGTTTTTTCAACTGTTCTAACTGAGATGCGATAGAATCTTCAACTTCATGTTTATATAATTCATTAATTCTGTTTTGCGCATTTTTATATTCTTTTTTTTCTCCCAAATAATCCTTAATAAAAAATATACCTTCCGTTGCGGCAACTCCACCGCCAAGATATCCCGATATTGTCAGCAGATTATTTTTTTTATTATTAATTGGTCGGGAAGAATTATTTATTTGATTGTTTGCAAATGTTAGTTTGGAAATTTGCATAATTTTATCCTTATATATTTAACTTATCTTTTTCGTATGAATCAAGATAAGTTTTTGTAATTCTGATTAAATCAGGGTTATCGCTTGATTGTTCGTGCTGTCTGATAGCCTTTAAAACCATATCTGTTGTAAGAGGAATATCAGCAGGCTTGATTTCTTCAGCCGCAATATCACAAATACTTTTTAAATGAGTATTGCTATAAATTTCATCAGGAGCATATTCAAATAACACATTCAAAATTTTATCATAATCCAAATCTTCTTTTACAGTATTGTTCAGATAATATTCCAAGACCTGTTTGGTATTCGCTCTATCAGGAGGATCAAGATTTACAATTATACCAATTCTGTGTGAATTCCTCAATTCATACGGAATTTTTTGCGGAATATTAGAGGTTAAAAAAAATGTAATATGATTTTCTTGTGAACATTTATCCATAATCCCCTTTAAACCGTTTATAAATCGAGGAGAAACATCTTTGCCAAAAAATCTGTCAAATTCATCAATCAGAACAATTGTTCTTCGTCCGGTTTTTAAGAAATTTTGTTGAGCCTTGTCAGCAATACCTAAATATTCATTTCCGTCTTCATCGCTATAACCAAATATTTTATCCATAAACTGTTGTTCTCTATCTTTTTGTCTGCCACTGCAAGAAAGTATAACGAAATTACAATCCGCTTCTTGTGCAAGTGCTTTTGCAAATGTTGTTTTCCCGCAGCCGGTAGGTCCGTAAAAAAGGATTGCGTTAGGCAAATTTTCCGAAATAAGCTTACCGGCTTTTTCATCATCAAGTCTATCTATAAATCCGCTTTGAAGTGCCATTTTCTCATTATTATATCCTGCAATGGAATTAAAACCTGAATGTTTTGCTAATTCCTGCTTTCTTTTTGCAATTTCAATTCGCTTTTGATTAGTTGTCATTGCATTTTCAAAGGCGGTTATTATTTCCTTACTAAAATTCAAGTCATTCGCCATCAAAGCAAATTGCTTTTTCAACTCAAGTGACTCTTTTTCTCTTTCTTCAAAAACTTTTTGGTATTGATATGCAACTGCAAGTTCACGATGTTCTTCTTGTCTTAATTTCGCTCGTTTCTTTTCAGAGCCATTAGTAAAATTATCCCAAAAACCGTCTTTTACGGCAGCAATTTTTTTTGCATACTTTATTTTGATTTGTTTTTCTAAATCTTCATAACTTTTAATAAATTCTGCCTGTTCTTTTGTAATTTCGACGTGATTTTTACTAAAGAATTTGGAAAAATCAGACAAACTTTCCTTGGTCTGATTAAAGAGCTTTTTTCCCTTTTCAAGGTGTTCTTCAACTATATCTCTGACGCCTTTAAAAGAAATGTTTTTGTTATTTACTACAGAAACGCATATAGGGGCTTTTATGCTTTTAGCATTATTATTAGAATGATAATTATTATTTATGTTAAAATAAGACAGGCTTTCAATCCGCATAATTAACCTCATTTAAGATGATTATAAAAATCATAAACAAAATTTTTGCGGATTTTTTATTTAGTTTTTACATATATTTACAATTTAAAAAAAAAGAAAAATATTTTGAAATTAAAGAATCATCTGCAATAAAAAAATTAAGCGAAAGTTGTGATATAAAAATTACAGGAATGCTAAATAGACCCTGAAACAAGTTCAGGGTGACAAGTTTTTAGTGCAAAAGCGGCTTGCCGGCAGAGGGCTGAAGCCGGCGACTTTGTCGCCGCGTGCCCGTTTAATGCCGGCAAACAAGCAGAGTGCAAAAAATAGGACAAATGTGCAAGAAGCGGATTGCGAGCCAAGTGCGGAGCTTTTCCGCCTGTGGCTATAGCCACTGATGGCGGAAAGCGCAGACACGTCGATGGCGAGCAACCAAGAGATAGTCCGGCAAATCTCTACACTAATAATTTCGCTGACGGCTTCAGCCTTTGCTCGCTCGTTCCGAACCACAAGCAGGTGGTTCTCGCCCTACTGCAGGCAATAAAAAAGACAGGCCTTAAACCTGTCTTCTTTAAACTGGGCCGCAGTGGACTCGAACCACCGACCTCACCCTTATCAGGGGTGCGCTCTAACCACCTGAGCTAGCAGCCCATATATCGCGTATCAAATGCTATTACATTCAATCACAAATTTATTAAATTTTCAATCCGAGCATTTGAGACCC
>CADBFN010000033.1 GCA_902794035.1 uncultured bacterium
GAGATTCTTCGCTACGCTCAGAATGACGGGTTACATTTGAAATGTCATTTTGATTAATCAAATTGATAGATTCTGAAACAACATGAAACAAGCCAAAAAATTTAAGATTCTGAAACAAGTTCAGAATGACAAAATTTTTGGTAAAATCTTCCGGCACGAGTTGTTCGGAATGACGGCTTGCAAAATCGCAAAAATCGTTGTTATGAGAGGCTTTTACCCCCCCCCCCCGAGGTTGAAACGCTTGTTATTACTGTCTTTTGACATGTTTTAATTATCCTCTCTATTTTTAATTCCGTATTATTAATTATTTATTTTTTTCAGACTTTTGTCAATACATGGGAATAAATAAAAATTATTTACATTTACACTATCTATATGACAAAATATCGTAATTTCTCGTCTATAATATCAGAATGGAAGAAATTGAAATTGAACAAAAATATTCTGACTATATTGAAAGTTTAGTAGAACAGATTAGTCCTATGCTTCCAAAAGATATAAACAAACTTCAGGAAGATTATCTTATCAGTAACATAAGGCGTTCTACAAGCCTTTTGGCAAAATCTATGCAGGAAGACAAAACTTTTCAGAGCTTAGACTTTGACAGACAATGCACATATATACAAATCATGGCAGAATGGTCTTTTCATAAAGAAATTGATCTGTTTCGTTCCGGTATTCCGCCAAAATACTGGAAAATTGTTATGCAGAAAATATGGTACACAATGTGGGAAGTAATGTATGCCTGCATACAAAATAATGCACCTGAAAATATTGCACTAAGCATCATAGAAAGATATGTAAACAGAACATATCAAGATGCGGTGGAAGATTTAAAAGAATCAAATGTAATTAACGAAGAAACGGAAGAAAAAGCCAAAGAACAATCAAACATTGAAATCATGGCTATGGAATATCTGAAACAACGAAAAAGAAACAAAATCTTACGATATGTCCGCTTATGCTTTTTATTAATCGGAGTTGGCATAATTGTCACTGCACTTGTACTTGCATTTAAAGTATATGGAGTCATAGCAATTTTGACCATCATGGTTGTTTATAATTTGGTTTCACACGAAAGGGTTGAATAATGGTAGAACAGGAAAGAATGGACAAGTTTTATCAGTTTATAAGGGTCATAATGGAACGCATAAACAGCCATTTCGAGGACCAAAAAGAATATATCCACTGCAAAGAAGGGTGTTCTTTATGTTGTGAAAAGGGGGAATACCCTTGTTCAGAGCTGGAATTTGAATTTCTGAAAATTGGTTTTATGACTCTTGACAGAGAAACCCAGCAGCAAATTGTTGATAACACAATCAAATTAAAACAGGAAAAAGAAAATTTTACAGGCAAAATGTTCATGCACAAATGTCCTTTTTTAATTAATCACAGATGTTCTGTTTACCCTTACAGAATGATTATTTGCAGGACTTTTGGATTATCATATTATGATAAAGATGAATATACGGAGAAAAATACTCTAAAAGTCCCTTTTTGCATAGAACAGGGTTTGAATTACAGTGAAGTTTATGATCAGGAAAACAAGACTTTTTCGACTGAATTATTTAAAAAGACAGGTTATAAAAATGAGCCCCTCACATACAATTTAGGGGTTGAATTCTTGGTAAAAAAATTCGGTCAGGAAATTATGAACCTTGATTTTGGCGAATTTAAAAGATTACTTGAATGGCTTTAAAAAACTTTACCATAAGATATTAAACGTCAGGCAAAGTTCCTTTTACTTCCGCAATTTCATCACAACCCAGATTGAATACTTCATGTAAAGCTTTTACTGCCTTCTGAGCATCCTCTTTATTAATTAAACAACTGATTTTAATTTCTGATGTTGAAATCATTCTGATATTTATTCCTGCATCAGCCAAAGTTTTGAACATAGTAGATGCAATACCCGGACGATCAATCATGCCTGCACCGATAATAGATACTTTTGCAATATTATCATCAAAACTTACATCACCGGCATTGAGTTTTTCTTTAACCATAGCAAGAATTTCCTGCGCTCTTGCCAAATCTTCTTTGTTTATTGTGAACGCAATATCATTTTTTACTTTTCTTGCATATGACTGAATTATCATATCAACGGAAATATTTTCTTTCGCAAGGCTGCCAAATAAAGTTGCAGCTTCCCCAGGTGTATCAGGAATATCACAAACAACAACTCTTACCTGAGATAAATCTGCAGCTACACCTGCAACCGGTTTATTTATTTCCATATCTTCAACTCCTAATATTAAAGTACCTTTATTTTCATATTTAAATGTCGAGCGAACCCTAAGCGGCATTTTATATTGTTTTGCCGTTTCAACACTGCGAGGATGTAAAACATTTGCACCTGCATGAGCAAGTTCAAGCATTTCTTCATAAGAAATTTCATCTAATCGTGAAGCATTTGGAACTACACGCGGATCAGTAGTATAAACGCCTTCAACGTCGGTATAAATATCGCATCTTTCAGCTCCTAAAGCAGATGCTATCGCAACTGCTGACGTATCTGAACCACCTCTGCCAAGTGTAGTAATTTCCCCCTCAGTTGTTACACCCTGAAAACCTGCGATAACAATTATATTACCTTCATTCAGACTTTTTACCAAACGATCGGTTTTTATATCAATAATTCTTGCTTTTGTATGTACATTTTCTGTAATAATACCAATTTGAGCCGCATTATAGCTGATTGCCTTATATCCTTTTGACTGAAGTGCCATTGTTAAAAGCGACATAGACACGCATTCACCGGTAGATAAAAGCATATCAAGCTCACGTTCTGACGGATTTGGATTTATTTCATGAGCCAGTTTTACCAAATGATCCGTAGTATGTCCCATTGCGGAAACAACAACTACTACATCATTCCCGTTCTCTTTTTCTTTTATGATAACATCAGCTACATGCTTCATTTTTTCAATATCAGCAACTGATGTTCCTCCAAATTTTTGCACTACTACGTTTTTCAAATCTAATTCCCTTGAAAATTTCCTAACATTTGCTCAAGCTCTTGCTTTTGGGGCATATAGTCAAATCTTCCTAATTCAAGCGCTTTATTTGCAATCGAAATTGCTTCCTTTACATTATATTCAGAAAAGTTTTTCTTGACAAGAGCATGATATGTCAGGAATAACATATTTATGGTATCAACATTGTCAGCATCAAGTTTTTGAGCCTTTTTCAATTTTCTTTGGGCTTCTTCAAAATCCGATACATTTATTAACCATTTCCCATATTCATTAAATCCTTTTGCGTATTCAGGGTTATACTGAATAAATTTATCAAAATATTCACGAACCTTATACGAATCATTTAACTTTTCATATGCAACTGCCAGATTATAGTAATTATATGTCTGATGTTTATCAATCGAAAGAGCTTTTTTAAACATTTCAACGGCATTTTTATATTCTCCGTTACAAAGCATCTGCAAACCAATTGCTTCTTTTATATAAACATTATTTTGATTTTTATCCTTTAACTCATCCAATAAAGCAAAATCATTATTATACGAATTTATTAACGCCAGACCTATTTTTGCATCATTATCACAAGGATCAATCGCAAGAGCATTTTTAAATATTTCCTGTGCATACTCAAAATTCAAAAGACGAACAAGCGCTTTACCCCACTCTACATACAGTGTTGAGTTCTTTAACCCCAAACGCTCAGCTGTTTTAAAATTATCAACAGTTTTTTGATAATCTTTTTGAATGGAAAATACTTCTCCAAGAATGAAATAAGCCGGAAGCATAAGTTTATTTAGTGCAAGTGTCTGATTTGCATATAATTCAGCTTCATCATATTTGTTCTGAAAAAGTTTCAGATGAGCATATTCATACAAACTTCCTTCATTTGGCGCAACTTTTACAAGAAAACGCAATTTTTCTTCCGCTATCGCATATTCACCCAATCGCTTTTCCATAACCGCAGACATCAGTATTGCCGTAAAATTATATTTGCTGATTTGAGCAGCAATATTAAACTTATCTTTAGCTAAAGCATATTTTTTTTGCTTCATAAAAACCATCCCCCAACCGGTATAAACATCAGTATTCATAGGAAGCAGTTTATTAGCCAATTCAAATGCAGCTATTGCTTTGTCTAACAGGTCAGTATATAAATAGCACATCCCCAATCTCAGCCATACATCTTTATCGCCGGAATTTAATTTCGTAACTTTCTCATAATATTTAACAGCATCATTAAAATTTCTGTTATATTCTGAAATCCTGCCCAAATACTTATATACCAACGGATCACTGTCAGAAATATCCAGTGCCTCATTTAAAATCTGAATGGCAGTATTATAATCTTTTTCTTCAATGAATTTTTTTGCTTTGTTTACATACGCAACTGTAGGTAATGACTGAATAATTGTATCATTTTGATAATTATCAACGGATTTGTTTATATTTTTTATTTGTTCATAGAGTTTTTTTAATCGACTAAACAATCTGCAACCTCCCTGAATGCACCCATACCTCCCGGAGTAGTTGTTGTCTGAATATTTTCTATTGCTTTAACTTTATCGGTTGCATTTGGGACAGTTATTCTGTATTTAGAATAATTCAGACACTCAATATCATTTATATCATCCCCGATATACAAATATTCTTCCTGAGATAAGTTATTTTTACTTATTATACTTTTTAATACAGGTAATTTATCTCTTATGCGTTGATGAACCTCTTTTATATCCAGATTTTTTGCAATTGTTTCTATTGCCGCATTTCGTTCACCCGAAATTATTGCAACATCAATATTATTTTTCTTCAGTAAATAAAAACCAACAACATCTTTAAAATTAATTTTTCTTGACAAAATTCCGTCATCACTGATATACACACAATTATCAGTAATTACACCGTCAAAATCCGTAAAAACCATTTTTATTGTTTTTGGCAATTTTAATTCTGTCATAAGTCGTTAGTTTACAAAGTTATGTCTGTTTATTATAATTTAATTATATCATGTTATAAATATTTTGAGAGAACAAATGTCATCATATCTTTACATAATTAATATCGGTGTAATTTTAGTTTTTGTATTATTGTTTTTCATTACAAGAAACACAAATAAGCGTTGGTCTAAAATCAACGATTACCTTGGTAAGGTAACAACAACTGTTGATTCTATCCGATACGGGGATTTGAGCAAAAAAATTAATACTGACCACCCGACATATCAAAATGTAACCCATAGTATTAACCGAATGGTTGAAACACTAAATGACAGAGAACGAATGATTGCGGAATATCAGTCTGAACTAATGAAGCAAAACAGATTATTGGAATCTGTTATCAATTCGTTATCTGACGGGATTTTAATAATAAATGATAAATTTGAAATACTAAGAGCAACTCCTAAGATTTTAAAATGGTTTGGGGTAAAAAAAGGACACGATATTATCGGGAAAAATATATTTGAATATATTCAGTTATCAGATGATAATGCAGAAGCAGATAAATTAGAAAACAACGAAGTTTTTATAAAACATACCCCGACAAACAATTTTATAATAAACTCCCAGCCGCTTTTGCATATTGAAAAAAAACGCTATGTAATCATAATCAAAGATGTTACTGTAGAAAAAGAAATTGAAACATTAAAAACAGATTTTGCAGCAACTTTAACACACGATTTAAAAGTCCCTATTATTGCCGCTGCAAACATGATTGACCTGTTTTTAAATAAAAAATTCGGAGAAATTTCTCAAAAGCAGGAATTTGCACTAAAAAATATGAAATCCTCAAATGATGAATTACTTGAACTTGTACAAGTTTTGCTTGAAACATATAAAATTGATGACAAAGGGATTGAATTATACAAAGAAAAAATAAAATTAAACGATTTTGTACGAGAAGTTGTAGAAAATATTTCCCCACTGACAAAAGACGAAAATATTAATATTAAATTTACTCCTTTTAAATCAGATCTGACAATTTCCGGCGATAAATTACAACTACAAAGAGTCATAAAAAATCTTGTTTCGAATGCAATTAACCACAGCAATTCAAGTAAAGATATTGACGTTGTAATTGGTTCAATCAAAGGATATGCAACGATTTCAGTCATTGATTACGGTCAGGGCATACCAAAAGACGAAATAAAAATGATATTCAACAAATATTATTCCGCAGCTAAAAAATTAAGGAAAGTAGGTACAGGGTTAGGCTTATACCTGTCTCAACAAATAACTGAAGCCCATGGCGGCGAAATTACGGTAGAAAGTGTTGAAAATGTACGCACAGAATTTTGCGTAAAATTACCAATGTAAAATAAGAAATTATGATGCGTTTCTGTATTCTTCAGTCCCCGGGAAACTATCCTGTCCTGTTCTCATTTTGGTAATCCAATATTGTATTTTTGGAATCAATGTTGATAAGAACAACGCTGATACTGCAAAACCACTGCCCCAATTAATCAGATTCATCTTGAAGTTATGTTTTGAAGCTTTTTTCAGTATATTCGATGTTATTTCTTTTGCACTTGATTTTTTAGCTTGTTCAACTATTGATTTAACATAATTTGTCAAATCCTTTTTCAAAGAATCAAATGTACTTTGCGGTACAAATTTATATTTGTCATTATCCATGAATTTTCTGTGGCCAAGTGCATTTGCATAGAACTCTTTTAAGAATTCAGGATTATTGATATGACCGCCATTGAGAACATCCTGCGCCTGACCTTTTGTTAAAATTCTTCTTGCAACAGATTTTGTTTCTCCGTTTTCTGTAATAGTAACAATTCTTTCAGGCTGAAGTTCTGACATTTGTTGAGCAAGTTTTTCGAATTCTGATAATTTTTCGGCAGGAACTATCTTCTTAAGCTCGGCTTTGAAATCATCAAGAGTAATTATTTTATGTTGCTCAAATTTGGCCTTCAACGACTCAGGAAGCTCTTTATTATCACCTAAAACTTCCTTGGCAAATGTTTCAATATCTACCTTTCCGTCACCGACATAATTTTGCAGATATTCGGTTGCAAATTTTGCAGAAGCCGGGTCTAATCTTGTGCTGTTGCCCTTACCCTGTTCAATTTGATTTAACCAGCTGTTCATATTTGCCATATTGAACATATAGAAATAAATTGATGATAAATCTCTGAATAAGATTTCTACCCTTTCGTCATTATTTCTTGCAGAATATGCTCTGCCTGATGCAGTGCCTGCATCAACAGACAAAAGCTTCCAGTTTCTTTTGCTTTCAAAATTATTTGCAATAGTCAATAAATCCCATCTGCCTGTAAATGAAGTATCATTATCGTCATTTTTCTTCCCAAATGAATCTAAATGCGGTCTTTTTAAAAATTCATCATTAATATTCTGATTATTATTTTTGTCGTTTTTATGATAAGAACGAGTTATAGACTGATTTATTTTTGGCAAAATAAATCCGATAAATGCGTTTGCAATAAGTACACTTGCAATTACCTTTGTAAATTTGAATTTTGCCATAAGACTTTCTGATATAGGCTGGCCATTTTTCTTTAATTCTCTGGCAAGATATTTTTTCAAAGGATTACGGGTTTGGTCATGAGCTATATCTACATTTTTGTTTGGTAATCCAAGTAATTTTTGTCCCAGCTTTTCAAACAACCAATTTAATGCGGTTACACCGCCAAGCCAGAATACCGCACCTGAAAATTCTTCTGTAATTCTCTCTCTTGCCTCATCAAAGCCGCCTCTTTTATATGCCTGATATGTTCTGCCTGCTTCCACAAAAGCTTCTAACGCAATTACAGGCAAAAAGCCGTCACTTGCCATTGCAGACACAATATTACGCGGCTGAAACTGTTTTTTTACATTGGCTAATGAAAAGGTTGGATATATATTTGCTTTAGGTATTTTTATGCCTGACATATAATTGTTGCTTTCACACTACTAAGGATATCATGCTTAAAACTGCTGAATATATATTTTTGCTCTGAAATACTTTAAAGTTAAAATATTGTTACATTAAATATACCGTCAAATTTAATAAAATTATCAGTGATATGCATAATGTAAAGTTTTGTTACATAACTCACGCACATGTTTCAAGTTTTTGCATGAAAATGCCGTAAACATGGGTACTAAGGATTATTATAACCTGAAAGGATTTACGAAAAGAAATGGGATTAGCAGCATCACAAGCAAGATTCCTAGGAATTACATTAAGAAAGGCTAATTGCGAGTACAAATCAACAGAGTTGGCTCAACAAAGGCTTGAATTAACTAATCAAATGACTGATATTTCTCAGGATTATGCTAATGCTATGAATGCAACGAAACTTGTATGGCATAACGAAGCCGTATGCGATAGTTTTGGTAATCCAATGGATTTCGGTTTATCTTATGGCTTACTTATGATGCCTTCGGCATCAAACGATTACACTCCGTACATGCTTGCAAGCAGAAGCGGAGCAATTGTATTGAACGCAAAATATGCAGACGCTGCAGAATACGCAGGAATATCTATGGCCGGCGGAACCCCGAGTGCAGCAGGAAGAAAGAAATTTCTTGCAGCTCTTGCCAATCAGGCTGGAATTGCAGCAAACATAAGATCTACAGGTCAAAATGATAACATAATAACTGCGGAAACATATAATACATTAGAACCTGCCACACCTAATTCATCAGTTGCATGGCATTATTCTGCAGGTATGGGTGCAGCACCTAAAGATAAAGGTGTTGCAGATATTACAACCATAACAGATTTAATTTTAGATGAAAATATCGGAGGACAAAAAATTGATTGGTTAGAAATATACAAAGCTGCCTTGGGTAAAACCAGTGCAATAACAGAAAATGAAAAAAATAAATCCTTAAAATATTACACAGACATTATAGCTCAGGATAAATTGAATTATATAAATTATGAAGATAGTACAAATCAACATCCGGTTTGGGCGACTACAGCAAATGCACAACAGGCAGAAAAAGATGCCATAGAAGCTCTTAGCATTTCAGGAACAAACGTATCTGTAAATCCAGGCAAAACTGGTACTGCAATAATGGAAAGGTTTAAGTATTTAGAAGGTTTAATAGCAAACTCCAGTACTGGTACAGCAGCCAGAATGCAATACGAAAACGAACTGGAGAATCTCAAAAGAGGATATGATGCCAGTGGAAATCTTATAAACGGAACAGAAGAAAGCAAAGTAAAATATCCACTATACTGGGATGTTTATGAAAAAGTAAAAGCAGAGGCAAAGCAAAACTCTGCCACTATTAGCTGGAGCAGCACAACAAATAATGATTCATCCGTAATATTTGATAATTTAATTTACACTAATTCAAATAATGACATAGGTGGCGCCGGTTCTGCCGGTAATAAAGGCATACAACTTACAAATAGCGAAAGAAAATTAGATTATTTAAATATTTTTACATTATGTCGTAATAATAGCTTTTTAAAAGATGAAAATTCGATTAAAAATTTAACTATAGGAGATTTATTTAAAGACAATATTACTATTATAGCACAGGAAACAAATGGACAAAAACCATTAAAAGCAATTGAAATCGCAGGAAATGCATTGTTAGAATCGATTGCAAAAGTATTTGGATATGGTCATATCGGCACAGGCCTTAACATCGACAGTACCTCTAACGAAGCTTTAGAAATGGCTTTAAATATGACTAAAAAGAAATTTTTAAAAGCAGGCAATGTTGTAAAAGGCAACGGAGAAAGCGACAGTGAATTAAAATCAAATGGAGCATATGTGAATGCCCAAGACTATAACAGAATTGGCGGGACAAACAATGAAGAATATGCTGCATTAAATATTTCAAATATGATCTCTGCATTTTTAACATATTACGATAATTTCTTAAGAGGAAGTGAATCAGGTTATGTTGTCGGCAAAAGTAATAAAGATGGCAGAACAATATTCGTAACAGATGATGACAAGTACGCATATGTAATGAACACTCAGGATGAAATTACTAATGATGAAAAAGTTGCAGACTTCTTTAACGAACTATATAACAATATCTGTGAACATGGCTGGAGATATGACGATATGGTCATTGATAATGAATACCTTGAATCCGCAGTAAAAGACGGCAGATACCAATTAATGGCTCTTAACAACGCTGACGGTTATTTCTATCAGCAAAGATATAATGATGTCGGATATATGAAAGAAGTAAGAGATGATGATGCTATCGCAAGGGCTGAAGTTGCATTTACAACCAAAAAAGCCGAAATCACATACAAAGAAAACAATATTGATGTAAGAACAAAAAAATTAGATGCTGAAATTACAGAATTAAATACTGAAATCAACTCTGTTCAAAACATTATATCCAAAGCGATTGAAAAAACATTTGCACTATTCTCTAATTAGTAAGATAAAGAAGAAGCCGGCATTTTCAATATTTTAAACAGGCAAACTGCTCCAAACCTTTATGTAGTTTTAGGAAGTTTATGCTGATCTGAAACTTATGCCTTTATTTTAAAAAGTGAAAATGCCGGATAAAAATAAAAATAGAATAAAATATGTCTTTTTCATACTAAGATACACTTTTTATTTTTATATTTTCTCCTTACAACTTCCGCCTTTCTGATATATAAAGAATAATAAAATTTTAATGTAAAATCCATTAACCTGTTGGGTAATTTTTTTCATTTCTTAAAATTTTATATTAAAATAATTATATGGAAACCGAATTAAAACAAGAATTGAATATTTTATTGCCCAGATTTGATAAAATAAAGGAGTGTCTTTGACACAAATACACTAAAACATGACCTTAATGAGCTTAATTCGCAAATGCAGAATCCTGAGATTTGGAATGACAATAATAAGGTATCAAAAATAGGTCAGGAGATTAAAGAAAAGAAAGAAATTATAGACAAATTATCAAATTGGGAACAAATAATTGACGATGCTCAAACGTCATTAGAACTCGGGGATAAAGAACTTATTGAACTGAGCATGGATTCGATTAAACAACTACGGACAGAATTTGAAAAATTTGAACTTGAGCAAATGTTATCCGGAGAATATGATAGTGCAGATGCGATATTATCTATAAATTCCGGTGCCGGCGGAACAGATGCACAGGATTGGGCAAGCATGCTTTTAAGAATGTACACACGCTGGGTTGAAAATCGTGGTTGGAAGTTTGAACTATTAGACAAACTTGACGGAGAAGAAGCAGGGATTAAATCCGCTACAATAAAAATTAGCGGTAAATACGCATTTGGATATTCAAAAGCCGAAAAAGGAGTACACAGACTGGTCAGGATTTCTCCATTTAACGCAAACGGCAAACGCCAGACAAGTTTTGCATCTGTCGATATTTCTCCCATTGTTGAGGATTTTGAAAAGGAAATTGTCATTCCCGCAGATGACTTGGAAATCACTACAATGCGTTCAGGAGGTGCAGGCGGGCAAAATGTTAATAAAGTAGAAACAGCTGTGCGAATTTTGCACAAACCGTCAGGAATAGTTGTAAAATGCCAGCAGGAACGCTCTCAACTCCAAAACAAAGAGTACGCAATGCAGATTCTTGTATCTAAACTACTGGCAATTAAGGAAGAAGAACAAGAAAAGAAAATGGCACAATTAAGAGGTGAAACCGCAAATATTGACTTTGGCTCACAAATTCGTTCTTATGTATTTCATCCGTACAAAATGGTAAAAGATCACAGAACAGGCTATGAAGTTGGCAATGTTGATTCAGTAATGGACGGTGATCTTGACGGTTTTATTGAGAGCTGGCTAAGAAGCAAGATAAATAATTAAACTACTTTTTATATTCTTTTAAAAATTCTTTTACAAGTGTTTGCGCTAATATTCTGTTTCCGTTTTTGTTCAGATGTATTCCATCTGTTGTCAGGACTCCAAACGGATAATCATAGTTCTTTAATTCATCTTTAAATACTTTATTTACATCAATATATTGTACATCATTTTGCGCAGTTATTTCTTTTAAAAATTCATTGTACCTGTCAACTTCTTTGTTTTTAGGGCAATTAACATCTTCTGTAACCAAAGTTACACTAATAACAATTAATTTAATGCCACGTTCTTTAAATCTGTTTATTATTTCTGAAATATTTTGTTTTGATTGGTCAAATTCAACTCTGTTTTTCCAAACATCATTTATTCCGCCCATAAAAAATACAACATCAGGATTATACTGAATGACATCATAATTCACTCGTCTGAGCATATCAGTAGTAGTATTACCTGCTTTTCCGGCATATATTGGAATTACCTTATAACCTGCCATATTCAAAGAATAAACAGCAGGAATAACATATCCGCCATCTTTCTGCCAGCGTATGTCGGTAATTGAATCCCCGAAAAATGCTATTTTTATCGGAGATTTGCTTTGTCCGCAGATAAAATATACTATACCGGTGATAATTAAAATAAACGATAAAATTATAATATTTTTTTTCATATACATATCTTACAAATATTCACAAATTTAATCAAGTACAATAAATATACGAATTTTTTAGCTTTAATTACATATCAAAAATAGATTTATAACTGATTCTGTATATATTTTTTGTTTATAGTATAATGTCTATTACGAGGTATAAAATATGAAAATGGAAAATTTATTTAACGAAGACGTAATGGCGTTAGATACATATATAATGGTTAGACTGAAAGAAAAAACCGCACAGTTAAAAGATAAATTAACACAAAAAAACAGAGCGCCGATTTCACTTTCAATGGGAGCACCAACATCTGCCCCGCCAACAGAACTTGTAAATAAACTTAAAGAGTTTTTGACAGAAGATAATATTCATTCATATTCGGTTACAAGAGGTGAAAACTATTTTAGAGAAGCCTGTGCCCAAAGAATGAAGAATCGCTTTGGTGTTGATTTGAATCCAAATGATGAAGTTTGCTCTGTTTTAGGTTCAAAAGACGGGCTTGCAAATTTAATAAGATTCATAATTTATCCTGAACGTGAAGAATTTAAAAAGGATATAATTTTAATTCCTGATCCCGGATATGCTTCATATTCACAAATGGTAGCATGTTCAGGCGGTAAAGCATATTCTATGGCTTTGACGCCGGAAAATAACTATCAGCCTGATATGGATAAAGTTTGGGAACAACTAAAAAATGACGGGTATGATGAGAATAAAGTAAAAGCTGTAATAATAAATTACCCTAATAATCCTTTAGGTGTTATGGCTTCAAAAGAATATGTCCAAAGTGTTGTCGATTTTTGTAAAAAACATGATATTTTACTAATATCTGATGCTGCCTATTGCGATATGTACTTTGACGAAACTCAAAAACCGTTCAGTGTATTTGAATTAAAAGGAGCTAAAGACATTGCGGTTGAAATGTTTACACTATCTAAACCTTATGCTATCACCGGATGGCGCTTGGGCTGGATCTGCGGAAACAAAGAAGTTGTATCAAGATTTGCAAAAGGCAAATCTACAATTGATAACGGAATGTTTAAAGCATTACAAAAAGCCTGCGCATATATAATGACATCACCACAAGGCGATGATTACATTAAACAAGGTAATATCGATTACAAAAGAAAACAAAGTATTTTAGTAAAAGGAATGAAAGAATTAGGCTGGGAAATTGATGAAAACAAAATTCCGCGTACAACATTCTATTTATGGCTTCCTATTCCCAGAAGATATGATTCAAGTGTAAAATTCTGTCAGGATTTATTGGAAAAATCAGGAATAGTAATTGTCCCGGGAACAGCATTCGGAACGTACGGAGAAGGATATTTCAGAATTTCCTATGTATGCTCTGATGAAAAATTACAGGAAGTAATTGACCGAATGAAAGCTGACGGATTTAGATATTAAAGTTCATTTCATTATTCCAAAATCGTACAAAGATTGCAGTAATATATAAGTTCCTATCCTGAATCTTTCAGGATAGGGGGTAGTAAATTGATGCGTATAAACAAACCACTGCAAAAAAAGATACATGTCATTACGAGGAGGGCAAAGGATTGCCCGACGAAGTAATCCAGCTTTTTATTAAATTTATTTTAAAAAGTATATTTTATTCTGATTTTGAATTGTTAAACGGCTGGATTGCCACGCCCTGACGGGCTCGCAATGACAATATTTTTATTTCTCCCCTAGGGGAGAGTAATTTTTCAATGTGAGAAATTTATTTCGAACATTTGAAAAATGAGAGAGGGTTAGATTAAAAATCAACCCCTCACCCCAACCCTCTCCCTAGGAGAGGG
>CADBFN010000034.1 GCA_902794035.1 uncultured bacterium
TTGTTAATGCAGCCACTACACCCACAATGCCAATTGTTATCATTATTTCTGCCAAAGTGAAGGCAAAATGCTTGCTACGAGAGGCTTTTACCCCCCCCCCCGAGGCTGAAACGCTTGTTTTTATTGACTTTTGGCATAATTTGGAATCCTCTCTTTTTCATAATTCTACTTATTTTATTATTTATTTTTTTTAAGGTTTTGTCAAGACAAAAATTATTAAACAGAAATTTGCAATAAAACTTCTGATGATTTAATTTTTTTAGGAGATTTTTTTTCAATATAACTTTTTAAAACTTCAAATGTTACATTACATACTTTTTCATTTGCTTTCCGCTCAAAGTCTCCGGATACATCAAAGTTATTTTTTGACATTTGCTTAAAAAATTCACACAGTTTTGCAGGCATCTGTTTTTTTGAATAAGGCATTATATTAGCGCAATCAGAACAAACAATACCCCCCAAGTCGGGCACAAAATAAACTGCTTCATCTTTTGATTCATGCCTGCAGTTCAAGCACGAATCAAATTCCAAAGCCAAACCGCACTCCTTCATCATTTTAAGTTGAAATTTTATTACTGTTAATAAAATTTCAACTTTATTTTGTGCTTTTGATATATAATTCAAAGCCTGATACAAAAGGTTATAAACAGATTCAGAGGAAGGGTCATCTTCAAGACCAAAATTATTTACAACCTCTGCAATATACATTGAATAAAATATTTTATCCAAATCAGATCTTGTTTGTTTAAAGGTATTTATACTATCGGCCTGACAAATAGTATTAAAGGTCTTTCCCTTATGAAGCATGACAGTATTGGCAACAAGACTATCCATCCTTGCACCAAGTTTACTTTTTGTTTTTTTTACTCCTTTTGCTATACCTTTTATCAGTCCTTTTTCTTTTGAATACATAACTATAATCTTATCAGATTCACTCAGATTATAAGACTTCAGATTTATAGCATCAGTTACATAATTATTCATACCTTCCCAAGTTATTCATATTTTACAATTTTGTATTTGATCCATGATAAACGCCACGCATCATTTGCTCCAGTTCGGATTTCGAATCAGAGTAATACAAAGCTGTTTCTTTTGATATATGCCCTTCTTCATACAAACGATATAAAGACATATTCATTGTAACCATATTATTATAAGATCCTTGTTTAACAAGTTCATAAACGCGTTCTAGTTCATCTTTTTCAATAAAATCAACAACAGGCGGGGTTACAACCAAAATTTCAGGAGCAGGAAGTCTTGTATCTCCATCAACCGTAGGAACAAGCTTTTGAGCTATTGAACCACGCAATGTATTTGCAAGTTGTTGTCTTACAAAAGCCCTTTCATTTGGCTCGAAGAAGTTTATAATTCTGTTTACTGTCTGAATTGCATCATTAGTGTGAATCGTAGAAATAACCATGTGTCCAGTTTCTGCAGCATTTAATGCTGCTTCAACAGTTTCGCGATCCCTTATTTCCCCGATAAAAATTACATCCGGGTCTTGTCTTAATGCATATTTGATACCATCTGCAAATGAAGGAGTGTCAATTAATAATTGTCTTTGAGATACTATAGATTTCTTATTAGTATAAATAAATTCAACGGGATCTTCAATTGTAATAATATGTTTTGCATATTTTTCATTAATATAATCAATCAATGCTGCAATTGTAGTAGATTTCCCCGAACCTGTCGGCCCTGTTATCAGCACTATACCATTATTAAAATCTGCAAAACTTTCTATTGTTTTTGGCAAACCCAGTTCTTCAAAAGATTTTATATTATATGGAATTACACGAAAAACCAAGGCATTTTTTGCTAATTGATGTCCAAGATTTACCCTGAATCTTGAACAATTTTTAATTTCGTACGAAAAATCTATATCAAAAAACTGAGAAATTCTGTCCTTTAAATGTTCCGGAGCTATTGATGCTATAGTCGTATTCATATCTTCATCAGTCAAAGGCGGTAAATTTATACGCATAATTTGACCTGCAACACGAATAGCAGGACGCTCTCCAGCTCTCAAATGAATATCTGACGCCCCGACACTCACAGCCTGCTTTAAAAAATCATCAATATAAAAACTACCCATTTTCTTGTTCCTATCCGTATCTAAATCTTTTCTAATTTAATATTAATATATATACCATTTTTTTTAATATTATACAACACTATTTTATGATATTATTTTAATGTTGGAATTATGTATAATATAGAAACAATAAGGGATTACTTACAAAATAAAAATTTTGTAATGTGTATTACATCTGCTTTTTTCATGGCAGGAATTTTATCCTACTTTGGAGAAGCTGAAATTATTAGCGCTTTAGTTATTACTATAGCACTGATATTTTTATTAATTACAGGAATATTTGATATAAAAAGAGTTTTACTACTAATTTTTGCGTTTTACTTTGGTTTCTGCATAACATATCTAAAAGTAAAAACTTCTGATGACCTCATTCCTAAAACGCCAATTAATTCTACTTTTTCAGGAAGAATTGTAAGTATTCCCAACAGTTCCGAAAAAAGTAAAACAAAATTCTTCTTTGATATAGACAAAATTGACAATGAAATTACAAATGGAAAAACTCTTGTTACTTTAACTGCAGATGAAAAGCTTCTCTCAAAACTGAACATTGGGCAAAAAATCACTTTGCAGGGGAACTTAAGAAAACCTTTTAAATCTACAAATCCTTCTCAATTTGATTACAGTTCTTATTTACGAAATTATGGAGTATTTACAGTTTTATATTCTCAAGATGCAAATTTAAAAATTCATGATGAAAAAATGAATCTTAAATGGGCTTTTTTATACAAACTAAATAACGTACGAAACTCCATTTTGAAAACTCACTCTAAGTATTTAAAAACCCCAAATCTTGAGATTTTGGGAGGAATAGTATTTGGAGATGACGCAGTTGCTCCTCCTGATTATATTAAAAATTCGTTCATTAATTCAGGATTATTACATATACTTGCAGCTTCAGGAATGAATGTCGGATTCATATTTTCATTTTGGTTTTTCATAATGATGTTTTTCAAAATACCATACAAACCTGCAATAATTTCCGGAATGATATTGGTGGTAATATACACACTTATGACAGGTCTTGGAGCATCTGTAGTAAGAGCTGCACTAATGCTGATATTTGTCCTTATAGGGAAACTTATAGACAGAGATGCTCATAGTATCTCATTATTATCATTTGTTGCAGTATTAATGCTTTTATATAATCCTGCATATATTAATGATGTTGGATTTCAATTGTCTTTTCTTGTAACCTTTGGACTTTTGACTACTGCAAACATTATTTTACAAAATATAGAAAAAATTCCGAATAAAATATCCGCAGCAATACTAATTCCTGTTGTGGCGCAAATTTGGGTTGCTCCAATTCAAATGTTTTACTTCAACACCTTTAGTTTATATGCAATTTTTGCAAACATATCATCATCTCTTTTACTTTTTATAATAAGTTTCACCGGATTTATCAGTTCAGTACTGGCAATATTTAAACCCATTGCAGATTTTGTATGCCAAATAACAGATTTTTTCAACAATTACCTGATTACATTTCTTGTATGGATATCGGATTTCTTTGGGAATCTTCCTAACAGCCTTATTCAAACAACCCATCCAAACATCATACAAATTATAATATATTATGCAATGCTTCTGGGCTCTACATTTTTGATCAAATACAAAAAATATAAACCTGCATTAATAACAATTTTATCGGTATCAATAATTATACTTGCAACAACAATCAAAATCCCCGATAACAAACTGGAAATAATCGCATTTGATGTTCAAAATGCTGACAGTTTTCTGATCAAAACTCCCCAAAACAAATATTTCTTTATCGATACAGGCAAATGCGCTTACAAAAGCGGAAATTCACAGGCAAAAATTATTATGCTTAAATACCTTAAAGACAGAGGCATAAAAGATATTGAAGCAGTTATAGTAACACACTTTGATAATGACCACGCAGGAGGCGCAGAAGATATAATCACAAACACAAAAGTAAAAAATTTATACCTCAATTCCGATAATCCGGAAACTCAAACCGCCAAAAATATTTTTTCTGCCGGTAAGAAAATAAATCAAAATATAATAATTGCAGAAAACAACAAACTTATATATAAGGAGCCAAATCTTAAAATTAAAACTTTAAGAACAAACATTAGAAGCAAAAATTCAGATAATGAAAACTCTATAATTACAATTCTGACATATAAAAATTTTGATATGTTATTTATGGGAGATGCCGGAACAGATACATTTAACCTGCTAAAGAACAACATCCCTCGGAATATTGAAGTCCTGAAAGTTGGGCATCACGGCGGACCGGATGTGGTTGATAAAAATATGATTGAATACTTGAACAACAAGGTTTCACTTATTTCAACAGGTGTTAATTCCTTTGGGCATCCGACAAAAGGAACTTTAGATATTTTAAGAAATACAACCGTATTAAGAACTGATATCCTGAATTCAGTTAGAATTACAAGTGATGGAAATGAATATGAAATATACAGCTATGATCCCCATGACAAAAATTACAAATTTAAGGAAAAATTTTTCACACTAAAAGAATAAAATCAACATGAATATTGGCAGAATTAACGTAATATTTACACTAATTCATAATTGTCAAAACACACGCCGGACGGCAGTTTCAATGTGCCAACCAAACTATGCCGAACCGTACAGACTTGAATTTTTAAATTTTTGTAATATAATGAGAATATAAACATTCAAAAAAAGACGAAAGTTTATTGAGTTAGACATTGAAGTAGTCTTTTTTGAATTTTCAATTTACAACTTAGAGGATTTTGTTTTGACTTTAAAAAAATTATTACTCTTTACCATCGCAGTGGTTATGATGCTATTTTCACAAGCAAATGCAGCCAGTGTAGATACGGTTAAAGCGGCAATAGTGAAGTATTCTGTCGAAATGGGTGTTGATCCTGCTATTACCCTTAGTATTGCAAAGACAGAATCAGGCTACAATCACAGTTCAAGAAGTACACATGGCGCGGTAGGAGTATTTCAACTTATGCCATCTACGGCAAGAAGAATGGGATATAATCCTTATTCACTGGATGACAACATCAAAGCAGGAATTATGTATTACAAATCAATGTATAAAATGTTTGGTTCTATGGAACTTGCAATTGCAGCATACAATGCGGGACCTGCTAATGTAAAAAAATACAATGCTATTCCCCCGTTTAGGGAAACCAAAAGATTTGTATCACAAATTATGAAAGATTATTATTATCTGAAAGCGCATACGGATCCTGCAGTAATTGCGTATAACAAATCACAGCAAAAAGCTGTAGCAACTAAAACAATAGCTAAAACAATAGCTAAAGTTCCTGAAAAAGAACAAGTTAAACAAATAGTGGAAGATATTCCAAAAATCAACATAACTCCGCAATTTGTAGCATCAACTCCAGCAAATACAAAAGCTCCAATCCCTATGGAAAAAGCAATAAGTGTAGGTCAAATGGACTTATTGGATACAGTATTGGATTTGAATATAGATATGTAATACAAAAATATTTCGACAAAAGTCATATCTTCGGATATGACTTTTTGTTTGTCAAAAAATATTTTTATGAGATAATTAAAATAAGTTAGAATATTAAGAAGGAATATGAAATGAGTATTAATACCCCGAATAAACAAACATCACACTTGAAACGTGAAATATTAGTAAGATTAATCAGAGCATATCTTGGCGATAATTATGCGGAAGATGTACGAATGATACCTTACCAAATGCGTCCTCAAGGCAGTGAGGTTCCTTACAGATGCTGCATACACAAAGAACGTGCAATTTTAAGAGATCGTGTAATTGCGGGTTTGGGGTTAGATATTGAAGAAGCAAAAGATTATGAATTGTTATCTGATTTGGCTCAAAAAGCAACAAAAAGAGAGGCTCCTGAAAAAAATCCTTTAACATTATTGCAAACAGCCTGCAATGAGTGCGTTCCTGCCAGAATTCACGTTACTGATTTATGTCAGGGCTGCGTTGCAAGACCTTGCGAAAGTGCTTGCAAATTTGGAGCAATAAAAGTTGAAAACGGGAAATCAAAAATTGATCAGTCAAAATGCAAAAGCTGCGGATTATGCGCACAGGTTTGTCCGTTTCAGGCAATCACAAAAATAATTGTACCTTGCGAAAATGCTTGTCCTGTTGGTGCAATTGCAAAAGACGAAGACGGACTGACAAAGATTGATAATGAAAAATGTATTTCCTGCGGAAAATGCGTTAGTGCTTGTCCTTTTGGAGCCGTACACAAAAAAAGTCAGATTATTGATATCTTAAAAAACATTAAATCAGGCAAAAAAGTAGTTGCAATGCTTGCACCTGCGATTATGGGTCAATTACCATGTACTCCTGCACAATTAAAACAGGCAATACTGGAACTTGGTTTTACGGATGTAGTTGAAGTTGCACTGGGAGCAGATATTACAACAAAGAATGAATCTGCAGAATTTAAAGAAAGAGTAATTGAAGGCGGAGCTCCGTTTATGACAACATCTTGTTGTGCGGCATACAATGAACTTGTTGATAAACACATTCCTGAAATTAATCAGTATCGTTCAACAACAAAAACTCCTGCATATTATACGGCTGAATTATTAAAAAAAGAACATCCTGAATATGTTACGGTATTTTTCAGTCCATGTGTTGCAAAACGTACAGAAGCATCAAAAAATCCGAATATTGATTTTGTATTAAGTTTTGAAGAATTAGGCGCATGGTTTGTTGCACTAAATATACAGGTTGGGCAATGTGAAGAATCAGAATTTGCAAAAGAATCCTCTGCTCAGGCAAGAAATTTTGCCGTAACCGGAGGAGTTGCTCAGGCAGTAAATTCGTTGCTTGATGATAAAGATAAAGCAAATGCGTATGTAATAAACGGCCTTGACAAAGCAGGCATAAGAGATTTGAAAAAATTTGCCAAAAACGGTAAATGCGAACTGGGAAACCTTATTGAAGTAATGGCTTGTCCGGGTGGCTGCTTAGGCGGTTCAAATACAATTAACGCTTATCGTCAGGCTTCAAAACAGCTTGGTTCTTATGTAGAAAAAAGTCCGGAAATAAAAGACGTTTTGAAATAACGTTTGCGGGGAGGAAATATGCCCCCCACCACCCACCAGTTTGGGTGCTTTCGCACACCATCTGTTTGGCAGGATTATTGCTGCTTGTTAATGTACTTATGGTGGTGAAGTTGGGAAATGCTCTGAGTATAAAGATACTGCACTTGGATTCTAATTAGCTTCGTAGCCTGTAGTATGTAGGTCAGGCATTGCCTGACCTACATACTATTTTGTTATTGCTAAAAATCGCTTGCGATTTTGTGGCAATCCCATTAAATCAACTGCGAACGCCCATGAAACCAATGAGATTATTACGTCGCTTCGCTCCTCATAATGACAAATAAGATAATAGCTTGCAGGGTGCGTATAAACGAACCCTACCAAGCTGGCAGCCTTGGTAGCACTGTAGGGTGCGTTTACCATACTTTTACGCAGCCATAATTATTACCTGACTGGTTGTGATTATAGAGTTGTCCGCAACAATAGCAATGACCGTCTTGATCATGGCATTCGTCAGCGTAGCCACTTTTAAATTCAGCCATAAGATTAACTCTTTGGTCTACGCAGTTTCCCCACCCGCCTTCACCAGTGCCAGAGCTTGGATATCTGCATGAATTTTGTTCGCTATCCCAGGATGTACCGCTCGGGCATTCACAACTGCAATGATTTTCGTTAAATGTCATACCTCCATTACATGAGCTGGACTTCTGTCTTACAGAAGGTATGCCATTATTATATACAATAGTTTGAGTGCAAGAGTTATAACAATCACAGCATTCCTCAGAACTATATGGTGATGAGGAATCATGCCAACAATATGACCTATACTTATCACCATAATTCTTCTTACAATCTGAATCGTTATATTGCTTACAATACGTTGGCGTTGGACCGCCGCACCCGGTATTTACGCAATATCCGTTACAGCCGGTATGTGCAGTTTTGAAGCTTGATATACCACAGCATTTAGTTTTGTAAGTCCCATAAGAAGATTTATCGTTCCAATGATCATTACAACAAGCTAATTTTTCGGAATCGGATCCTACAAATTGAGCATAAGAACTTGAATTTTTCAACCACGCAGTACATTCGTCATCACAAAAACTTGAATTGCTTGGATCATTAGCGAATGTAGATTGTGCACAACAAGCAGCTTTCATTGTACCGTTATTATAAATATTAGTTCTCTGATCATAATTATTAGCCAAACCAAGACAACAAGTACCTGCATCATAAGCATAATTGCCGCGATATTTAATGTACTGTTCTGTAGCAGCAGAATAGTTTCCTGTATTATAAAATTCCATACAAGCACTTATCGGACCACAGTAGAAACCATAACTCTGCCTGAAAGATTCACTTGCAAACTGGAAGGAAGAGCATTTAAATGCTTCACCTTTAAAATTACACGTTTTAGAAACATACGACGGTACATACGCATATACTCCTGTAGAAGATTGACGTTTATTACAACAAGAAGTGTTAGACGGAGATATTGCAAAAGTATCACTATAATTTGAGCTCTTTAACAAGCAGCAATAATCCTGCCAAACAGAACCTGTAGCAAAGAGTTGGGTTCTTGAATTACAACAAGCCTTTGCATCTGCGTTATAATAAACCGCATTTTTAGTGTAATTAGCCGTTGAATTACAAGGCTGAGGAACCGGCTTACATTCTGAATAAGTCGAACCTGTAGTATCTCCTAATGCTTTGCAACAATCAGAATTTTCATAGAATTGCGATTTATCTCCACTGTTATACAGTTTTTTACAACATTTTGCAAAATCACCATTAGGGTTAGCATAAGATGTTCTTCCATCTGCACTGTTTAAAGTTGAAGCATTGCAGCAACCATTGACCCATCTGTCCCCTGTGAGTTTGCCATTACCTGAGCAACATCCTGTTACATCACCATAGTAATCATACTTACCTATACAGGTGCAATATTGTGGATCATAACCACAACAAGCACCCTTATCTGATTTGTCCTGAAGCGGACAACATCTCTTCAACCAGTAGTTTTTACTACCATGCTTACTCTTATATGAATTACAGCAAGAAGTGTCAAACGAATCAGGATAATTTGTTATTTCAGTATCTGAACAAGTACCGCAATATTTCTTATTCTGCTTACAGCACCAGGTACTTGGACTAGAGGTTGAACAACATTTTACATCCCCTTCACCTTCACCAGATTCCGGTCCGCCATAATAAGTCCCATTCCAGTCTGATGTACAGCAGGTACTTGCCCACTTGGATACATCGCCTGAATATGAAGTGCCTGTTGTAAATCCTGCATAATTATCAGAAGATGTAGGACCGCAGCATTGTTCCTTCCAGCTTGTATCACTACTGAATTTTTTTGAACATGGGCAATCGCTTGACGGATTGAAACAGGAATTATTTATAGACCATTTCATCTCACAACTGCAATAAGCACAATTTTTACGACAACAAGCCTCACTGGTACCTGAACAGCATCGCTGATCAAAAGAACCTGTTTTGGATGTTCCCTGTGTATTTGCGCAACAATAACTGCTGAATGATGCACTATTTGCAAATGCTCCGCCACTGGCACAACATTTTTTCATTGCTTCAGGATTGTTACGAAGTTCCTGACAACAAGAAGCAGATAAAGACAGACCTTTTTGAAGACGTTTTTCACAAGAACATTGATTATTATCATGGTCACAACAGAAATCATCATCTATTGTGTAACCATTACAACATACACTTGATTTGCCAGAATTTCCTGATGCGGAATTACCGGCTCCGGTAACAGTTCCTACTCCGTCTCCATCGCAACAATAATACGCGAAATTGTTGCCGCCTAATTTGTTTTCATTACCAATGTAATGTTTACAGCATTGACTTTGCCATTTAGATTGACTTACTTTTGATTTTAATTCTGAACAACAGGTTGCATCTATTGATTTACCTTTGTCATATTTTTGCTGACAACTGCAATATTTATCGTTTAAATCACAACAACTGTTGTGGAATGTTTCATTTGTCCAGGTAGCATTTGGTCCGCCTGCATTGTCATTCATAGCTTTACAACAAGTTTCATTGGCTGCTCCGCTATAATCACAGCATTTTGATGTATTTGCCGAACCGTTATATGTTTTACCGTTATTATCTTTATTATTACCTTTACAACATGCTGTTCCCAACCAGGTTGAAGTAGCATCACAACAATATTCATTAGCATAGGCGGCAACATTACAACAAGCTGATGTCTTTTTATCCGTACCTCTCACTCTACCGTCATAGCTACCTTCACAGCATACTGAAGAGAAACCGCTGAATTGATTATTCACATAATTCTTACAACATTCATTATTCCATTTGCCATTATCACGGTAATATTTGCTTCTCAAGAATTCACAACAACCTGCTGTTTCACCTGTAACACCTGATGCACTTTTTGGTTCTATTGTTAAACTTGATGAATCATAACGCATCTGACATGAACAGTAGTTTTCAGATACTTTATTACAACAAGCTTTATGATAACCTTCTTTTGTACCCCAATCAGAATTTGCTCCAGCATTTGCAAAGAAACAACATTTATCAGTCGGATTGCTTGTATTATATGAACAACAATCTGCTAAATCGGTGTTATCCCATTTTTTACCTTCGCCAGCACAACAAGTCTTACCTGGGGTATATTTCATACAACATGCGGCCTGATTTAATGTACTTGTACCATATATCGCTCCCGTATCATTATTTGATGACGGATTACAACAAGTATTTTTATAATTTGAGCCTAATTTACTTGCAGCATTGGACTGTGAACAACATGAATTTTTCCAGGTGCTTTCGCCGCTGTGACCTGACTGCATTTTTGAATCAAAACAACAAGATGGTAAATTCCATCGGCTTGAATTTGCATACGATCTTGCTTCACAATTTTCGCAATATGATGCATTTAAATTACAACAAGCTACAACAAATGCATTATTATAAGGAAGTTTGGTTCCGTCATTTTTCTTATAGCCGTTATCTTTATATGCTTTACAACA
>CADBFN010000035.1 GCA_902794035.1 uncultured bacterium
CTTATGCCGCCGAAGGCGGTATTGTAATCAGCGAAGTTTTCTTTTCTTTGGTTCATTTCTTTTCTTTTGCCTCGCAAACAAAAGAAAAGAAATGAACTACAAATAATATTATTTATGTAAAAGACCGAACTTTATGTTCGGTCTTTTTTGTTTTATGTATCAATATTTGTTGCATATACCGCGTTGGATTGAATGAAATCTCTCCGTGGTTCAACTCTGTCACCCATTAAAACATCAAATAACTGATCACAAATCATTGCATCTTCAATATTTACTTTTAATAATGTCCTTGTTGCAGGATCCATTGTTGTTTCCCACAACTGTTGAGGCATCATTTCACCCAAACCTTTGAAACGCTGAATTTGTAATCCCCTTTGTCCTCTGTCATCAATAGTCTTTTGAAGTTTTTCAAATGAATTAATTTCAATTTTTTCAGTATCCGTTTCTAAAATTAATCCATCTGTTTCTTCAATAAGAAAATCTCTAATAAGCGGATAAGATTCTCTTAAACGTTTAAATTCGGTACTCTTAATTATATTTTGATTTAATACTACATGTTCTTCGTTATTCAAATGTAATATAAATGAATATTTTGCATTTTCTGGGTTATATTTAACTTCAACTTTATAGTTTTCAGCTTCTGCAATATTGTAATTTTTTGCGTGATCTTGTAAATAGTGATTCAAATATTCACAATGTTTGTTCATAACTTCCTGTGAATCAAAATCTGCAAGCGCAACATTTGAACGAACCAAGCCTCTTAAAAATACTGCAGGGAAAAGATTTAAAATAGGGTTGTTATATGATTTGTAAAATTCTGTCATATTTTTGATAAGCTCAAGTAACTCATCCCCTGTTTTAACGTTTTTCTTTTCCTTATCTGATAAGCTGAGATTTTTAATTCCGCGTTCTTTCAGCATTTTGTCCAAAACATGTTCATTAAACAGATATTCTGATGTTTTGCCCTGAGTAACCTTAAATAAAGGCGGTTGAGCAATATATACATAACCATTTTCAATTAATGGTCTTGCATATCTGAAGAAGAAAGTCAGCATCAAAGTTCTGATGTGAGCTCCATCAACATCAGCATCCGTCATGATAATAATTTTATGATATCTTAATTTCTCTAATTCAACTTCTTCAGGGTTTCGGCTGATTTTTATACCAAAAGCCTGAACCATTGACTGAATTTCGTTATTTGCATATATTCTGTCCAAACGTGCTTTTTCAACATTGAGAATTTTACCTCTCAATGGCAAAATTGCCTGAAACATTCTGTTTCTTCCTTGTTTAGCAGAACCGCCTGCACTATCACCCTCAACTATAAAGATTTCACATTGAGACGGATCTCTGTTTGAACAGTCTGCCAGTTTGCCCGGCAAAGTAGAATTTTCAAGAACTGTCTTACGTCTTGTTAGTTCTCTTGCTTTTCTTGCTGCTTCTCTTGCTCTTTGAGCTTGAAGAGTTTTTTCTAAAATAGCTTTACCCATTTTAGGATTAAATTCCAGCCATTCCTGTAATTTATCTCTTACTGCATCCTGAACTGCACTTAATGCTTCAATAGAACCCAATTTTTCCTTTGTTTGACCTTCAAATTCAGGATTAGGGATTTTGACTGAAACAATTGCCGTTAAACCTTCTCGAACATCATCTCCTGATAAGTTTTGATCTGAATCTTTCAGGATTTTATTTTTTCTTGCGTAATCATTCAACACACGGGTAATAGCGTTTCTGAATCCTGTCATGTGAGTTCCGCCCGAATGAGTATTGATGTTGTTTGCAAAAGATAAAACATTTTCAGTGTAAGAATCTGTATATTGCATCGCAACTTCAACCTGAATATCTCCTACAACTTTTTCAATATAGATAGGTTTATCATGAAGAACTGTTTTGTTTTTATTCAAAAATTCAACATAACTTCCGATACCGCCTTCATAATGGAAGATTTCAGGTTCTTCCATTCCTGCATGTTTAAATATAATTTTCAAACCTTTGTTTAAAAATGCCATTTCACGAAGTCTTGTTCCGATTACTTCAACATCAATTTCTGTTGTTTCGGTAAAGATTTCAGGGTCAGGCCAGAAGGTTGTTTTAGTCCCTGTTTTATCTGTTGGTTCTCCTTTTTCAACAGGTGCAAGAGGTTCTCCTCTCATATATTCCTGACGCCATACAAAACCCTGACGTGAAACTTCTACAATATATTTTTCTGATAAAGCGTTTACAACTGAAGCCCCAACGCCGTGCAGCCCGCCTGATACTTTGTATCCTCCATCACCAAACTTTCCGCCGGCGTGCAATACTGTGTGTACAATTTCCAATGCAGACTTGCCTGTTTCCGGTTTGATATCAACCGGAATACCACGACCGTTATCTTCAACAGTTACACTATTATCTTTGTTAATAGTTACATAAATATCCGTACAATAACCTGCTAAAGATTCGTCAATAGAATTATCAACAATTTCATATATACAATGGTGCAAACCTCTTTGAGATGTTGAACCGATATACATACCCGGTCTGACACGAACGGCTTCAAGACCTTCTAAAACCCTGATATTATTTGCCCCGTAATCTTCTGAGGTGTGTGTTTCAAAATCGTCATGAACTCCGCCTGACGGATCTACAAACTCTTCATTTATTTGTTTTCTCAATTCTTCTTTGGCAATATTTTCAGCCGCAGTTTCTAAAGCTTCTGTAGCTGTATCGTTAGTCACATTTTCTGACATGTATTTCTCCCCTAATCTTAATTTTCTTTCCTATATCATAGCACAAAAACAAGCAATATAACAAATTCTTTACCGTAGGTTAAGTATTTTGTTACACAAATTACTTAATTAAAAATCAAAACTTGTTTAATAAATTCATAATTATTAAGAACGGTAAAGGTCAGGCAATTGTCTGACACAAAATAAAATCTAAGGCGGGAGTAGCAACCCCGCCTTTTAAAATGTTTCCCTCCCCGTGGAGGAGGGAGTAAGGGAGAGGGTTAGGTTAAATCAAATAAAACCCCACCTAACCTCCCCTACCGGGAGGAATAGTCGACAAATATTTAACCCCACCATAAAATCAAAGATTTTCACCCGGGGATGGTATAAGAATTGCAAGTCGGCTAAGGCTTTTGAGAACTTATATTATTTTTTTTAGCATTATCATTAGTTTGTCAAATGATGTGTATTTTTGGCTTCTTTTAACATAGTCAAGCAAAACTCTATCTTCGTTAATTATATATTCTCTTATGTGTTTTGTGCTTGGATAAAGTGTATTTACTTTAGATTCAAAAGCTTTTTTTAACTTCTTTATCTCAGGCTGTTTTTCCAGATAATGCATATTGCGTTTAGCAAATATAGGCTGCTCCATAGGTTTACGGGTTATGTATTTTCTTTTTGCAAGCAGTCCTACGGTAGGATTTTCGTTGCAATCTTTCAAATGCGCTTTGTATTCTTCTATATCTGAATCATCAATTCTCAAAGATGTATCAATATGCAATCTTGACCAAAAAGCATTACTTCTTACACTTGGATATTTGGGGAATGGACCTAATTCTATTTCCATATTTATTTTATCCTTTCTTTTAATCTCATTTATCTTTATAAAATATGTAAAAATAAAATTTGCTATAAAAAAATGAAATGATATATCATTTCATTTTTTTATATTATTTTAGGCGATTATATATTATTATATCACAAAATTTTGGCAAAACGGTTATCCCTAATGGGGAAATCACCCACCCAAATTTCTAAATTTCACATTCTGTTCAATTTGAAATTTCTCCCTCCCTCACGAGGGAGGGTTGGGGTGGGTGCTGATTTTAACTTATTTTTGTGGTATCTCCTATTAGTTAACTTATTTTATAAAAAAATTATTTCAGTTCTCTTTCGATTGCAGCAAGAACTTTTTCAACTGTTGCTTCTTTAATAACTTCATCATTGACTTTTACATAAGGAGCTTTTGAAAATTCCCAGTCTATTGAGCATAATCCCAAACAAGGTGACCCTGCAACATCTACATCTTCGCCATATTTCTTAGGAACCAAATCCAATAATTCCTGCAAATTTGATGACCCCATAACAAAACAAGTTGTTCCCAAACATACTTTAACATTAACTTTAGCCATTTTCTGCACTCCTACATATACTGTACACTAACTTTTTTAAAATATTTATCCTGTAAAACATTTCTCATTTTCTTGATAATGTTTTTACGAATTTCAATTTCAATCGGCAGAGTAGGATTGTAATGCGCCTGATTGAGTTTTGCCCCGACCATGAAGTATATACAATCGCTATCCAATAAGAATTTTACCAACTTCCCTGCCGCGTTGTCAATATCCCATTGCCCGTTTTCCAGATATTCAAGAGTTTGGGTTAAGGTCAAAATTCCCTCTGTTACTAAATCTACTCCATCCATATAAGAACATGACGGGAGTTTGCCGATACTTATTGTTGTATCCATTGTAATCGGGATATTTAGTTCTCTTGAAATCAGATTAGCCGTTGTCCCGCCTGCAATAGCTTTTTTACCTTTAAAATCTTTAAATGTCTGGGCATATTGTGCGTCATTTTTCTGCATATACGGAGGACCTGTAAATATCAAAGATTTGCGTGGCTCTCTGCAATATAGAACAAGTGCGGACATATCATCTTTAGGATTTCTGTCTGTTTCAATATTTCTTGCCTGTTTTACAATATATGATGATAATTCTGAACTTGAAATCTCCGGATCCTGTTTTAATTTTTCCAATACTAAATCAATTAATCCGCTTCTTCTTAACCCGAGTTTTAGTTTTGCATTGCCCAGACCGCATTGAGTGATGCCATCGGAACAGAATATTAGTCTGTCTCCGAGTTCAAGTTTAATTTTATAACTTTTCATGCAGCGATTTTTGTGGTTTTTAGATGGAATAGATTCATAAGACGGTTGCATTATCTCACCGTCTCGTATCCATAAGAAATCAGGATTCCCTTCTTCAACTATTTTTGCGTGCCCCTCGTCATTTACATCTATGATTGAAAAAGTGGAATAGCTTATTTTTCTAACCTGACAAACAGGGAGCGAATTCATAACAATTTCAGCTGCATCTTTAATAGGGATCTGATCGCCTTCTACAAATCTCAAAAGCATTGTAGCGGTCATACAAGACAAAATATTTGCTTTTATCCCCGAACCTAAACCGTCAGATAGAACGGCAATCAATCGTGCTTCATCAGGATATCTTTTGGATACGAAATAATCTCCAAAAGCATTTTGATTGTATTTTTTTATTTGATGACAATCAATATCTATAAACATTATTTATCACCTTCAGATTTATCATCATAATCATTTGCAATTGAATTTAATAATGTTTCGGTTTCTACCATATGTTCTCCTAAAAGGCAGGCAATTTCCTGAACGATTGAAATATTTTTTGAAATTACTTCTCTTGCTTTTTCAGAAATTTTTTCGCGGGTTGTTTCTGTCTGTGTAACATCTGTTATTACTGCGCCTACAATTTCATTTTCTTCAATCGTAAATGCACTTATATCATATAATCTGTCTTTGACCGCGTAATGTTCTTTATGCAAATCTTTGCCTGTTTTAAGTGTCGTTGAAAAGATGTCTGCAAAATCAACAATTCTGTCAATTGCGGCACCTGTCATTCCGTCAGGTCTTGATTTGAATATTTCATACATTTCGCCTGCAAACATTTTCATAAAACTGTCATTAGCTTCAAGAATGTGCATGTTATTATCTACCATGACAATGGCAGAAGGCATACAGCGAAGCATTGCTGCAGCTTTTCTCATTGCGATTTTTCTCATGTAAGATACGCACATTGAAGTTTCTGCTACTCCGTCTAACAGTGCAACCGCTAGTTCTCTGCAAGATGAGTATCCGCATCCGCCGCAATTTAGTTCATCTTCTTCTGTATGTTTTCCGATTTTTTTCAATGCAGACTGAATTTCTTCTAATGAATATTTTGAATTTGAAATTTCTTTCGGGCTATAACTGCATTCAACTACGGTCGTAGGCTTTTGAGGTATTTTATCTCGCACTTTAACCTTATACATTACATCAGATATTGAACTTATGCTTGCTTTATTAGATGCAATGCAAGGACCGGTAATACAGCCTGACTCACAAGCTAATGCTTCTACAAATACAGGCATTGACAGTTTATCAGGATCCAGATTTTCCAGAGCTTTTTCAAAAGCGGAAATCGTACAAATCTCCATAAGTTGAACTTCCGGCTTTATGCCGACTTTACGGATTGTTTCATTCATACCGCCGTTTATAGGGTATAAAGTTCCTTCGTGTGCACTGTATGGAACAAACTCATAATCATTTTCTTTCTTGATTTCGGAAATATCCCCTATTTCATCCGCAATCCAGTATTTTAATTCTTCAAATGTTATTGAAACATCAATTAATCCGTCATCTTCGTCTGCTTCATTCTTTTTCCCGATACAAGGACCGATAAAAACAACTGCAATATCATTTCCATATGTGTTTTTAAGCATTTTTGCATGAGTTTTTGCAGGGGATCCGACAGGCGTTATGTATTTTGCAAACTCCGGTTTATAAAGTCTTATATAATCTACTATTACAGGGCAGGCACTTGAAATTAAAAGACCTTTATCCATATTGTTCAGGACTTCCGCGTCATGAATTGATACTTCCTGTGCTCCGAGTGCGGTTTCGGATACATCTTTAAAACCTAATTTTTTCAGTACCGCAATCATTTTTTTTGCGGAATTTTCAAATACTGAACGCCAGGAAGGTGCAAGTGATACATAAACATCTTTTTTAGCTATAAACAAATTTTTAACTTTTTCTAAATCTGTTCTGACGCATTTTGCATTTGTCGGGCAAACCTGAACACAATGACCGCAGGAAATACATTTTTCCGCGATTACTGATGCGTGATCATTTTCTATTTTGATTGCTTTTACCGGACAATGTCTTACACATTTGTAGCAGTCTTTGCATTCATTTGTAAGTGTATAAACAGGATGCTGTGTTGTCATATTTCTTAACCCCTAACTGTAAAAATAAAACACTGTTGCTTTTATAAGATTATCTTAATCCTTCAAGAATTTTTTGCAATTTTTCTTCGTTTACTTCATCATATTTCTCATTATCTATAAAGATATGCGGACCATTCTCGCATTCATTTTGACAATGAGCTCCTACTAACTCTAAAGTGGTTTCTAAATTATTTTCGCTTATGAAATTCTCAATAAGCTCAAGGTTATTCATATTTCCTCTTGCGAAACAGGAACTTCCCATACAAACTCTTATTTCGTGTTTCATATCTTCCTCACATTATATTGTTGAATATTAATATATTATTATAGTGAAAATATATAAGCAAGTCCATTTAAAATATAAGTTTTAAATTATGTAAATACATTGACTTTTTTTAACGCTATTAATTGACATAAGGCATGGTTTAATGTTAAAATATATATGTACGTACTAGATATTTTTTTATTAAGAATCGCGAGGTAAGGAATGCTATATAAGCATGATTCAACTTCTCATATATGGGGATTTTTTGGTCAATTAATGTGTAACATAAAACATAAAAGAAAAGGGTTTTCTTTAACGGAAGTCCTGATTGCATTGGCAGTAATAGCCGTTATTGCGGTATTGATTTTGCCTGTAATAACAACAAGAGCGCAAAATAAGTCATTTGCTGTATCTTATGAAACAGAGATGAAGCAGATGCTCAATTCTCTTGAAGGTCTTCCAATGAATGAGAACAAAGATGATTTCACTCAGACAATGATGTTTGTTGAAAACGATAATGGAGATTATTCCAATAATGCCGGCGCGTACATAAATAAATATATGAAGGTTGTCAAATATTGCGGCAACAGTCCCGGAGATTGTTTTGCCGACCAATATTACGAGTATAAAAATAGCGATAAAGTAACCTTTAATATGTCTGATATCAAAGGGGCGTGTGCACAGTTAAAGAATGGTGTAAGTATTTGCTTGAAACCTCAGATAAAGAATGAGAATGGTAAAGAAGAGATAGAAGGCTGGATAGATTTGAACGGGCCTCAGGGGCCGAATATATATGGTCGTGATTTGCGTACATTTGCAATAAACGTAAATCAAAAGGTTGTATTTACGGATGAAGACCCTTCATTAGTAATTGTTCCTGACCCTCCAACTCCTTGCGAAGGGGATGATTGTAAAATAGAAGACGAGGATCCTTGTAAGTTAAATCCAAGAGGTCGTGAGTGTTGTACGAAAGAGGGTTATGTAGCGACCAAAGGTGATAAATGTTGTATATGGTATTCGGATGCGGGAAGTGGTCCGAACCATTTAATCTGTTATCCTGAAGAAGAGAAATGTGATCCTGAGACAGATGAAGAATGTAAAGCTCAGGCTTGTGCAAATCATACAATAACCGGTCCCGGGGATAACTGTTGTGCGATATTGGAATCACAGGGTGTTCATGATCCAAACTGTTGTACTGAAGATAGTACCAGTGAATATTGTTGTTCGGTACACCCAATGACTGAAGGTTGTTGTAAGACAAATATCAGTTCAGGGAAAATAGTTCCAACCCCAAGTCATACTTGTTGTACGAAATGGCCATCAGTGTATAATCAATTTTCCGGTTGTAAGGCGATATGTGAGCTGGACCGTAATAGTGAGCGATGCTGTCAGCAAACATCGAGATTAAATGAGATAAATAATCCGTCAGATGCCTGCTGCGCATTTCCGGCGGTAAACGGTTTGGATCCGGAAGTCGGATATGGTAATTCATATAACCAATATTGCTGTCGTTTGCCAAAGAATGCATCCAGAATGTGTTGTCAGTGGAAATCAAGTAATTTGATGTATTTTGCAGATTACCGGACAAATGGCGGAACGTTAGATGATTGCTGTCATGATGATATCTATGGTATAAAAAGTAAAAACGATACAATCCTCAGCCGTTGTTGTAAACCAGATCAAGAGCAGACAAATGCGGAAGAAGATGAATTATGTTGTGATTATCAGGTAGCTCAGCAG
Organism: uncultured bacterium; assembly: GCA_902794035.1. Lineage (GTDB taxonomy): Bacteria > Cyanobacteriota > Vampirovibrionia > Gastranaerophilales > Gastranaerophilaceae > Zag111. The sequence continues at coordinate 9,019 of CADBFN010000035.1, forward strand.
GGAGATAACAAACTTCTTGCCGGTCAGTCATTGCGTCGTTGTTGTAAATATTCAAAACATAAGAATAAACCACAATGTTGTTCAGAGTCAAAAGATGGTTTTGCATACCTTGCAAGTGTAAACTGGTCTGCACAGTGTTGTATGCCAAACAGTATGTATAATAATGATGTTACTCCGGATATAAGATGCTGTTTTGCGGGATCAAATATTTCGGGAGAAACGGATGGATTCTGGAAGAATTCACGATATACCAAATGCTGTGAGTATGGCAGTCAAACCTATAATGGTTCAAAAGCGAATACTCAGAGCAAGTGGCAGTTGAACTGTTGTGATCAGGGCAGAGCAAAATATCCTAACGTTTCATCATATAATACAAATTGCTGTACTGCAAAATCAGGCAACAGATTCTCTTGGCGTAACGAATGTTGTAATACATTGCTTGAACAGGATGGTAACAACAATGGTCTGGCTACGTGGAAGGCAAATTGTTGTAGTATGCCTACAAGATACGGAGCAAATTCTGTATATAGAGAAAATTGTTGTAAAGCTCCATCAAATGATTACGAGAGAAATAATGGCAGTACAGTAAAAGAAGAGCTTGAACATTGCTGTCACCCAAATGCGCCAAATCCAAATCTAGAATGTTGTAAGATATATAAAGGATTAAATGGCACGTCTGACACATGGAAGGACAGAGATAATCAGGATATAGCCTCATCATATCAGGTATCTTGTTGTGAAAAGAGTACCGCAACTGCTGATTATTGTCCAAACAGTTGTAGTATAAGATGGGCAACATCTAATACTAATGTTTATAGTTATTCCCGTTGTTGTACTGAAATGGCATTAGAAAACAGCCGTGGCAGTGTAAACAGAACAAAAGCGGAATGGAAGAATAATTGTTGTGAATTCGCACCTGTTAAGAAAGCGGGTAATACGGATAAAGCTTATGCAAGTTTTGCCGATTACAGGAGTGGATGTTGTGACGCATCAAAAGATCAGACAACTAAGAATGGTGCAACAAATGTAAATTGTTGTATTCCGAATACTCAAAATCCTACAAAGGCTTGTTGTGAGGCATTTAAGAATAATGCGCCATCAGGTGACAAAGAAAAATGGTTAGGTCATGATGGCGAAGTAATTACAGATACATATAAAATAGCTTGTTGTAAATTAGGAGTATGCCCTGATAGTTGTTCTATAAGAAGTAAGTCGAATATTTCCGGCAACTATGATTTACCAAGATGTTGTTTCGATAGTACAATGCAAACCAATCATAAAGGTGAAGATACATGGAAAAATTCATGTTGTTCTCAGTCAGATGCTGCAAGTAAATTAGGTACGAGTTATGCAAGTACTTGTTGTGATCCTTCGACCAATAACGATACGGGTAAAGTAATCGGAACGACAACATTAAATCAGGCAGCTTGTTGTATGAAATATACTCCAGGCAAGT
>CADBFN010000036.1 GCA_902794035.1 uncultured bacterium
CTTGTACTTGAGCATATACAATTTATTAGCGAACGAAGTACCGGTCGGCGGGTTTCTTTCTGACCGCTTTCTTTGACCGCCCAAAGAAAGCGGTCATGGCAATTTTGATAAAACAACTACCGATAATATGTTTTATGTAAAAACAATTAAAATGACTTAATACCCAAAAAAGACCGAATTATTATCGGTCTTTTTGTGTATTAAATCCATTAATTATATTTTTTTTGCATCTTTGCTATTTACCCAACCTCTGTTATTTTGGGATGAAACATTTGAGGCATATCTCGAGGCTGAATCATTTTTGATTTGTTCCATATAAATTTGACCATTTTTTACAACCTGCTGTAATTGAGTCAAATTGTCTTCAAGGCTTGTAAGAACCTGTTTTGCGTAAAGTTCTGCACCTTCTCTGATTTTCATTGCTTCTTCTGTAGCCTGTAATCTTACCTGCTCTGCGTCCTGCATTGAAACGTGTTTGATACTTTCCATCTCGGCAACAACTTCATTTTTTAGTCTTATGCCGTCACGTTCAATAGCCTTTCTTAACTCTGATTCTGATACAAGTCTGTTTGCTTCGTTTTGAGCATCCTGAACAATTTTTGCAGCCTGTTGCTGAGCTTCATTTTGAAGTTCTTCTTTTCTTTTCATAAATACACGAGCTTCCTGAACTTCAGGCGGCAATGCTGCATATATTCTGTCTATCAGGGTTTCAAATTCTCTTTTATTAATAATCGCAAATTTTGAAATCGCAAATCCATCTTCCAACGCTATTTCAAGCATTTTTAACAATTCATACACTTCACTTTGAGGCATGCTAATATCCCTTTATCCCTTTCGCATTTATTTTAATAATAATATATTACATAAGCATTTTTTAATTGTCAAATAATTTCATTCTTTTATTTTATATAATCTTAACATGAGTGCTATTTATTTAATTCCCTTGCCTCAATTATTTCTTGGGGTAAATTTGCATATATTTGATCAACAAGATTTTTTATTTTACGACCATTGACTATTGAATACAACATAAATGAAAAAGATGTTTCTATTTCTACTTCAAAATGTTTTAATTTATTATATACGTCTGAATTATTTGTGTTAGTGCCAACATTTATTTGTTTATCTCTTAAAATCTTTTTTGCTTCCAAAACATCTGAAGGCATACTCTCATAAATTTTATCAATAAGTTTTTCTATCTCCTGCTTATTTATAACTATGTAATCAGTATTAAAAATCGGATGAGCTGCCAAAATTAATCTCTCAATATCCGTTAAAAAATCAAAAGTTTTAAACAACATATTACGTATTCCTCTTAATAGCTAGGTATTCATAAACAGGTTGCGGTACAAATTTTGAGATATCGCCATCATTGTGATAAATTTCTTTTATTGTAGATGACGAAATGAAATTATACTTTGGTTTAGTAGTCAAAAATACTGTTTTAATTTCATCACAAAGAGCACTATTAGTTTGAGAAAGTTGCATTTCAAACTCAAAATCCGATACTGCCCTTAACCCTCTAATTAATACATTCGCTCCACGTTTTTTGGCATATTCTATAGTTAAGCCTTCAAATGAATCAACTTCAACATTCTCTATTCCAACGACGCTTTTTTTTATCAAATTCACACGTTCTTCAACAGTTAAAAATCCATTCTTAGCGCTATTTTGTGCAACCGCAATTATAACCATATCAAAAATACCTGCCGCATTTTTTAAAATATCCAAATGACCGTATGTAATAGGATCAAAACTTCCCGGATATATTGCAATTTTCATTATTTCTCTTGCTCCTTTACCAAAATTCTAGCAAAAAAAAAGCTTCTTTAAAAGAAGCTTCCTTGGAATCTGTTACAATTCCTCGTGTAAAAGGTTAGTAGGTAGAAAGTAGAAGGTAGTAGTTATATAATTTTGAAATTATATACTTCTTATATACTTATAAAGTATTTTTTATATATAAAATTGCATGCCATTAAACATTCTGTTACAAAACTTAATATTTTGAATAATTAATAATTAAAGAGGGGATTTGAAAATTATTTTCAAATCCCCTCTTGTAGGGTTAGTTTATTATAGGGTAAGTTAATTTAAAATTTTATTTATGCGTTTGCCGTATATTTAGGAGCCATCATTTTTACGTCTTCGTCTCTGGCTTTCTTAGCTTCTTGTAATTCCTGAGTAATTTCGTCTAAGAGAGTTTTGAGAGTTTCTTGCTCCTGAGCAAGTTTTCCTTCTTCTACTTTTAAATTCTTTTGTTCTTCCTGTGCTGCTTGTTCTCTGCCCTGAATGTATAAGGTACGCATGATGTAATTTTGCATTTGCTGCATTTGTTGAGGATTTTGCATTGCTCCTCCCATTTGCTGTTGATACATCATTTGCATCATCGGGGCATTCATTTGCATATATTGCATTGCGGTATTATGTGCATAACCAATATATGCCATTGACCTTCCCATCATTGATCCCGGAGAACTTAACAAATCCCCGATTGAGATATTGCCATTTCCAACCATTGCGGCGTACTGTTGCAAATCTCTGAGTTTCCTTGAAATTTTCAAGAGCTTGTACTGGGTGTCAGACTTCTGACGAGCCAAGTCGTGGACTCTTGCCGTAAACATTAGAAATCCCATAACTAACCTACCTTTAAATTTTTTAAACTAACCTATTTTTTTAACCTACATATATATAAAAACATGCAAAATCAAGTAATTGCATGTTTTTAGCCATTTATTAAGTTTTGTAAAGATATGTTTACTTATCCTTAAATATTATTCTGCCAATTTTTCTCTGACAAGTGTTTCAACCTGAGCAAGTATATCAGGGTTCTGTTCTAAATATTCTTTTGCTTTTTCACGTCCCTGACCGAGTTTTTCATCATTAAAACTGAACCATGCGCCGGCTTTATTTACAATATTCAGATTTACTGCTACATCTAAAATATTACCGATTTTAGAAATTCCTTTCCCGAAAATAATATCAAATTCTGCAGATCTGAATGGAGGTGCAACTTTGTTTTTTAATACTCTGACACGAACATGGATACCTACTTCTCCGTCATCGCCTTTTAAAGTTTCAGTTTTTCTGATTTCCATTCTTACAGATGAATAGTATTTCAACGCATTTCCGCCTGTTGTTGTTTCAGGATTGCCATACATGACGCCAATTTTCATTCTTAATTGGTTAATAAAAATAACTGTTGTATTGGTTTTTCCAATGACACCTGTAAGTTTTCTTAATGCTTTTGACATTAAGCGAGCCTGCAATCCCATTTGCTGATCTTCCATTGAACCTTCAATTTCGGCTTTTGGAACTAATGCGGCAACAGAATCGACAACAACTATATCTACCGCTCCTGAGCGTACAAGTTCTTCTGTAATATCAAGTGCCTGTTCCCCTGTATCAGGCTGAGAAATTAATAAATTATCGACATCAACTCCGAGATTTCTTGCATATTCAGGATCGAGTGCGTGTTCTGCATCAACATAAGCTGCGATACCGCCTTTCTTCTGGCATTCTGCAACAATATGTTGTGCTAATGTTGTTTTTCCGGAAGATTCAGGTCCATATACTTCTATGATACGACCTCTCGGGATCCCGCCGATGCCAAGGGCAACATCCAGTGATAATGCACCTGTAGGGATAGAATCAACGCTTACTGTTGCTTTGTCGCCAAGTTTCATGATAGAACCTTTGCCAAAATCTTTTTCAATTTTTTCAATAGCAAGTTTTAATGCTTTATTTCTTTCTTCGCTAATATTTACTTCAGGTGTATCTTTTGCTGCCATCTTAATATCCTCTCTTAATAGGTGAAAAGTGAGTCATGAATCGTGAATCGGCTGTATAAGATAAAATATTTTCAAAAACGGTAAAATAATAGCCAAAAGTGGCTATTCACCATTCACAATTCACTATTCACTTTTTATCCTATTCCCAAATATAGATTTCTTTTTTTCTGTACAATCCAAAACCAACAGATTTGTAGCTGTTTAATTCATTTTTTAATTGATAGATTTCTTTATTTAAATCTACAATTTTTTGTTTCAGAGTTTCATTATCAGTTTTGCATCTGATAAGTTCAACAACTACATCATCCATTCCTTCAAGTTTTTCATCAATAACTTTTGAAATTCTTTCGCTCAATTTTGTTTCCAGATCCTGTAAAGAATTCAAAATACTTCTGATTGCAGGATTTGCTGAATTACCGGCAGTTGCAACTGCAGTTGATTTTGATGTAATCGGATCGCTAACACCATTCATTTGAGCCTGAACTTTGCGTAAATTTTTTACTTCATCATAAGAAAAATAAGTATATCCTTTTTCATTTTTCTTTGGTCTGATAGAGGCTTTTTTGCATAATTCAACGATTTCTTTATTGTCTGTTTTCAGTATTGATCTTACCTCTTGAGGAGTCAAAGTTCTCTCGTTTGTCTTTTCTTTTATCATTTTACCTATCCCTATAAAACAACACACTATCCACTATCATACTATTACATTTTCATGTATGTGGCAAATTATTTTCATGAAATCATGAAGAAATGTAAAGCAAAATGTATAGTGAGAAGTGAATTGTGAATAGTGAACAGTCGGTTTTTGTGTTAACACACATTTTGCAACCGTTAAATTTGTAAAGACCTTTTGCTACTCACTACTTACTACTCACTTCTGATATTTTGTGTTATCATAAACTCATTACTAAGGAGAGAATAATGTATAATACTAAAAAAATTACTGAGGATATTTATTGGGTTGGAGCCAATGACAGAAGGATTTCGCTTTTTGAAGGCGTTTATGATGTTCCTTTGGGGGTTTCATACAATTCTTATATAATTCTGGATGAAAAAACAGTTCTTTTAGATACTGTTGATAAAGTTGTTGCACATCAATTTTTTGAAAATGTTGAACATGTTTTGAATGGAAGAAAGTTAGATTATTTGGTTATTAACCACATGGAACCTGATCATTGTGCTGAGCTTGAAAGCATTGTAACAAAGTATCCGGATGTAAAAATAGTTTGTAATGCAAAAACTCAGTCTATGATTTCACAATTTTTTGATTTTTCAATTTCGCAAGATCAATTTGTAATTGTAAAAGAAGGTGATACCTTAGAAACCGGAAAGCATAAATTGATGTTTGTTATGGCTCCAATGGTTCATTGGCCTGAAGTTATGGTAACTTATGATACTGAGGACAAAATTTTATTTTCTGCAGATGCGTTCGGGAGTTTTGGAGCAATTGACGGGAATATTTTTGCAGATGAAGTTGATTTCGAGCATAGATATATGGATGAAGCAAGAAGATATTATACAAATATAGTTGGCAAATACGGCCCGCAGGTTCAGGCTTTGCTTAAAAAAGCAGCTGCTATTGAAATAAATATGATTTGTCCGCTTCATGGTTATGTATGGAGAAAAGATTTGAATATATTTATTGATAAATACCAAAAATGGTCTGCTTATGAGCCGGAAATCAAATCTGTACTTATTGCTTATACTTCTGTATATGGAAATACTCAAAATGCCGCAGAAATTTTATCCGGCGAACTTGCAAAGTTGGGTGTAAAAGACATAAAAATGTATGATGCATCAGTTACACATCCTTCATACATTGTTTCTGATGCATTTAAATATTCTCATATCGTTTTTGCGACAACGACTTATAATATGGGAATTTTTGTAAATATGGAAAATTTATTGCACGATATCAGTGCTCATAATCTTCAAAATCGTAAAATTGCGATAATTGAAAATGGTTCGTGGGCAATTACGGCAGGAAATCTTATAACAGAAATTGTTTCCAAGTGGAAAAATACAGAAATTATCGGAAACAAAATTACTGTTAAATCTTCATTGAAATCAACTCAGAGAGAAGAAATCGAAGCTCTTGCAAAAGAAATAGTAAAGACAATAAAGTGAATTGTGAGTAGTGAGAAGTGAATAGACCGTTGCAGAATTAGGAACAACAAAATGTGCTTTAGCACCGAAACCGACTATTCACAATTCACATAAGAAAAAGGAGGCAAATATGGCAATTGACAAAAAAATGGAAGCGGCATTTAATGATCAGATTAACAAGGAATATTTTTCCGAATATTTGTATCTTGCTATGAAAGCGCGTTTTGCGGATATGAATCTGGAAGGTTTTGTAAATTGGTTTGATATACAGGTTCAGGAAGAAAGAGCTCATGCTGAAGGTATGTATAATTATGTTTTGGAACGCGGTGGGCAAATCGATTTAGGAGCAATTGATAAACCGGAAATTAAAGGTTCAACTCCGTTAGAAATTTTTAAACAGGTGCTTGAACATGAACAATATGTAACATCAAGAATAAATGCTTTGGCTGATGTTGCAGATGAGGTTAAAGACAGAGCTGCACTTATTTTTCTAAACTGGTATATTAAAGAACAGGTTGAAGAAGAAGCAAGTGTAGGCGGAGTTCTTGCTAAATTAGAGCTTATAGGCGAAGATAAACAAGGACTTTTGGCATTGGATAAAGAACTTGCAACAAGAGTATTCAATCCGCCTGTAATCGGATAAAAAAATTAAGTGAATAGTGAGTTGTGAATAGTTCGTTACAAAAATAATATACAAAAAGCGGGAATTTATATAAATTCCCGCTTTTTTCTTTTAAGAATTTTAATCTTATACTTCTTCTGTTTCTTCTTCCGCTGTTTCAACTACATTACGGATAGATTCTTTGCTTGAAGCTATATTTTTATCTTTAAATTTAGTAATCTGTCTTGCAAACTTATCAGCCAATAAGTCGATACTTGCATACATAGATTCTGCAGCTTCTTCGCTGTGAATAGTCCCTGAATTTGTTTTGCAGGTAAGTTCTGCAATGTGTTTACCTTCTGCAGACGGGTTTTTGATAACTGTCAAAACAACGTCAATTCCCTGAATTTGGTCATAACGAGCAGCAACTTTGCCGATTTTTTCTTTTACATAAGCTTTAATAGCATCGGTAATTTCGATATTTTTACCGTTAACATGAATGTGCATAATTACCTCCGATTTTACATGTCGCTTTGTTATTATAACACATTCAAGACAATTTTTAAAGTCTTATTCTTCGGATAAAATCTGAGGTAATTCAACATCAGGAGTCCCAATGACTCTGACAAGTTCCAAAACAGATGCTTTCATTTGACATTTTTGTGAGGAACCGCTAAAAAATGACTGATAAAAACATCCTTCGCAATTACATCCTCTTTTATAACATTCAACTGCAGTGGTTGTCCAACGCCTTACTGCAACTGCCCTACCCATATCTCTACTTCTCAACAATTATATAATCTCCATTAGTTTTGTACATCAAGCAAGTCGATATTCCTGAAAAGGATATATCAACATATCTCCCCTAAAGCCAGTCAAATCAATGACTTCAAACTCTATAACAACATTATAGAAAATAAGATAATTTTTTCAAGTGGAAAACATGTGCTTATTAAGTTTTGTAACATACCCTTAAATCACTAGTCATGCGGGCTTTAGCGGTTTTGTCTCATGCTCAAAACCATGTCAATACATGGCTTTACGCTCAGTGGGTATGCTTAAAACCATGTCAAGACATGGTTTTAGCATTGTTTTTGTTTTATTAAGTTTTGTAAAATATTCGGTATTTTAAATAAAATTGGCATGCCCTAAAACAAAAAGGCATGACTATATCCCTAATGTCATGCCTTTTTACGGAAATAAATAACGTATCATGCAAATATCGTCTGTTTATTTCCGTTTTACACCTCGTTCCTTTGTTGCATGTCCGCTGAAGTCGCGGTGTAACCGAACGATGCGGGTGTAATAAATTTATATTTTTATAGTAAAAGTTTTTTATTAATTTTTCATTGTCTTTTTGGGCTGTATTTATTTTGAAATATAAGACTGTTATCTAATGGAAAATATTATAATTTCAGGCAAAATAGCATTGTATTTATTATTTTGCAGGAGTTTAATTATGGTTTGTAAAATGCTTTTTTTTGATTTGAAAGATAGTGAAGAACAGTATTTTGAAAAAAATAAGGCAAGTAATTTTGATATAAAGTTTTTCTCAAAGAGTTTAAACAGAAAGACCGTCAAAGAAATTGAATCTCAGGATCTTGAGCAAACAACAGCATTAAATATTTATACGCATTCAATAATTAGTGATGATGTTCTGAAAAGTTTTAAAAATTTGAGAGTGGTTGTTACCCGTTCCCAAGATATAAAGCATATTGATGTTAAAGCGTGTTTAGAACGTAATATTGCAGTTGTCAATGTTGATGCAGCTAAAGATGTTACTGACGCCAAAATTGTTCAGATGTCATTAAATAATGCCACAAGTGTTTTATGCGGCAGTAAGGAAAACAGAATTGTGTAACTAGAGTGTGTTCACACAAAATTTTATAATATTGTCATTCTGAGGCTTTAGCCGAAGAATCTCAAAGCTTTTAAAATTTATGAGATCCTTTGCTAACGCTCAGGATGACGATTTGTGTGAACACATCCTAAGCATTAAGATCAAAATAGAACATACTTTGAAATTTATTATAATCCCAGTGAAAATATGCCATAGGATTAGGTACCTGAGTCCAGACTCCATCAACATATTTATCATAACCTGTATCAATTAAATGTTGGGCAATTGCATTTTTTTCATTAGGTCCATCAACTGCCAGATCATTTCCATTGTTAAACACATCTGCGCCAATGCTATCGAGATAATTGCACGATGTTGTATAAGCAGCCCATTCATCCCACATTGAGTTTACAAGAGCTATGCACTTATTAGATGTATTAAAACTATTATACTGTTCCTGAGTAATTAGCCCCTTTGACAGCATAAATTTAAGACCATTTTGACTAAAACTTGTATGTAAGCCACTTTCATTCTCTGTTACATTATAATAATAAAATGCAGTTGCGTGAGTCAGTTCATGGACTAATGTTTCAACAAGCTCATACCATTGATTATGAGAACCATTGAGAAAATAATTTGAATTTAGCGTAATACCACCATCATTCCACCAATCTTTTTGTGATTCTACGTCAAAAAATCCGTAATCATCGTCTCCTGCCCACATCATTATATCTGAGTTTTCATATTTATCTTCAGAATATCTTGTAGTTGCGTATGAACCTTGCGTACTGATATCTGATTCCGGAGCAAAAGCAATCTGACCAACGTTTGCTATTTGAACTGCCGCATTTTCATATTTCGTAGTATCAGGTTCTTTGACATTTTGAGATGCAACAGTAGTTGTTAATCTATCTAATGCCATTAGTTGTAATTCCATGTGTGATTCAGTTAAATAATCTTTTGTTTTTTCTATTGCAAACTCAAGTTTTTCCTTAGGTGTTGTGCAGGCGACATACTGTTGTTGGACAATATCTGAATACTGGTTTACGACCTTTTGATATTCTTCAAAGTTCATTTCACCGTCTGTTCCTGCGCCTCTCATAAAAAATAACATTAAATCATTATATGAAATCGTATCCGTTGGTTTGAGATATGAAAAGGCTCTATTTAATGCTCCGAAAAAATCGCCGTTAAAATCCTCATCTGAATCATTTCGTGTAAGTTTTGTTAAATCGGATTTTGTTATTGTCGAATCAGGCCTTATTCCTAAGGTTGTGCATATTGAATCAAAATCCATTCCATAGGAATTTGTTACTCCGGTTACGGATGGATGGGTATAGTTGTATATTGCAGTTTTAATGTCTGCAGTTAACATGGATTTATTTGCTTTTGGAGCGGATGCGACAGGTTTTGTTACTGTGCTTTCAGCTGCAGCATTATCCAACGCTTCTGTATTTTGAAGTGTATTTATTTCAACTTCTTCAAGGGCTTTGTATTGGCTTTTATATAAAGTCAAGCTCAATAAATTATTGGATATTTGCATGTATAGTACTCCTTATTGCATCTAACGGTATAAATCAGTAAAACTTTAATATGAGTTACAAAAGTTTACATTTAGTAGAGATTATTAAAGATTATATTAAAAATGCCGTCATGCGAATTATAGGAATAAAAAAGGAAACAATATTATGGGAATGTCAGCATCACAGGCAAGATTTTTAAGTTTAACCGCAAGGAAAAATAATGTTGAATTTGAAGGTCAGCAAATAAACCAGCAAAGAACAACATTATCAAATGAATCTGCGAGTTATTACAGCGAATTATGTAATATGGCAGTTCCTACTCCTCCGTCAATTGATGATTATACAAAAGTATCATACACCTTCAATGATGGTGCAATGACTAATACCCTTACTTCATTGTTGCCTGATACAACCACT
>CADBFN010000037.1 GCA_902794035.1 uncultured bacterium
AGGGAGCAAAAGAAAGGGAAAATAAAAAAGACTTATTATTGACTTTTAACATGAACCCGAGGGATCTTTATCCAACTAAATCCCCTCGGGCTTTTCTTTAATTGTACTTTTTTTTGTTTCAGATTTGTGTTATTATTCTTTTAATTGGAGAATTTATTATGAAAAAAAGATTACCTGTATTGATAGCTTTATTTGTTTTAACCTCTTGTTGTGCGTTTGGTGCAAAATATTCAGTTAATACCGCAGGGGTTGTAAAATCACCGACAAGGAATGTACAGGTGGCTCCGGGGAATACCGTAAATCAAAATTATTTTAACAATTATGATGCAGCTTCTTATGTAAATCAAAATATTGTCAATGAACAGGGCGCACCTGTTGTTGAAATTGTAATGGATTATTCAGGCAGTATGGCAAACTGGATTGCCGTTGCAAAGCGTTCTATGAGTGCAATTGTTTCTCAGATTCCTGCTCAAACAAAGTTGGGTTTCAGAGTATTCGGTCATGATAATTATGGCAATAACCCGTCTTTCGGTGCAACTTTGCAGGAAGTAAAAAAAGTTATTAAAAAAGGTAATAAAATCAAACTTGTTACTCAGGCAAGTCCTGTTGGTTCAACAACAGGTGTTTGTTCTGCAACAAAACAGGTTTCTCAGATTCGCAGTGCAAATGCACGTTCTATTATTAACGGAATGAATTCTGTTGATGTCGGTGGCGCAACTCCTTTGGTGTATGCTCTTGATCGTGCTGTATATCAGGACTTTGAAGGATTGGATGCCGCTACTTCTAAAAAAATAGTTTTGATTACTGACGGCGGAGAAAATTGCGGGGGCGATCCCTGTGAATTTGCAAGACGTCTTATGGCAAAAAGAAATGACGTTCATATAGATGTCGTTTTAGTATCTTCTTATTCAAAAGCTTTAACCTGTTTAGCCGCGACTACGGGCGGGCATTTTTATAATATAAATAATTTGTCTGATTTTTCAACAACCATAAATCGTTCTATTCAGTCAAAACCGTCAGAAGTTGTTAATAGCGGTTATGAGTACGAAAATAACGGTCAAAATTACGAATTCATAAATACTGATGAATAATGTTTGAAAAAATTTAACAGATTAAAAAGATTAATCTTCTTCAATCCATTTCTTTGAATCAAATTTTAAATCTTCAACTTTCATTTTAAGAGATTCAACATATGGCTGCAATTTGCTTAGCAGTTGTGTTTTTCTTAACATTAATTCCTGCGCAACAATTGGTGTTTTGCAGGCTATTACCATGATGTTTCCTTTCAGCATTGAGTATGGTTTTGAATATTTTGAAAATTTTTCTCCTGCAACTTTGTTCCAAAATTTATATAAATTACTGCGTTTGATAGCCCGTTTAAATTCCTTTTCTTCCCCAAGTTGGGCAATCAGTTCATCTATATATTGAAATTTTGTATAAAGTATTTTTTTCATAATTTTGGTTAAAACAATTTTTTGTGATAAAATTTAGAAATGACCATTGAACAGTTAGATTTTAGCATAAAAAATTCAAAAAATATATTGCTTGTATCCCATATAAATCCGGACGGGGACACTTTGGGTTCAATGTGTGCGATGCATAATCTTATACTCGATAATTACAAAAAAAAATCTGATATGGTCATTGTATCAAAATTACCTTCTGTATATGAATTTTTGCCCGATATTATGAGTGCTAAGTATATTGAAGATGTTGATTTGTCGCGTGAATATGATTTGGTCATTAATTTGGATGTCGCATCTGAAGACAGATGTGCAAATGCAAAAGTCCTTTTTGACAAGGCTAAAAATACTGTAAATATAGATCATCATGAAACAAATAATTCTTATGCGAATATAAATATAATTAAGGCTGATGCATCTGCGACAGGTGAAGTTATTTTTGAAATCGCCCAAGATTTAAACTGGAAAATTAATAAAAACAGTGCAATCTGCTTATATACGGCGATATTAACTGATACAGGCGGGTTCAGGTTTTCAAATACGACTGAAAAAACTATGCAGTATGCAGGGAAACTTATTTCTTACGGGGTAAATCCTGCAGATATTTTTCAAAAGTGTTATGAATCTCAGTCGAAAGATATGGTTTTGTTTCAAAGCTATTGTGTTAATAAGGCGAAATTTATTAATAATGATGAGATTGCATATACTGTTGTGTATAAAAAAGATCTGGAAAAATTCAATTATAACGGAGATGATTTTACTGACGGATTAACTGAAAAATTGCGGGCAATAAAATCAACTAAGGTTGCGTTTGTAGTAAAAGAATTGAGCCAAAACTTATCAAAGGTATCTATGCGCAGCCGTCAGAAGGATATTGCAAAAGTATGCTGCACCTTTGGCGGCGGGGGGCACAAGCTGGCTGCCGGTGCGGTGATTAAAGCTGATGTCGATAGTGCGGTTCGTATGATATTAAAAGAATTAAAAAAATAATTATGCTGAAAAATATAATTAAAAATTTAATGAAAAATAAATATTCTCATGCTCTTATTACTTTAATAAGATCTATAATAAAAAATGATTTTTTCGGTATGGCTGCTGAGATGGGGTTTATGCTTGTAGTTGGTATATTCCCTTTTATGCTTTTTTTAATGGCAATTTTTGGCTGGTTGGGTAACAGATCTTATATGGATCCTGTGTTAAAGGTTTTATCCAAAATAACGCCTAATCAAACCATGGATTTACTTCAAAGTGTTTTGAATCAGACAATGATATTTGGACATGGAAGATTAATGGCAATTATTGGGATTTGTACTTCTCTGTTTTTGTCTTTAAACGGTGTCGCAGTTATTTTAAAAGGACTTAATAGGGCATATAAAGTAGAGGAAACAAGAAGTTTTCTTTATACAAGAATATTATCTTTGCTGATGGTGTTTGTGAATGTTTTAATTCTGTTTTTAACCATAAACATCATTGTATTCGGTAAAATTATTGTAATGTTTTTTGTTAATAATTTTGGACTGTCAGAAACGATTGCCTGTACAATATTAACTTTGCGCTGGCCTGTTGCATTTCTGGCATTGTATGTTTTGGCATTTTTAAGTTATTACATATTGCCTGATTTAAAGGGAAATGATAAGTTTAAAAGAAAAAGTGCATTGCCCGGAACAATATTTTTTACTTCATTTTGGTTGGTGGGTTCCTGGGGATTTTCTTTGTATGTAAATAATTTATCCACTTACAATATAGTTTTTGGTACTATTGGTGCTTTCTTTATTTTAATGATTTGGCTTTATTATACTTCTATTCTTTTGTTGATTGGCGGGGAAATGAATTCAAGAATTTATAACAGGCTTGAACATAAATCAAAAGAAATACAGGACGAGCTTGACCAATTAAGAAAAGATACCTTCAATAAATAAATATTTCTATAGCTTTTGAGTTATTTTTATGATTCGGGCATTAGGATTTTTAAGTTTTTCCTGAATATCGTGCATAACTTCTTTTACTTGTTCTTTTTGGTAATACTCTGTTGAAAATATTTTTATATTTTCTTTTTGCTTACTCATAAAAGATAAATAATATGCGCTGTATCCTTTTGCGTACATGTTGCCTGAAACGTTTTTAGGTATATACGAAACATATTGAATGTTTGAAATTGCAATTATATCCTGACGTTTTTTTGAATTCAGCATATTTATTTTTTCAACATAACATATGTCATCATTTTTATTACATACAAGAGTTTCTTCTTTGTAATTGGTGAATAGTCCTGTAATTATGCTGATGGCTATAAGTATTATAATTGCAATTAATAAAAAATTGCGTTTGCCTTTATTTATAGTTTCAAGTGATGTTTTGTCCATATTTAAATTCTCTCTTAATAATATAAATTTATCACAAAAATCCGTTGTTGTATAATGATTCTATGAATAATAAAAAAATTGTTATTTTTGATTTGGACGGGACTTTATTAAATACTTTGCAGGATTTAACAGACAGTACAAATTTTGCCCTGAACCGCTGTGATTATCCTCAGCGGACTCTTGATGAAGTCAGAAATTTTGTCGGCAACGGGGTTTTAAAATTAATTGAGCGTGCAGTTCCTAAAAATGCTACATCAGATGATATTCAAAATTGCCTGAAAATTTTCAAAGAACATTATAAAAATAATATGTTTAGCAAAACGGCTCCATATAATGGAATTATTGAAATGCTCAAAAAATTAAAAAATGGCGAATATAAAACAGCTGTAGTTTCCAATAAATTTGATTCAGCCGTAAAAGATTTATGTTTAAAATATTTTGGCAGTCTTATTGATTTTAGTGCAGGGGAAAATGAGCTTGCAGGGATAAGAAAAAAGCCTGCCCCCGATACAGTATTAAAAGTTTTGCAAACATTTGAATTAAGACCTGAGGATGCAATTTATGTCGGGGATTCCGAAGTAGATCTTCAAACGGCTAGAAATGCAAAGATTGACTGTATAAGCGTTTTGTGGGGATTTAAAAATAAAGAATTTTTGCAAAATAACGGTGCAAAAATTCTAATTTCAAAACCTGATGAAATTTTCAGATACTTGTAATATAATAACAGCAAGATAAGTGAGGAAGTATAAATGATTATTATAATGGAAAAAACGGCAACTCAGGATAATATTCAAGCCGTAATGAATATATTAAAAGAACATGGTTTTCGTGCAATTTTGCATGAGGGTGCTGTTCATACAGTAATTGACGCATTGGGTGATAAAACAAGTCTTTCTCCTGACAGGCTCGATGCAATGGAAGGGGTAAGTCATGTAAAACTTATCAGAGAACCATACAGAATGGCATCTCGTGACAGAAAGCCAGAAGATACCGTAATTGAATTCGACAACGGTGTAAAAATTGGCGGAGCAAACAGACCTGTTTTTATGGTGGGGCCTTGTTCTGTTGAAGATGATTATGAAGGTCTTTTAAAGGTCGCATTTGCAGCAAAAGAGATGGGTTGTCAGTTCTTAAGAGGGGGAGCCTTCAAACCCCGTACGTCACCATATGATTTTGACGGCTTGGGAGAAAAAGCTCTTAAATATCTTGCAAAAGCTAAAGAAGAAACAGGACTTTTGGTTGTAACCGAACTTATGGATTCAAGTGATTTGGATTTAGTCTGTGAATATGCGGATGTTATTCAAATTGGAGCAAGAAATATGCAAAATTTCAGGCTTTTAAAATCTGTCGGGAAATGCTCAAAGCCTATTGTTCTTAAAAGAGGTCCTGCAAGCACAATAAAAGAATTTTTGCTTGCGGCTGAGCATATTATGTATAACGGAAACGAAAAAGTTATTTTGTGCGAACGCGGGGTGAAGGGCTTTGATTCTTCTTATACCCGCAATGTGCTTGATATTTCTGCTATTCCTGTTATAAAAAAATATTCACATTTGCCTGTTATTGTTGATCCAAGTCACGGTACAGGTCAAAGATATCTGATAGAGCCTATGGCAAAAGCCGGTTTAGTTGCCGGAGCAGACGGTGTTATGGTTGAAGTACATCATAATCCTGCGCAGGCTTTAAGTGACGGGAAGCAAAGTCTTTCTATTCCACAATTTAAGGAAGTATTTACAAAACTCAATTCTATAATTGATGTTTTACATCTTGAAAAAAGTATGTCTTTGCCGACGGTTGAATAGTTTTAACATTTGTAACAATTTTGCCTGCTTTCTTTCTATATGCTAATTTATTATAGGGAGAGAGCTATTATGAAAAATGTAATTATATATTCAACTAAAAAGACTTCCGAAATTGCTGATATCGTTTCGGGAATCGAAGATGTAAATGTGAGAATTGAAGATGCCAAGAATTTAAAAGATTATGAATCTTTAAATCCGGGTGTTATTGTGATAGAGGATGTTCCGGATGTGAAAGATGTTTTGGCTGTTACAAAATTCAAATATCCGATTATGTTCATTGGAGAAAGTTTTAAAGGTGCAACTGTTCGTTCTGTTGCTTTTGATTATGTAAAAACTCCGATTGATAAAAATGAATTGGTTATCAGAACAAAAAATATGTTGAAGATAAAGGAATTGAGAGATAAATTAAAAACTTTATCTACAACTGATGAATTGACAGGACTTCACAACAGAAAATATCTTTTGGAAAGAATGGAACAGGAAATTTCAAGAGCGAAAAGATATGCAACGCCTTTGTCTTTGCTTTTGTTTGATCTTGATTTCTTCAAATCTGTAAATGATATTTACGGTTATGAATGGGGTGATGTGTTATTAAAATCAATTGCAGATAAACTAAGACAAGTTATCAGAAAAGAAGATATTCTGACTCGTTACGGGGATGAAGAATATGTTGTTGTTCTTCCTAACACTCCTGAGGATAATGCGTTTTTATTTGCTGAAAGATTCAGAAAAGAAGTTGAACGTATGGAATTTATACCTGCAGGCGAGGAAGAAAGACACCCTGTTACAATATCCGGCGGTATTGCTACATTCCCTTGTATCCCTGATACGGAAGAAGATGCAAATACAATTATCAGATATGCTGAACATGCGTTATATAATGCTAAAAAACGCGGAAAAAATAAAATAGTTCAATTCTCTCATATAAATCTGGGGGAATAAAAAAGGTTCCTTTCTGAACACTTACATAGTGTAAATCTGGTTAATAGGCGGTAACTTCCTTATACCGCCTTTTGTTTTGCCAAAAAGAAATAAAAATAATTATTTGCCGGTAATTGCTTGTTTTACGCAATTTATATATTCTGTTTCTTCACTGTGTATATTTCTGCAATTTTGATTTATTCTGATTAATTCTTTATTCATTTTGCGTGTTGCATTATCTTCAAGGTATGTATATATGCAATTATATTGCTGAGTTGTGGAATCAAATTTAAATTTTTTGCAAAACGCATTTGCATCTTCGTAATAATCAGCAAGATTTTTTGTTTTAAAAATTTCTTGTGAAAATATGTTTGTTGTCCGGGTATTTGTACTGTATATTCCCAAGCCTGCAATTAAAACAAATAATATAGTAATACTTGTCCAGTATGAATTTGGTTTGTTCATTTCTTCTTCAAAACTTTCAAAATCTACCCATTCACCGCAATACATACATTTTTTTGCGTGCGCGGGAATTTTTGCACAACAATAAATACATGTCTTTACATCTGTATTGCTGTCATTATGATTTTCTGATATTTTCTTTTTCTTTCCTTTTGCGCTGAGTAAATATATTGAAAATAAAATATTTATAAACGGAATAAGTATTATGCATGTTAAAATCTGCGGTAGTGCAAGATCCTGAATTCTTTTATTTACTGCGGCAAGTTTTATTGCTATTACGCAGCCAGTCAATATTAATTCGGATATTAATAGGGTGAATGCAAGCCATGGCATCCCGGGTTTAAATATAACAGACATAGTGATTACAAAGGTAAACAATATAAGATAACACAATAGTGATACCTGAAAATATTCTAACCGACCGATTTTGCCTTTAAAATTGAATAATTCTTCCAAAATTACCCTCGCAATATGCGATATATTCTAGCATATTTTTTATAATCGGACAAGTTATTTTACTTTGCCTCTGAGTTGTCCGCAGGCAGCATCAATATCTGCCCCTCTTTCAAGTCTTACGGTAACTTTTTTGCCTGAATGTTCCATCAGATATTTGAATTTCATAATCGAATTATTTGACGGTCTTTGGTAATCATTTTTTTCTGTCGGGTTATATGGTATAAGATTTATGTTGCATTTAATATCCTGCAAATAACCGGCAAGTTCTTTGGCACTCTGAGCCGTATCGTTTAAATCTTTAATCAGTAAATATTCGATAGTAATACGTCGTCCTGTTTTATCTGTATAATTTTTGAGTGCTTTATGAAGTTGATCCATTGGGTATTTGTTTTCAATCTGCATAAGTTTTGCACGTATTTCGTGATTTGGAGCATGTAATGACAACGCCAGTGTTGATTGCATATCAAGTTGTGCAAGCTTATCTATCTGCGGAATAATTCCCGATGTTGAAACTGTCAGCCTTCGTGCCCCAATTTGGAAATCTTCGTTAAATATTTTCATTGCTTTTAATACATTGTCTAAATTCAGCAACGGTTCGCCTTGTCCCATAAAAACAATATTTGTAACCTTTAACCCGGTATCACGTTGTATCGTAAGCACCTGCTCAATAATTTCTTTGTAAGTTAAATTCCTTATAAATCCGCGTTTGCCTGTTGCACAGAATGAACAATTAACGGCACATCCTACCTGAGAGCTTACACAGGCAGTCAAATTCGCTCTGTTATCAAATCTCATCAGTACTGTTTCAACGCATTCTCCATCGGGATATTCAAGCAGATATTTTATTGTCCCGTCTGAACTGACCTGTTTTACCTTGATTTTTGTATTCGTAACCGTTGCAATTTGTTTTAGTTCTTCACGAAATTTTATTGATAAATCTGTCATTTCATCAATATCTTTGACAGATTTTAAATAAATCCAGTTGTGAATTTGTCTTGCGCGAAATTTTGATGCTCCGAGTTCTGATGTTAAATTTTCTATTTCTTCTAAATTTAATCCTGATAATATATTCATATTTGTTTAACTTTCAAGTTTTAACAGTACGACGCCGGCAATAATTAATAACACTCCAAGAGCTCTCATAAGGTTCATTGCATCGTGAAATATTAATACTCCAATCAAAAAAGTGCAGGACGCTCCAATCCCTGTCCATATGGCATAGGCTGTCCCTATAGGAATTTGTTTTTGTGCAAAGTACAAAAATATTCCGCTTAATGCCATTGTAATAATAGCAAAAATAATCCACAAAATTCTGTATTGGCTGTTGGTTGCAATTTTAAGTCCCAACGGCCATCCGACTTCAAATACTGATGCTATTAATAAATATAACCATTGCATAATAAAATACTAACACAAATATATTTTTTCTCTTTATATCTTGACAAAATCCTGAAAAAAATAAATAATAAATAAGTAGAATTATGAAAAAGAGAGGATATTAAATATGTCAAAAAGCAGCAATAACAAGCGTTTCAACCTCGGGGGGGGGGGGGTAAAAGCCTCTCATAACAAGTATTTTGCCTTCACTTTGGCAGAAATAATGATAACAATTGGCATTGTGGGTGTAGTGGCTGCATTAACAATCCCTACATTAATCCAAAATTCAAATAGTAAGAAATTTTCTACTCAATTTAAAAAAGAATTATCTACCTTAAAT
>CADBFN010000038.1 GCA_902794035.1 uncultured bacterium
ATTCAGGGTAGATAATTCTTTTTTAAACAGAGTAGAAAACTTTTTACTGTTTGAGTTCTGAATTAATGTAGGTATGGTTATTGCCGCAACTACACCCACTATACCTATGGTTATCATCAACTCTGCCAAAGTAAAGGCACATTTTTTTAATCTGTCATTATGAGGAGCGAAGCGACGTAATAATCTCATTGGTTCAGGGTCGTTCGACGTTGATTTGATGGGATTGTTACGAAAATCAGAGATTTTCTCACAATGACAGTTTAAGAATTCAGGATCACAGACAAAATTTGATAATTCAGGAGATTCTTCGCTACGCTCAGAATGACGGGTTACGAATTCAGGATGACAATCAACTGTCATCCCGCACCTGATGCGGGATCTGCTAAACAAATTGATAGATTCTGAAACAACATGAAACAAGCCAAAAATTTTAAGATTCTGAAACAAGTTCAGAATGACAAAATTTTTGGTAAAATCTTCCGGCACGAGTTGTTCGGAATGACGGCTTGCGAAATCGCAAAAATTGTTGTTATGAGAGGCTTTTACCCCCCCCCCCGAGGTTGAAACGCTTGTTATTATTGACTTTTGGCATAATTTGAAATCCTCTCTTTTTCTTAATTCTACTTATTTTATTATTTATTTTTTTCAGGATTTTGTCAAGATTGTATATTTTTTACAATAAAATTTGAGTACTTACAATTATCTTTTGACTATTAGGGGCATTATCATTTTGGCAGAACACATAATTCAGCACCAATTTAAGCGCCTGCCCCTTTATAAACCAATTTATGCCTGCACTGTATTCTCTTTTTGTATTGCCACTTACGTTTCTGTCAGGGTCAAATTGATCTATACGACCAATCAGCTGAAGGTAAGGCTTTATCTTCCATCCCAACGTATAAGCAAAACCTCCTGCCTGTTTATTGCTTAATGCGGCTCCGCCGTTATAGCCATCAGCTATTGCGGCTTCAAAATTTGTCCATAATCTTTTGTGTTTATAACCGACATAAACCGTTCCGACAGTATAATTAAAATTATTATGACCTGCGTTTATACCTCCACCGACTGTAAGTTTTCCCCATTTACCATCCTGAGAACCAAAAGGCTTTAAATTCACCCATCCGATAAAATCAATCCCGGGCATACCGCTTGTCAGTGTTCGTCCTGATGAACCTAAAGACAGACTATAATCAGCATAATTATAATTACCTGTGATTTTTACGGCAGTTGTTCTTAAATTTCCAAAATTTCTTGCAATTTGGGAGCGATTTGCAAACGGTAAAGTATAAGTTGAATTTCCGCCTTCAATTCCTACCTGTCCGCGTGAACGACCAATCTGTATTTTATGATTCGGTATTTTATTATATGTGACAAAAATATCTCCCCACATATTATCTACATAACTTTTACCCCGCGGAACTATAGGCAAAACACTAAATCTGTAGTCAAACATTTCATTTTTAGATTTGCCGAAAAAACCAAATTCCGTTGTTAAATCATCATATTCCGTTGAATAATTGTGCGGTTTAAATAATGCAGAAATAGAGCCTCTGTGTCCGGCAAATAATTTGATACTTCCGCCATTTTTAAAATTGTAAGTCAATTCATCTTTAAACAGATATGACGGAATATCTGTTCTTTCTATTTTTGTTTTTAATATTTTTTGAACAAATGTTTGTTCTTCAGTTGAAACAGTTTTTTTACCTAAATCCTCAAAGATTTTAAATTCCGTTTCTACACCATCAGCAGCCTCATCCTGCAAATATTCCTGCTCTTCTGCCTGCTTATCAGTGACAAGAACTTCATCTTTTTGCTCGTTATCCAAAAGTTCCTGAACCATATACTCATCTTCGGCAGATGCAATATTCGGGGCAAAAAATATAACTAAAGTAAAAAATATTTGCAAAATTCGTTTCATTTCTTAATTATATCATGTAATATTGTGGAAATTCTCATTTTTTTATTGTATATTTCTGCTATGAAAAATAAAACAGAAATTTCTAAAAATACAGATATACATGCCCCGATTGTAGAAGCTTTAAAAACAGCTTATAAAAATCCGACATATCAGTTTCATATTCCGGGACATACAAAAGGTCTTGGCACCTTAACAGATTTTCGCAATTTAGTCGGCAGAAAAGCACTGCAGGTTGATACGACTGATGAATTTGACAACTTGGGTACTCTTACCCCTGCGACAGGCCCTGTTAAAGAAGCTCAGGAACTTGCGGCACAAGCATTCGGAGCTAAAAGAACATTCTTTTTGCTTAACGGCTCCACAATCGGTAATTTGGCAATTGCAATGGGTTTAACCAAAAAGGGGCAAAAAGTAATTGTTAATCGTAATTGTCACCGTTCTGTATTAACAGGTCTGATAATATCAGGTGCAGATCCTCTTTGGGTATTACCCGAAAAATTTCCGCAATGGGGACTTTGGGGTAACATTAAAGCCGAAGATATTGAAAAATTATTAGACGAAAATGATGATGTTTCTATGGTCTGGATTACTAATCCGACTTATGAAGGTGTTGTATCAGATGTTCGTGCAATTGCAGATATTTGCAGGAAATATGATGTGCCTTTAATTGTCGATGAAGCGCATGGATGCCTGTGGAATTTCAATTCAAAACTTCCTGAAACATCTTTGAATTTGGGTGCAGATATTGTTGTTCACTCGCTGCACAAAACAGGCGGGAGTATGAGCCAATCTTCAATGCTGCACATTAGTAAAGATTCAAAAATAAATGCTGATGATGTTGAACGCGCATTGATGTTACTGCATACAACAAGCCCTTCTCTTATGTTGTTGGGGAGTCTTGATGCAGCAAGAGCTAATTTGCAAAGTTCAAAAGGACAAAAACAAATTAACAGAGCGATTTCAAATGCGAAATATCTTCGCTCCGAAATAGATAAAATGCAGCATATTCATCAGCTGAAATCTGATTTTGGCTATAAAACAGATGTAACAAAAATATTTATTAAAGCTGACGGATTATCAGGCAAGCGTCTTGAATCAATTTTGGAAATAGATTTTGGAATTGAAGTCGAAAGTGCAAGTGACGAAGGGATTTTAATACTAAGCAATATCGGTAATAAGCGTTCGGATTTTGAATATTTGGCAGATTGCCTGCATAAAATTGACCAGCATAATTACAAAGATATTTATTATCTCGAAAACAAAAGACATATGCCTATGCTTGTTCCGATAATTAAAAAGAGCCTGAGAGATGCATATTTTTCAGAAAAAGAAATTATACCAAAAGAACAGGCTATCGGCAGATTATCAGGCGAAGTAGTTGCAGAATGTCCTCCGGGGATTTCTATATTACTGCCTGGAGAACTTATTACACAGGAACATCTGCCATATCTGACAGATTATGATAAAATTGAAGTTCTTAAATAGTTTTTTATTAAAGGTTGGAATTAATTATGAATAAAATTTATGTAGTTACAGGTTCAACATCAGGAATTGGTAAAGCCGTAACTGAAAAGTTGGTGCAAGATAAAAATTGTATCGTTTTTGCAGGTTACAGAAATAAAGAAAAAATCCCTGCAGAAATTTTACCTAATGTTAAATATTTTTATATAAATCTTGCAGATTCAGATTCTATTAAACAGGCTGCAGAATATATTAAATCAAAAACCAAACATATTTCTGCCTTAATAAATGTTGCAGGATGCGTTGTAGCCGGCCCCATCGAAAAAATTGAAATATCTGAATTAAAACATCAGTTTGATATAAATACATTTTCACATTTGGAATTTACCCAAAATTTGGTTGATATTTTGGATAATTCAAAAATTATAAACATAAGCTCAATGTCAAGCTTTGGAAATTTCCCGTTTATCAGTCCGTATTGTGCATCAAAACGAGCATTAGATATATTTTTTAATGCCTTTGAATTGGAAAATCACAGAAATATTAAAGTTATATCGGTTAAACCCGGAGTGATTGCAACTCCTATATGGGAAAAATCTGTAGAAGCAAATACCAAAACTCTTGAAAACTGCAAAGAGTACGAAAAAGAGCTTGATTATGTAAAAAATAATGCCCTGAAAAATTCATATATGGGATTACCGGTTTCCAAAGTCGCAGATTTAATACTTAAAATATGCGAAACAAAAAATCCAAAATCATCATATACAATAGGAACAGATGCAAAATTTGCCCAAATAATGTCTTTATTACCTCAGGATTTGATAAATAAAATTATAAAATTCGGAATGAAATACAAAATGGACTTGTGATATAATATTTTTATTATGGAAGATAAAGAAATTGATAAAATATATAATCTTATAGAAAAAGGCGAATACGCAAAAGCCAAAGAGCTTTTGACAGACATAACCGACAAAAATGACAAAGATACAGATGCACTGAAACTTATTGCCCTGTGCGAAGTTAATGTTGAAAACTATGACAAAGCAAGATATATTCTTGAAGATGTAATTAAATACAAACAGGATGATGCTATTTGCTGGTACTATTTAGGATGCTGTTATGATAATTTGGGACAGCTTACCGAAGCTAAGCACGCATATACGACAGTTATTAAACTCCGACCTGAATACGTTGATGTGTATAAAAGTATGGCAATAGTTCAGATAAAAGCCAATGAGCCTAAAAAAGCCATAGAATACATTGAACAGGGATTAAAATATGCGGATAAAAATGACTACGCCTTTTATTACATTGCAGGGACAGCCTGTATGGCAGCTCAGGATTTTGAAGGAAGTATAGAATACATAGAAAAAGCTATAGAATTAGACCCGCAAAATGTTCAATTATACAATAATTTAGGGACTGCATACCTGACAACAGGAAAACTTGAAAAAGCCCTTGAAGTTTACCAAAAATCTATTGAACTTCAACCTTCAGACTCTTTGGCTTATTTTAACATTGCATCAATTTATCAAATGCAGGAACAACACGAGCAAGCGTGTGAATATTTTGCAAAAGCTCATAAACTTGAGCCTGATGATGACAGTTACATAATTGCGTGGGCGATATCTGAAATTAAAGCAAACAGAATTTTAGAAGCTATTGAACACTATAAATATCTGTCAGCTGCATACCCGCAAAAAACAACATACAAATTTAATCTTGCAAGCTGCTTGCAAATGGCAGGTCAATATGATGCAGCTATATCAATACTTATTCAGCTTAGTATGATGAATCCAAAATCTGTTAATATCCTTAAAAAATTGGCTTCTGTGTATATAATCACCGGACAAATTGCACAGGCAAGAGAGATATATGAAAAAATAATCAAACACGGCTCAACTGATTATATGCCGTATTATGAACTTGCAATGTTATGTATAAAAACAGGCGACACTGACAGAGCAGAAACAATGCTGAAAAAAGTCTGCAAATTAAAACCTGAATTTGCGCAGGCTCATAAAGATCTGGCAGTTATATATCTGAATAAAAGACTTTTTGACTATGCAAAAGATGAATTTGAAAAAGCTTATGAATACGGCAATGAAGATTTTTCAATAATAATTGAGTACGCAAATTACTTCCACGCAACATCAGATTTTAAAAAGGCAGATGAAATGTATGAAAAGGCATTGACTATAAAGCCTGAAAACCCGACAGCACTTGCTTTTTCTGCGTTAAATAAAACTCATTTAAAACAA
This sequence comes from uncultured bacterium, assembly GCA_902794035.1. Lineage (GTDB taxonomy): Bacteria > Cyanobacteriota > Vampirovibrionia > Gastranaerophilales > Gastranaerophilaceae > Zag111. The sequence goes on from CADBFN010000038.1 coordinate 5,644, forward strand.
ATTGATACCGCTCTTGAACAAATCAAAAAAGCGATTTCAAAATCTCCTGCATCAGCATTTTTATTCTTTATAGCAGGCAGAATATACTTTTTGTCAGAAGATTATGATTGCGCAAAGGACTATTTAATCAAATCTTTTGAGATGGAAAAAATGCCTGAAACCCAAAATCTTTTAGCACTTTGCTATTTTAATCTGAAAGATTTTAATCAGGCTAAAATTATATTTAATAATATGCTGGAAAAATCTCCGCTTAACATCAATACACTGTTAAATATGGCAAAATGCTGTATAGAATTAAAACAGATTGATGAAGCATTGGGATACCTTGACAAAATCACCGATACCTTCCCTGAATGCGAAGAAGCACAAGAACTGATAAGAGAGATTTCATAATATGATTACTAAAACAGAGCTGGATATCCTTGCAGATAAATACGAAACAAAAGAATTTATAAAAGATGATCCTGTTCAGTTTATTCACAGATTTGAGTCAAAAAAAGATGTTGAAATTGCGGGTTTTATAGCGTCATTATTAGCATACGGAAGCAGAAAACAATTTATCAAAAAACTTGATGATTTGTTTGTAAATATAGCCCAAAATGAACCGCTTAACTTTATTTTGAATTTTGAACCGGAATTAATCGGGGACTTTAACTACAGATTTGGCAAACCAAACGATTTTATTTCCATATTTAAAACACTTCAGCAGTTATACAAAACATCTGACGGACTTGAAGAATTATTCAGATACGGGCATTTGCAGGGTAAAATTTTTGAAAACGTAACGGATTATTTTTATGCCCGTGCGAATAAAAATGTCGGACAAGGATTTTACCATATGATACCTAATCCACGCAACGGCGGAGCTATGAAACGTATGTGTATGTATTTAAGATGGATGGTTCGTAAATCCTGTGTAGATAAAGGTATATGGGAATTTATGCAGCCGTCACAATTATATATTCCATTAGATGTTCATGTCGGTCGGATTTCGCGACAAATGGGATTATTAAAGCGCAATGCAAACGACTTTAAAGCAGTAATTGAACTCACAAACAAATTAAAAGAATTTTGTCCAGATGATCCTGTAAAATACGACTTCGCAATTTTCGGATACGGAGTAAACAATAAATAATTTAAACCAAAAATTATGATGAGTTATATCGAGTAAACAATCTAATCTGGTTCAGGTTTGTTCGGAATTGATTTGATGGGATTACCACAAAATCGCAGGTGATTTACAATAAAAAATTATAAATCACCCACACAAACGGCCCTGAAGCTCGAATTGTAGCGGTGGCTGGTGTCCCTGCTCGAGCCCGAACTGCCGAAGGTCCGGCGGTTCGCGTAGTAGGCGCTGGTCTCACGGCCTGACCACAAGTAGTACCAGGAGGAGCCTAAGCCTGAAAAGCTCTCAGGTAATTTACTGAAATCAGGTGTGCCTGAGCAGTATTTTGAACTGTCATCGCAGTTTGGATAGATAGTTTTAGATAATTCGTATAAA
>CADBFN010000039.1 GCA_902794035.1 uncultured bacterium
CAGTCTTGAATCAGGTCAAACAATAAATAATACAGTTCTGACAGACTCAAACGGTTTAGCAAATTGTATCGGTTTTATAGATGTAAATGGTGTGAGCCTTCCAAATAAAGAAGTTACTTGTGCAGATGGGACATCTTCATTGGATGTTGGTACAGCTTGTACCTTAAAAACAACGGGTTCAAAAGTTGGAGATGTATATCCTATAGTTTTTCATAACGGCACAGTCGAACCTGCCACAAACGCGGGTTTTGCACAATTTGGTGCAGGCAAATCAGACGGAGCAGAAACAACTGCAGAAGAACCTGCCCATGAATTAACGGAAGAAGAAAAGCTAGCAAAACGCCGTCAGTTTGATAAGTGGGTTGCAGAACCAGTTACAACTCCAATGACCAAAGCACAATGCGAAGCTAAAAAAGAATCCTTAGGTATCAAAGCATGTAATTATGATAATGATTACTTTGCCGCAGCGGCAGAAAAATGTGGTGGGGTGTCAAAATATTGTTCAGGCTCACCTGATTTCAGCAAACTACCTGAGAGCTTTTCGGGCTTAGGCTCCTCCTGGTACCACTTGTGGTCAGGCAGTGAGAGCGGCGCCTACAGCGCGTACACCCGGGACTTCAACGGTTTGCGCTCGCGCAGTAACAATAGCAACCGCAGCACTTCGAGCTTCAGGGCCGTTTGTGTGGGTGATTTGAAGTAGGGTAGGGGCCGTTTTACGCACCTAATTGATAGAAACAAGGTTAGGCACTGCCTGACTGCAATATATATAAACCCCTTTGACTGACGGCATTTCCCCCTGAAAAGGGGGCAAAAGAAAGGGAAAATAAAAAAGACTTATTATTGACTTTTAACATGAACCCGAGGGATCTTTATCCAACTAAATCCCCTCGGGCTTTTCTTTATGTTACTTTTTTCATTAATAAATGTTAAAAAAAATTTATTTTATGAACATTTAAAGGTATAATTTAGTTATCTGATTAGAGGTTTTAAATAATATGAAAAAATTTATAATTTTATTTTTAGCATTATTAATGACAACATTTAACGGTGCGTTTGCGTTCAGTGAACTCTATTTTCTTAATAATACTGTTCCTGCAACGATTCAGCCAAGCGTTTTGAATGCATTTTATGAAAAAAATTACAAAATAATAAATCAGTCAAATCCTTATTATGCGGTTTCAGTGAAGGATCCGCAGGATTATGCCGTTGTAATATTGCAACAAAGCGGTAATAATACATATTATTACTATCAGTCAAATTCTAACAAAAGTATAAATAAATATATTAAAAAGGCGATTAAAAGTGCAGGTATTTCCTTTGAAGAATCCTACAATTATAATACTTTGAGTACATTTGATGATATAGCTCAGCGTACTGTAACAGCATCAAAAACAGGGACATCTGTAAATACTTACGTTTTTAATAACAATGAACCCGATTATTCGTCAAATTATGCAACAAAGGCTACTGCTCAACTTGCAAAACAGGTATCAAATTCTTATAAAGGTCATGTAGTAAGTGTATCAAGCGGTACTAAAATGGATATATATCTTCAAAGTGCGATAAATACATCAAGTGCGGTTGTCGGGGATCGTGTCATTGCAGTTTTGACAAATGATTTAAAATATAACGGTTATACGATTGCACCTCAGGGAAGTCTTGTTTACGGGATTTTATCAAAAGCACGCCATGCAACATATGGTTCAAGAAATGGTCGTGTAGTCATTGACTTTAACCAGCTTGTTACTCCTGAAGGACAAACTTTTAATATAGAAACAGATAAAATCGACTTTACGGTTACAAATGAAGGAAAGGTAGCAAGAGTAGCCGGAAATGTTGCAGTTGGCGCTGTTGTCGGAGCATTATCAGGACTATTGGTTGGGGCGTTGTCAGGAAATGTCGGGACCGCAGTCGCAATAGGTGCAGGTGTCGGTGCAGGTGGTGCATTGATTGGCGGAACTGCAGAACGTGGTGTTGATGCCGAAATTCCGTCATTTACAGAAATGGAAATTACTTTGACAAAGCCTTTTACGGCTACAGTTAATTATTAAGAGGACTATGGCGGTATGGACAAAAGACTGATTACTGTGGGGCTTGTAATTTTGGCAGTTGCGATATTTATTAAAACTGCATTCGTTCTTTTGTCAAATGTAAAAATAGATGAATTCCATAAAACCGCCGTAACTTTTATCATAGATTCATCAAGTTCAAATAACTCAAAATTGCCACGACAAATTCAGTATATAAAATCTTTATGTGCGATTCTTGATCCTGAAGATGCCATAAAAATTATAAAAACAGATAAAACTTCTTACTTGATTTATGAAGGAAGCCCGGGAGAAGGTGCAGCAATCACTAAGGCACTTAAAAAATATACTCAAAACGGCAGTAATCAGACTTCTTATGGTGAAGCTTTCAAAAAGGCTGTTGATTATTCCCTCACAATGAAAAAAAACGGATATAACACGTCAATTGTTGTAATTGGTGCAATGGAAGATAACGGTGATATGGATAAACGAATAAATTGGGATGTTCTTCCGAAAAATATTGAAAATACAAAAAAATATTTGCCGGAACTATCAATAATGTTTGCGTTTGCGGAACCGGAAAAATTGGATTTTGTAAAAACAAAGTTAAATCCTGTTTTAGGCGAAAATAAGTTGATAATTGTAAATGAAGCTAATATAAATAAGGCAAATGCACGATTTATAAAGGCGATTGACAGATAAAGGAGAAACATGGGTTTTAGTATAATTTCAAAAAATAAAGAATTAACTTTTAATGATAAAAAAGTCGTTTATATAAGTTCAAAACAAAACTGTGATTTTCATCTTGAAACAGGCTTTGATTATGTTTTAGGGCTTGGTTATGACGAAAAGACTAATAAATGCAAATTGGTAAATAAATATAAAAATCCAAAATTTTTGTTTAAAGGGGAACCTTTACCTGAGGTTTTGATTGTTGATAAAGTTTGTAAAATAATGATTGCTGACAGTGACGAATTTATAACAATAAAAGTCGGAGAACCTGTCGTTGCAGTGAATAATATTACAAAAGAAATTCCGGTTTCGGCTAATGCAGTAAAAAATATTAATGCTGAAAAAAATGAAATTGAAGCTTCAAGAATAAAAATTATAAAAGAAGTTTCATCTTTAATAAGTTCGTTAAAGCGAAAAATTTCAGTAAATTCAAAATTAGGCATTTTGTTACATTTAGGATTACTAATTTCTTCTTTTATATGTGCTTTCGGGGTTTCTAATTATCTTATGGGGATTCCATTAACAAATGATGGCACGACGGTTCAGATGCCTGTCAATGCAAAGCTGGTAATTTTTTATGCTTTGATAATATATTCTGTCGGTACAATGTTAAAACAAGGACTGTATATATTTATGCAGCGCAAAGCAGGGAATGATATTTCAGCTCCTGTAATTGTCGAAAAATTGATGATAACTTTATCTTTGATTTTTTATATCGCTATATATTTGGTAAATATGTTATATTATGTATCGGCAAAAAATATGGTGCTGTTTTCGGTATTTATATCTTTGTTTTTTGCAGGGACCTGTCTTGCACTTGCAATCGGGTGCGGATACTTTAAACACAGTACAACACAGGCAAGAATGGAGCTTGATAAGTATGAGTACAGAGAAGATTTTGAAAAGGTAATTAAATCTTATCAGGTCTGGATTGATGATTATGCAAATTCTCTCAGTGATATAAAAATTCAAAAAATAAAAGATAAATTACTGAATTTACAGATGTGGTCAGGGGTAGAAGTATTTTTGGGTTTAGTAACCGCACCTTTTTTGGCTTATGGAGTATCAAATACTTTGGCGATGTGCTTTCCTGAAGCTGCCGGTTGGATGAGAATAGGCGGATTAAGATTTAGCCCTATTTTTCTTGTCTTAGCAACATTTTTGATAATATTCGCATTTTTTGCTTTTGTTAATGCATTCACAATACAAAAAAGAATTGGGGCTTCTGAAATTATAAAACAGGACGGTTTTAGTAATTATCTTTCTCATGGTGTTGAAATATACGGTTTGGAAGGTTCAAAAAAACTTGATTATGATATGCGCAAATATGTTTCCATCGGTCTTGCAATTATTTTAATTGAATTTTCAATGAATATATCATATTTTACTCAGGAAATAGGTTCTGATATGAAGGGATTGTTGATTAGTTGTGTTGCGGCATTAGTTCCAACGGCTTTACTGATTGCTGAAACTATAATGCTGGGTCATACAAATTTTGGGATATTTGCATCAGAAGAATTAATTGCGAGGATAGATAAAGAATAATGAGTTACAGAGCAATAATACAGATATTGTTAGTTGTCGCAATTATATCTACGGTTTGCATAGGTATTATGAAACCAAAAATGCATGAGCCTGTTATGGTTTATAATTCGCAGTTTAGTGTTGAACATGAAGAATCTGTAAAAGTTGATGAAAAAAATATTGCAGTTATGGTTCAAAACTCTGAGATTCAAAATGGTGCGGATGTAAAAGTAGAAAATGAGGGCGGTATAAATTTTGTAGAACCAAAAATTGAAGATGTAAAGCCGGTAAACTTTATAAAAAATGAAACAAAAACTCAAAATATAAATCTGCAAAACAGTAAAAATCAGGTAATAAATAATACAAAGGTAAAAACTAACGGTACAAATTTTAAAAATAGTAATACTAATGTAAAAACATCTCCTGTTACTGCTTCTAATAATTCCGTTAAATCTGTTTCTGCCAAAGCTAATAATTATGGAACTCAATCAAATACTGCACCAAAAATAGATTTAAATAAAATTGTAAATAATAATCATAATATTATAAATAATGCCAATAAAATAAGTTCGTCTTCTTCAAAACCTGTAAATAGTGTGCCAATAAATAATGCCCCTGTTCAGGCTGTAAAAAATATTCCTGCTCAAAATACCGTAAAACCTGTGCAGGAGGTAAAACCACCTGTAAGTGCAAATTCTCATATTACATCTAGCACTGCAAAGCCTCAGAATGTCAAGGTTGAAACTAAACCGGTGGTATTAACTGCAGCACAGGAAGAAATTGCATGGAACAAATGGCGTTCAAATCTTAATAACCAAATAATGAAGGACTCAAAATTACCGACAATGCCAAACGGAATAATATTTAAATATAAATTTACGGTCGATAAATATGGCAAAGTTTCTAATGTTCAGACTTCATCCACGACTCCGGGATATACTCCTTATGCAATTCAGTTTATTGCACCGGTTATAAGAAGTTATCAGGGACGTGCAATATTGAATTTCCCTGCAGGGTCAAACAGAACTTCGACAGAAGTTTCAGGTGCGTGGAAGATATCAAGTAATGCAAGACTCTCTACCCCGGATGATTTTAATGATATAGAAAAAATAAAAAGATAGGTCAGAAAATGTACAAATGCAGTGAATGCGGAAATGAATATAATATAAAACCCAAATATTGCGATTGCGGTAATGATATATTTATCGAAACGGAAGATAATATTGATTTTGAACCTCAGGAAATAGATGATATTGAAGAAGAAGCATTATTACCAAAAAGAAATAATCAATCTCGAATATACAAAAGAAAAACTTTTTCTCCTTTTGCAATAATTGTGTTTGCAGGGTGTATAATCTTATCGTTATTGGTTTTGTTTGTAATCGCTAATCCTGAAAAAGATGTCCAAAATGAAAAATCTGCAATTGTGAAAGAAGAAAAAACAGAAATTCCTTCGATAGATAAATATTGGGATAATACTCCTGTTAAAGAAGCAAAGGTTGAAAAAATTAATAAAGAGGAAGAAAAACCTATTTTAGATTTGATGCCAAAGATTGTACAGGAAGTTTTACCAAAAGAGGAACCTAAAAAAAGTGTTCCTCAAAGTCCAAAGATTTCAAACAACCGTTCAACCCCTGTTGTTCAAAGCAAAAATGCACCTCAAAATACAAAGCAAAAATTACAAACTCCTGTACAAACAAGTAATGCAAAAACTGTTGCTAAAGCTGCCGCTTCCAGTAAACCTGCAAGTCCTTCATCAAGTCAAAATGTTATGACATTTGGCGATTTGACAAATAAAATCAGAAGTCAGTACTCGGCTCAACATACGTCATCAAATACTCAAGCGTATAATCCTTCACAAAGTAAAACAAATATTCCAACGCATACATCTTTACAAAGTACAAATACATCAAAGACCAATATAAGTAGTGCAACTTCGCAAACTGTTGCAAAAACATATCCGCAGACAACTCAAACATCAAAAACTGCTCAAAATGTCCAAACTTCTCAGGCTCATGTTGTGCAAACTCAACCTGCCAAATCTCAGGCTCAGTTAAGGCAGGAGTTAGCAAATTATAAATCGGGGCTTAGAAATAATATTGCAAGAAAAATTGATTTTACAAAAGTAATTGGTGATGGCGAATGTGTTTTAGCCTTCAAAATAAATTCTTCCGGAAGATTAACTTCAAAATCATTTACGGTGCAATCTTCAAATATAACTCTTAATGATGCCGCATTTAATGCACTGAATACAACAACGAGTTATAACCCGCCTCCTGAAGCGTACAAAGGCGAAACATTAAAACTAAAAATAAAATTTTACAATGGTAATTTTGAAATATCACTAAATTAGTTTTTGTAACTAAATTGTAAAAGAATTAAAGTTCAAGCAAATATTATCCGATAGAATAATTTGACAATATATAAAATATCATTAAACCCCATGATGAAAGGCTTGTGTATCGGATATGTCAGTAAATTTTATCGGACAAATTGGCAGTTATGGCGGAGGTTTTGGTGGCGGAGGTCTGTCTGAAGAAACCAAACGTAAGCTTATTGCGCTTGGAATTGATCCCCGTACAGTAACATCTGAGGCTCAGGCTAAAGTGCTGATAGAAAATGCCATTAGGGTAAGAAAGGCTTCTAATACTCCTTTACCTCAAAATATATGTTCAGGAGAACGGGAGCTTATTTCCAAAGCAAAAAATCTTGCGCTGAAAATGGGCATAACTATTACCTCTTCAATGCCAATAGATGAAATTTTAAAAATTATATCCGAAAAAATTAACAGTGATAAAAAGTTTAGTGAATTCAAACCGGAATTCGCATCTTTAACAGAGGAAGCCCAAAATATCAAAAAGAATGAAAATGCAGTGTATGCATCAATGAATTATAGTGCATCATTAAATAAAATGATGCTGGGTTTGTAAATTATAGTATTACATAAAACATATTATATGTATATAAATATATGCTCCGCAAGGTCCTCCGGACAGGGGCACTTTTGATGTCAAAAGTGCCTCAAAACCACGACCTGAACTCCGTTCGCTAATAAATTGTATATGCTCAAG
>CADBFN010000040.1 GCA_902794035.1 uncultured bacterium
TGCGAAAGAGTATCAAAGGCGGATTTGTCTGAGCGGTTAGCGAGTTATCCGCCTTGTACTTGAGCATATACAATTTATTAGCGAACGGAGTTCAGGTCGGGGAGTTTCTTTGTGCCCCGTTTCTTTGCGGTCAAAGAAATGGGGCAAAGTAGTTTTTGGATAGAACATTAACTACCTATAATATGTTTTATGTATATTGAATACATTAAAAAAAGGCCTGTTGTACAACAAGCCTTTTTTTGATTTGAGTTTTACATCTGCATATTATTCTATACGGATGCCAACGTTTTGGATTGTTCAAGCTGCAAAGTAACAGTTGTAATGTCACATACAGAACTTGGTCCAAAATATTGAATTGCCCCAGGGAATAAATATCTGTCATTCATTGCCCAATCTTCACGATTTTTTTGTAATTGACCAAATACAGGGCCGTTCAATTCAACAAGAGCTTTTTTGATAACAGGTTTCATCGCACCATGACGTTTTTCCATATTCATCATCATTGTTAAAGGAACACCGCCTGCAATCCATTCTTTTGCAGGAGCAGTAAGATTTTTAACTGATGATAAATAACCTGTCAAACCGTTTGAAATCAATGCGTAAGCGTTGTAACCCAAAGAATAACAATAATCTGCATCAAAGTTTGACGGGAATGCACATCTGCCTTCGTATCCAAAGAAATGAGACTGTGTTGAGAATTTACCAATATATATGCCTTCTGATTTTAATTTTGCTAGTTTTGTTGAAAGCATTTCAATAAGTAATTTTTCTGTTTCAATCTTAGAAACCTGAACATTACCGTGCGGATCTCTGTCTGCAAGCAACTGTTCTTTGATTATTGATGGCAATGAGTTATAAACTTTTGCATTTTCATCGTCAAGTCTTTTTTCAACAATAGCAAATTTTTCACGAATTGTAGTTGCATTAACAAAACTTGGATCAGATTCAAGCTCTGCCATAATATCATTCAAATTCGCAATCATAGCTTTCATTTCAGGTATAAATTCAATTAAACCTTCCGGAACAACCGCAATACCAAAATTCTTACCGGCATCTGCACGTCTTACAATAATATCTGACATATAATCAATAATTGAAGATAATGACATTTGCTTAGCTTCAACTTCTTCTGAAATTAAAGTGATATTTGGCTGAGTTTGTAATGCAGCTTCCAATGCAACATGTGATGCACTTCTTCCCATAATTTTGATAAAGTGCCAGTATTTTTTTGCAGAATTTGCATCTCTTTGGATATTACCAATCAATTCTGCGTAAGTTTTTGTTGCCGTATCAAAACCAAATGAAATTTCAATCTGATCATTTTTCAGGTCGCCATCAATTGTTTTAGGGCATCCGATAACCTGAATACCTGTTTTATTTTTATAAAACCATTCTGCAAGTAAAGCAGCATTAGTATTTGAATCATCACCACCGATAATTACAACTGCACTAATACCTAACTTTTGACAAACATTAAATGATTCCTGAAACTGATCTTCTGTCTCAAGTTTAGTTCTGCCTGAACCAATTATATCAAATCCGCCGGTATTTCTGTATGCGTTAATAAATTCATCATCAAATTCAACATATTTACCGTCAATGATACCTGATGGACCACCTAAAAATCCATACAATTTGCTTTCAGGATTAGCATTTTTTAAAGCATCATAAAGCCCTGCTATTACATTGTGTCCGCCAGGAGCCTGACCGCCTGAAAGAATTACACCAACATTTCTTGCTTCACTTGATTTTGAAGAATCTGTTGATTTAAATGTAACTGTAGGTTTTCCATAAGTATTTGGAAATAAGTTTTGAATTTCCTGCTGATCCGCAACAGATTGAGTTGCAGAACCTTCAATCATTTCTAAAGAATTTATACCGTTTTGCAAACTTGCAGGAAGTTTTGGCTGGTATTTTAATCTTTCAATCTGAAGTGGTGAAAGTTTTGTCATAATTTTATATCCTTTCTTTTTGTAATACATTTACGCTCTTAATTGTACTATAAAAAAAACTTTTTATGCTATACTGAATTTATCAGGAGGGATAAACTATGCAAACTATTGAAAAGGCAAATATCGATTGGTCAAATTTAGGTTTTGGGTATTATAAAACAGATAAAAGATTTGTTTCAATGTTTAAAGACGGCAAGTGGGATAAAGGCGAACTTGTTGAAGATGAAAATATTACCATGAATGAATGTGCATGTGTTCTTCAATATGCACAAACTTGTTTTGAAGGCATGAAAGCTTATGAAACAGTTGATGGGCATGTAGTAATATTCAGACCTGATATGAATGCTCAGAGAATGTATAACACAGCCCAAAGACTTGAAATGCAGCCTTATCCGCAGGATAAATTTGTAGAAGCTGTAGTTGAAACGGTTAAAGCAAACCTGAAATATGTTCCGCCATACGGTACAGGGGCAAGTTTATATATAAGACCATATTTATTTGGATATTCCCCTGTAATGGGCGTTAAACCTGCTCAAGATTACATGTTCAGAGTGTTTGTTTCTCCTGTAGGACCATACTTCAAAGGCGGTTCAAAACCTATCACTTTAAAAGTAAGCGATTTTGACAGAGCTGCACCTAACGGAACAGGACATGTTAAAGCAGGATTAAATTATGCAATGAGTTTGCATGCCGGTGTCACTGCACATAAAGAAGGGTATGCGGAAAATCTGTATCTTGATCCTCAAACCCGTACAAAAGTAGAAGAAACAGGAGGCGCAAACTTCTTATTCATAACAAAAGACGGTAAAGTTGTTACTCCGAAGTCATCAAGCATATTACCATCAATTACAAGACGTTCATTGATGTATGTAGCAGAACATTACCTTGGACTTGAGGTTGAAGAAAGAGAAGTTTATCTTGATGAGCTGAAAGATTTTGCAGAATGCGGTTTATGCGGAACTGCAGCCGTTATCTCTCCTGTCGGAAGAATTGATGATCACGGCAAGTCAATTGATTTTCCTGCAGGAATGGATGCCCCTGGCGAAATTACCAAAAAACTTTATGATACTTTAACAGGTATTCAATACGGTAAAATTGAAGCCCCTGAAGGCTGGATAAAAACAATTATATAATTACCGAAATCAATTTATATAAGCATCTTCAGTTAATTTAATTTCATATATAGTTCCTGAAGGCAGTGAGATGTTTTTGCCTTTTTGGCTTAAACCTGTAACAGGAGAAGTTACTGTACACAATGCAGATCCAAGCCAGCCGGTTATGGTTGGTAATGGTGCTAATATTGTGCCAACAGGATTAGACGACATTTTCGCCGAGAGATTACGGGTTTGCTTATAAAAATTTATACCCTGATTAATTTTATTATCTACACCCTGCAAATATTGTCTTGCACCTTTTATATTATTAAAAAATACATTTTTTGAATTTGCTTTTGTAATTTTACCCTCTACAGGTATCGTTTTACCGTTTAGAGTCATAGATGTAATCCTGATTTTTATAAGTCCGCCGTTTCCGGTAATTTGTCCTTTATGCGAAGCAGATATTACACCTTTAAATGTTGTTCCTGCAGGGATTGTAACAGTAGATTTATAAACAGGTTCGGTCGAAGTAAAAGTCAAAAGAGAATTTATACCTGACCAGCTTGACACACTTGCGTTGGATTTTACATTAAATTTCGTTCCTGACGGAATTTTTACCCCACTTTTTGCTGCTAAAATATTTTGAATTTTTACACCCGCATTTTGTATAACATTAGGAGTAGAATTATCAAATGTCGGAGTTGATTTTGGAACAGACTTATTTGTAATAGTTTTTTTAACTTTTACATTGCCATCAACCTTCATATCCTGATTTAACTTATTAGAATCATACTTTTGCTCAATTTCTTTATTCACTGATGAATCCAGCTCGTATGCAGGCACAGATATTGAAAATGTAAGCAAACATAATATTAAACTAAAGATTTTCTTGTTCATTTATTACAATTTTCCCCGGCAACAAAATCATTACAAGGTAAATTATAAACGTCAAAACAGGAAAAATAACCATACTTATGGTTGAAATAACAAAAATTATTATTCCCAAAATCATTCCAAAATTTTTATTAGCAGTTATATCCCAAAATCTTTTCATAAACTGAATCAGATAAAGATACAACAACGGGAATAATATCACAAGCAAAAATATAACTGAAAACCATAAAATTGATTGCACTCCCAATATTCTGTCCGTAAAAAACCAGAATAATAAAGAAAGAATAAATTGTAAAACTGCAATGCAAATTGTATATTTAAAAAACTCTACCCTGCCAACAGGATGATTATTTTTCAAAAGATTTTCTAATGATTTGTTCATCAATAACCCTTTAATTATATTTGGAATACCATGCGGGCTTATTAAAACAAGCCCATCTCAATAACTTTTTGGCATATTCTTACAGTATTTAATGCTGCACCAATTCTTAAATTATCAGCTACACACCATAACGTAATACCGTTATTGAATGCAAGATTTTTTCTGATTCTGCCAACATATACAGGATTAACCCCTGAAGAATCTTTTGTTGTCGGATATTCAAAATTATCAGGATTATCAATAACTTCAACTCCAAAAGTATTTCTTAAAATTTCACGAACTTCGTCAGGAGATACATTTTGTTCAAATTCAATATCAACGGCTTCAGAATGACTGTTAAATACAGGAACTCTGGCAGCTGTACATGAAATTGGTAAATCCTGAGGGAGATGAAGAATTTTTTTAGTTTCATTTACAACTTTCATTTCCTCTTTTGTATATCCGTTATCACAAAATACATCAATTTGAGGCAGAACATTGAAAGCAATTTCTTTTTTAAACGCATTTGGTTCAAATTTTTCTCCGTTCAATGCCGCTTTTGTATTTTCACGCAATTCATTTATGGCTTTTAAGCCTGCACCGGAAACAGCCTGATATGTTGAAACAATTAACCTTTTAATATTAAATTTTTCATTTAACGGTTTTAATACAAGCATCAACTGAGATGTTGAGCAATTCGGATTTGCAATAATACCTTTATGAAGCCTTATATCATCTTCATTTGCCCCGACTATAACTAACGGGACATTATCTTCCATTCTGAAAGCAGAAGAATTATCAATCAAAACACCACCGCGCTTTACAATTTCCGGAGCAAAAAGTTTTGAAGTTGAAGCCCCTGCAGACGCTAAAACGATATTCACTCCATCAAAACTTTCAGGTTTTGCTTCTTCAACAGTATATTCTTTGCCCTGAAAATTTATTTTAGTACCTGCACTTTTTGCACTTGATAAAAATTTTATAGAATTATATTCAATTTTTAATTCATCAAAAACCTTTGTAATTTCTCTTCCTACAACGCCTGTAGCACCTAAAATTGCGATATTTGCTTTACGTTCTGACATTTATTTTTCCTCACTACTATTTCTTTTATAGATATTACTACAAGCATAAAATTATTAGTAAACAAATTAATAAATATTTACTAACAACACTTGACAAACAAATATTTTTAATTCAATATATCCTCAAGTATATATTTATCCGGAGAATATAATAATGAAAATTAACGCATCCAACAATGTAATTTCACCGAATACAAACAGTTATCATCCGCAATTTACGAGTTATAGCGAGGCTATAACTAAAAGTATGAGAACGCCTGTTACAAGCATAAAAAATGCAGAAGATGTTTTTCAAAAACTTATCACAGAAATTAATAATGACGAAACAGTGCAAAAAAGTAATTTTTTTAATACGCTAAACAGACTCTACAAACATAATGGGCTTAAGGGTCTATTTAAAGAGCTGAAACAATCGCCTCACAGAGATTCATATACAGAATGCATGCTTCAGTATGCAAGGGAAAATAATGTCGTAAATTTGGCCAAAAAAGATGATGAAGTATTAGATATTATAAGTTACAGCGGGTCATCTGATGACATGAGAGTTGGTTTTTTATCTGATAAAGAAAAAGGTGGGATTGAGTTTTATACTGATAAAAAAGGTGATTTATTTGTAGAGCAGACATATGACAGAAATTTTTTAAACAGAGGATTTTATTCAGACACAGGCAGCAAGAAAATTGAAATAGAATCATATGCCGGAGGGACACCGAACAGAACATATTATAATAAAGACGGTTCGAAGCCATTTTTCAAAAATTTATTTTTGGGAGGTATTCCAACTAAAGGAATGTCTTAATCGAAAAAAAATAAAAACTTGATTTATAATAACTGCTTGATTTTAAAAAATGTTCATGATAGAGTCGAAATTGCCGAAATTGTATAAAAGAGTAAGCGAGGTATATGGGCTGCTAGCTCAGGTGGTTAGAGCACTCTGCCGAACAAAACGATTAAGTATCGTTTTGTGAGAGGCCTGATAAGGGTCTCAAATGCTCGGAT
>CADBFN010000041.1 GCA_902794035.1 uncultured bacterium
CGCTTGTTATTATTGGCTTTTGGCATAATTTAAAATCCTCTCTTTTTCATAATTCTACTTATTTTATTATTTATTTTTTTTGAGATTTTGTCAAGATTATATTATTTATTTCTTGTGAGAAAGTTTTACAAGTTCTGAATATCTGAATTTGTACTCATTCGTATTATCCAGATTCTGAGCTTCGGAAATATATTCCAATGCAGATTTATAATCTTTTTTTGCCTGATAAAATTCACTCATTTTGGCATAATATTCAGGATTATTCAAATCATATAAAATAGCACGTTTCATACACTCTATAGCTTCTTCAGAATCATTTGTACTCTGTCTTGACAAAGCCAGATAGTAATATCCCGCACTGCAATTTATATCAAGCGAAAGCGCATCTTGTGCATATTCTTTTGTTTTTTCATAATCCTCTTTTAAATAAGATGCTTTAGCTCCTAATATATACGCACTGATATAATTTTCGGTTTCGCGAATAATTTCGTCAGCTAAATTTACTGCTTCATCATATTTTTTTTGCAATACATAAATTTCACCCAAATCAAGCAATGCTGAAGGATTTTTCTGAATTACCGAATCTGTCTGTTCAAGAATTTTTTGAGCCTTTTCATAATTACCCAGCTCAGCATAAATTGAACTTAAAGATTTTTTTGCAAAATCATCATTCGGATTTTTTGAAACGCAGGTTTCCAATAACTCGACACTTTCAATATAATTTTTGTTATGCGCCATCAAAAGAGCTTTCAAAACGAGAGTTCCGAAATGTTCACAATCAATACCGAGAATAGCTTCGACTTCATTTTCAGCTTTTTGATAATCTTTATTTTCATAATATAAATATGCCACAGAATACCTGTAATCCGCATTATTCGGGCATAAATATATAGCTTTTGAATATGCCTGTTGTGCTTCTTTTATCCATCCGTTATAAAAATAGGCATTACCCAGATTATAAAAATACTTTGGATTATTTTTATCAAGCTCAGATGCTTTGGCAAAATGTTGTATGGCTTGAGGGAAATTCATATTTTCCAAATCAAAAAGCCCCATAAAATTGAGAATTTCAGGGTTTGATGAATTCATAGAAATCCTGTTAAAAATTTTTTTTGAAGCTTCTAAATCACCTTCATCAAAACTCATTTTCCCTTTCAGTAACAAAACTTCTTCATCATTTTCATCACAATTTTGCAAATATTCTTTTGCCTTTTGAACATCACCGTTTAAATAGAAAGCATTTGCACATTGAATTTTAGCACTATCGTTAAAAAATTCACTTGTTTCATATTTCTCAATTTCTGTATATAATTTCAAATCCAAAAGAATTTCAATTAATCTTTTAAGATTTTCACCATTTTTGTTTTCATCAAACAATTTTTGTGCAATAGACAAAGCCGAATCAAAATCGCCCATTCTTTCTTTGATTTTATAAACTAATTTTTGAGATAATTCATGAGAAGAATTTAACACAAGAGCTTTTTCCAAATATTGAAGCGCACGCTCATAATTGTTCATTATGAAATATAATTCCCCGATTTGACAAAGAATTTCTACATTATCATTTTCTATTTCCAAAGCCTTATAAAGCATTTCAATAGCAGGTTTGTAATATTGCTGCTCTCTCAATTCAAATGCCTGTTTAATATAATCAACTACTGTATTTTCTTCCATAATTCATCCTACTCTTCGTCCATTGTTTGCGGAATATAAGGAATTGCATTAATTTCTTCGTCCTGAGTATTATCTTTTGGTTTAAACCAATCTTTTATATCCCACTTTTTTTTCTTTTGAACCGGTTTTTCAACTTTTTTATTTATTATAATAAGAACTTCATCCTGTTTTGCCATTTTCAGATTATTTCTTGCAATACCTTCAAGACTGTTATCGGAAGTAACCATTTTCTTTTCGGCACGCAAATCCTGATTATGAAGCTGTGTTTGTTTTAATACGCGTTCTAAAGTTATTACCTTTGATTTGTAGGAAATAATTTTAGAAATATTCAAAATAGCACCATAACCGATTTGAATAAGGCAAAAAACCAAAACTATAGTCAAAAAAGAATAATAAAAGCCGGTTTTTTTACTACGGCGTTTATCTTCATAACTATGGGATTCTTTTTTCTTATTATTTGCCATAAAACACCTTTTATTAAATTATAAACAAAATTCCGTACAAAAACAAAAATGTTTTACAAATTTAAATAAAGTAAATTAAATCTCCCATATTTAATCCCTTCTGAATAATAGTAACTGAAAAGAGGAGTTTTCAAATATCAAGCAATTGCAGATTCAGAAAGAGACCAAGTTGCAAACAGATTGGGAAGAGAAAGAGGTCGAAAATTTCCGAATTGCAAATGCTATGAACTTATGAGTGATTTAAAACCTAAGCATAGAAAATAGTAAAATCATAATAGAGGATTGCTTATCGCAATAAAAAGGACATATAATATAGTACCCAATATTATTATTAATGTAAAATCTGCAAGTATAATTATCCAATCTTTTTGTATTTTATTTTTTGAAAATATTTTAATTAAAAATATAATTATGTTTTCAACTATACTTATTGGAATAAGAAGAATTGTAATAAGAACAAATGTACTAAGTAACATTTCAAAAAATACATTATTTTCGTATAGAGGAAGCATTGCAATTAATAAAAATGATACAACTAACAAAATAAGTATAACTATCGCTGATATAAAAAAACATTTATCTACTCTACTGAACATATATGGATTATAGCATCAATTTATATTTATTGTAAAAGAGATATAAAAAAACAGGACAAATTAAATTCTGTCCTGTTTTTTACTTTATTCTATTTTTATTTTTAATTTGCCTTATTTGGACTTTTATATTCAATTCCCATATCTTTAAGAGTCTTGATAAAGTTTTCTGCACACAATCTTTGTGCTTCAGGGGGTACAATACGCAAAATTTCAACAGTTTTTGAAATCACAGGATCTTTATCATACCATCTGTTATTTGCATTTACAGGTTTTACCATTGCATAAAATTTATCAATTGTTTCTTTTGAAACTTTTTCTTCTATTTTTTTCAGGAAAATCTCAGCCTGAGCTTTAAGCTCGGTCTGATAATTTCTTAGCAAATCGATTACTTCTAACAATAACGGGTCATGATCATACCAACGTTTATAAGTAGGACTCATTATGTTTTGCCTCCGTCAGGTTCAGGGAATCATCTGTTCTTCTCTCTATCTTCCCTCCTAACAATCTTATCTTATTTTCAAAATTTTCGTATCCTCTATCTATATGATGTATTTTTTCAACGATAGATTCGCCATCCGCCATTAAGGCTGCGACAACCAGAGCCGCACCCGCTCTTAAATCACTTGCCGTAAGATTTGTTCCTGAAAGTTTTTTTACACCTTTAATGATAGCGTGATTTCTGTCCTGATGAATATCTGCACCCATTCTGTTTAAATCAGGTACCTGCATAAATCTGTTTTCATAAAGACTTTCAGTTATAATTCCGACACCGTTTGATGTTGTCAAAAGTGCCATCGCCATAGACTGCAAATCAGTCGGGAAACCCGGATAAGGCTGAGTTATAAAATTGATTGAATTTAACCTGTTTTTACAACTGACTTCCATTGACGTCGGGTCTAAAAGCTTAATATTTGCACCCATCTTTAACAATTTATTAGTAAAGAAGGTCAAATGCGCAGGATAAATATTTCTTATTATACCTTTCCCTTTAGTTGCAATAATCGCAGTCATATAAGTACCTGCTTCAATTCGGTCAGGTATTGTTGTATATTCAATTGAATGCAAATGATCCGGCTTAACTCCGTTAATTATTATTTCTGAAGTACCGGCGCCATTAACATCTGCACCCATAGTATTTAAGAAATTAGCAAGATCAATTATTTCAGGTTCCTGAGCCGCATTTTGAATACGGGTAGAACCTTCTGCCAAAACAGATGCAAGCATAATATTTTCAGTTGCACCAACAGATGGGATATCAAGATAAACTTCTGCCCCTGTCAATTTATTGGCTTTAGCTATTACATAGCCGTTTTCTATTTTTATTTTTGCACCTAAAGCTTCCAAACCTTTAATATGAAAATCGACTCTGCGCTCGCCTATGGCACATCCACCCGGCATTGCAACTTTTGCTTCTCTGCAGCGGGAAACCAATGCACCCAAAACGACAAATGACGCACGCATTTTACTAACCAATTCGTAAGTAGCAGTGACACTTGTTAAATTTGTTGCATCTATAACCACAGATTTTTCTTCTCTGTTATAATCAATTTTTGCACCTAATTGCTCTACAACTTTCAGCATTATAGCAACGTCAGTCAATTCAGGTACATTATATATTTTTGTAGAACCTTTTACTAATAATGCAGCGGCAATAAGCTTTAGTACAGAGTTTTTTGCACCACCTATCTGCACTTCACCTTTTAATGGGGTTCCACCTTTTATATAAAATCTTTCAGCCAATTGTGCCTCCAAAAAGAAATATTTCACATATCCTACAATATATCATAATACAATTATATTTATTTGATGTAAATAAATTACGATATGTAACGAATTTTAAATTAAATAATTATAATAATTTTCTTAAAATATACTAAACATTTCAGGCAATGTAATAAAAAAAATAAATGAAATAATATTTTTATGAAAAAAATGTTAGGATTTATTTTTACATTTATATTTTTTTGTTCAACGTGTTTTGGGGCAAAATACGGAGTATATATGCCGCAAAATTACACTTATGACCCTGATGCGGGAGAAAAAATTTTATTCATCATAGACTTGTCAAACAGTATGAATGAATCATTAGAGCGCAGTACAAAGTATAATTTAATGATAAAAACAATGAAAGAAATTCTGCCTCAAATATCACCGGATACAGAAATCGGATTACGGGTTTACGGACACCGAATGGGTTTTACACCAATTGAAGCCTGCAGAGCATCAACCCTGGCAACTCCAATTGCTTCAAACAATTCATCAAACATAGCTCATTCTCTGTCGAAATATAAACCACGCGGAATGACCCCTATAACATTTTCGCTAAAACAGGCCATAAGAAATGATTTTATAGGTTTTACAGGGAAAAAGCACATTATCCTTTTAACAGACGGTGGAGAAAATTGTGACGAAAGTCCATGCAGATTTGTCATGGAAATGATAAAAGTCCGCAGAGATGTTCAGATTGATGTAATTGCGTTTAATATAAACGATTCTGATGATTTGGAACAACTTCAATGTACCGCACTAGTAACAAGCGGAAAATTTTACAATGCCCAAACCTCTGCACAATTATACAAAGGCTTTAACAACAGTATAAACAGAGTTAAAAACGTAGAGGCAAAAATCATCCTGCCACAGGTTAAATAAAGAAAAGCCCGAGGGTAAATAGACGAATTAAGCGCCCTCGGGTTCATGTTAAAAGTCAATAATAAGTCTTTTTTATTTTCCATTATTTTCCCTCTTTAAAGGGCAAAATGTCAATCCCTTCTTTTTGCTCCTTTAGGAATGAATGCCTTTTTCCCTTTTCCTTTTGCCCCCTTTCAGGGGGAAATGCCGTCAGGCAAAGGGGGTTAAATCCTTGTCAGGCAGTGCCTGACCTTGCTTCTATCAATTAGGTGCGTATAAACAGCCCTACCCTACTTCAAATCACCCACACAAACGGCCCTGAAGCTCTTACTGCGGCGGTTGGTGCCCCTGAGCGAGTACGAACTGTTGAAGTACTGGTAGTACGCGGTGCGGGCGCTGTCCTCACGGCCTGACCACAAGCCGTACCAGGAGGAGCCTAAGCCCGAAAAGCTCTCAGGTAGTTTGCTGAAATTAGGTGTGCCGGAACATTTTTTTGTAGAGTCATCACAGTTTGGATAGATTGTCTTGGATAATTCATACAAATCATCTTCTGTTGGAAGATTTTGCACCCCACCACATTTTTCTGCCTGGTCTGCAATTTTGTATTCCCAACGATGCTTTTTTAGCATTACATTCTGCTTCGCTCATTGGGGTTGTTATTTCAAATGGGTCCCATTTTGAGAAGTCTCGACGTAGAGCTAGTTTTTCTTCCTCCGTTAATTCATGTGCAGGTTCTTCTGCTGTTGTTTCTGCTCCGTCGGATTTGCCTGCACCAAATTGTGCAAAACCCGCGTTTGTGGCAGGTTCAACT
>CADBFN010000042.1 GCA_902794035.1 uncultured bacterium
GATCGACGTTCCTTGGAAACAATTTGCAGGTAAACCAATAACAGCATCTAAATAGTTTAAATCTTTAACTATATACTTTCTTATAGTTTCTTCAGCATTACCTCTGAATAATACTCCATGTGGTAATAAAACTGCAATTCTGCCATCAGAATCCATGTGATAAATCATGTGCTGAACAAACGCAAAATCCGCAGTAGATTTTGGCGCAAGTTTACCATAAGCCGAAAATCTTTCATCATCTAAAAATTTTGAATTTGCACTCCAGTTGGTAGAATATGGTGGATTTGCTACTTGTACAGTATATTTTCTATCCTCATATCTTTCGTCTTCAAGTGTATCGCAATTTGTTATTTCAAAATTGTTATACGGAATTCCATGAAGTAGCATATTCATTCTTGCAAGGTTATATGTTGTACTTGTTAATTCCTGCCCATAATATTGACCCACTTTTATATATTTACCTACTTGCAACAATAAACCGCCTGAACCGCAGGCGCAGTCAGAAACTGTTCTTGCTTCACTTAAACCGACAGTTGCAAGTTTGGCGACAAGTTTTGACATATTAACCGGAGTATAAAATTCTCCACCTTTCTTGCCGGCGGTTTGTGCAAACATACCGATTAAATATTCATATGCATCACCCAATACATCAAGTTCCATATTTTCTAAATGGAAATCTATTGTGTTAATTGTATTTAGGATTTTTGCAATTAATTTTGAACGATGAGAAACTTCTTTTCCAAGTTTGGAAGATCTTAAATCCATATCTTCCCATAATCCTTCAAAATCTTCTTGGGAATCGTGTCCTTGTGTACTTTCAGATATTGAGTTTATTATCTTTTCCATATATTCAACATCAAATTCTCCTGTTTCAATTAATTTTATTACATGAGAAAAAAGATATTTTGGTTCTATGACATAACCCAAATAATCGATAGATTCTTCTTTTAAACCTTCTCTATATTCTTCATCGTCCCAAGCTTCTGCATAAGATATACCATCATCCTTTAAAAGTTCTTTCATATAATTTTCGGTACGTTCAGATAAATAACGATAGAATATTAAACCAAGAATATAATTTTTAAATTCATAAGCTTCCATATTCCCTCGCAAATTATTTGCCATTTCCCATAATTTGCTATGTAGTTCAGCTTTTTGCTCTTTTTGTACCGCAATATCTACCATTCTTTACTCCTATTGATATTTAAATACATTTTCCTTAATAAATTGAATTATTTTTGCAACAAGTTCATGTTTTTCTTTAAATTTTATAGGTCTATCAATACCTGTTATTATATCTTTTTTATTTATTGTATTTGAAAATTCATAGTCTGAAATTGTCTGTTTCAAAAACTCTGCATTAATTTCTTGTTTATTTGCGAAATCTTCAATTTCTTTATTTCTTTGTTCTGATTCAAAATTAGCAAATGCTTCATCGATTGAATCATTTTGTTTTATTGTAGGCATTACTCTATCGATAAATGCTCTAATTAAATCAACTTTTCTTCTTAATTCAGGGTTATCGGTTCTGTCTAACTCTTGCTTAATATGTTCCAAATCTTTTGCTTGTTGTTTTTTGTTGGCGGTATCGACATTCCTTAATAAATTCATGATATATGTAACATTTATTTTATCTGTTTGAATAACTTCAATAGCAAAATCAATGTCATCAAGAATTGAAACTTTTTCTGCATTACGTTCCTTTTTAACAAAATCATATAAGGTTAAATATCTGCTCTTATAATCTTCATACCCCTGACAAGTTAAAGCATCTTCAACATCCGCCCATGAAAATTCCGAAAATGTAGTAAGAATAGATTTTATTTTTGACAATTCTCTAAATGCAATAACAAATTCTCTTTGCGCATCTTCACTCATTAAATCATCTACACTTTGAACTGTTGGTGCAATAGACAATAACTTGAATGCCAACTCCTTAAATTTGTCTCTAAAATATCCATAACCTGGAATTATCCATATTGGCGGATTGTTTTCTGTATCTGCTTCTAATTCATTACTGAATAATCTTAAGGCTTTATCTGTATTAGATTTAAGATTTCTGTAACAAATAATATTACCAAAAGGTTTTGAAGCCATTTCAACCCTGTTTGTCCTTGAAAATGCTTGTACTAAGTTGTGCCATTCAAGATTTTTATCAACATACAAAGTATTAAGTGGTCTTGAATCAAAACCTGTTAAATACATATTTACTACAAGTAAAATATCAATTTTCGGCGATTTTTTGATTTTTAATCTGTTAGCAATATCTTTGTTGTATGCAGCAAAGGTTTCTAATGAAAAATTAGTATCAAATTCTTTATTATAATCATCAATTATTCTTGCTAAAATATCTTTGCTATGTTCATCTTTACCTTCTAAATCTTCATTTTCACCGTATGAAAAAACTGCAGCAATTTTTAAATCAGAATTTAAATTTTTGATTTTATCGTAATATTTAGCAAGTGCAGGGATTGAAGATGTGGCGAAAATAGCTGTATATTTACCGTTTACAGTTTTGCACTTATGGTTATTTATTATATGATTTGCAACCAAGTCAATTCTCTCATCTGCCATATAAACTTCGTCAGTGTCAATACCTTCAACCATGGTTTTATCATTTTCATCATATTGACCTTTAAATGTTTGTATATATTCAATTGAAAATCCTAAAACATTATGATCGTATATTGCATTCTTGATTAAATATGTATGTAAACATTTTTCAAATAAATCAGATGTTCTGAGTCCATTTTGCGATTTATTCTCATCAAAACGAGGTGTACCTGTGAAACCGAAATATTGCGCATGTTTAAAATGATGTTTTATAGTAGTATGCATTTCTCCAAATTGGGACCTATGGCATTCATCTATTATAAATATAACTTTTTCATCTTTATAATTATCCAATATTTTTGAATATCTCGGATTTTTTATAGCATTTGCCATTTTTTGAATGGTTGTAACAATTAATTTTCTATCAATATCTTTTATCTGTTTTACTAATGTTTCAGTTTTATCAGTTTCATCAACACAATCTTTTTCAAATTTATTAAATTCTTCTTTTGTCTGCGTATCAAGATCTTTCCTGTCGATCAAGAAAAATACTTTTTTAATGCTTTGTTCTTTTGATAGTAAATTTGCACATTTCCAACTTGTTAATGTTTTACCTGACCCTGTTGTATGCCAAATATATCCGTTTTTGCCGGTATCTAATGCATGTCTGATTAACGCTTCTGTGGCATATATTTGATAAGGGCGCATAACAATGAGATTTTTATCTGTTTCATTAATTACCATATAACGGGTAATATTCTTCAATAAACGGGTTTTGTTAAAGAAAGAAGATGAAAAATCTTCCAGTTTATTTATTCTCTCGTTTGTTTCAGTTGTCCAATAAAATGTTAGAGATTTTAATAATCTTTGGGCATCAGTATTTGCAAAATATCTTGTTTCTACACTATTTGAAACAACATAAATTTGTATGTAATGAAATAATCCACGATATGAATGGATACGGTATCTATCAATCTGATTAATAGCTTCATTTATATCAATACCGCTACGCTTTAGTTCTATTTGAACTAATGGTAAACCATTAATTAAAATGGTAACATCATATCTGTTTTTATACTTACCTTGAACAGTAATTTGATTTGAAACTTGATAAATATTGTCTTCGGCATTTTCTGATAATAATTTTAAATATATTTTTGTACCGTCTTCTCTGTCAAAATCTATTTTTTCTCTTAATTTTATTGCAGATTGCAGAACACTTTTGCCATTAAGAATATTTAATACTCTCTCAAATTCTTTATCAGTTAAAGGTTTCTCATCTAATGATTTTTTATTAAATTTATTAAGTTGTTCTCGGAAATTATTTTCAAGTTCTGAATAATCATTAATTAAAACTCTCTCATAACCTTGTGTTTTAAGTTTTTCAATCAATTTATTTTCTAATTCTGCTTCACTTTGATAGCCCATTCAAAACCCTCAACTACATAAAATTCATATGCCAATACTACCATGAACATAGCAATATGTCTTTTATGTTTATATTACTTTATTACTGTGCCAAATATGGACATATAAAATCAGTACGCACTGAGTAGCGAATTTGCAAAACCTAATTTTTTGATATTAATTCATACGCTAAACTTGCCAGAGAAATATAATGTATTGCTAAATTTCTATCTAATTGTTTTGCCGGAGTGTGTGCTTTTTCGTTTCTAAACATTTGTATTGCCATATTTATAAATTTTACCCCATCAAAAAAATCTTTTTCGGTATCATCTTTAGCTTTGTGTCCAAATATTTTTTCAATATTTGTTTCGCTAAATGCCTGACTTGCTTTTTCTTCTCCCGTTAACTCCCTTAATTTTTGCCTAACAATTTTGTATGCTTCTTCTACTGCGTGATAATAATCTTGAGTCGCAAAATATCTTTTTATATGTTCATATATTTCAGGTCTTATATTGATTGTAACTTCAGCGTCTTCAATATTATTTATCATATTGTTATTTACCTCTACTTTTTTAGAAGGGTACATCTGTAATTTATTAGCAATTTTTTCAATTTCAACCGAAAATTTAACATACATTGGGATTGCTAATTCTCTATTGCGAAATAATGACGCAAGTTCTAATAATGTCATAGCAACAAGTTTGTTGTCTTCTAAATTCCAAAATGTGTGTAAAATATTAGTCATAGATGTTCCATTTGCAGTATATTTTTCATCATAAATATTAATATTAAAATGTTGAAAAAATTCAGCAAAGGATTCTTTTGTAAATCTTACAATAAATCCAGCCTAAAAATAAGTAACATGTAAAACATTAACTTGATTTTATTTCGACTTGGAGTGATGTATATGGCACATTAAAGGAGGTCATATGGAAAAAGTTGGATTGAATATTACTCCAAAGGAGTTTAAGCAATTAAGCAAGTGGTCGGAGAATATTTATAATACTGCGGTTGTTATTGATTATTTTGTTGCTAATCAACCTGAGATTGAAGAATGTTATAATCTTGCGCCAATTATTAAACATCTGCGAAATGATGCTGATGTTTTGAATGCATTTTTTATAGACCACGAAAAAGATGTTGAAATTTAAATGCTGTTTAAAAGGTCTTTAAAAGCCGTTTAAATAGCGTTCAAAAATTATTATGTCCAAATGATACGATTCTAGACGCATACACTTGATGTTTATCGCTTAAAGAGTGATGAATGGTGTAGCTTGAAAGGAGCATACTATGATTGAAATCGGTAAAAAATACAGATTAAAAAAGCTGAAAGGCTGGTTTGAAAAGGATAGCGAAGAGTTTACAGTTCTTTGTTTTGGCGAGAACAATATTGTCGGCTGCGTCGCACCGGATGGCGAAAGATATGTATTTAATAAAGATTTTTTGATTGATCCTGAGAAACCGGACGAGATATACGCTGATATCACAATAACGAAAGGTTAAACTATGGTTGAAAAAGATTACAAGTTGTACGGGACAAAGATTTTGAATCTTAAAACACAAGAAATCGGTTTGCTGATTTGTTTATGGGAAAACAAGTTTGCCGATAAAACAGTAGATTTTGCAACTTGCGTTGATAAAACAGGCAAAAGATACAACATTGAACTTGATAACATAAGAGGCTTTGAAGATGATTTTGAAAAATAAATTAACCAAAGAAACATTGGATATTCCGTATTCTGAATTCAGGATAAAGTTTGCTAAGGAAATTCAGGATGCATTTGAAAGTTACCGCAAAACACAATTAAATAAATATTCTTGGAACTTCAAAGATGATAATTCTTTGGAGTTTAATTTTTATT
Organism: uncultured bacterium; assembly: GCA_902794035.1. Taxonomy (GTDB): domain Bacteria; phylum Cyanobacteriota; class Vampirovibrionia; order Gastranaerophilales; family Gastranaerophilaceae; genus Zag111. Next base: position 5,823 of record CADBFN010000042.1, read on the forward strand.
TTGAACTACAATGGAATTATAATCATTTTGGAATGTCAAATTGGTACATTAAAAGACTTTAAATATCTTAGCTTGTAATAAGTATTTTGTGAAATTATTTATATCTTCGTTTTGCTCTATATTTGTGATATTCTTAGTAAAAAGGAGCTAAAATGAGATTACAAAAACACATTATTATATCTTGCATAATTATACTAATTTTGTCTTTAATTGGAATTTTTGTTACTGAACAAAATAATAAGTTTTATGATCTTTCTACAGGCGTATTTACCGGAGTTGTGTTAACAGGCATGACTTCAATAATCTTGTTTCTTTATGAAAAAAATAAGATTATAAACAAACTATATAACAATTTTGCGGAAATTTATTTTACACTCTGTGTAATTGATAAAAATTTAGGTAATTTTCTTATAAAAAAAGAAATTACGGATATGAATTTTAGGATAAATTATAAA
>CADBFN010000043.1 GCA_902794035.1 uncultured bacterium
AACTGTGCCGTTATGGAATACTATAGGATAAACATCTCCGATTTTTGAACCCGTTGTTTTTAAGGTACAAGCCGTACCAACATCCAATGATGATGTCCCGTCTGCACAAGTTACTTCTTTATTAGGAAGACTAACACCATTTACATCTATAAAACCGATACAATTTTTTAAACCGTTTTCGTCTGTAAGGATTGTTTTATTGATTGTTTGACCGCTTTCAAGGCTACAGCGTTTGGCATTTGGATTAAAACCAACTATTGAACCGTCTGCTAAGGTATAAAGTAAAAAGTTTGTCGGATCAAAACCATCTGTCTTTTTTGTGAATTGATATTTGGAATTAAAAATTGAACCGCCTACTTCTCCATAAACACCCATATAATTTTTGGCAGACAATGTACTATTAAATAAAGCGCACATTGTTGAATTAGATGCCGCAAACGTATCGCTGCCACAAGTTGAAGGGGCACTTTCAGATGTTATTGAGCCGTAATCCATATCATACTGGGCTTGTGCTGATATCGCCGCCTGATTCAGGGTAGATAATTCTTTTTTAAACAGAGTAGAAAACTTTTTACTGTTTGAGTTCTGAATTAATGTAGGTATTGTTATTGCCGCCACTACACCCACAATGCCAATTGTTATCATTAATTCCGCCAGAGTAAAGGCAAAATGCTTGTTATGAGAGGCTTTTACCCCCCCCCCCGAGGTTGAAATGCTTGTTATTACTGCTTTTTGACATAATTTGAAATCCTCTCTGTTTTAATTCCAACTTATTATATTATTTATTTTTTTAAGACTTTTGTCAAGATTTATACTGACCATAATATTATATTTTTTGAAAAATATAATATGTAAAATTATCTTTTTGATAAGACTGTATAAACTTAAAACTCATATTCAGCATTGCAATATTATCGCACATAAACTTTTTAAACAACACATCAAGAATATTTTGCTTATCGACTTCTTTAGCCTGATCTCTTAGCGTTTTTATATCAACAATCGCATTATTATCCGTTCCATACATCGCAATCAGAACATATCTGCCTTTTGATACTTCATTTGTAACATTTTTTGTAAAATAATCAAAATAACTTTGCGAGAAAACATTATCCTGATTAATTTTATCCAAAATCAACTTATATTTATCATTTCCTGTCATAACTGACTGATCTTGTTTGTCGTAATAGATTCCATAAGGATTTCTTGCCAATTTGTGAAAATCTGCATCAAAGACTCTCGGTCTTGTCAAATTTCGGAAATAATACGGTGCATCCCCTCCAAAAGGCAATATAACTATATCTTCAGACGTCAATCCAAGTTTGTCACATTCAACAGCGGTACTTTTCAACGCCAATTCTTTATTTTTCTTAATGAAACCTGAATTTTTTATACTAAAAATACCGCATGCAATAACAAAAACAATAAGAGCAGATGCAACAATTTTATTATTATACTTTTCGTTTAGTCCTCCGACACAAAGAATTAGCAAGATAGGAAGAATATAAAGAATATACCTTACAGTAAACACATTTATCTGTAATGCAGAAAAAATAACCGCCAGCAAGAAATTAACCATCACAAGCATACTTAGAAATTTTATAAATCTGTTATCACTTTTTAATGATTTAACAAATCCGATAATAAAATAAACACAAGGAATTACAATCGCAAATACGAACAGTAAATTTATATTATAATTTCCGTCAGAAACCCAATAAATATTACTATCAATAACCACACCAAAGAAATTTCTTATAACATCAACTATATGAGAAAACCTCAAATATCCCTCATGACTAATTACAAAAACGCTTCTCATCTTTGCATAATATAAAATTAAAATAAAATACGGTATTAAAAATAAACACTCAATTAATTCAAAACTTACATATTGCCTGAATTTTTCTTTCTTATTTTTATATAAATAACAACCATAACATACAACAAGAGAGAGATTATACAAAATTGCGCCCACTAACGTATATGGAATTAAAATATTAGCCGCCACAAGTTTTATAAGAGATTTTTTATCTTGTTTCTGCTCATAATCTATCAAATAATTTATTGACAACAAAACCAAAAATATAACCATTGAATACATTCTAACTTCTGCTGAAAACAACACAAGCACAGGACTGACTGCACAAATCAAAGCAGGATAAAGAGGCTTTTGAGATATTTTCTTTGCCACAATATATGACAACACAACAGTCATAATTCCAAAAACGAATGACAACGAACGCATAACAAATTCACTTTGCCCAAATATATTTATCCAAAACTTTAATAAAACAAAATACAAAGGAGTATGCTGCAAATCAATATTAATAAGATTATTCATAATCCCTGATTTGTCTGTTGCAACAGCCCACGAACAAGCCTCGTCATACCATAACGGGCAATCCAGATATAAATATCTCATCACAAAAGCTATAATCAACAATAATAGAATTATTAAAATATTTTTTTTCATATACCAAACCTCAACACCTATAATACTATAAAAATTAAAACGAATTGATTTTTATGCTAACATTTTATTATGAAATATTGTATTGAATGCGGAGCAGCATTAACAGAAAAAGAGAACTTTAACTGCGGAATAAGTGAAGGATTTGTACCGTATTGCCCAAATTGTAATGAATTCAGATTTCCACAATTTAACACTTCAATAAGCATGATTGTTTGTAATAAAGATTACTCAAAGATTTTGCTTATACAACAATATGGACGCGGGGTAAATATTCTTGTTGCCGGATATGTAAATAAGGGTGAAACACTTGAACAAACCCTCAAACGAGAATTGAAAGAAGAAGTAAATTTAGACTTATTATCATTTCAGTATAATGAAAGCCAATATTTTGAAAAAACAAATTCTTTGATTTGCAATTTTATAGTCAGGACTCAAAATGAAGATTTCAAATTAACACCTGAAGTTGATTTTGCCAAATGGCACTCCATAGAAGATGCCAAAAATGAAATTTATAAAAACAGTCTGGCTGAATACTTCTTAAAAACGGCATTAAACAAAATTACAAACTGCAATCATACATTTTAAGTATATTAAAAAATAAATTAATGTGATAATATAATCAGGTAAAATAAATAAAGATATTATGGGTAATAAAATTTTTAAATTAGAAAATATAAAAAAAGAACTAAAAATTTTGTTTGGATTTTTTACAAATAAAAAATTTTTTATGCCGAGATTAATACTAATAGTCGGGATTTTAATACAATTATTATGTGCAATTATCAATAAAGAATTCAGCATATCTTTTAATATCAGAGATTTTTCATTAATGATATTAACCTGTTTTTTATTTGGAACATTATTACAAATCCCACTATTATATTTAGCGGATTTATTCTGCAAGGAAAAAACATACGAACAAATAAAAAAATACAACAATGATGAATACACCAAAATAGATTTGTGTAATATTGCAGATATTTTAGAAAAAAATAACGAAATTAGCAGTAACACAAACGAAATTATAAAATATGTATTAAATAATAATACAGAAGATACTGAAAATACCTCAAATGAAAAAATTAAAGAATATATTTCAGGATTAAAATAAAATGTGGGGGCGTATATTGTGCCAACAAATTTTTAAAACTGTAAAAGTCTATTCACAATTCACGACTCACTATTCACTTGAACAAATTGACCCACTTAATAAAAAAAAGAGATTTGAACTTCTGTTCTAAATCTCTTTTTTCTAAATTAGGTGTCGGCAACTAGCTATCTTCCCAGGAGGTGGCCCTCCAAGTATTTTCGCCTCAATGAGTCTTTACGACCGTGTTCGGGATGGGAACGGGTGTTTTCCTCACGATTGGTCACCGACGAATTCTTCTATTCGTACGATGTACACTGAAAGCTGCATAGAAATAAATAAGCTTTGTAATCAACAACTTCTTCCTTTATAATTTATCTGTACCATATCGCTCCTGTGGTGCTCAGGACTACGTCCTTGCGCTCCTACGTCGCCATATTATGTTTCGCAAACCTGCTTTGATTGTTATTCAACAATCAAACCCGTTTGCTACACATCGGCACAGCATTCTAGGAAAAGCCCTCGTCCTATTAGTATCACTCGACTAAAAATGTTGCCACTCGTATATCTGTGACCTATCAACGTTGTAATCTGCAACGGGACTTACTGACTTATGTCATGAGAGATCTCATCTTGTGGTGGGCTTCGTACTTATATGCTTTCAGCACTTATCCGCTTGGAACACAGCTACCGGGCGTTTACCGCTGGCGCGATAACCCGTACACTGGAGGTCCCC
>CADBFN010000044.1 GCA_902794035.1 uncultured bacterium
TTTATATAAAGCACCAATTGCTTGGCAGCAGTCTTCGATTACTCTCAAATTGTGTCTGTGAGCTATATCCATGATTGCATCCATATCACAAGGTTGACCATACAAGTGAACAGGGATGATTGCTTTTGTTTTTGATGTGATTGCAGCTTCAATTTTAGAAGGGTCGATATTAAATGTATCAGGATCAATATCAACAAATACAGGTTTTGCACCAACTATACCAATAGCTTCAGCTGTTGCTACAAAAGTAAATGCTGTTGTGATAACTTCATCACCCGCACCGATATTTAAGGCACGCAAAGCAACATGCAAAGCATCAGTACCTGAATTCAATGCAACGGTATATTTGCATCCGATATATGATGCTAATTCACTTTCTAAAGCCTTGACATTCGGCCCTAAAATATAGCATCCGCTTCTCATAACTTCGCAAACGGCTTTTTCAGCTTCTTCACCGATTTGCGCATATTGACGTTTTGAATCAAAAATAGGTATCATATAAGTCCTCCTTTTATAATGTACACTTTATGTATTTATTATACCATAAGGATTCCCGTCTTAATATAAATTTTATATGGTAATAATATGTTCAGAGGGGTTTACAAACTTACAAACATGTGAAATAATATATGTGAGGTAATGTAACATTTTGTGAACATGGTTAGCAAAAAATTTTTTCAAGAGTTTTTCTAATGGTGTTAATATAATAGCAATAGTGTGGAGAACATAATATGTTAGCAATTCAACCGATATCATTAAATAGCACAAAGAATGCATCTTTCAAAGGTATTTACGACAATCAGGAATCATATGAAAGAGAAAAACGCTATTTTGAAAATCAAGGACGCGAATTTGACGGAATTATTAATGATGACAATATTCCTGAAGGAATGAAAAAACCTTTTAAATTTGCTCGTATTATTACAAACGGCATAATAGACGGATTAGCTGTCGGTTGGGCCGTTATGGCAGGAGCAAATTCTTGCAAAAAAGCTGCCTCATCAAAATATGCAAAAAATATCAGTTCTGCAGCAAAACCAATAGCAGAAGGTTTTGCTAAAACATTAAAGAATTTTGGCGAAATAATTGCTAAAGGATTTCAAAAAATAAAAGACAACAAATTCGCTCAAAAAGTTTCTGCATTATATGACAAAGTTGCGAATTCAAAATTCGAAAAACCTGTTATTGAATTTACGAAGAAATCAGCAAATGTTGTTGTTGAATTTGCAAAAACAATAATAAATGCAATAAAAGGCGTAACTTATGATAAAGCAAGCAAGACCGCAGCAGGAGTTTTAGGCGGCGGCTCAGGTATTGCAGGAGCATATGCAACTGCAAGAGAAGAAAATCCTGTCGAACTTGAAGAAGGAGAAGAAATATAATGCCTGTCGTTTTTACCGCTATACCTGAATATCAAAGATTAACACCTGAGCAGCAGAAAAGACGTGAAACTACCCAAAATGTCGCAACAGGAGTTGGGGCAGCAGGGGTAACAGCTCAAGCAACAACCTATGCTTCAAAACAAGGTGTATATGGCAGATTTAAAGGAATATTAGGAACCACTACACAAACTGCCAAAACTATTGAAAGAAATTCTGCTGAAGTTACAGGCTTATGGAATAAATTCTTTCGCGATATGAAATTATTCAGCGCAGATGCAATGGCAAGAATTTCTAAATATAAGGAATGGAAATTCATCGGCCCTATTGTTAAAAGTCCTGTAATGAAAGGAGCAACAAGCGTATTTGGCGCGACAATGGCATTTTTTGTTCTTGTTTCAGGAGTTCAAAAAGCTGTCGATAACGGCAGATTAGCATTAAACGATATGCACCGCAAATATAACAGAGCAGCATAAGTTATATAAGAATTGAAAAATATAAAAAATCGTGCTAACTTTAGTTTATGCACGATTTTTTATTGAAAGAATTATCAAAAACAAATATAGAAAAAGAATTAACCGATATCGGATATGACAGTTCTTATGCTTTTAAAGCAAGAGATAAATTTTATTATAAAAACTATAAAATTTATGATTTAACTTGCGCTCAGGCAAACATTTTAAAACAATTAGCACTATCAGTCGGTGCAGATTGCGGAACCAATAAGGAAGTTATTACAGGTAAGATTGATTTATCTGACTGCATTCTGGGCGGAAGTATTTCTCAATTGCAAAAAATTGCACAAAAATTACAGCTCCAACCGTTCGGATTAAAAGAATTAGGACGAATACTTTCGGAAACCGTCAAAGAAAACTCCCAAACCAAAACAAAAATTATGGGGATTTTAAACGTTACAACAAATTCTTTTTCGGACGGCGGAAAATATTATAATTTTGATGACGCAATAAATCAGTTACATAAATTATCAGAAGATGGCGCTGACATTATTGATATCGGTGCAGAATCTACAAAACCATATTCTCACGCGGTTGATAGCGAAGAACAATTATCAAAACTTATTCCGATATTAAAATATATAAAAGAAAATAATATAAATATTCCGATAAGTATTGATACGCGCAGCGCACAAGTTGCACAAGAATGTATAAATTTCGGAGCAAGTATTATCAATGATGTTTCAGGACTTGAATATGATCCCGAAATGGCAAAAATTATTGCACAAAATCCTGAAATAAAAGTTATTATCCAGCATTGCAAAGGGACTCCCGAAAATATGCAAGATAACCCTCAATATGAGAATTTAACCGACGAAATATTTAAGGATTTAAAATCAAAAATTGATTATGCACTATCACAAGGAATAAAAAAAGAAAATATAATACTCGATCCGGGCATCGGCTTTGGTAAAAACAGAGAAGATAATTTTGAAATAATTCGCCGCTGGCAAGAATTCAAAACCTTAGAATGTCCAATAATGATTGGAATTTCGCGCAAAAGCATGCTCGGAAAACAAAACTCAAATGAACAAAAAGACATTTATACTCTTGCTCTAAACAGCATACTCATTAACGAAAATATTGATTATATAAGGGTACATAACGTAAAATTACATAAAGACTTTCTCAATATACTTCCTTAAAATTATTTTTCAAAGCTGTCTTTACAAAGTCCTTTTTTCCACCAGCAACACTCCGAACAAAATTCTTTATGCTTTTGTAATGTCATTTTTTTGTTCAGTTTTTCTAATATTTCACTATACTTATACACTTTCCCTGACAATATACCGAGAAAATCAGCTACTTGATTATCCAAACCGCTAACGACATTTTCTTTGCAATATGCCTTATGCTTGATAATTTCGCTTGGACACTGTTTACATAAATCATCTCTGCCGTTCATAATAAAAATATCTGTTTGCGGATTATTTTTTAATAATAAGGCAACATTTTCCCAATTTGCAGCTTGAACTTCATTATAATTCAAACCTTTGTATCCTTTTATGCATAAAAAATGATGGGGTCTTAATGATATTTTCATAACTCTACATATCAGAAACTTCAGGTAAATCGATACTCTTCAACCTTTGTTCTATCCTTCTATACCATTTTAGATGTTGTTTGAATAAGATTTCATAATCTTCC
>CADBFN010000045.1 GCA_902794035.1 uncultured bacterium
AGTGGTTGTATCAGGCAACAATGAAGTAAGGGTATTAGTCATTGCACCATCATTGAAGGTGTATGATACTTTTGTATAATCATCAATTGACGGAGGAGTCGGAACTGCCATATTACATAATTCACTGTAATAACTTGCAGATTCATTTGATAATGTTGTTCTTTGCTGGTTTATTTGTTGTCCTTCAAATTCAACATTGTTCTTTCTTGCGGTTAAACTTAAAAATCTTGCTTGTGATGCTGACATTCCCATGACAGTTTTTCCTTTCGTCTTAATATTTCTGTTATTCTACATGACGGCAGTTAAATACATGAACTTTAATGATTTAGAAGATGTTTGTAACATTTCGTTACAATAATAATTGAAAAAGGTTAAAATTTAGTTATAATAATATTAATCGTACATTTACAATTATAGAAGTTACTAAGACGCTAAGATGTTAGGACATTTATGTGTAAAGTGAATTGTGAATAAACTTTATATTTATAAAATGTGTGATAGCACCGATAACGACAATTCACCATTCACGACTCACTATTCACCAATATTGATATGATCTTATTGCCTTAGTAATAGCCATGGGGACGTTTAGGATTAGACAGGATGTTTTGGTGGTAATATGCAGCGGGTCGGAGCGCTGTTCTCCGTTATCAACGAGCAAAACAAATTAAGTGCTAACAATGTAAGAAAAGTAGATTTTGCACAAGCTTATGCTTTAGCTGCTTAGTCTATGTAGCCACTCATAGGGCCCAGCTTGCCGGTTTTATGGGTAAATTATGCAAGCGGCAGTGTATTGATACAAAGTAAATACATCAAGATAACTTTGTAAGGTTTAGAGTTTCCTTTAAATAAAACCTAGGGATTGCTCGTAGGGTTTAGACATTTTCCTGAGCAATTTGAGCGAAAAATCGCCTACACTCGTAGAAGTATGTTGTCATCCATTTTGGACGTGGGTTCGACTCCCACCGTCTCCACCAATAAACAGGACAGGTTTACCTTGTCCTGTTTATTGGTCTGATGAGTATGGTGGATATAGGTTTTCAGGACAGTTTAGATGGGAGTTTTGTCGTAAGTTTGCCTAATTTTAGGGCAATAGAGGCTTGTTTTTAGTGTAGAGATTTATCGGATTATTTTTGCACTTTTATCCTGATTTTTGCACTATTTTGCACTAATATTCAGTCATGCTGAACTTGTTTCAGCATCTATTCCGCTTGGTGTTTGAATTTTAGCGAGTGCAAATAAGTGCAATAAAGTGCAAAAATAATTTATCTTTCAATTTAAGATGTGTCAAAATGTCTCTGAGATTGAGATTTAGGACTTGATGTTTCTGCGAACAAGAGCGATTAATGTGTATGCGAAGGAGCATACGCATGGCAGATTTTACTCCAGAAAAATGTAAACAAATAGCATTAGCAAGACTTGATGTAGTTCATAAGTGGCTTGAGTTTAGAAAGCAATCTCAAAATAAACTTCAAGCTGATTATGATTTTGTTAAATTGCATAATACATCTAATTCTTATTTATTTGAAATATTAGGGAAAATATCTCGTGGCAGCTTACACCGTTGGTACTCAATGTTAAACGGAACAGAAGATTATACAAAACTCTTGCCACAGTACAAATATTCAACTGTTCGGGAATACCGAACAGTTCTAAATGATGAAGAAATAAAAATATTTATGGGATTGCTTCTGCACCCGAATAGACTATCAATCGGAAAAGCAATTGCATTAACAAAATATAGATTAGAAGAACAAGGTCAAAATTTTATTCCAGCAGATATTACATTTAGGCGTTACGCAAAATGGTTTAAGGATAATAATTATGACAAATGGATTCTTGCTCGTGACGGAGAGAAAGCACTTTCAGATAAAGTTGAACCCTATATAAAGCGTGATGCAAGTTTACTTGAAGTCGGAGATATTCTTGTAGCAGACGGACATAAACTAGCGTTTCAAGTAATAAATCCGTTTACAGGGAAACCCTGCCGAGCAACATTAGTTGGTTTTTTGGATTGGAAATCAACGGCTTTAGTCGGTTATGAAATAATGCTTGAAGAAAATACTCAGTGTATAGCTTCAGCACTCCGTAACGCAATAATAAATCTTGATATGGTACCAAAAGTTGTATATCAAGATAATGGCAGAGCATTTAGGGCAAAATATTTTACCGATGACAAAGGTTTTACGGAACTTGGGTTTCAGGGATTATATTCAAGACTAGGTATAGAAACAGTATTTGCAAGACCATATAATGCAAGAGCAAAAATTATTGAAAGATTCTTTAAAGAATTTCAGGAAGGTTTTGAAAAACTTTTACCGAGTTATATCGGTTCATCTATAAATAATAAACCTGCATATATGATGAGGAATGAAAAACTACACAAATCTTGGCATATAGATTACATTCCAACAATTGAAGAAACAATAAAAATGATTGATATGTGGTTGAGTTTTAAGAACTCGCAGCCTTGTCCGAATGCTCCGGATAAAACAATTGCGGAAGTATTATCTGAAAGAAAACGGCAAAATATTGATATTAATACGCTTGACGATTTAATGCTTGCAACAGAAGTAAAAACAATTCAGCGAAACGGTATTAGGTTTTTAAACTGTGATTATTTTGATGAAAGATTGTACGGATTTAAGAGCAAAATTCTTATTAAATACAATCTTTTTGATCTCACAAGTATCAAAGTTTACACCCCAAAAGGCGAATATCTATGCACCGCAGAAAGAGTAACAGAAACACATCCGATGGCAAAGCTACTCGGTGATGTCAAAGATTACGAGGATTATAAACAAAAAATAGTCCGTCAGCGTCAATTAAAAAAGAAAACTGTAGAATCTGTTAAAAAATATCTTGAAACCAAAGATATAAAGTTACTTGAAACAGAGTTAAAAGCACCAAATGATTTACCCCCGTTCAAAACAGATTCAAAAAGAGTTCAAACGCTGTTCAAAAATAATTCAGAAAAATATGAGTACCTGATAAAAAACGATCCAAATAATTCTTGGATAACCGAATTTAAGCAAACAAAGGAGTATCAATTGT
>CADBFN010000046.1 GCA_902794035.1 uncultured bacterium
AGTAATAAACCCGTTTACCGGCAGACCGACCAGAGCTACTTTGGTCGGTTTTTTAGACTGGAAATCAACAGCACTTGTCGGATATGAAATTATGATGACCGAAAATACTCAGTGTATCGCAAGTGCCTTACGTAATGCAATTTTAAATCTCGGAGTAATACCGAAAGTAGTTTATCAGGATAACGGCAAAGCGTTTAAAGCAAAATATTTTCAGCATGTCGATTTTGACGAATCCGGTTTTAACGGAGTTTACGCAAGTTTAGGGATAAAATCAGTTTTTGCAAAACCATATAATGCAAGAGCAAAAGTTATTGAAAGATTTTTCAAAGAATTTCAGGAAGAATTTGAAAAAATGATGATATCGTATTGTGGTTCAAGCATTGAAAATAAACCTGCTTGGATGAAACGGGGCGAGAAATTACACAGGAAACTCCACCGCAAAATGACAGGAAATAATATCCCGACAGTTCAGGAAGTTATTAAATATATTGACTGTTGGATTGATTACCATAATTCAAAACTCTGTTTAAATGATAATCAAATGACAATCAAAGAGTGTTTGAATAAAGTTCAAAAGCAGGATATTGATAAGAATATCCTGAATGATTTAATGATGAAAACTGAAGTCAGGACAATAAATAGGGGTGAAATAACATTTTTAGGACTTCATTTCAGAAATGATTTTTTAATAGACTTGAGAGAAAAAGTTTTTATTCGGTATTCGCTTTTTGATTTAACGAAAGTGTACGTGTATTCGGTTAAGGGGGAATTTTTATGTACCGCAAGACAGGTCGAAAAGGTGCATCCTATGGCAAATTATCTTGGTACCGTTAAAGATATGGAAGAATTTAAGCAGCAAATTCAAAAGCAAAAACGACAGTTTAATAAAGCGAAAAAAGAATTTCTGAAATATTTTCCTGCTGAAAAAGCAGAAGTTTTAGAAATAGAACCTGAAGAAAAAGTTATTGAAATTGAACCGCATAAAACTATTCGTGAACGCAAAATGACCGAGCGTGAAACACAGATGAATATACCGATATTTTCATCAAATTATGAAAAATATGAGTGGCTAATGCAACATGGCTGCACTTATCCCGAACAAAGAAAGTGGCTTGCTGATTATATCAGAAGTGATGAATACATAAATTTATATGGAGATTAACTTATGAACAAAAAATTTGTAAAAACAAAAAACGTCAAAGAATTTGTAGGGTTTATGGAAGAATTGAAATCGCTTCCGCCAAATATCCCTAAAATCGCACTTGTATATGGCGATTATGGTTTAGGAAAATCAGAAACAATAAAATGGTGGACTTTTAAAAATGATTGCGTATATGTTAGAGCAACAAAAGGAATGTCTGTTCGGTGGTTGTTATCGGAATTAGCGGAGGAACTCGGAGAAGAGCCTTATTGGCATTCGCAGGAAACTTTTAATATGATTGAAAATAAATTAAGGCAAAACCCGAAAACCATAATCATTGATGAGGTTGATTATTTAATAAACAACAATGTAATCGAGATTTTAAGGGACTTACACGATAGATCGGGTTGTCCTATGGTACTTGTCGGGATGTCAAATATAGATAAGAAATTATCCAAATATCCACACCTGAAAGACAGGATTTATAAGTCATACAAATTTAAAAGTTATGATTCACAAGATATAAAGCAAATTATATCTGAGCTATCGGAAATCCCAATTACACCTGACGGACTTGAATATCTTGCAACAAGGCATAATCAATTCCGGCAGATAGTAAAACTTATAAATAAAATCGAAAAATTGGCTAAAACGAATGAAATTAAGGAACTTAACGAAGAAAGTTTAAGGAGTATTTTTAATGAGCGGCGGATTTTGACAAGAGCGGAGTCGAACGTAGTGAGCGAGCTCGTCCCTGTGAAAAATCTGACGAAATGCAGAATTGCCGGAGGTAATTCGTAATGGAGTGCAAAGATTTTGAACCGTCAATAATCCAAGACAAACGAATATTACAACTTTGCAGACGGCTAAACAAATTTACGCTTGATGAAATAGCAACAATCTCGGAAATCCCTGCGGATAATTTGCTAGCGATTTTGAATGAATTAATTAGCAAAAATAAATTATCACTGGAAAATAATGTTTATTCATACCAAAAGAAACAAAAAGTTTCTGATAAATATTCCATTTTTAAATATTATCCCAAAGCAACAATTGATGTGATTTTAAGGTGTTATTGCGAATCAATTACTACAACTAAAGTTTCGCATATTTTATCCATCGGAGAACCGCAGGTGCAAAAATTTTATACAATATTTAGGACTTTAATTTATGAAAGACAGAAAAGATTATTAGATAATTATTATTTGAGCAATCCACAAAACGCACGGCACAGAAGATTTTTCAATAAAGAAGTTTATTTATATTTTTACGAAGGGCAAGTTTTTATCTCAAAAAATCTGCTAAAAAGCAAAAATGATAAACCTTTAACAGCAAAGGATAAAGCAGATTTTACAACAATTTATTGCTATTTATCTAGGAATTTAACGCATAACAAAAATGCATATAATTTGGAATATAAAATTGCTGAAATACTTTGGCGCAGGGGTAAGGATTTTAAAAGTTTGTATGCGGATTTATACAATCTGATAAATTGAATTTATTAAAACACCAATAAAACGGCCTTAAAAACCAATTTGAAAATTACTTATCATTCAGACACAAATACTTGAGATTTCCCTAAATGCAATCGATTAATGTTAATGACGGAAAGGAATATATTATGGTTGAAAAAGATTATATGCTTTATGGCACAAAGATTTTGAATTTAAAAACTCTATTAATTTGTTTATGGGAAAACAAATATGCTGATAAAACAGTAGATTTTGCCACCTGCGTGGATAAAAACGGCAAACGTTACAACATTGAACTTGATAATATAAGAGGGTTTGAAGATGATTTTGAAAAATAAACTGACTAAAGAAAAATTGGACATTCCGTATTCTGAATTTAGAAAAAAGTTTGCCAAAGAAATTAATGATGCGTTTGAAAGTTATCGCAAAACACAACTAAAT
>CADBFN010000047.1 GCA_902794035.1 uncultured bacterium
GCAACATCAGCAAGGCATATCCTTGCAGCATGGACTCCTTTTATGTATTCTTTTATATTTGCGATTTCATCATCTGTTTTGCTGTTATAGTACATTTTGATAAAAAAATTATACAAATCCTCTGCCCCCGTTTTATCTAACCCCAGATTTAAAATACATGCTTCATCAGAATCAAATGATGGCAAGAAAACATAATGAGAATACATGCATAAAATATCAAATACAGGGTGCCCTTTTGCACAAAACATCAAGTCAATAAATTGTATTTTGTTATCAGATATAATTGCATTGCCTGTATGATAATCACCGTGTAAGAAATTTTTAGTATTAGGAATATTTTCAAAAATTTTTATAATTTTCGTTTTATCTTCATTGGAACAAAATGAAGAATTGAGCTGCTTAGCATACGTTATTGAAACCTGCTTAATATCGGGTATTCTTTCATCATGAATATGTGTTTGATGAAGATTTTTTATGGCTTTAACAAATTTTTTTATTAAGTCATATTTTTTATCAGGATTGGTTTTTATTGCCTGTTCTACTGTTATGCCGTTTAATCTATCCATTATAATACCATACTTATCATCAGACGAGCGAACAATTTCATAAGCATTGGGAGATGGAAAACCTAAGGAACAAATGGTTTTTATTAAATCCAATTCTCTATTTATCTCATTAAAAGGAATGGATTTGTGATAAAGTTTCAATACCATATTATCGCCAAAATTATAAATGTCAGATGTTCTTCCTTTTGCAATCAACTGCAAATTGGATGAAGATATTTTTGTTAGGTTTTCCCAACTTCCTTCCGGAGGCAAAAGATTTTGCTTATCCAATTTATTGGTTTCAAGAAGAGGAAATTCTTCAAGATGTACATAGTTTGTTGGTATCATATATTCCGGCAGTATATTAAGCAGTCTTTCTCTCATAATTGCAGCATTAATTTTGATATTATCGGTGTAAAATACAATGATTGAAGAAATATCTTTATAAACAAACCCCTTTACTACAATATTTTTCAAATTACTTACTTTTTTAACGGCATCAGCAATATCGTTTGTATCAATTCTATATCCTCTGACTTTAAACATTTGATCTAAGCGTCCATGAACGATAAGATTTCCTTCATCATTTATTTTCCCTGCATCACTTGTATGAAAAATATTATCTTGTATTAATTTATTTGTCAGTTCAGGGTGATTAATGTAGCCTCTTACATAAGGGTTTTTATAGCATATTTCACCAATATTACCTTGCGGAACTTCTTTTCCTTCTTCATTCAGTATAAAAAGTTTAATGTCAGATTGTGATTTGCCGACAGGAAGCGGAGTTAGGGGATTAGTATATTCATACATTGCTAATAAACATCCTGATTCTGTTGAAGCATAGGCATTATAGCACTTAACATTCGGAAGATATAATCCGTCAGCAGGTTCGCTTGAGATTATACATTTTTTCCAAGGAATTTCCCATTCACTGTGTTTATATATAAAAGAAGGTGTTAAATAACCGCAATTTATATTGTTTTCTTTAATATATTTATTAAATTCTTCTTCATTTTCTGCGTATAAATAAGGCATTATAGCAATAGTATTGCCAAACGCACAAGAGAAAGCCATAATTATCGGAAGTGAGACAAAATTCATCGGGCTCATAACTAGAAATGTATCATCATTAGAAAATAAAGGTTTGCCGTTATATCGTGCTGATTTCCAAGCATTTTCCAATGAACCGTACTCATGCATAACCCCTTTTGGACTTCCTGTTGTACCGGATGTGTAAGCTATATAGCATAAATTATGTAAATTTACGGGTTCGTACCCATCTAATGAATCAGTATTTATAATTTCTTTCCAACAATCTTCATCTACAAAAAGTTTGCATTTACAGTCTTGTTTTATAAATTCAGTACGTTTTGGGTTGTTATCTGTTTCTGTTAATACAAAAGCAGCTCCGATTCTTATAGTTCCTATAATACAGGCATAAAGTTCAACGCCTCTCGGCAAGCAGTACATTACTACATCTTCTGAGCTTATTTCTTTAGATTTTAGCCATGCGTAGATTCTGCCTGACAACTCCCATAATTCTTTATTTGTAATTTTTGTTTCAGATTTATATATAACTGCTATCTGTTCAGGCTTTTTTTTGACGTGCTCTGCAAAAAGTTCTAAAATGGTCTTATTAATACTTATTCTACACCTTTCCTTTTGTATGTGTCTAAATGATACAAAATGTATCAGTCCGACTTGAAACAATTATAACACAGAGTTAAGATGTGTATGACAATTAAATATCAGGTCAGGAGTTCGAGTCTTCTAACTAAGGGCACGAGTCCGAATCTTGCACTTGAGGCCGCAAGTATTTTGTTGTTCTGTATCAGGGATTTTGACATAAAGTATCGCGAGTTTGATATATGTATTTTTTTGTCCGTTTTGCTCAGAAGGTAACAAGGGTAAGTTGGGCATACTTGCCCAACAACATTGAATTGTAGCGGTCGGAATACGATTGAAAATCTGAATTTCAAACTACTCCAAAAGTGACTTTTCTTGCACTTTTTTACTCATTTTTTGCACTATTCTTGCAC